>JAFTOD010000002.1 GCA_017451525.1 Paludibacteraceae bacterium
CTCTAAACACTAAACATTCAACACTCAACTCATATTTAGGTGGTTATAGCGCTGAGGTCCCACCCCTTCCCATTCCGAACAGGGTCGTTAAGCTCAGCAACGCCGATGGTACTGCGTTTGTGGGAGAGTAGGTAGCCGCCATTTTCAGAGAGTCTAAGTAACAACTTAGGCTCTCTTTGTTTATATGTTTTTAGGTGCTTTGTTTATATTCTCCCCTTTACACTTTATACCTTTTTTCATTTAATATTTGTAAATGTCAATAAAAAGCAGTACCTTTGCAGATATAAACAATGTTATTGTGATTGATGTTGATTAGCAATCGTTACATATTGGCTTTTTGGCAAAGAATACTAACCCTGATTGTATCTGTTGTATTATTACTGTGTTTTTCCTCTTGCAGTTCTTGGCATGAGGCGAAAGCAGTGATAGCTATGGCTGATAGTATTGATCAAACAAAGCATGTGATATATGATGATACGGCTGCATTAGGCAGAACGATACGCTGCTTAGATAATCCATTTGGTAGGGTGCTGATGAGCAATACACTGGGCAAAGCGTATTATTATATGGGGCGAAACTATAGTTTGTCTAATCAGATTGTAGAAGCTGCTGGGTGCTATATTGAAGCCGATCGATTACAGATAGATGACCCTATCTATCGTGGACGTGTAAATAGCAATATGGCTTACATTTGTGCTCAGAATAATAATGATAGTTTAGCATTGATTTTCTACGAACGTGCAAGCAGCGATTTCAAAGAAAGTGGTAATGAATGGAGATATTCGCAGACACTATTAGATAGAAGTGAATCTAATATCCTCTTACACAATTATATAGTAGCAGATAGTCTTTTGCAGATAGCGCAATCATATCAATTCGATAGTGCGTATCAAGCACGCTATTATGAGACATGTGGACTATATTTCTACGAGCAGCAGCAGTACGACACTGCGTTAGTGTATTTTCATAAGGGATTAAATTATTGGCAAAGCGAGGAAGAAAAGTGCTTTAGCTATTTGAAAATCATGCAATCATATTGGGAGAATATTTCAATAGATAGTACAATGCATTATGCTCATAAATTAATTCTCATATCTAATAATCCGAATTATATTTCCAACGCATATTATTGTTTAATGCAAGTAGCTAAAAACAAAAATGACGTAGAACTACTGAGTCAATACTCTCATGCGCGTACAGATGCACAGAAACTATTACGTGATAATACTAACCAATATGCAGCAGCTATTCCTAAATTGATAGAGTATTTGCAAAATCCCCACCCATTGCGTTGGGTGTGGATTATGCGGGTTACTATACTATTGCTTTGCATCATTTTAGCTATAGGTACAGTCGTGTATCGCCAACGCAACCGCATAGCTTATGAGCAGATAGACAAACTATCTACCTATGTAGAAAATCAAGAAGCTCTTTTATCTCAAGAGTTGTATTATCGTCAATTTGGAGAACAATTATCTAATATCGTAGATAGATATCATACACCACACAAGCGCTGGAAAGAATACAAGACTTTAAAAAGAGATCTTAGTCCTTGGCTACATACATGGATGTGTAAGTTGGATACACTTCCATTGTCAGAACGTGAGAAGATCTTTTGTACAATTAGTCTTGTTTACTCACATATGACGGATATAGAAATAGCAGAATATCTATGTTATGACAAACATGGTATCCGTGTTTTTAAGCAACGAATAGCGAAAAAAATAGGTACAACGTCTGCTGATTTACTTGATTTCTTACGTAATTTACCAATAAACGAATAGTAGCGGTTTTTATAGTACGCTAACAATCATTGTTGTATTGCATTGATAATCAATGCAATACCCCCCCTATGCTAACAAGTGCCCCAAACTATTGCACACTTCGTTGTATTATTGTAACTTTGCAGCGAAATTTCCAAACAATCACGTCGTGAAAAAATAGTATTAACTTTTAAATGTTAGGATTATGAAAAAGTCTGTTTTATCAATGTTTACATTAGCAGTCCTATTCACATTTATAGGATGCGAATCCCAAAATCGTCCAAATACTCCAGATAAGGACAAACAAGTATTACTCTCGACAATGGCAAAGACCTCATCCATGTTAGGAAAAGACTCCGTGACCATAGACAAACAATTAAAGACATTGGGATTTGTTAGAACGCTGAGTAATCCATATATGCCATCGTCTGATGGTCAAGTAGATGCAACGATACAGGGCGCTTGCTATACTTATCCTTCGGATTTTTATGCAGATTATGCAGGAAATGATTCCGCTTTTGATGAGTATATAAATAATCTCTTGACTAATAAGAAACGGACTGCTATTGTGCTCCATCTTGAATATGAAAATAATCAATTGGGTCTTATGAAAACTTGGACATATGCTGCTACTACAGAAAGGCCTAATCAAGTGACGATTTTCAACGAAGTGAGTAGTCAATTCTATTCTCTTCTTTCTGAAGATGCCGTTTCTAAAGAATGGAAGGGTATGGTTTATTCACCAAACACAGAGGACACTTTCACCGTTCATAACGAGTACTTGGCTGCCTCTGTGAACGCGACGCTTACCAGCGCGGTAGAAGGTGGCTATGCTATTTATACAGCTCCATTGGAAGGTATCTGTTATATGGGATTCTGGGAAGATCAAGATTCAACTGCCCTAAATATGTCCTCTTTTTGGGGTATAGCTACTGCTAAATATATCCATGAGCATCCAGTATTTTGGCCTTTCCTCCCCCAACCATAATTACTCCATTCTCCTATCAGTGGCATTATGAAGAACGTACTTTTCTAGCATTAAACCACTGAATGGATATTTATAGAACATTAGGTAGGCGCCATTTTCAGAGAGTCTAAGTAACAACTTAGGCTCTCTTTGTTTATATATACGTTTTTCTTGGGTTCTATGGGTGCTACGAATAGTGTGGTTATTGTCTGGTTATTGTGCGGTAATAGTGCGGTGCGAGCGGGGAACTTGATATAAATAACTACTCTTATAATCGTTTTTATATCTAAACGGCGGAAAAATATGCTAATTATGCATTTTTATTTGGTTGTTTGCAGAAAAAATAGTAATTTTGTGGTGATTTTTAAGAAACAATCCGATTATAAACAAAAAATAGCCTATATTTTCGAATATGAATGTCCGATTTGAAGCATTGAAAACAGCTTGGGCACATTTGCCCAAGGAAATCAACACGACGCATCGTGCAAGCGTGATTTTTTCGCAAAATGTCTTTACACGCGATAAGATGAAGGAGTATATCGCGAGTAATATCGTAGAGGAATTATTTGACTTGATGGATAATGAACGAACGCTCAGTCGTGATATTGCCAATAGCGTGGCTATAGGCATGAAGAAATGGGCTATGGAGCAAGGAGCAACGCACTATACTCACTGGTTTCAACCCTTGACAGGTGGTACAGCGGAAAAGCATGATGCGTTCTTTGATTTTGATGAGGATGGGGCGCCCATAGAAAAGTTTTCAGGGTCTGTACTTTATCAGCAAGAACCCGATGCTTCCTCTTTCCCCAATGGCGGAATTCGCAATACGTTTGAAGCACGTGGCTATTCGGCATGGGATCCATCTTCTCCAGCGTTCGTGATAGGTGACCGATTGTGTATCCCGACCATATTTGTAGCCTATACAGGTGAAGCATTAGACTATAAAACACCATTGCTGCGTTCCATAAGCGCAGTAAGTAAAGCTGCCGTGGAAGTGGCACGCTATTTTGATAAGAATGTGAAACGCGTGTACACCTATTTGGGAACAGAGCAAGAATTTTTTCTCGTAGATGAAGCCCTCTACAATGCCCGCCCAGACTTGATGATGACAGGCCGTACTTTGATGGGACACTATGCCAGCAAAAGCCAGCAGCTGGATGACCATTATTTGGGTACAATCCCAGAACGCGTGTTGGCATTTATGACTGAATTGGAACAAGAATCACTAAAGTTGGGCATACCAATCAAAACTCGTCACAATGAGGTGGCTCCCAACCAATTTGAACTTGCTCCTATCTATGAAGAAGCTAATCTAAGCAGCGATCATAATCAACTGCTAATGTCGCTCATGGAGCAAGTAGCGCACCATCATCAGTTTTGTGTACTATTTCACGAGAAACCTTTTGGAGGAGTGAATGGTAGTGGTAAACACTGTAATTGGTCGCTAGGCACTAATACGGGTGTGAACCTATTGGCACCTGGTAAGAATCCTTATCAGAACTTGCAATTCGTGACATTCTTAGTAAATGTATTGATGGCAGTGCATCGACATAACGGTTTGTTGAAAGCCTCTATAGCTTCAGCCACCAATGCGCATCGTTTGGGAGGACATGAGGCCCCTCCTGCGATAATATCGGTGTTTCTGGGTGCGCAAATCAACGACGCATTGGATCAGATCGAACAGGCTGATATGGATAAGGGCATCATTATTAATGCAAAGAAAGAGATGAAATTGGGAGTGGGCAATATCCCAGAAATATTGTTGGATAATACCGATCGTAATCGTACTTCTCCTTTCGCATTTACAGGTAATCGGTTTGAATTCCGTGCGGTAGGTTCGTCAGCAAACTGTGGCGCCTCGGTGTTGGCACTAAATGCCGCAGTGGCAGAGCAACTGAATTGTTTTCACGAAGAAGTGGATGCGTTGATTACTCAAGGAGAGGCAAAAGAGCGTGCGTTGCTGAGTGTAATCAAACGCTGTTTGGTGGAATGTCGCGATATTCGCTTTGATGGCAATGGCTATAGTGAGGAATGGCAACACGAAGCTCAGCGTCGCGGTTTGGATACCGAAACAAGCGTGCCATTGATGATAGATCAGTACTTGAAAGATTCAAGCGTGAAGATGTTTGGCTCAACAGGTGTGTTCAATCAGGCAGAACTGCTCTCTCGATGCGAAGTGAAATGGGAGAACTATTCTATGAAACTTCAAATAGAATCGCGTGTGTTGGGTGATTTGGTGATTAACCATATTATTCCTGCAGCAAAGCGCTATCAGACCGTGTTGCTGCAGAATGTGTTGAGCGTGAAACAGGTGTTTAGCGAGGAAGAGGCAGAAATACTCAACAAACAAGATCTGCTACTGATTCGTAGAATAGAAAACCATGCGAGTGCTATCGTGGCAAGGGTAGATGAAATGAACAAAGAACGAGCACATGCTAACCATATAGATCAGCAACGTGAGCGTGCTATTCAATTTCACGATTATGTAGTACCGCTGATGAACGAAATCCGCGACCATGTAGATGATCTTGAAATGGTGATTGACGATCAGCTTTGGCCACTACCTAAGTATCGAGAATTATTATTTATACACTAATCATTGTCTTGATTAGTCTCAAGGATGTCCGCACCATAAGACTCGGGTAGCGCCTTCTTGGTCTTAACGCCCATATCACGTAGGCGATAGCCTGTATCGAGTACACTGCGGGAGCCAACCATCAGCTGGTGGTTGGCTTCTTCATATGCTTTGGTGGCTTGTTGTAGCGTCTTCTCTACCTTGCCAAATTTCTCGATGAAACCGTTAAGTCTATCCAATAATAGACCTACTGTTTGGAAAACTTTGGTGTAACTCTTGTTTTGCTCAATCTGACGCCAAGTGACATTCACAATACGCAGCGCCGCGTACAGATTCATCTCACTTACAATGAAGATACGGTCTTTGAGAAAAGTATCGCGCCATAGATTCTTCTCGTGCGCTAAAGCCACTTGCATTGCACCCTCATTAGGAATAAACATAAACACGAAATCGGCTGATTTTCTGCCATTTTCTATATAAGCCGAATAGTTGGCGCGGCGCAATTCGTTGATGTGATTATGGATACTGGTCAGAATCTCTTTGGCGTATAACTCGCGTTCCTCATCGGTCTTGGCATGAACATAATTGTCGTAGGACGTGATGGTCATCTTGGAGTCAATGATGACATCTTCTTTCTCATCCAAGTGCAAAATAAAGTCGGGACGCATCTGCTTGTTGGTTTCTTCATTTCGCAAGGTTTGCCCCTTTTCGTCGCGTAAAGTGGGTTGATAGACATAGTGAATACCTTCCTTAAGTCCCTGGCTCTCCAACATCTCCTTCACTACTAATTCGCCCCAATCGCCTTGCGACTTAGGTTGATAGAGTAGTGTCTCTACTAAACGGTCGGCACGATTGCCGATGGATTCGGTCTTTTCAACCAGATTTTTAATACTTTGCTCAAGGCGAGTGGTAGTATTGCCGTGTTGCGTCTGAGTATCCTTCATCTCCTTCTCCAATTTAGAAATAGTCTCCTTGAGTGGATCGATGATGGAGGACATTTGTGCCTTGTTGGTTTGCTCAAGTTTTTCGCTACGAACATCCAATAGTTTTTGAGTGGTGTTAGTCAGTTCTGCTTGCAAAAAACGAATCTGCTCAGCCAGTTTCTCATCGGCTTGTTTACGACTTTGCTCGTTCTTTTCTTTCTCATACTTGAGTTCTAATTCTTTTTGCGAAAGTTGCAGTTTGGATTCTTGCAATAGAGTTTGTTCTGTGGCTAATGCTTGCTCGGCAGAAGTTAGTTGAGCACTCATTCTATTGATTTGTTGGCGCATAAGCCAATAAACCAGAACTCCCACCGCTGCTGCGAGGAAGATGCCGATGATGGATGCAATAATAATTTCCATAGTTGTAAAATAATATAAAATGGAGCGACTGTTCGCTCCATTTTATATGTTGAATGAATTATTTTCTTGGAGCAGGTACGTAAGTAGGGTAGAATACTTGTTGCAAACTATCCACCAAGTTGTGATGATTCTTTAGCAATACATTCGATGGGAAATAGCACTCACCTGTGATACCTGGAATAGTGCGGTTGAGGCGCAGCTGACGGCAGATCTCGTTGCCATCGTTCCATGCTGCTGCCGCTTTAGGATTGCCCATATGGTATGGAGCCATACCAATATACACACGGCATTTGTCAGTAGCGTGTTGTGCCCACCAGTATGCGAGCGTCTTGTAATCAGCTACTTTCTTGCCAATCTCCCAATAGAGTTGTGGAACAACATAGTCAATCCAACCTTTCTCCATCCAGAGGAGAATATCGGCATAGAGTTGATCGTAGTTTTGCAGTCCGTTGGTCTCGCTACCACGTGGGTCGTTGGCCTTATTGCGCCAGATACCAAAAGGAGATATACCAAACTGTACGTGTGGCTTGATACTATTGATGGTGTTGCGCACTTGCTCGATAGCCAAGTTCACATTGTCACGACGCCAATCACCTACATTGTCAAATCCACGTGGGTCTTTAGCAAACGCTTCAGCATCAGGAAACTCCTCCCCTGCAACAGGATAAGGATAGAAATAGTCATCCATATGGATGGCTTCTATATCATAGCGAGTAACGAGGTCTGCCACCACTTGGCAGAGGAAGTCACGTGTTTCTTGCAAATGAGGAGCAAAATACCATTGTGTACCATATTTCAAGAACCACTCTGGGTGCTTGTGGTAAACGTGATTAGGTGCAAGGTCTTCAATCTTGCCGCCACCACCCGTCACGCGATAAGGGTTAATCCACACGTGAACATCAATACCACGTTTGTGTGCTTCTTTGCAAACAAACTCCAGTGGGTCGTAGGTGGCTGCTTCACCTTGTTTGCCAGTGAGCCAAGCGCTCCATGGTTCTAACTCTGATTTGTACAAGGCATCAGCCGTTGGGCGCACTTGAAAAACAATCGCATTGAGATTCATCTTTTGGAATTCATTCAACATAGCAACCATATCAGCTTTCTGTTGCTCATAATTTCCAATCGCAGCTTTGGTTGGGAAGTCGATGTTAGCTACTGTGCTCACCCATGTAGCACGAAAATATGGCTCCGATGCAAACGACAAACATGCACAAACCACAAATAGGGATATTAAAAATGTCTTTTTCATGTAATGTAGTTATGATTAGTTAATTCTCAATTAGAATATACGCTGTGCGAATATTTTCAGGTAGTCCATCCAGTTCTGCCATGAGTGTCCCCCTGCGGATTCGTGATACTCATATGGATATTGCTTTTCATCCAGATATTGGCGATAAACCACGTTGTCCTCGTATAGGAAATCTTCCACACCACAAGCAATCCAATATAGTTGTGGTGGATTGGCAAACTGCTGTGCGAGTAGTGCTTCTGTTTGTTGGTACGCAGGTTTGTCGGAGAGTGCCAATGCGCTTATATCTATAGTGCGCTCAGCGTGAGGTTGTTTTGTATGTGGCACATATAGTGCGGAGAAGATACCCACATAGTCAAAATTCTGGTTGAGCAATGCCGCTGTGTGCATCGTATGGAATCCGCCCATAGATAGTCCCGCAATAGCGCGATGCTGTTTGTCATTGATGGTGCGGTAGTGTGATTCTGTCCACGCAATGAGTTGGCTGAAGTTCTCTTCGAAAGTGCTTTCCATCCAGAGGCGTGATTCGGGAGCATAGCATTTCCCCGTTTGCTCCAGATAGCCATTGGGCATAACCACAATCATAGGCGGGCATAATTCGTTGGTAATCAACGAGTCGAGAATTGCTTTGGCACAACCTTTGGTCATCCAACCAGTCTCATCATCGCCACTGCCATGCAATAGATAAAGCACTGGATAATCTTCTTCGGAGGTGGTATATCCTTCTGGCAAATAGACTGCCACACCTGCCTCTCCGATGCTGGAAGGATAGGATGTTACGATTACTTGACTTGGTTCAATGGCTTGTTTTGCCTTAGGGCTGCATCCTGCGCATGCGATAAGCAGTACGAGTACGAGGATATTCAAAGATTTGTTTTTCATGATGTTTAGCGATTTGTTTTCTTTCATACATAAATATGGTGCAAAGATACTATAAAAAATGCACATATACAAGTATGGGCATAATTTTTAAGAAAAAATTTGCTTATTTGCAAACTTTTTTGTACTTTTGCACCCGATTATGGGATATTGTGTATTCTCACTAAATTGAAACTTTTAAAACAATTATAACTTTTTAAACTTATAACAACATGATTTACAGCAAAGAGGTACAGGAAATGTGCCAAGTAGCTAAAGGACCTAACCACGGTCCAGCTCCAATCCCAGAAGAGGGTAAGTGGGTGAAAGCCAAAGAGATTGCTGACATCTCTGGTATGACTCACGGTATTGGTTGGTGCGCTCCACAACAAGGTGCGTGCAAACTTAGTTTGAATGTAAAGAACGGTATCATCGAAGAGGCATTGGTGGAGACCATCGGTTGCTCTGGTATGACTCACTCTGCTGCTATGGCAAGCGAGATCCTCGTAGGTAAGACTATCCTTGAGGCACTCAATACCGACCTCGTATGCGATGCTATCAATACTGCTATGCGCGAGTTGTTCCTCCAAATCGTTTACGGTCGTACACAATCTGCTTTCTCTGAGGGCGGTTTGGCTATCGGTGCTGGTTTGGAAGACTTGGGTAAGGGTCTTGTATCTCAAACAGGTACATTGTTCTCTACCAAGGCAAAAGGTGCTCGTTACCTCCAACTCACCGAGGGTTATATCACCAAACAATACCTCGATGCAGACAACGAGACTTGCGGTTACGAGTTCGTTCACATGGGTAAGTTCATGGACGCTATCAAGAAAGGCGTACCAGCAGACGAGGCCCTGAAGAAAGTTACTGGTACCTACGGTCGTACCACCGCAGAGCAAGGTGCAGTTAAATTTATTGACCCACGTCATGAGTAATCAGAAAGGAGCAAAATTATGATACGTCCAGTTCAATTTGAATCACAAAACCGCCGCGAGGCACAAGTTCTCGCTGCGCTTAACGCACATGGTATTGCTTCTATCGAAGAGGCTAATCAAATTTGCGAGCAATACGGTTTGGATCCTTACATGACTTGCGAGGAGACCCAAATGATTTGCTTCGAGAACGCTAAGTGGGCTTACGTTGTAGGTTCTGCTATCGCTATTAAGAAAGGTTGCAAGAACGCTGCTGATGCTGCTGAGGCAATCGGTATCGGTTTGCAAGCATTCTGTATTCCTGGTTCTGTAGCTGATGACCGTCTTGTAGGTATTGGTCACGGTAACTTGGCAGCACGTCTGCTCCGCGAGGAGACCGAGTGCTTTGCTTTCTTGGCAGGTCACGAGTCTTTCGCTGCTGCTGAGGGTGCTATCAAGATTGCAGAGATGGCTAATAAAGTGCGCCAAAAACCACTTCGTATTATCCTCAACGGTCTCGGCAAAGACGCTGCTATGATTATCAGCCGTATCAACGGTTTCACCTACGTACAAACAGAGTTCGACTACGCTACTGGCGAGTTGAAGGTAGTTCGTCAAAAACCTTATAGCAACGGTCCACGCGCTAAGGTGAACTGCTATGGTGCTGACGATGTACGCGAAGGTGTGGCTATCATGTGGCACGAGAACGTAGATGTTTCTATCACAGGTAACTCTACCAACCCAACTCGCTTCCAACACCCAGTAGCTGGTACCTATAAGAAAGAACGCGTGTTGAAGGGCAAGCCATACTTCTCTGTAGCATCTGGTGGTGGTACAGGTCGTACCTTGCACCCAGATAACATGGCTGCAGGTCCTGCTTCTTATGGTATGACCGATACATTGGGTCGTATGCACTCTGATGCTCAATTTGCTGGTTCTTCTTCAGTTCCTGCACACGTTGAGATGATGGGCTTCCTCGGTATTGGTAATAATCCAATGGTAGGTTGCACCGTAGCTTGCGCTGTGAACGTAGCGTTGGCATTGAGCAAGTAATTCTATTACTATCCAACTAAAGGGACACGCCATAAGGAGTGTCTCTTTTTGATTGGATACCTCTGCGGTCCTCCAATGATGGCAAAGACAGTGCTTGAATTGCTCCACTCATTGGGCGTTGAGGAGGACATGATTATGTTTGATGATATTGGCAGTAACTGCCAATACGCTTTCGGCTGTTAGGGGGAACGATTACACGATAGGATGCCTTTACAGTTTCACGGTAATACAAAATACACACGCACACCTATGTGCGCGTGTATTTATTATATAGTCTCTGCGAATCTCTTTCTGGTTCTACGACTTCATCCTAAATTATGTCCCTTGAAAATTGGGGAGAAATCCTAGAAAAGAAAAAGAGAAGAAACTGCGTGTTGGTTTGAGGCATTAGAAATCATTATCATCATACGCATCGAAACCTGACATGCCATCGTCGTCATAGTCGCCACAGTCCCAGTCTTCACGAGAAGTCCAGTTACCAGAACCGCCTGCGCGGTGGCGGCGATCTTCACTCATACTGCGATAATTCTCAAAGTCAAACAATCCATTGGTTGAGCTCTCATCGGAGCCAAAAAGAAAATCAAATAGTCCCATAGTAGTAATTTTGAATTAGAAGTAATACGAAAACATTTTAATTAAGATCCAAAGAACAATTTCTTATATTCAACTATTGCATTTTTTGCAACAGTTCGCTGGTCTGCATCTCCATGCGGTTGAAGGCGAACCACTTTTTGCCGAGGTCTTTGATGCTGGCACCAAGGTGATAGACTGTCTCGTCGATGCAGAGGAAGCGGTCGTGTGAGCGGTCGAACTCTACGACACTTATCGGCGGATACTGCACATTGTGTTTCTGGATGTCTAGTTGCAATTGTACGGATGGTTTCTTCGTGTAGATGGTAGCAGTCACCTTGTCTGCTCGTTTGGATAGTATGGTTAGCACGCTATCGTCAATGTAATTGTCAATGAGAATGATGCGCGTGGTGGCTTCGCGTATGCGGTCGTTGATGAAGGTGTAGGCATCGAAGATTTGCCCATCGTAGAAGATACCTTGGTGAGGAGGTAGGCTTGTACGGACGAAGAAGTCGATTTTTTGTTCTACATTTTCAATGCGTTGTTCATGTGCACGTAAGCGTTTGTCGAAGTATTCTTCTACATATACAATTCGCTGATTAACTGCATAACCACGGAGCATATATTCTTTTAAAACTTGATTTGCCCAACGGCGGAATTGTACACCACGTTGACTCTTCACACGGTAACCAACCGAAATAATCACATCTAGATTATAAATAGCTGTTGGCTTATATTTTGATAAAGTATTATGCAAAATTTGCATATTACTCTCCTTGTCTAATTCACCTTCTTTGAAAATATTAGCTATGTGACGTGCTATAACGGACTGATCTTTTTGGAATAACTCTGCTATTTGTGCTTGTGTTAGCCAGACTGTTTCATTTTCTAATGTTACATTAATTTGTGTTTGATTGTCAGCAGTTTGATAAACTACGATTTGGTTGTTGGTGCCCATAATTTTGCATGTTTTTTGAAATCTGCTGCAAAGGTACTACATCAAACTGCTAAAACTTGTCAGTTTGTCAAAGAATTTTACAAAAAAATGCACTTTTTTTATCCAAGGAGGGTCATTACTGTTGGCTTGCTCCTTTTTTATCTCAGCGAAGTGCGTTTTTGAAATAAAAAAAGGAGCAAGCTATGGATGAAGTGAAGAGAGAAAAGGAACTTGGTGTCTTCAAAAGATGAAAAAATGCAGCACCGTGTGAGGGTGCTGCTGGGGGGGGAGTGCATTCGCAAAAATGCGAACGAAGTGCAGGATTGGGGTGATTTATTGCTTAGTTGTGATTTTGAGGATGCGCAGGGAGTTGTCAATCTCAATTCTACCGAGGCGTTAGAAGACGGTTTGGTTGAGCAGAAGAGATACCGTTTGTGTATCTACTACAGAGACGTGTCCATCATGGAAGGTAAATTTGTCAAACTTAATCTTCTTGAGGATGATAGTAGCACCTACAAGTATTGCGCTAAAGGCTACTTGACAACTCTTTGCGCTTATTTTTGTGCCATTTATTTTCTTTTGGAGACCCGAATAAAGATTGCATTTCTTCAATCAAAACATTATCTGCTAGTTGTAAAAGTTCCCTATTCCCAACCTCAATATAATTTATCACATGGGCGATAGTATCATATGTAAGAGGGAAAGAGAATCTTTTCTCTAACATTAGCCTCATTACTTTATCTCTATTTGCCCGAAAAATACTTTTTGCAATTTCCTTATTAGTATTTAGGAACTTTATAAGATCTTCAGAAAAAGATTTATCTCTAAACCTTAATCGCATTTTATTGCGCATCATACTATTCCAATTCCCATTTTTATAATAAGAATATGACAATCTATCAAATAAAGCAGACATTGACCATTCTGCACTTTCTAAGGTCGCATATATACCATTTAATAATCTTGACTCCTCATCATAATCTATCCATTCTTCCTGACACTTATATCTCAAATCATGTTCAACTTCGTGCCAGCCTTCTGACAATATAGTTCTAATTTGCACCTCATATGTATCATCTATTAAATCTTTATAAGATGTTTGAGCTAACGCAACCTTCATATCCTCTTTTTTATTATCCGGAATCCGCAAAATTATATTAAGTCGTTTGGGGTGAAACCTATCCACTTCCGCGGCATCTACAGATTCATCCACATAATTAGATTGATTTTTGAAATATTGGTGTACAATTTCTACATCGTCATTAAAATATAACGTAATACGTAAGGCTAGGAAATCCTGCATTTTTTTACCATTATTCCTATACGAATCCGCCTTTTTTGCCATCTTTTTTTCTATAGAATCAATACTTTTGACACGAGAAAAGATATGAAACATCAAACCGCTCTTTATTAGATTGGTCTCTAACTGGCTCTCTATAGTTTTCAATATACTTTCTGCTGCACTCATAATTATCTATTTTTGTGATAATATGTGATTCCTGCTTGTGTAATGAAAGAGCCATTACCACTAGTTTGAATCATTCCACTTCTCCTTAATTTTTCAAATACATCGTACATTTCATCTATTTCCATAACATCAAATTCTGTTTTTAAATGAGAAATGTATTTCATCTTTGTTGATTTTCCATCTACTTTAAAATATTTACTTAAAATCTTCAACTCCCATGCTTGTTGCTTTTCCTCAGGAACGACTATTTGAGCGTCTGCTTTAAACTGTTTTATAAAATCACTCGAATAATCTTCACACCCATAACAATATACATGGTTACTTTCTCCTGAATAATTTGAATTAGAAATCTGACAATCAATAAATCTACATCCAGTAAATGTTACTTGATTAAAAGTTTCATATTCAAAGGTACATTCTTCAAATACAATATCAACGAATGAGACATTTTCAAATGAACATGTTTCTCTTCTAAATGCAACTTTTTCAAATCTATATGAATTTAAGCCGATCTCCTTGTAATCCCCATATATTGCTCCTTGCAATACACCATCTAGCAGCATTGCATGCTTGAGCGACATTTTATTTTTTAGAACAGATAGCTTTTTCCATAATTTTTCTCGATTGTCTTTCTTCGAAAAACGAAAAGCCATAATCGCAAATTCCAATAAATCCTCGGGGAGATTTTGTTCTTTCTGTAAAAATCCAATGTTTTCTTTTTCTAAGGATTTACCTAATAAATAGCCAAATACAAATTCATTCACAAAACCCACATAGTCAGTATTACCTATTCTATCTAATAAGGCATGATTTGTTAATGTATCCGCTAATTCTTCTATTGACTGTTTAGTTGGAGATAACTCTCTATAATACAATAATTTTGAGCGATTGTACTCCACGATAAGTTCCTTGACAAAGGTTCTTTTATCCCCTGTTATATTAAACTCTAAAAACATTTTAGCCAGATTCTCAAAGATAATCATCTGGTCCCTATACGGAATTATTAGATCTTGTCTCTCTTGCTCTCGGTTTAATAAATACTCAAAATACTTTTCAGTTATTGTTTCTGGTTCTTGTATTAACTTGACGAACTCTTCTTGGTTTACATTTCGCAAATATGTAAGAAGTACAGGATTTGATATATACTCCAATGGTACATTATTAGCTGTAAGCAAGTCATATCTTTCTGGCTTAAGCCATTGTTGAATATTGGGTTTCCCTAATTGAAAACGAACCACATCAAAATTCCCATTGTATGACTCCACCCATTCAGAGAACTCAGAGCCTGCAAATATAGCAGTACGTCGAGATGTTAATATAATTTTGGCATCTTCAGTCAATAGCTCCCCTATAGTTGACAACATTGTTTCCACTTGTTCAAATTCATTAAGCGTACCCACATTGCCTGGATCAATATCTTTTGATAATAATTCATCAAAACCATCTATAATTAAAGGAATACGACCTTTTCTAATATTATAGATAACTAAATCATTACCTATTGTTGATTTGTACTCGTTATCAATTTCACTAAGCAGCACATATTTAAATAGTCTAGCTTCACGATTTCTAGATAATTCTGTGAATAAAGGTTTAGCATCTTCACTAAAACGCTGGAAGGATTTGTAAATTTCAAAAGCAGTACACGTCTTTCCATATCCAGCGGCTGCCTCAATAATTATCAAATGGGCACCTTTCTTATTGATAATATCATTAACCGACTTTACGATATTATCTCCTTGCATTGCCAAATCTTTATCCTCAGAATAAATGGAATAAGGAGCGTTAATATATTCGTATTTGATATGAGGATTCGCATAATGCTTAATTTGTTTTTGTGCAAATTCTTCATATCTATGTTGTATGGCGACAGTCGTATATCCTGTTTTAAAGAAACCTTTAAACAAATACGACTCCGCTTTTTTTACATCGGCAAAATGCTGAACTTTGGCAGAATATCCTAATCTCGAATATCTCTTTTTTGTTTCAGTAGCATCTGATTCATCCAGCATTATTATCTCTGCACCATAATACATTCCTTGGTGTAGAAGATATACTCGATATGATGAAGTATGTTCCTTCAATTCATATCCATATTGACAAAATAATGAATCTAATTGATCAATATTCATATGTACAATTTTTCTGCAAAATTACAAAAAATATTTTATTCCGCAAAAAAAAATTACGGCACAAAATGAGTTTTTTATTAAAAATTCATTCTTTAGTTACTTTATTCGTAGCAATAGGTATACCAAATGATGGAAAATGTTGCGAATGTTTACACAAGGTGGTGGAGGATGTCGTCGGCTTCGGGGATGGAGAGTTTTTGACGGATTTGAGTCTTACGCTGGTAAATTGTTTGAAGACTTTGACGAGTGAGCATGTTTATCTCCTTTGTCGAAAAATTTGCCTTAAGTAAACAACATAATTGAATCTCCTTTTCATTCAAAATGCCTGAATACCGATTATTCAATTGTGTGTAAAAACCATCATAAACAAGGTCTATCATTTGAAATATATTCTGCCAATCAATTAATACATTTGCCTTGTTCTCGTTCAAAGCCATAAGTCGCGATAACAAGTGTTGATTGGCTTCGGTTGGTATGCTAACAATTGTTTTGATAATACCTAATTGTTGCAACATCAATTTTTTGACATTCTCTTTTCCCTCTTCTTGGCTTGAAGAAATATTTGCAAATATTTTACGCAATGTTTCTATTTCCTCTTCCTTTTCAATAAGCATATTTTTACGACGCCTATATAAATAGATTGAAAAGGCAGACAAACCAATCATAATAAATATCATAACAACAATAAGTGTAATTTGGCGTTGGCGAGATAGGGTTTGTCTGAGTATCTGTTCGCGCAAATCACGCTTTTGTTGCTCACTAGCTGCACTAATTGCATTGTTAAGATGTATTGATTCCTCTAATTCATTATTATATTGCCATAGATAGCTCATAAGAAGCTTGCCAGTTATAGCATAATCAAGTATCTGCCTATAAGCTAACATGTTGCCACGAACTGATTGATAATCACCTCTACTCTCATAATCTTTTAATGAAGCCTCTGCTTTTCTCATTAACTCTTGTGCTCGCTTTTTATCTCCTTTTAATAAGTATAGGCGAGATAATGAGCAATAACTCTCACCTAAAGGATAGATCCCCTCATCAGAATAATATTGCAACAATTCTTTGTGCATATTGATAGCTCTGTCATAATGCCCCAATTCTCCTAAAAGATCTGCATAATTACGACGTACAATAGTTTGTACTAACAATGTGTCACGTTCTGTTTGGGCACTTTGGATTGCTTGCTCAAAGTATTTTTCCATTGCATCATAATCTCCCAAATTGTAACAAGCAACTGCTATTCCGTTATACACTGTAACTATTTCATCCGAATGTATCGCATTCTTTGAATCTGAATTTAGAAGTGCTTCTCCATATTCACGAACATGTTGAAAATCGTGATCTGACAAACTGATTTGTAATGCCAAACGAAAAGGCATGATCATCCAAGAACTATCATTTATCTCTTGGGCGATTGATTGTGTATCTTCTAAATATTTGTATGCTGTTTCTTTTTCATTTATCCACCAATAATAAAATACTTTCAGCATTTGTGCTTTCATCATTCGTTTAGTGAGTAAAGATGTGCGTTCGTTTTGGGGTACATCCTGCCATGCGTTCAGATAGAAATCGGCAGACCAACAGACCATCGAGTCTTCTGAGAGCGACTGATGTAGATTACTATGTATATTAGCAATACTAAGCCAATAAAGTGCTTGTGCAGAATCTGGTAATAAATGGGGATTTACCACTTCACGCAGCATTATCATTGCCGAATCAGGATTCGCAACAATCATTTTTTCTGCTTCTTGTATTTTCGAAGCATCTCTATTTGAACACGCACTCAAAGTCAAAACAAAGACTGATAGAATGGCTAAAAAAATGCGAAAAGGATAGTTCATACCTCCAAATAATTACTACAGTTATTCTAAAAACGATGCAAAATTACTTATTCTTTGGGAGATTTGCAAATTTATATAAGCCACAAAAGGGGAAATATAATATTTTGTTTTGATAACTAATTGTTTTCCTGTGTATTACAGAATGGAAATATAAATCCTAAAATTTGTATATAAGTGTGTTTTTGTAGTAATTTTGCACAAATTTTCAACGGTTTAACAATGACAAATAAAAGTTTATGAAAACAAAAATTTTTATCATGCTAATGGTTTATATGAGTACAATACCATTAGTGGCAAGTAACAAAATTATTGGAACTATCCAAGATGCAACAGACAAATCGGCACTAATAGGTGTAAATATTTGTCTAAAACAAGGTGATCAACAACTTGCGGGGGTGATTACGGATTCACATGGAAAATTTACTTTAGAAATGGCAGATGGTGAATACATTTTGGAATGCTCTTATGTTGGTTACGAAGCAATCTTGATGAGTTTAAACGTTAGCGAAAGTACTAATTTAGGTACTATCGAAATGCACGAGGCTGTTACAGAATTAGGCGAAGTAAAGGTAGAAAGCAACGCTGTTATTCAAAAAGTGGATAGACAAGTGCTTTTGCCGAATAAGGAGCAAGTGGCAGCCGCTTCCGATGGTGTATCATTATTACAAAATTTACAGATACCACGTATCGTGGTGAATCCTATTGAGAGTTCCGTAAAAACACTCGCAAATGAAGCAGTACAATTGCGTATCAATGGAATAGAAGCGACTAATGCAGAAGTTATGGCAATTAACCCCAAAGATGTTATACGTATAGAATACCATGATCAACCAAGTGTTCGCTACAATGGTGCAGCTGCCGTTATTGATTATATTGTGAAGCATCGTGATGCGGGTGGTTCTTTGATGCTTAGTGGTTCTAATGGTGTCACGATGTCAGGTTGGGGAGAATACTTTTTATCTGGGAAAGCGCACTTTGGAAAGTCCTCTATCCAATTAATTGGGCAATATCAACCTCGAGATCTATATTGGGTACGCACCAATTCAGAAACATATAACTTTTCAACGGGAAAAATAGAAAATAACGAGGTCGGAGAACCTACTCGCATGAAATATGATCCAATAAATCTGGGATTGACATATAATTGGATTAATGGCGAAAAAAATATGCTACAAATAACTTTGCGTGACAATATGGTGTTTACTCCCCACGCACATAGTAATCGTGATTCGTATATCTATCAATCTACTGATACATTTGAAATACATGATCATACAAGTAGTTCTTCAATATCGCCATCATTAGATATTTACTATCAACACAAATTACCTAAACAACAATATATCTATTTAGATATCATAGGGACATATATCAATAGTAGTAATGACCGTCGCTTTCAACAAATACCTATAGCAGGCACTTTGGGCGATACAACTGATGTGATTTCTTCGGCTAAGGGTAGCAAATACTCATTTATTGGAGAAGCCATATATGAAAAATACTGGGAAAATATAATGTTAACGATTGGTGCAAAACATAATCAGCAATGGGTTGAAAATAGTTATTTGGGTGATATTGATGAGGTGGTTAATATGCAAACTGCGGAAACATATGCTTTTGCAGAAGTTCAACAACGATTAGGTAAGTTTGCCTATGCAGCAGGTATTGGTGCTATGCACACATACATCGAACAAGGGAATCAAAAACAATCGAATTGGATAGCTCGTCCACAATTAACTATGAGTGTAGATTGTGGTAAAGGAGTATTCTGGAAATATAAAGGATATATATCTGGTTATCAACCATCTCTATCAGCGATGAGTAACATTGCCCAACAAATAGATAAATACCAGATTCGTGTGGGTAATCCAAACCTGAAGCCAGTAATGTTTGTTGCTAATCAAATGCAACTGACATGGCAGTCAAAGCATGTAAATTTGAATATTTGGACAAACTATTCGTATGATCATAAACCAATTATGGATGAAACTTACGAACAAATCATTGATGGTAGAGCAATGGCAGTACGTTCCTATGATAATCAGCGTGGTTTTCATCGTTTGCAAATATCTCCGAGTATTCAAGTGCGAGTACTTGATAATAAATTAAATTTTACAGTTGCACCTTTTATGAATTATTTTGTTTCTTTGGGCAATAACTATACACATACCCACTTTAATCCAGGTGTTCGTGCAAGTGTTGTGGGGATGTACAAAGGTTGGCAATTTAGCGCAGATATTACAACGCGTTATAATAATCTTTGGGGAGAAACATTAGAGTATGGAGAATTTTATCACACAATTGGTATTGGTTATAATGAGGACAAATGGGGATTCCGTGCAATGATGTTATATCCATTTTCAACTAAAGGATATAGTCGAGATACAAAAGATTTATCCAATCTAGCTCCTAATACACAATATGCTGTAATGAAAGATTTTCACCAGACATTAGTTCTAAACTTTCATATGAATCTTGATTTTGGTACAAAACGCGGAGATAAAGAAAAACGAATAAACAATGAAGATAAAGACAATGGTATATTAAGCGGTGCAAAATAATCAGGAGAATTTTTTATCAGATGTAAATAGCAGACTATATAAAGAGAGTTGCTGGTTTCAGCAGCTCTCTTTTGCAAATTCTATCGTTAAAATCTTAATAAAAAGCACTTTTTGGTGGTTGGGAGTTCTTTGGGTGTTCCTTGGTTCATCTTTGGTTCTTCCTTGGTCTTTAACCCGAGGGGGATTGGGTAGGTGCAAGGGAAGGGAAATCTTAATAAAAGTGCTTTTTTTGGAAAAAGCACCCGCATGAAATGCGGGAGTAATAGACAAAGAATGCATCTCTGAAAGCAGATGCTGCGAACGAAGAGCGCAATATGGTATTGGCAGTCGATAGTTGCTTAATCACGCGAACGGAGTGAGCGAACTTTGAAGAGTCGGTAATCTAGATAAAAAGAAGCACAAATGACCATAAAATATAACGCACGCGCATGCGTGTGCGCGTGGATTATCCGCCAAAGTTCGGACGCCGCCTTTGTGAGAAAATACTGCGTATTTGCTCACAAATTCCCCCGAAATTCGATCCGCTCACTTTTGCGCATACAGCGTTTGCTCATTTCACCACCTACCTATCGGTAGGGCATTATAATAAACCACTCGGTCTTTTTATGTGCAAGCACCTATCAGACCGAGTGGCTTATTTATAATGGGCTAAAGCCCGTTGTGAAATTTCGCATTAACGCTGTATGCGTCCTTATCCTCCGAAATTGTCAAACATGATCATGTCGTCCTCAACGCCCAATGAGTGGAGCAAGTCAAGCACTGTCTTTGCCATCATAGGAGGGCCGCAGAGGTAGTACTCGATGTCCTCTGGAGCGTCGTGTTGCTTGAGGTAGGTGTCGCCCAAGACTGGAGCAATGAAGCCAGCAGTATATTTAACACCCAAAGCGTCTGCCTTAGGATCTGGACGGTCCAACGCCAAGTGGAAATGGAAGTTAGGATACTCCTTCTCCAATGCCAAGAAGTCCTCCATGAAGAATACCTCATCAATAGCACGAGCACCATAGAAATAGTGCATCTCGCGGTCGCGAGTGTGCAAAGTCTTCAACATGTGCATGATCTGTGCACGCAATGGAGCCATACCAGCACCACCACCGACCCAAATCATCTCGCGCTTGCTATCGAAGATAGGATGGAAGTCACCATAAGGACCTGACATAGTCACCTTATCACCTGGTTTGAGGTTGAAGATATAGGTAGAAGCGATACCACATGGTACATCCATGAAGCCAGGACCTTGCTCTTTTGGTTTGAATGGAGGAGTAGCGATACGTACAGTCAAGGTGATGATATCACCCTCGTCTGGGTAGTTAGCCATAGAGTATGCACGCACAGTAGCCTCAGTATTCTTTTGCTTCAAGCCAAAGAGTCCGAACTTTTCCCATGCTGGTACATACAAATCACCAATCAACTCGCGGTCGAAATTGTTGTAATCGATATCGTACTCAGGGATGAGGATTTGTGCATACGAACCAGGCACGAAGTCCATGTGCTCGCCTGGAGGCAATTGCACTTTGAACTCCTTGATAAAGGTAGCCACGTTGCGGTTGCTGATAACGGTACACTCCCATTCCTTAACGCCGAGGACAGACTCGTCCACCTTGAGTTGCATATCGCCTTTCACTTTCACTTGGCAACCAAGACGCCAGTGGTCTTTTTGTTGTTTGCGGGTGAAGTGTACTGTTTCAGTAGGGAGGATCTCGCCACCACCTTCGAGCACTTGGCACTTACATTGACCGCAAGAACCCTTACCACCACAAGCAGATGGCAAGTGTACACCTGCCTCACCCATAGCGCCGAGCAATGTGCCACCAGCAGGGATATGATATTCCTTATCACCGTTGATAACCACTTTCACGTCGCCCGAAGGAACGAGGTATTTCTTAGCTACCAAGAGAATCACTACTAACAGGAGAATCACAGCAAGGAAAACTCCTACAGAATATAAAATTGCTAACATATTCATACTTCTTTCCTCCTATTAAATGTTAAGACCACTGAAACACATAAACGCCATAGCCATCAGACCTACTACGATGAAGGTGATACCCAATCCTTGCAAAGGACGTGGCACGTCGTTGTACTCCATTTTCTCGCGGATACCTGCAAGGCAGACGATAGCGAGCAACCATCCGATACCAGAACCTAATGCGTAAGCAAAAGCATCACCGAGGTTAGCAATTGCTTTTACGTTCTCTGGCTCGAGCAAGATACGTTGTTGCATAAAGAGCGAACCACCCATGATAGCGCAGTTTACAGCAATCAGAGGCAAGAAAATACCCAATGAAGCATAGAGCGATGGAGAGAACTTCTCAACCACCATCTCCACGAGTTGCACCATCGCTGCAATCACCGCAATAAAGAGGATGAAGGACAAGTAACCCAAGCCAAGTGGGTTGAGCACATGCACTTGCAACAAGTAGTTTACAGGCAAGGTGATCGCCAACACGAAGATGACTGCTACACCCAAGCCAGCACTTGTTTTTACATTCTTGGACACAGCCAAGTATGAACACATACCCAAGAAGTATGCGAAAATCATGTTGTCAGCAAAAATGCTGCGAACAAATAAACTAATAGCGTGTTCCATATTACTTCAACTCCTTATTATAGCCACGATGAGCCCAGATTATACATGCTACGAGAATCAGTGCCATAGCTGGCATCATCATCATACCGCAGTTTTCATAGAAACCTCCGTTAGCTACATACCAACTCTCTGGTATGATACGGAAACCAAGCAAAGTGCCAGCTCCCAGCAACTCACGGAAGAATGCTACAATCACAAGGATGATAGCATAACCGAAACCGTTGCCAAGACCATCGAGGAAAGAATCCCACACTTTGTTGGTCATAGCAAACGCCTCAAGACGTCCCATGAGAATACAGTTTGTAATAATCAAACCGATATATACACTCAATTGCATAGCCACATCATAAGCAAAAGCCTTCAGCACCTCACTTACGAGAGTTACCAACGCTGCTACTACCACCAATTGGATGATAATACGGATTCGCATTGGGATAGTGTTGCGAATGAGTGATACAATTACGTTCGCCATAGCCACGATGATAGTAACGGCAATACCCATTACCAACGCTGGCTTCAGTTGCACGGTCACAGCCAATGCAGAACAGATACCCAACACTTGAACAACCACTGGGTTGTTAATGTTCAGAGGGCCAAACAACACCTCTTTTGTTTTTTGAGATAATGCCATAACTTATTCCGACTTTTTAGTTGTTATTACAATTGCTCCTTCTTTAGCAGCCTCACCATAGGTCGCAATAGCAGCAGAGTCCTTCAATACGGTGATATGCTCGATGGTATTAGGATCAATAGCATCAAGGTCACCTTCGTAAACAACTCCGTCCAAAAGAACAAAAGCAGTTTTTACATATACGTTAGAATCTTCATTCAAGAATTCAGCATACTCAGCGAGGTTGGTAGCAATCATGGTGCTAACGCCGTCGCAAGTGATAGTTGCACCAGAGAGTGCATCTACTTGCTCTTGACCATCAGCCACTTTGCCTGCTTTCAACACAGCCACTGAAACTACTTCGCCAGCAGCATTGCGGATATGCTTGCCAGGGAACTGACTGCGGAACTTCTCTGTTACGATCTCAGCACCCAAACCTGGAGTCTCACTTTCGTGGTTGAAGTTGATACCGTAGATAGTGTTCTTATCAGCATCCAAAGCCAAATAACCACCAATACCGCCCCAAAGACCAGCACCGTGGAGCTTGAGTACATACTTGGTATTACCCTCGATATTAGCCACGAATACAGGAGCACCGTTCACGTCGATGGTATCGTTGACCAAAGAGAGATACAATGCAGCAGGGTCGGTGTTGTCGTAGTTTTGGTTGAGGGCTACGAGGATTTGCTTTTGTTGGTCAAGCAAGCGGTTAGCCTCTTGGCGAGGACTGAGCACTTGGCTTACCAAAGCGAGCAATACAGCCACGATAACTACGATGATAGTAGCATAGATAACGGTGTATGCGTTGCTGTTGGTGTCCAGACCTTTTTTCTTCTCTTCTACAAAGACGCCAGATTGCTTGCATTGTGGGCAAACCTCAGGTGCCTTATCGCCGTTGTGAACATAGCCACAAACGGAACATACAAATTTCTTCTGTGCCATATTCATTAAATTTTAGCGCGTTTCATACGTTTCTTAATATTCACTTGCACTACGCACCAGTCGATGAGTGGAGCAAAAGCGTTCATGAGCAGGATAGCGAGCATCATACCCTCTGGATAACCAGGGTTGAGTACGCGAATCACTACAGCCATGAAACCGATGAGCAGACCATAGATCCACTTACCGCACTCGGTACGAGCAGAGGTAACAGGGTCAGTAGCCATGAAGACAGCACCGAACATGAAACCACCTGTAACGAGGTGCATGTACCATGGGTAGTTAGCCGCAGCAGTCTCTGCACCAAATTGGTTGAAGAGCCAAGCGGTGAGTGCACCACCAGCGAAGATGCTAAGCATAGTCTTCCAGCTGGCTACGCCAGTTACGATGAGCAATGCAGCACCGAGCAAGATAGCCCAGCAGCAAGTCTCGCCAATAGAACCAGGAATCAAACCGTTGAAGGCAGTCCAGAAGTCCACTGGCATGAGGTTAGCTTCGGTAGAAGTAGCGAGTTGGGTGAGTGGGGTAGCACCAGAGAAACCATCCACGAGGGTTTGTCCGTTGTCCCAGCCCCATGTACCTTCGGTACGAACGAAGCACTTGTCACCAGTCATGTGGGTAGGATAAGCAAAGAAGAGGAACGCGCGCGCGATGAGAGCGACGTTGAAGATGTTGTAACCTGTACCGCCGAATACCTCTTTTGCAAAGATGACCGCAAAAGCAGTAGCCACAGCCACCATCCAGAGAGGAGTGTTGATTGGCACGATCAAAGGAATAATCATACCTGATACGAGGAATCCTTCTTGGATTTCTTCTTTCTTCCATTGTGCTACGGTGAACTCGATACCGAGACCTACACCATAACTAACGATGATATATGGCAACACAGCCAATGCACCAAAGCCAAAGCTCTTCCAGAACAATGCCCAAGTCATAGCACCACGCACCAACTCGCCAGTAGCGAGGAAGTGTTGGTAACCTACGTTGAACATACCGAAGAGCAGTGCTGGAACGAGTGCCATTACCACAAGAATCATTGTTCGCTTGCTATCCGAACCATCGTGGATCTGCGAACCTACGCGCTTAGCGGTGGTGTTTGGGGTGAAGAGGAAAGTCTCGAAACCGTCAAACAACGAGTGCAGCGCGGACAACTTGCCACCCTCTGAGAAGGTAGGGCGAAGTTTCTCTACTATGTTATGTAATTTCTTTAGCATCACTCAATCTCCTTTTTTAAGTTATCCAATGCGGCACGAACGATAGCTTGCAATGGCATCTTACTTGTACATACATACTCGCAAAGCGCAAAGTCCTCTGGTGCCACTTCGTAAGCACCGAGTTGCTCCATGCTGTCGAGGTTACCTGCAATCATTGCCTTAATCAAATACTCAGGATAGATATCCATTGGGAATACTTTGTCATACTCACCGCTCACGATGATAGCACGGCGACCACCCTTGAGGCGAGCGTCCCAGTTGTATTTCTTCTTACCGAAGAGCCACTCCATGAGTCCGCAGTTCACCATCTTAGCAGGGTCGGTCTTGCCTGCATTGAAGCTATTGAAGCGAGGCATGATCCATCCCATGAACTCGTGTGTCTCGTCACCTTCAGGGAGTACGGTGTATTGGTTGTCGTAGATGCTAACCATCTCATCAGCGCATACTTGGTGGCCAGAGAGCACGTTGCCTGCTACGAGGCGAGCGTTGCAGCCCTTGTAGATGTTGCTGGTGAAGATGGCACTGAGTGGCATGCCTGGCAATACGTTGTAGTATTGTGCACCGCTGGCGAGAGGGCCTGTGAGCGCCACTTTCTTTTGCATGTCCACGATACCTTTGGTAAAGAGGCGACCGATGAGTGCGAGGTCTTGGATGTTGATGGTCCAAACGGTCTCGCCCTTAGCGATAGGAGCCACGTGGTTGATTTGTACACCTACGTTGCCTGCTGGGTGAGGACCTTTAACCTCGTATTTCTCGCAGTTGGTCAAGCCACGGAAAACAGGTGCGCTTGCGCAACATTTGATACCTACGTACACAGGTGCGATAGTAGCCAGTGCATTTACCGCAGCTTGCAGCACTGCACCTTGTCCATTGAGAACCCACTCGTAGTTTGGTGCTACAGGAGCGGTGTCGAAGGTAGAGATGAAGATGGCCTTAGGTTGCTTGCTTGGGAGAGCGATGCAATCGTAAGGACGTTGCTTAATGAGTGCCCAAAGACCCGATTGCAGCAAGAGGGTTTTAGCGTCTTGCTTGAGGTCGAAGGACTCATACTCAATCGTAGCATCGGCTTCGATGTCGATGGACATCACCTTGCGGCGCTCGCCACGTACAATGGCTACCACCTTACCGCTAACAGGCGATGTGAAGAGCATCTCAGCAAATGCCTTGTCGTGGAAGAGGGGTGAACCTGCTTTCACGCTGTCGCCTTCGCGGACCAAGAGTTTTGGGGTCACGCCAGCGAAATGGTCTGGGACGATGTGGAAGACCACAGGACGATTCACACTACCGAGTGTGAGGGCTGCTGCTCCATCAAAAGGAATGTCCAAACCACGTTTCAGTTGGATCTTTTGCATGATGTTACTAGTTTTTATTGTTTTGTTTTATGTCAATTTTTAAGATTTTTATCGTTTTAAGAACTCTTTGTCTTCGGCTTATCTTCAGGGTATCTTTGGGGTATCTTCGGGATAAATGAAGATGGAAGAAAAGGTGTCGATTCTTAAGAATCCATAAAAAGCCTGCAAAATTACGAAAAAAAAATGAGATATACAAATTTATTTGTAAATTCTCTGTGCTTTAACACAATTTTAATAAAATATGCCAACCTTACTTTTCAAATTCTTCTTTCTCAACTCATAATTCATAACTCCCCCTACCTTTCCCTTTTCATTTACGTACCATATACGTAGGATATACGTAACATATACGTAAGATAATCGGGTTAATAACAAGGGATCCCCCTATCTTTATCCCGCCTTCTATATGCTTCTTTCCCGCTATCTTTCTCGAAACCACACCGTTATCATCTCGTTACCACTTCATTGCCATCCAATACTTTCCCCGTACTCTCCAACTATTTTTTATATTTTTTCCCTCTTCCTCTTGCGCAAATCAAAAAAATGTAGTAATTTTGCAACCGCAAACCCAAAGTTTGCAGACATATTATTAAAAGCGTTTATTAGCGCTTGTTTTAGAGATTCGAAATCCTGCAAAATTTCATCCTATCTAAAACAAGAAGGCAGTAAACGCCCTTTGGGATATGACTATCCCGCCCACAGAGCATCCTTTATTGGATTGCTCTGTTTGGTGGCATTCATATTCGGCGTGGGCGTTCGTTGCTTATTCTTATAGGATAGGGTCTTGCAGGAACCTCGAATCTGAGAATAAGCAAAGGTAAGGTTCCACGCTTTTCTTTTATATTCACGGGTCGTTTGGAGCCGACTTCCCACAAATCATTCAATAACAATGAAGAATAAGTTTATTCTCATTTGTGCCTTGCTTTGTTCTTCACAGGCGTGGGCTGTTATACCCAGTCTGGTAGTCAAACCCCTAAGTGGCAAAGAGTGTATCACGGCATTAGGCAACATCGGCAAGGTAGTGTATTCGGGCGACTCGCTGTATGTATATGACGCAGCCCAGAATGTGGTGTTCAGCGACTTGCTCGCCAACGTGCAACATATCCGTTTCTCGGATGAGCAGCCAAGTACGCCAAACAGTGTAGAGAATACACAGGGTAACAATGCCTTGCAAGTAAAAGTGTATCCCAACCCTACGCAAGACATTTTAATGGTGGAGCATGCGCAAAGCGAAGTGTTGCGATTGTACTCTATGGATGGTCGTTTGGTGGTAACACAGGCAGTAGAGAGCGGTTCTGCGCAAGTGGATATGGCAGAGTTGCCCACAGGTAACTACTTACTACTCAGTGGCAATCAATCTTTCCAAGTAATTAAACAATAAAACTTATAATGATATGAAAAAACTTTTCTTTTTACTGGCTTGTGTAGCCATGAGTGTATTATCTTTTGGTCAAGACAATCAATTGGTATGGGCAAATGGTCATTTGCTGTATGGTACTCCTATTGAGAGTATTGATAGTTTAACCTACGATGAGATGCAGGATATTGATACTTTGCATTTACTCCTCCCTCGCACATTGATTAAGGTGGTACATGATACGGTGTATATTCACGACACAGTATATGTAGAAACAGGTTGTGGAGATGAAGATGATACTCCTTCCGCAGGCATAGGTATGTTCTCTGTTTCCGCAGATAAACAAGTGACCTTCTCTAAAGGTAACTTACAATATACCCAATCAACTAATACATGGTCTTTTGCGAGTGCTCAGTGGGAAGTGATAGGTACAGATAATGTAATTGGTGGCAGTGTGTCTTCTGACCCAACTTATGGTGATTCTAAATCAGGAACTGCATTGGCAGATAAGGTTGATTTATTCGGTTGGAGTACGAGTTTGACAAATTTCGGTGTAAGTACTTCTACTAATTATGAAACTTATTATGGTAGTTTCGTTGATTGGGGTAAGAATAAGATTGGTAATGATGCTCCTAATACCTGGCGTACACTATCTAAGGATGAGTGGGAATATCTATTAAAGACTAGAGAGAATGCATCTTCTCTCAATGGTGTCGCTCAGGTCAATGGTGTGAATGGTTTAATTTTCTTGCCTGATAATTGGGTATGTCCAGCGGGTGTTACCTTTAAGTCAGGTTTCCATAGTAACGATGGTGTTGATTATTATGCAGCTTACCAAACCTTCACGGCTGATCAATGGTCTTTACTCGAGGCGGCAGGTGCAGTCTTCCTGCCTGTCGCGGGCTACCGCGACCGCTCGCTTGTGCGCCATGTGCAGAACGGCGGCTACTATTGGTCTGCCACTGAGAGCGGTGACTACAACGCGAGCTACCTCTACTTCTTCTCGGACGTGGCGCGCATGAGCCACAACTATCGCTACTACGGTCGGTCAGTCCGTCTTGTCAAGGATCTATAGTAAGCACCAAAATTTTGTTCGCAGGCATAGCCACGACAAAATCAAAACCTAAAAAATACTCCAAAAGGTGGCAACCCAGCCACCTTTTTAACACTATTTTATACAAACACTTGCATATATCAATAAAAAGCAGTACCTTTGCACCGCAAATTGCATAATGCAAATTGCATAATTTTATAATATATTTATTATGAAAGAGTTATCTAATCCTTTTTTGGTATATGGCTATGATAGCCCCCGCTATTTTTGCGACCGAGAAGCAGAAACACAAGAACTATTAGAGGCAATACAAAATGGTAGAAACGTCAGTTTGATTAGTCCGCGTAGAATGGGTAAAACGGGTTTAATTCACAATCTGTTTTATCACTTCCAAACGCAAAACGCTGACATTGCATGTATCTATATTGATATTTACGCCACCAAAAGTTTAGCAGATTTTGTGCGTCAATTAGCGCGCGAAATCATTGGCAAGTTTGATTCGCCTCTGCAACAAATGGGCAATAATATCAGCCAATTATTGCGAGGACTGAAACTAACAATGGAGTTTGACCCCATTACCAATAATCCGCAATGGAGTGTTGGTTTTCAGCCACAAGAATCGGAGCAAACCTTAGACACAATCTTTCAATATGTCAAAGACTTAGATAAGAATCTCGTCATTGCCATTGATGAGTTTCAGCAGATAAATGAATACCCAGAAAAGAATGTAGAAGCACTATTGCGCACCTATGTGCAAAACCTTCATAATGTGCGGTTTATCTTTTCGGGCAGCAAACAACACCTGATGATGCAAATGTTTGATTCGCCCAAACATCCATTCTACTCCAGCACCCAACGCCTGCATTTGCGACCAATAGATGAGCACATCTACTATCTATTTGTGCAACAGCACCTGCAATCCAAAAACTTGACCATATCAGAAGACTTATTCCATACCATTTACACCACAGTAGATGGGGTAACGTGGTATGTGCAATCCATTCTCAATAAGTTGTACGGGCTTTATAATGACCAACAACTCACAGAAGAAGATTTTCGCCAATGCCTGCAAGCAATAGTATCTTCGCGTGCGGATGATTACAATCGCTTGTATCAATTATTGACTTCTAATCAAGCCACACTGCTCACTGCCATAGCTAAAGAACATTGTGTACAATCGCCTACAGCAGGTGGATTTATGCAGAAATACCACTTGAAAGCAGTCGGAAGCGTGCAGCGAGCCATACAATACTTGTCGGAAAACGAATATATTTATCCTACAGAGAAAGGATATATTGTATATGATCGTTTCTTAGCATTTTGGCTGAGAAGAAAATAAATTAGTATCTTTCCTCATAACACCACTTCCCCATGCTACTCGCGTTTCTCTTTTCCATTCTAACAGCCACATACTCACTCTCTTCCACCACTTCCGTCGATGCAAGTGGCGTACTGCCCGAGAGCTCAACCTACACCTACGAGCGTAGTGCCACCACGGGACAAAAAGGGCAGATGACCGCAGGCAACTCTACACGCCTTTACCTGACTGGTTGGGAAGGCTGCACCATACGTACCGTCACACTCTCCATGCGCTCCAACAAGTCTGCTGGCGCAGGATCACTGAAGATGTTGATTGGAAAAGAAGTCGTGTGGCAGATTGATGACCAATCGTTTGCCGATGCTGCATGGGCAGAAACATTTACCACCGACTGGGTGGATATTGTAAAGAATATGAATGTAGAGGTTCGGTCGGGCGAAGCAGTAGAAATCATCATTTCTGCTACTCAAAATAGTCTATATATCAATAGTTATACCATCAACTACGAAGCGCCAGTGTCTAGGTGCTATTCTGTAGAATTTGTAACGGGATTAGATACCATATTGCCTCCCATTATGCAAGCAGCAATAGGCGAGCCTATTCTTCTGCCAGCTTGGCAAGATACCGCTATTTGGCATTTTATCGGGTGGAGTGAAACGGAGGTTGAAGATGCTCAATGGGCACCTTCCATATTACCCGCAGGCACCCAATACCTCCCCACTCATGATACCAAACTCTATGCAGTCTATTCATCTGGGGATAAGGTGCTATCGTCATCGAAAAACGTTTCGGGTGAATATGTTATGGTGCAACGTAATGCATATACAGAGCAGTTGTATGGCATAAGCATGGGTGCTGCTTTGTTGGGTAAAGTCCACGAAGGTAGTCTATTTACTTCTCCTGCATCAATTGTTTATACAGAAGAAGCGCAGTCTGTTCTTTGCTCCATGGTAGATAGCAATGCAATCTACGATATTCATTTTCTAACTGATTCTACATTGACCATTCAACATGTCATAAGTGGCGAATACATTGGTTATCATCGCACATCTTTGACCAACGATGTGTCGGAATGGCGTTATCGTCTGCTGCAAGATGGCTCATGGGTGTTTTATTATGAACATAATGCTAGCACATATGCGCTCTACATTGGTGCGGGTACTGATGATATATTCAATAGTGTTGATGGATATGTACAGCATATGAATATCAGCGTATTAGAGAATAATGTCATGTGGCTGTATCCATATGTTGAGGCAGAATATACTTCTTGGCCATTTGGTAAATTCTATTCCGTAGAAAATGTAGATGTGGAACGAGGCAAAAATGTCCACCATGTGCATTTCGGGAACTATGATTTGTGGATTATTGATGGTAAGAAATATGTGCATCTCAAATGATTTTCTACAAAAATTTGGTAGAATGCGAAAAAAGCAGTATCTTTGCAGCGTAAAATAACAGAAAGAAGGTTCTGGTGCTGAGATGGCGCAAAATACCTTTGCACGATTTTTTTGCAAGCGATATGAGAAAGATAACACTGATACTCTGCTTAATGCTCACGTCCATGTGGCTGTGTGCCGATGATATGATGCATATCCTACGCGGTGGCTACGACGCTAAGACCCTAACTGCTGACACACTACAATACATTGTCAATCAAGGACAAAACAGCGAACGCTATCGTTTGGAGTACGAGAATAAGCAGCAACTGTTTCGCCATTCCTTTATGGCGGATTACTACTTGGTAGATACCCAAAAGAACACTCGCACTCGCCTGAGCGATGTGCCTGTGCGCGATGCCCAACTATCGCCTAATGGCAAGTATGTGGTATATGCCAAGGCAGATAATAATCTATATATCTACAAAATTGACTTCAAGACCGAAGTGGCACTCACAACGGGCGAAAACACCGAAATCTTCAACGGCATCTCCGATTGGCTATACGAAGAGGAGTTTGCTGTTACCCGCCTCTTCGCTTTCTCACCCGATAGCAAACAGGTGGCTTTTGTTCGTTTAGACGAGACCGAAGTGCCTACTTTCGAATGGCAGACGTTCTTGCCAGACAGCGGAAGTGTGGAATATACCAACGGAATATATCCGCAGTCCCACACACTCCGCTACCCCAAAGCAGGCGCAGCCAACGCAAAAGCCTCCATATGCGTCTACGACATCCACTATAAGACCATCCGTCAAATGCAGTTGCCGTCGTATATGGATAGCTACATCCCACGCATCACATGGACACCGCTGACCAAGCCTACCAAGAAGGATGAGCAACCTACCAGCGATTTGGTTATCCTCCACATGAACCGCGACCAAAATAGGATGGATGTGGTCAAAGGTAATCCGAAATCTACTGTATGCCATCCGTTCTATAGCGAACAAAGCAAGAACCACTATGTGGACTTCTCCCTCTTCGACCAATGGCAGTGGCTGTCAGATGGTCGTGTGATTGTACTCAGCGAGAAAGGTGGCTACAGCCAAGCCTATCTCTACTCCTCGCAAGGCATCGAGCAGAAGCTCCTTACGCCTCAGCAGCAGGATATCACCATGCTATATGGCTACAACGAGCAACTGCAAACCCTCTACTACCAAGCAGCCAACACCCCTATGACGCGCCAAGCCTATGCGCTCAATCTCAAGAAGAACACCACAACCTGCCTCACCCAAGGCGAAGGTACACACACGCTGACTTTCTCCCGCGACCTCACGCGTTACATCGACTGCTACCAATCCCTCAACCTCCCACAACGCTATACATTGCACACAGTCGGAGGTGCGTCCGAGTTGATATTAGACAACGATTCGGTACTGCAAGCATGGAACGCCAGCGGTTTGCCTAACAAGGAGTTCTTCACCATCACCACCGAGCGTGGCGACGTGCTCAACGCATGGCGTATCTTGCCAAAGAACTTCGACGCTACCAAGCGCTATCCTGTCGTCATGATGCAATACAGTGGTCCAGGAAGTCAAAAAGTGACCGATACATGGCGCAAACGCTTTGGTCATTACTTGGCATCGCAGGGGTATCTGGTGGTGAATGTAGATGGTCGTGGTACGAATGCTCGCGGTCGTGATTGGCGCAATGCCACTTATATGCAGTTGGGCGTGAAAGAAGCCGAAGATCAGATAAGCGCAGCTAAATACTTGAAGACTTTGCCATATGTGGACGGCAATAGAATGGCTATATGCGGTTGGAGCTATGGTGGCTACCAAACACTCATGTGCCTCAGCAAACAGGGCGGGGAAAACATATGGCAATGTGGTATTGCCATAGCGCCAGTCACTTCATGGCGACTCTATGACTCTGCCTACACCGAGCGCTACATGCGTCGTCCGCAGGTAAATAGCATGGGATACGACAAGGCAGATGTGATGCGTTTGGCTGCCGACTTACAGGGGCAATTGCTATTGGTTCACGGTTTGGCTGATGATAACGTACATGCACAGCAGTCGTGGCTATATGTGGATGCACTCGTGCAAGCGGGCAAGCAGTTTGAGATGCAGTTCTATCCCGACGACAACCACTTCCTCCGCAACCGCTCCAACTACGAGCACCTCCACCGTCGCATCATGCTCTTCCTCGAAAAACAACTTTAAACCACATTGAACAATGTTGAACAACGTTGAACCATTTTGAACAACAATATAAACAACAAAAACAATCTAATGTTATGAGTAACAACAAATCCAACATCCTCCCTATCGTAGTGATGTTCTTATTGTTCTTTATGATTGCCTTCGTTACCAATTTTGCAGGTTCGATGGGCGTAATCGTAAAAACACAGTTTGGCGCCAGCAACGCGATGGCGCAGTTAGGTACATTGGCTAACTTCATTGCGTATGCAGTGATGGGTGTGCCAGCAGGTATCATTTTGAAACGTAAAGGTTATAAATTCACCTCTCTATTGGCGGTATCTGTGGGCTTTATAGGTGTAGGTGTACAATGGTTGAGCGGATATGCCGAGAGTTTCGGCGTGTACGTATTGGGCGCATTCATTGCAGGTTTCTCCATGTGCTTGCTCAATATCGTAGTCAACCCAATGCTCAATACCCTTGGTGGCGGTGGCAAACGCGGTAACCAATTGATTCAATTCGGTGGCTCGTGTAACTCCATCGGTGGTACCTTGGCTCCAATCATTTTGGGTTATCTGATAGGTGGTAGCGCTGCTGCGGCACAAGTAGGCGATGCGGCTCCTGCTATGTTGGCAGCAATGCTCATCTTCTTGCTGGCATTTGTGATTATCTCCTTGACCAAGATTCCTGAACCACATATCGAGACGCCAGAACAACGCGCTGCTGCCAAGGCAAATAAAGACCAATATAGCCCACTTAGCTTCCGTCACTTTGTGTTGGGTGCTATCGCTATCTTCTTCTACGTGGGCGTTGAGGTAGGTATTCCTAACACAGCCAACCTATATATGTCCAACAACCCTGCTGTAGGTCCTGCCATTGCAGGTACCGTAGTGGGCTTATATTGGCTAATGATGATGTGTGGTCGTCTATTGGGCGGTGCTATCGGTGGTAAGGTGAGCAGCAAGGCTATGTTGGTAGCGGTATCTTCATTGGCAATTGTGATGTTGCTTTGCGTGATGTTCTTCCCAGAGACATGGGTGGTAGCCTTCAAAGGTATCGAATTGCCAGTGAGCATGATTCTGATGTTCCTATGCGGTTTGATGACCAGTGTGATGTGGGGCGCAATCTTCAACCTCGCAGCCGAAGGATTGGGCAAATACACCCCAGCAGCCAGTGGTATCTTCATGGCATTGGTTTGCGGTGGCGGTATCTTGCCATTCTTCCAAAACCTCTTGGCTGACCATACCAACTACCTCATTTCCTACATCGTACCAATCGCAGGTTTGCTCTACATTCTCTTCTATGCCCTCATTGGTAGCAAGAACGTAAACAAAGATATTCCTACAGAATAATTCATCATTCAAAATTCATAATTCATAATTAACTAAGTTATGCAAAAGAAACCTTATGTATTAGGCCTTGATATGGGTGGCACAAACTCCGTATTGGGCGTTGTAGATGCACGTGGCCATGTATTGGCACGTACTTCCATCAAAACACAAGCTTATCCAAACATCAATGACTACGTGAATGCACTGTACGACGAAGCAATCAAAATCGTTGATTCAGTAGGCGGTATGGATTTGATTCGCGGTATTGGTGCAGGTGTACCAAACGGCAACTACTATACTGGTATGATTGAGGGCGCTATGAACTTGCCTTGGCAATCTGTACCATTTGCTCAACTCATGACCGACCGCTTCGGTGTCCCATGTAAGATTACCAACGACGCCAACGCTGCGGCTATGGGTGAGATGACCTACGGTGCTGCTCGTGGTATGAAGAACTTCATCATGATTACTTTGGGTACAGGTGTAGGTTCGGGTATCGTTGTAGATGGCAAAGTGGTGTATGGTCACGACGGTTTTGCGGGCGAGTTAGGTCACACATGCGCTGTGCGTGGTGAGGAGGGTCGTCCTTGCAACTGCGGCAAGAAGGGCTGCCTTGAAGCGTATGCTTCGGCTACTGGCGTAGCGCGTACAGCTAAAGAGATTATATCTTCTACCACCAAGGAAACCGTGCTTCGCAATCTTGACATCGATGCTATTACCTCAAAAGACGTATATGATGCTGCTGAACAAGGTGACGAAGTAGCCAAGGAGATTTTTGACTACACAGGCACTATTCTGGGTCAGCAATTGGCAGATTTCATCGCTTTCAGTGCACCAGAGGCAATTGTGATGTTTGGTGGCTTGACCAAGTCTGGTCATTGGATCAAAGACCCAGTAGAGAAGGCTATGAATGACAACGTGCTTCCTTTGTGGCGCAACAAGGTGCAAGTGCTCTTCTCTGATTTGAAAGAGGCAGATGCTGCTGTATTAGGTGCGTCAGCATTGGCTTGGGGAGATTGATGATTATTTAGATCAGCACAGCGCTCTCCAGCGAAGCGCTCTACAACAAAGTGCTCTTCAGCGAAGCGCTCTACAACAAAGTGATCTGTAAACTATTATATCAATTCCCTACGTGGCTACAACGCCTCTATAGTGGCGTTGTATGGCGAATGAATCCATCATCGAAGGTCGTCTATCTGACCTTCGATGATGGACCTATTCCTGAATGTACGCCTCAAGTACTGAAAATACTGGCGCAGTATGGTGTGAAAGCTACATTCTTTATGGTAGGTGAAAATGCAGAACGCTATCCTGAACTATTAGCACAAGTTCGTGCAGCAGGACATGCGATAGGCAATCATACCTACCATCACTTAAAAGGGTATAAAACCTGTACCCATACTTACGTGCAAGATGCTGAGCGAGCGAACAACATCTTGCAGACAACCTTATTCCGTCCGCCACATGGACGCATGAAATATTCGCAAAAGAAAGCACTCCGTTTAGCGGGGCAGACTATTTATTTGTGGGATGTACTCACACATGACTACAATCCATGCTATAGCGTAGAGAAAATGCTGTCAGTAGTACAGCGATGCACGCGCAACGGCAGTATTATTGTCATGCACGACTCCCTGAAGGCTAAAGATAGGATGTTGCTACTACTGCCTTTGGTCATTGAATGGCTGCAACGAGAAGGATACCAATTAGGAGTGTTAGATTAAATTGGCTTGAAAATGAATAGAATATCTACATATATATACGCATTATTGGTTGGAGCAATACTGTCATCATGCGCCAATCGCGGTCAAGGTCCACAAGGTGGACCGCGCGACACCATTCCTCCTACTGTTCTCAAAGAGGTACCGCTCAATGGCACATTGCACTTCACGGGCAAAGAGGTGCAAGTGTATTTCGACGAGTATATCCAACTTGATGATGTAGCCAACAAAGTACTCATATCCCCTCCTCAGCAGAATCCGCCAGAGGTCAAGGCCATTGGCAAACACCTTTCAGTAGTCTTCATGGAGGACTTACAAGACTCTACCACCTACACCATCGACTTCGGGTCTGCCATCTGCGATTACAACGAGAAGACGCCACTCACTGGTTATGTCTTCTCTTTCTCCACAGGCGATGTCATTGACTCGCTTTCCATCTCAGGCACCATCTACGATGCCTCTAACCTAAACCCCGTACCCGATGTGCTGGTAGGTATCCATCGCAATCATCACGATTCAGCGTTCTCTACCCTGCCTTTCACGCGCATCACACGCGCCAATGCAGAGGGTGAATTCACCATTCACAATATCCAGCCAGGCACCTATCGCATCTATGCGCTCAACGACATTAGCCGCGATTTCCTCTATCAACCAGGCGAGGCTTTTGCTTTTGCCGATTCACTCATCACGCCTTATTGCACCGTCGATATCCACACCGACACCATCTGGCGCGATACGCTTGGCATCGACTCTATCTCGGGCGACACACTCTTCACACGCCTTGTGGACTCCACCTTTGTTCATCCAGTCACGCATTTCTATCCCGACTCACTCTTGCTATGGTATTTCGAAGAGGCCAAGCAACGTCAGTATTTCCAGAAGATCTCGCGCGAGGAGCAACATGCTTTCACCCTCATCTTCGCTGCGCCACAAGACTCCATGCCGCTCATTCGCGCCTTGCGACCATCTGAAGTAGATTCGCTGGGCAACGATTCTGCTTGGGTCAATTGCCTCGACTATGCCCTCTTGCAGACTTCTACGCATTTCGACACCATTACCTATTGGCTCACCGACTCGCTTGCCATATCCCAAGATAGTATCTATCTGCAAATGCAATATATGGTTTCCGACTCGCTCTATAATCTTGTCCCTCAGACAGATACCCTTCTTGCCGTATATCGCCATCCACGCCTCTCGGAGAAAGCTCGCGAGGCATATATGCGCAACAAACTCTCGCGCAAACTCGAACTCAAGTCCAATGCTTCGTCCAAGTTCGAGATATACGACACCCTTCGTATCATTTCCGCATTCCCATTGGATTCTGTGCATGAGGAGATGTTCCATCTTTCACAGAAGGTAGATACTCTTATGCAGCCTATTCCTTTCCAACTCATCAAATGCGATTCTATCGCTATGAACTACTACGTTGTTGCAGCACTACAACCCGAGCAGTCCTACCACCTAACCATTGATTCTGCGGCTGTGCGGGATATCTATGGCGTTTGCAATGATAGCACCGATATGAAGATTCGCCTTAAGGCACTCAACGAATACGCTTCATTAACCGTCAAACTCACGCATTTCGACCCTCAGGCACGTATCCAATTGCTCAACGAGAAAGATGTTGTGGTGCGCGAACTGCCCGCATTGCCAGAAGGCACCAAGTTCGAATACCTCGCAGCTTCTACATTCTATCTCCGTATGTATATCGACCGCAATGGTGATGGCAAATGGACGACTGGAGATTGGTTGCTACATCGTCAACCAGAGCCCGTTTACTACTACCCATCCAAACTCAAACTGCGTGCTAACTGGGATTTCGAGGAGAACTTCGACCACCTTGCCATTCCGCAAGTACAGTCCAAACCAAAATCCCTCACAGGCAAACCAAAAAAATAACTGTCAACTCTCAACTGCCCCCTGTCAACTGCAAAATTCACATATCCCTTCCTCATTCTTGGCTTGTTGATTCAGGTCATCACTTTCGTGCTCATGCCCGACAATCCGTGGTCGTTGGTTAGCGGTATGTTAGGAATCTGTTCGGTGGTATTGAGCGCACAGGGCAATATCCTCACTTTCCTCTTTGGCTTTGCGCAAGTAGGCACCTACACCTACCTCTGCTGCTTAGAGCGCTTCTATGCCGAGATTGCGCTCAATGTGTTCTATTTCCTAACAATGATTTATGGTGTCTTTGTTTGGCATCGCCGTCTGCAAAAGCAGTCCTTGCAAGTGCATACGCGTGTTATATCTCCGCGCTGGATGCTAATCATATCCATTGCTCTTTTGCTGCTCTCTTTGCTCACGGGCTGGCTGCTACAGTGTTTCACCGACGACCCTCAGCCCTACCTCGATGCCTTCACTACCGTCCCAGCCATACTCGCACAAATATTGATGGTACTTGCTTATCGCGAGCAGTGGTATTTATGGCTCTTTGTCGATATCTTGGCTACAATCATGTGGCTCCGTGCAGGTAACTACTGCATGGCTGCCCAGTACGCCTTCTGGTGCGCCAACTGTGTGTATGGTTATATCCAATGGACTCGTTCATTGGAGCCACAACCCGATAAATGATAACACGTCATTTTTAAATATTTCTTGCGAGCTTTTTACAACTATTCAAATTTTGAGAACCTTCATGAAACATATCCATCTTCTCCTCCTCGCCTGCTTCATACTCTCCCCCGCGTGGGCATGTACCTCTTTTATCATATCTGGCAAAGCTACGCCATCGGGGCGTCCTATGATGTTCAAGCATCGCGATACCGACGAACTGAACAACCGTATTGCCTATTTCCAAGGCGAGAAATATGCCTTCATCGGACTGATGAACGCGCCCACTTTGGGTGGTGAAGTATGGTCTGGTGTCAACGAAGCGGGCTTTTGTATCATGAATACCGCTTCATACAACCTGCGCGAAGATACACTCCAATGTCAGATGGACCGCGAAGGTGAACTCATGTATCACGCTCTCGCGTCGTGTGCTACGATTGCCGATTTCGAACAATGGCTCACCACATACCCCCAGCCGTGGGGCGTGGAAGCCAACTTCGGCATTATTGATGCACAGGGTGGGGCAGCATACTACGAGATGAACAATACCCACTATATCAAATACGATGTCAATGCCGAGCAATCGGGCTATCGAGTAGTTACCAATTTCTCTTTTGCAGGGCGTTACGAAGATTACGAGGGCTACGAACGTTACCTCACCGCTTCTGCCATCATGCAGGAGGCATTCTCACCTCAGCGGGAGTTTTCAGCTACGGAGGTGCTTAACCGCTTTTCGCGTCAGTATCGTCATGAGTTGCTGGGAGTTAATATCTCTGCCAACAATGCACCTGACTATATGGTGGACCAAGATTTTATTCCACGTCGCATCACCTCTGCCATGATTGTTTTCGAAGGTGTGAAAGCAGGCGATGACCCCTTGCACACCGTCATGTGGACTGCTCTGGGGTATCCTGCTTGCGCGGTGGCTATTCCGCTGCTTGTGCATAGTGCGCACCTTCCTCATTATATGCTCGCGCGCGATGCCGATAATCTCCATAGCGAGATGTGCGATGCTTCTTTAGCAATCAAAAATCAATGGGCTTTCCCGCTGCATATCAGCAATGGCAACCGCTATATCGCAACCCAAACTATCTTGCGTGGCACAGCCGACAAACCTGCACTGCTTACCTGTACCCAGCAGGTGGAGCAAGTCATCCATTCAGACTTCCTTCCGCTATACCAGCAATGGACCACGGGCGCCATCTCTGACCAAGCCTTTTGGCAGTCATACGACCAAATGGCAACTTCGTGGATGCAACAATACTACCAAACTTTCCAGCCGTATCTGCCAAATGCGAAATAATTTCTAAAAAATCGCACAAAGATTTGCGTATTTCAGAAAAATGTAGTACCTTTGCATGCTGATTTTGCAGAATTGTGTTCGTAATGAGCGAGAAAACACCGCATACCATCCTGTTGGATAAATTGGAGTTGGGTGAGCATCTTTTTGATTTTCAGTTGGATAGCTCATATTTTGCTACCATTGATGGCTCCGAGTTGCTGGGCGGATTGGTGGATGTGAAGGCGCGTCTCTTGCTGCATGAAGACGATTTTGAGGTGGACTTGGATATCGTAGGGCAGGTGCAAGTGACCTGCGACCGTTGTCTCGATGCGATGGACGTAGAGGTGGATATCTACGAAGAGAACATCGACTTGGAGGAAGATACCAAGCAACTTGACCTCGCATGGTTGGCTTACGAATTGATTATTGTGAATCTCCCGCTGGTGCATAGTCACCAAGATGGTGGTTGCAATCCCGAAATGGATGCACTTCTCCAAGACCACCTCTGCGCCGAGCTGGATGATGACAGTGATATATAATCGGGTGGAAAAGATACTGGACAGTCGTTCTGCGTGGCTGAGCCGATAGAATGGAAACCCTATACTACAATTAAAATAACTAATAAAACAATAAACAACTATGGCACATCCAAAAAGAAGACAATCGCACACCAGACAAGCGAAACGTCGTACTCATGACAAAGCTAAAATGCCAGCTTTGGCACTTTGCCCTAACTGTGGCGCTCACTACATCTACCACACTATTTGCCCTACTTGCGGATACTATCGTGGTAAATTGGCTGTAGAGCAAGCTGCTGAGGCCTAAGTGTTGCGATTCGGCGTATGGCGTCGAGAGACGTACATGCCCCATTGACCCAACAGTCATAGGCTCTGAGCAATGCTTAGAGCCTATGGTTTGAAATACCACCAAGACCTTTCTTGAAAATCAATCTTTAAACACTAAACACTCAACACTAAACAAGATTATTATGTTTGATCCAAACAATCGCACCCCACGTCGTCAGGGTGGCTACCGTCAGGATGAGAATCCGCGTGAGCAAAATGGCGCAACCATGTCGGCAGACGGAGCTTCTATTCGTCCTCGTTTTAATCCATCTTTCACACCCGCTGAAGGCGGTCGCAAACGTCAGCGTTTCACCCGTACTGCGGGAGCTACACGTGCTGAGAAAGTAGAGCCAAGGCGCAATGCTTTTCGCCCTGATGGAGAACAATCTACCGAGCGCAACTTCCGTCCACGTCCAAAGCATAATGCAGGTGTCTATTCGCAACGCAAGCGTCAAGAATATCAAACCAAGTACGAAGATCCTACCAAGCCTATTCGCTTGAACAAATACCTCGCCAATGCAGGTATCTGCTCACGTCGTGAGGCAGATGATTTCATACAAGCAGGTGTCATTTCTGTGAATGGTGAGGTAGTGGATAACCTAGGAGCTAAGGTACTGCCTACCGACAAGGTGATGTTCCATGACCAGCCAGTTCGTCGCGAGCGCAAAGTATATATTCTGCTCAATAAACCTAAAAACACCGTCACCACTACCGACGACCCTGAAGAGCGTCACACGGTGATGGATATCGTGCGCAATGCATGCGCCGAGCGTATCTATCCTGTAGGTCGTCTCGATCGCAATACTACGGGTGTATTGCTTTTGACCAACGATGGTGATTTGGCGGCCAAACTCACTCACCCTAAGTTTGGCAAGAAGAAGATCTATGCTGTCACCCTCGATCGTGATTTTGACGAGGCTGACGAGGCACTATTGCGCGCAGGTGTCATCCTCGATGATGAGAAGATTGTGCCCGATGCACTCGAGTTCCCACAAGAGGACCGCAAGCATATTGGTCTTGAGATTCACTCTGGGCAAAACCGCGTAGTGCGCCGTATGTTTGAGAAGGTGGGCTACAAGGTGACCAAACTCGACCGTGTGTCCTTTGCAGGACTCACCAAGAAGAATGTTGCACGTGGCAAATACCGCTTCCTTACCCCCAAGGAGGTAGCTATGCTTCAAATGGGCGCATTCGAATAATATCTTACACAGGCGCAGGGCAAACTGCCTTACGCCTGTGCTTTTTTTTGAAATAATTTGTCAAACGACCTTAAAGTCCTTAATGACCTTAAAGTCCTTAATTTTAATTCTATGAAAAAATCGTTATTCTTGGCTTTATGCCTCATCGCTTTCTCGTCTCTTCGCCTGATGGCTGAGACGATTCCTGCTACTGATTCTCGTATCACTTTTGTTGGTCGTACCGCTGTAGAAGGCACATCCGTGTCATTCGACTGGACTGCCACCTATTTCCGTATCGCTTTCTCTGGTCAATCATTGACCATGAAGGCTTCCGACACCCACCGCAACTACTACAATGTGTGGATTGACTCTCCTACCAGCGCTGAACCCCACCGCGTGATTGCTGTTGCTGGTACCGACACCGTAATCGAACTGGTGGACCCTGCATATCTGAAAAAGTCACGTCGCTCGGTGCACGAGGTCATCGTGCAAAAACGTACGGAAGGTGAACAAGGTACTACCACCATTCATGAGTTTTCCGCATCCAAAGGCCAGTTCTTCCCTGCTATGCCATTGGCTGAGCGTCAATTGGAGTTCATTGGTGATAGCTACACCTGTGGCTATGGCATCGATGCCAAGAGCCGTCTGGAGAAGTTCACACCTGAGACCGAGAATGCTTCACGCTCCTATGCAGCTATCGTATCACGCTATTTCGGAGCTGACTATGTGGCAATAGCTCACTCGGGTATGGGTATTGCGCGCAACTACAACTCCAAGTTCAAAAACTGGTGGATGCCTGATCGCTATCTTCAGACCTTTGATATGGACTCCACTCAGGCCACTCGCTGGGATGCTACCAAATCGGACTTCCATCCTGCAATGACCATCGTGTATCTTGGTGCAAATGACTTCTCTACTGCTTTAGCACCGCGCTACGAGGATTTCCGCAAGCATTACTATCGCCTCTTCAGTTATATCAAAGCCAACTATGGTGAGGATCATCCTATCCTTTGTGTGGCTACCAAGACCCATGAGTACCTATTCAACTACGTGCGCGACTTGGTCAACAACTGCGGCTTGGAAAATGTCAACTACCTCGGCTATTGTCCTGCTCAGCACCTTCACACCGATGAGGACTTGGGTGCCGATGTGCATCCTAACTACAATGGTCAGCAGAAGAAAGCATACTCCATCATCCCTTATATCGCCACTATCACTGGCTGGGGCTTGCAGGATATGCCAGTTAAGTGAGTTTAGTGTTTAGAGTTTAGTGTTTAAAGAAATGAAAAAGATTATTTTCTTGGCTCTTTGCCTCATCGCCTTATCGCCTCTTTGCCTGATGGCTGAGACCGTTCCTGCTACCGACTCTCGTATCACTTTTGTAGGTCGCTCGGTGATGGAGAACGACTCCTATCGCTTCGACTTCCCTTCTACCTACTTCCGCGTAGCGTTCACGGGCAAGACCCTTGCCATGCGTGTCACGGATACCAAACGCAACTTCTATGCTGTTTGGCTGGATTCGCCTACCAGTGCCTCTCCAACGCGTGTCATTGAGGTCAAGGGCAATGATACCATCATTGATTTGGTGTTGCCTGCCGACCTGAAGAAGTCAAAGCTCAAAGAGCATCAAGTGGTTATCCAACGCCGTACAGAGGCTAATTGTGGTACCACCACCGTGCATGCTTTTATCACTGATGGCAAGTTCCTGCAAGCGGCTCCTCTCAAGGAGCACCAGATTGAGTTCATCGGCGATAGCTACACCTGTGGCTATGGCGTAGATGCTCCTGGTCGCAGAGATCCTTTCAAGGATGAGACGGAGAATGCTTCGCGCACCTATGCCAGTATCGTGTCGCGCTATTTCAATGCCGACTACTTCACCATTGCGCATTCTGGTCGTGGTATTACGCGCAATGCTGGCTCCAATATCCCATGGGAGGTAATGACGGATATTTATCAATACACTCTTGACCGCGATTCTACATCTCGCTGGAGTGTGACTGATTCCGACTTCCGTCCTGCAATGACTGTGATCTATCTCGGTACCAATGACTTCTCGTCATATATGATGCCTGATTACAATAAGTTCCGCAAGGACTATATGCGTCTGTTGGGCTATGTCAAAGCCAATTACGGCGAAGAGCATCCTGTGCTCTGCGTGGCTTCTAAGTCCAATGAGTATCAGTTCACCTATGTGCGCAATGTAGTCAACAGCTGCGGATTGAAGAATGTACATTATCTTGGATACTGCCCATCCCAACACCTTTCTACCGATGAGGACCTTGGTGCAGGATGGCATCCAAACTACAATGGTCAACAAAAAATTGCATATTCCATCATCCCTTATATCGCCACTATCACCGGCTGGGGTTTGCAGGATATGCCAGTTAAGTGAGTTTAGTGTTTAGTGTTTAAAGAAATGAAAAAGATTATTTTTTTGGCACTTTGCCTCATTGCCTTATCGCCTCTTTGCCTGATGGCAGAGACCATGCCTGCTAGCGACGCACGCGTTACTTACGTAGGTCGTACTCTCGTGGAGGGCACTGATGTGTCTTTCGACTGGACGGGCGTGTATTTCCGCCTCTCTTTCTCAGGCAAGTCTTTGACCATGCGTGCCTCCGATACCAAGTGGGCGGAAAGTCCCGAATGGATGGCCAAGCGTCATAATTACTACAATGTCTGGATCGACGCCCCTATGAGCGACGACCCTCATCGCATCATCGAGGTGGCAAGTACCGATACGGTTATCGAGCTCATCGACCCAGCTTATCTCAAGCAATCCAAACTCAAGCAGCATACTGTCATCGTACAAAAGCGCACTGAGGGCGAGCAAGGCAAGATGACCATCCATGAGTTTGCTACGGATGCCAAGGGGACTTTCTATCAGGCAGAGCCTATTCGCCAACGCCAACTCGAGTTTATTGGTGCAAGCTATGATTGCGGCTATGGCATAGATGATACCAGCCGTTTTGCTAAGTTTACGCCCGAAACCGAGAATGCTTCGCGTTCGTTCTGTGCGATTATTTCGCGCTATTTCGATGCGGACTATGTGGTCGTAGCGCACTCGGGTATGGGTGCCGCACGCAACTACAACTCCAAGTTTGATGGCTATCATATGCCTGACCGCTACCTCCAGACCTTTGATATGGATTCAGCGCAAGCCACTCGTTGGAACGCTGCGGAGTCGAATATCCGTCCTGCATTGACATGTATCTACTTGGGTGGTAATGACTTCTCTGTCGCTTTGCAACCATCCTACGAGAAGTTCCGCGATGGCTATTACCGCCTCATCCGCTCTATCAAAGACAATTATGGTGAGGACCATCCTGTCCTGTGTGTATCTTCCAAGGCACATAGCACTTTGCTCGATTATATGCGCGATATGGTGAAGTTTTGCCCAATGCCTAATGTGCACTTCATGGCATGCTGCCCTACGCTGCATTTGGGTACAGATGAGGATCTGGGTGCGGCTATGCACCCCAACTATCTTGGTCACCAGAAGTTCTCTTATGCCTATATCCCCTATGTGGCTACGATTACTGGCTGGGGCTTGCAGGATAACCCTGTGAAATAGGTCTAATGGTGCTTTTTTCCGACTACGGTAGGCACCGCACTATTACCGCACAATAACCGCACAATTCATGGCGGTTATAGAACCCCGCGAAAAGCAATAGATAACACGGATATATATCAGCAATCCATCGCTTGTTGGCGATGGATTGTTGTTATATGGCGTATGTGTTTAGTCTTTGATAAACTTGCCTGTGCGGCTGCCTGAAGTCACCAGATAAATGCCCGAACTCAGATGTCCTACGGGTAGGGTAGTCAGTGCGCCGTCCACCGATTGGCTTAGCACTTGTTTGCCCTCTATGTCATATACTCGAATCACGTCCATTGTATTGGCTTCGTTCATCATCACCGATATTTCTTCCGTAGCGGGGTTGGGGAATACAAACAGTTTCAATTCGCCATCAGTATGGATATTCTCCACATTGGTCAGTGTGCTGTCGATAAAGCCAAATGGTTGTGTACATGTCTCGCCGTAGGCATTGGTGATGAATGCGCGCACGTATGCTCCTTGATAGCCGTTGTAGTGGAATGTCTTGCCGATACCCACCACGCTACTGCGTGTAGAAGAGGCTGCGCTGGAGGTCTTGTCGGTACCATAGATCCAATAGACCAGTCCGTCGGTTTCAATGGTGATGGTCTTAGTGGCTTCATCCACTTCAATCTCGCTAATGCGTGGTGCCTTGCCCTCGCCACTGCCCTTTGGCTCGTAGCAGAAGTAGGTCTCGCCTTTGCGCATGGCATCTTTCAACTCCTCTATGGTAAGGTCTTCCATCAACATGAAGTTGTAGTTGCGGAATAGTTGGTCATCATTGTGCGCATCATCACATGAGTAACCAAACACAGGTCTTTCGGGCATGGTACGCTCCAATATTTGATCCCATAATATACGGTCATTCGGACGGCGATTGCCCTGATTATATACTTCCAATCCTATCAATGATGGGTATGTCTTGAAGTTCGTCGCATGCCAACCAGGACCATCTTTCTGCGTTTCGCTGTAGGTGTTGTCGATGCTCCAGTATTGTCCTGGGTGGTTGATAATCTGCATACCACCGAGTGCGTAAGTATAAGCATATGACTCTTGCAACGATGCAAACTCCTGTCCTTGACGACCTGTAAAGAAGTCGTTATGGTGATTGAATTGTCCACCTGTACGCTCGCTCCAACTGTTGGTGTTATCCTTGCTCAGCTCGTTGCCCGGTACAGCCAACATGCCCAATGCAGCAGGATCGCGTGCGGGTACGCTACTCATATATTGTGAGAATAGCTCCCATGGATATGGGTTGTAGTCGTGGTCAGTAAGCGAAAGAATCTTATAGCCTGCTGCATGGTATCTATCCACAACGTATGCGGTAGTAAAGCCATCGCTGGCATCGTTAGATTGGGTGGTATGCGTGTGGAAATTGCCCTTATATTGGTTCACGCTTGCCCAATCGATGGCTTGATAAGGGTTGTTGTGGAGTACAGGGGCTATTGTTTCTCCATCCACTACTTTCACATACACCGCGCGGTGCGCCTTGGTGGTAGTTCCGCCTTGCTCTATATCTAAATAGAAACCATAGATGCCGCTCTGAGGCGATGCGATGGTATATACCTCCTCGCCGTTGCTGCCTGGGCTGAGTGTGATAGCCGACGATGGTTGATTGTTCTGGTTCATGCGGAAGTTGACGTTATAGCCATTCTTGCTGGTAATCTTCACATGCAGTGTCACAGGTGTTCCTACGCGCACTACTGCGGGCTCCACATACATATACTCCAAATCAATATCCGAGCTACCGAAGCCGACCTCTTCCACGGTCAGCTGATTAGTCAGATATGAGTATCTTACATTGGCTTTCAAGCAATTGTCCGATGCGGTGGTGCTGACCAGTTCGCCCATATCGCTACCCGAGTTCACACTACCATAGTGCACTGAGATGGTTTTGTCGTCAGTGAGTGATATGGTGGCTGTAAGTTCGTAGTTGTTGCCGATGGTCATGGTGGTGCCATTCACTTTGAAGTGTTCTGATGAAGCAGCCGATTGCTCGTAGCTGCCGTCTGCAAACACTGCCACGCGTTGCCATGAGGTGGTCTTGCGCGTGTTCTTAAAGCCAATATCTTTAGGCGAGGATAGCAGCAACTCACCATCGCAGTTGCTACCACTGTTGAGGTTCCAATAGTAACTATATTTCTTGCTATCCACAGGAATCTCCTTCACAATGACCTGTGCTGCGGTAGGCGTTTTGCCATCGGTGTAGAAATAGCCCTTCTGCGTAGGTGTACCATCGCAAGTGAGCGACGTAGTACCTTCGCCTTTCATAAAATACCAAGTAATATCCGCATTATTCGAGGCTTGTTGCACAGATTGTTTGTTGGTATTGCTGATATACTCTGGCTCCTCACTCAACACATTTTTAAATGCCTTTCCCCAAGTACGATCATCGTGTGCTCCATCAATCTCCCAATGAGAAACGAGATAGCCCTTATCGTACAACCACGAACCATAATATGCTATTTCATCAGTTGTCCAATCGGTATCAGCAGATGTCTGTACAAAGCCGAAATGATTATCTGTAGAGGTAATGTGAAGCGAATTGACATAGTCACGCAATTCAGCTTGATTATACCAAAAGGCGGGAGAGAATAGCACACACTTACCAAACTTATCTATATGATTCAGTGTAGCATAGAAAGCAAATAGTCCTGCTACATCTGCACCCATGATAGTGCATGCTGCTTTCTCTGAGCGGATATGGTATTTCTGCTCAAAGGCAGGCTTAAAGTCTTCTACAAAACCTTTGAGGAAGGCGTCGGCTTGACCAGTACCCATATATTCCTCGTTTGCCCAAGGAGTAAACTCGGGCAGTTGGGCATAGATGACTGCGATGATACCTACCTCTGTGCCATTCTTCTCCAATTCTGCTACTGTAGTAGCTACATCCCATGAATCGGAATAGAGCATACGGTCGCCCATTTCGGTATCGGAACCTGCATCGCGGTAGCGTTGGTGGCGACCGAACATATAGGTCACGTTGTACTGCTTCGTTTGGTCGTAGTTGCTGGGTAGAAGTATCTGAATAGGGTAGTTCTTGCCCGCGATAGTCCAGTTCTCTACGATACCGATGGCGGTATATACATTTCTCCATTTGGCTACTACGTCGGGATTGCCCACCGTCTTGCGGTTAGCCATCTCGCCGTCCGAAGCGGTTACTTCTACGTATTTCCAGTCTGGACCGCACACATACTTGTAGCCGTCTGATGCGCTCACATCGCTGGCACTGATGCCTGCTACGGTAACTACGAACTGATTTTGACCTTCTACCTTGGTCATGGCTACACCTGCACCAGCAGCCCAACTGCTCAGTTCGGGTAGTGCGCCTACCACGTAGCAATGTTGTGTACCATCAGGCACGTTTACGCGAAATGTGACGTCTGCCCATGCAGTTGATATACTACAAGTAAGTCCAATAAAGAAAAAGAGTAATGATTTTTTCATGGTTATATGTATTTAGTAAAGTGCTGCAAAATTACAATAAAAAGTTCATATATACAAAAAAATCGCACATTTCGTGCGATTTTTTTATTCTTGCCTATCACCTATAGCCGCTTGCGGCATAGGCGAAACGCCGTCCCATAGGGCTCTGCCCGTCCCATAGCGAAGCGTCCCATAGCCCCATAGAGGGGGCGTCCAGTAATGCGCCCTAGCGCATTACATCATCCCTCCCATGCCGCCTGCAGGCATAGCTGGCGCAGGATTTTCTTCCTTGATGTCGGTAATCACGCACTCGGTGGTGAGGAACATACCTGCGATGCTGGCAGCGTTCTCCAGTGCTACGCGAGTTACCTTGGCTGGGTCCACCACGCCTGCGGCTTTCAGGTTCTCATACACATCCTTGCGAGCGTTGTAGCCGAAGTCTGCTTCGCCTTGGCGTACTTTATCTACTACTACAGCACCCTCTTTGCCTGCGTTGGCTACGATTTGGCGCAATGGCTCTTCTACTGCGCGACGGATAATCTCAATACCTGTTTGCTCATCCTCGTTCTCGCCCTTGAGGCCTTCCAAAGCAGCTTGCGCACGGATATATGCCACACCACCGCCGGCTACGATACCTTCTTCAATCGCAGCACGAGTTGCGCTGAGGGCATCATCCACACGGTCTTTCTTCTCCTTCATCTCTACCTCGGAAGCAGCGCCTACATTCAGTTGTGCTACACCGCCAGCGAGTTTAGCAAGACGCTCTTGCAGCTTCTCTTTGTCGTAGGTGGACTTGGTAGCAACGATTTGTGCTTTGATTTGTCCCACGCGAGCAGCGATGGCCTCTTTGTCGCCTGCACCGTTCACGATAGTGGTGTTGTCTTTGTTCACGGTCACGCTCTCTGCTGTACCGAGCATGTCGATGGTTGCTGCCTCCAGTTTGATACCCTTCTCTTCGCTGATCACGGTACCGCCTGTGAGAATAGCGATATCCTCCAACATCTCTTTGCGGCGATCGCCAAAGCCAGGAGCTTTCACAGCGCAAATCTTCAATTGTGCACGCAAGCGGTTAACAACCAAGGTGGTCAATGCTTCGCTATCCACATCTTCTGCGATTACGAGCAATGGACGACCACTTTGTACGGCTGGCTCCAATACTGGAAGCAACTCCTTGAGGTTACTGATCTTCTTGTCGTAGAGCAAGATATATGGGCGGTCCATCTCCACCTCCATGGTCTCGGTGTTGGTCACGAAGTATGGGCTGATATAGCCGCGATCGAACTGCATACCTTGTACCACGTCAATGGTGGTATCCATACCTTTGGCTTCGCCAATGGTGATGACACCATCCTTGCTTACCTTGCGCATCGCGTCAGCAATGAGTTTGCCGATCTCTGCGTCGTTGTTCGCAGATACGGTAGCCACTTGCTCGATTTTATCGAAATCGTTGCCTACCTCCTCGCTTTGTGCTTTGATATGGGCTACAATAGCGCTCACAGCTTTGTCCATACCGCGCTTTAGGTCCATAGGGTTAGCACCTGCGGTTACGTTTTTCAGACCTACGCTCACGATAGCTTGGGTGAGGACAGTAGCGGTAGTAGTACCGTCACCTGCTTGGTCGCCAGTCTTGCTGGCTACCTCTTTCACGAGTTGTGCGCCGAGGTTCTCTGCTGCATCTGCGAGCTCAATCTCTTTAGCAACACTCACACCATCTTTGGTGATATGTGGAGCACCAAACTTCTTGTCGATGATTACGTTACGACCTTTAGGGCCGAGGGTTACTTTTACTGCGTTGGCCAATTGGTCCACGCCACGTTTGAGGGCATCACGCGCCTCTACGTTATAACTGATATTCTTTGCCATATCGTCGGGCATGGGCTTGTCGCATGACCGACGCCAGTTGACGTCGTTGGGCGACCGCCATCCCTCCTCTTAACTCGGACTCACGAAGTCCTCGTTAGTTTTTTTCGAGAGTTGAGTGAGGAGAGCCCTCCATGCCTAAGAGGGGATAATAGTTGATTTAATTTACTTATTTCAAAATTGCCAACACGTCGCTTTGACGCATGATGAGGTATTTCTCGCCGTCGTATTCGAGTTCGGTGCCAGCGTATTTGCCGTATAGTACGGTGTCGCCCTCTTGGAGGAGCATTTTCTCATCTTTGGTTCCCTCGCCTACGGCGATTACTTCGCCACGAAGTGGCTTCTCTTTTGCGCTATCAGGGATGATGATACCGCCGATAGTCTTCTCTTCTGCCGCCATTGGTTTTACCAACACGCGGTCTGCTAATGGTTGAATTTTACTCATAGTATGTTTTTTTTAGTTCGTTTTACTCACGTTGTTGGCTCGCTTCGCTCACGAAAGTGGCTCGCTGTCGCTCACGAAAGTGGTTCGCTGTCGCTCACGAAAGTGGCTCGCTGTCGCTCACGAAAGTGGTTTCGCGTAGCCATTGTTCGTGCCCTGAGCACCATTATTCGTCGCTTGCGATCACCTTTCGTGCTATCAGCACCATTTTTTCGCGACTCTGCCGCCATCGTTCGCTGTTTTATGTACAAACTTCGTGCCAAAGACTAAAAAGACTGCCAAAGTGGCAGTCTTTTTAGTGGTAGTTTAGGGAATCCAATTATCTTACTTCGCTTTATACACGGCGTAGTAGGTGATGTCGGCGGTAACTTTTTTTCCGTCTGGGCTATTGAACAAGTCGGCAGGTGGGCAGAATGGGTTTTGATAATCCTTGATAGCTGTCCAGCCTACAAACTCTTTGCCATTGGTACCACCAACTTCGGTGCTTGGCATCTTGAGTCCTTCGCCAGAAGTATAGCGATAAGTAGCTTCAGCATCGGTCAATACGACGCCGTCGGCAATCCATGTGACACCCAATTTGCCATCGCTAACCATCTCCGAACTTACATATACCATGTATGTCGCAGTAGCGGTCTCGTAGGTGGCTGTTTGAGCGAGAGTAGCAGTGATGGTGGTGAAACCAGCAGATACACCCAATACTTGTCCTGTGACGGGATCTACCGTAGCAATTGCAGGGTCAGCACTGGTGTATGCCACCTCACCATCGTGCTCGCCTTTGTCCACCACAACTGTTTGGGACTCGCCTGTCTTTAAGTCTATTTGTGCTTCAGCAAAGCTTGGAGTCGCTTTCTTGCGCACAACGGTGATGTTGTAAGATGCAGTGGCTGCACTATATTGCTCTGCTACTGCGGCTACAGCTACGGTGATGGTGGTGTTGCCTGCTGCCAAGGCAGTCACTTGACCATTGGTCTCATTTACTGTAGCTACATTCACGTCGCTACTGGTGAAGGTCTGTGCACCAGTAGAGTTGCATTCCAAGTCGTTGGTATAGGTATCACCAATGGTCAGTACCTTATTGGCATCAGCAAATTCAAGGGTAGGTGCAGTAGTCAAATCAATAGTGCCATCGCAATCGGTAGAGTAGTACATATAGGTGGTAGCAGTACCTGCGGTGTAGGTGACCTCCAGTCTGTTGAGGTAGAGGCGCGAAGAAGTGGTTGTTCCTTTGCAAGTGAACAGTACGCTGCTGGCATCGAGTCCCGACTTGGTGAATGTACCATTTGCACTAATGGATTGTGCCGCACTGGTGCTACCTGCATCTGCCTTGTAGGTAACAGAGGTAGCCATGCTGGAACCGATAGTAATGGAGTTAATCTTTGCACCTGTTTTGGCAGTGACAGTCAGTGTACCACCATTTTGATAGATACGGATTTCACCATTGTTGATGGCAGGAGGGGCAGTAGCTGTACCTTGCGCTGCGGCATAGGAGATATAGGTATCCATATTAGCCGATGTAGCGGTAAAGTTGGTCATTGTGGTGGTAACTACATTGGCGCTACCTGTTTTCTCCAAAGCATATACGGCATAGTAGGTGGCATTGGCTGTCACTTCCTCGCCCGCAGTGATAAACTCTGGTGCTTGGGTGTCGTGGTGATAGTCGTTGGTAGCAATCCATCCAACAAACTGCTTGGTATTGGAACATGCATCAGGGGTTTCGGTAGGCAATGCCAGTTTATCGCCTTCGGTGTAGGTGACCTTTGCAAACTGGCTGCCATTAGCCATCCATGTGACGGTGTATTTCGCCAAATCTGTAATAGTCAGTTGGTATGACGCGCTGGCAGCATTATTGTATGTGCCTTCTGCCACAGAAGCGGTGATGGTGACGGTACCTGCCTTGTTAGGGGTGACTACGCCACTGCTGTTGACGGTAGCAGTCTCATCATCGGATGAGGAGTAGGTGATAGTACCATAGGTGGTAGTAGCAGGGTTAGAGAATGGCTGGTTGACCTTAGTAGTTTGGTTGCCTGCTTTGCTAAAGGTAATTACAGGATCTTGCTTTACGATTTCGCCTGTTTGGCTCACGTAGAGGTACAGTCCCTTTTGTGCCGAAGTATAGGTGCGGAAGCGAGGGCTGCTTGCATTGTATTGCAGCAGTGTACCATCTGCCTTTAATCCTATTTGCGTCTTGCCGTCGGTACCTACAGCGATAGTCCAAGTATAGTTGGTATCATCCCATTTCAGTGCAGAAGTTGTACCTGATAGTTTCTTACCTTCGCTGTTGGTCAGTGTCCATGCGCCTGCGCTTTCTCCCAAGGTGAAGATAGAGATATCGGTATTGGTCTTTTGGGTAGTGATCTCAGTGCCGTTGACGGTGAAGCCTTCGGTGACGCTAGCTAGATAAGTGTTGCTCATTAATTGTCCTGCTACGGCTGGTGTTTCGGCATATACCAGAATACACTTTGCACCTACTTGCAACATCGCTGTATTGGTCAATCGCGTAAATGTGATGGCGTTCTCAGGGTCAATCTCTGGCATGATGTAGATAGCCACATCGCCCGTTACATTAGGAATGGTGAGGGTGGTGCCGCTATAGGTAAAGTCTTTTGCTACTCCTCCTATCTCTACCTCAATATTTTCTTCGGTCAGCACATATCCCAATGCAGGCGTTACGGTGAGGGTGATTGTACCTCCTTTGGCTACTGCACCTGTTTCGCTGCTGACGGTAGCGTTTTCGTATAGCACCTCGTATGTCCATCGCGCTTTGGCGGCAGTAGCCGTGATGGTGATGGAGTTGCTGGCATTGCCAGTGATAGCTGTGCCCTTGATGGTGATGAACTGATTGTTGTTGGATAGGGTGAAATCCGTGCCATTGGTCAAAGTGGTAGCGCCTAACTTCACGCTGACGGATGTAATATCGTAGCTGGCATCAGTAGGAATGATATTGGCGGTGAGTGTCGCGCCATTGGCCACGCAGTCGCTGCTTGGGGTGATGGTACATTCAGTACCATTGGTGAGAACACTATGGCATGCGGCATTGTCGATATAGGTGAGTGTGATAACGCCACCGCTCTCGGTGATGTCCAACAATGGCTTACCGCTCACGCCTTCCCAACGGGTAACTTTCTTGGTACCAGGGAATGGGTCGGCGCCTGTACCAATGCCTGTAGTCTTGCCCGAAGCAGAGACTATTGCATAGCGTATAGTGCCGTCGGTATCGTTCGGACCATTGGCTTCCCAAACACTTTGGTCATACATAATCTTCCAAATCACCAATCCGTGTCCGGGTAGGTAGGCATCCCAACCCGATTGTTGGCGGTTCTCTATATAATATACGGTGTTGGTGGAGGTGGCGGTGAGCAATGAGTTGCTTGTAGCAATCTGATACCCTTGGAATCCGCTGGTACCTGCTGCTTGCAGGGTCAATGTCTGTGCGGTATTGTCTGGGTTGACGGGTGTTTTCCAGCCGAGGAAGTACTTATCGTAGATAGTGTAGTTAGGTGGAGTTCTACCTTCGTTGTTGTAACTTCCGCCATCCATGATGTGCCATGCGCCCGGTGTAGCTTCGTCCTCGTAGTTCTGACCATAGTCGATGTCGTATAGGTCAGGCAGACCTATTACGTGTCCAAACTCGTGTGCGATAGTACCTATACCTGCTCGTTTACCTGATGAGCCATCCAGCTCACCAGAGCAGGCATAGTTGTTGATGGTTTTGCCATCGAATTTGCGTTGGCTGGTGGAGTAGGAGCAGTTGTCGTAGTAGTATGCGCTGGCAAGATCCCAGTTGTGCGGCCATATGGTATTGTCCGCACCGCCGTCGGCTTCGCCTTTGCCCGCATAGACGATATATACGAAGTCCACATAACCGTCATCATCGTTGTCGTATTGGGTGAAGTCCACACCATAGCTGGCATTTGCGATACTACATGCTTCTACTACCATGTCGCCAGGTAATACGTCGTTGCCACTGGCGTCGTTGCCGCCGTAGTGGGCTACGTTATATTCAAGTGTGACAGGACCTATTACATCAAAGTCGGGTTTGTATTGTCCGTCGGACTGGTCAGAGAAGAACTGGCGTACCGAACCTGTAGCGCCATTGTAGGTGTAGTTGTCGCTATTCATGAGTTCGTTCATAGCAGCTTGGTTGTTGGCATTGGCAAACTTACTATTGTTGAAGTTCACCAAGATGACCAATCCTCGTGGTGCGAGGTTGACGCTGCCTACTGCTTTGTTGGGGCGCGATTGCAGCATACGCGATGCTTGGCGGCGTGCCTTGATGGTGGCAGGAGTAGGTTGGCTCTCCACCACGCGCCAGTAGCCCAGTGAGTCGCATTTGACCACGTTGCCGCTGCGGTCTTGCCAGTAGTGGTAGAACTCATCACCCGTGAGTCGCACCTCAATGGTAGTGCCGTCGGGTTGCGTTTTGGTTTGCCATCCTGGTCTTGCAGGTACGGCATAGGATGCGGTGGCTATTATGCAGAGCATAAATAGGGTAGCTATGCGCTTGCGGAATCTCAGCAAGGCATATGCAAGGGACATGCATAGGATAAATAGCCAAGGCACATCGCCCACTGGGGTACCTGGTTCGATTGGGTTCTCTGGTAAGGTACCGCCACCGAATGGGTCGCCCGCATTGCGGCGGTTGGTGATTTGGCTCATGCCACCATTGATGCTATATCCAGGGTCGTAGGTGGTGGTAGCTAATGGAGCTACTGAGGCATCAGCCGAAGTGGAGCGACCTGCCGAGCGCATAGGCAATGCGTGGGCAGTGTAGGTGGTAGCGCCACTATGTTGCTGCGCAGCAGCAGCTTGGTGGTCGTTGGTGCGATGGGTGGTAGCGTGGCTATTGCGCTTAGGCATAGGCATGCTGACCGCCAATGCGGTGGTAGGGTTGCTGACTGGTGCCGCGTGGAAAAGCTGTGTAGTGCCATCGGTATAGCCGTAGCCAGATTCACCAAAAGTGGTGACAGCGGGCTGATGGAACACACGGTCGGAATATACGCTACCGCCATTCGACTGCTGTACAGGCGCAGCATACGCTGCGTGTGCAGGGTTGGGGTGCTCTACCATGTATCGGGGTGTCACCGATTGGAAAGTGGTGCCAAAGTCCAATAGCGATGGAGATGCTGAATGGTGGTATGTACTGAAGGTGGCTTCGCTATATACGATATTGTTGGTATCGCGAACAACATAGGTGATACATGCAACTGCCAACACGCAAGCGAGGATAACTAAGAATGGTATATAATTTTTGATATTCATAATCGTATAGTTTTAAATGATTTACTTTCTTGTTTTCACTGTTTGTTATCAGTTTCGATGTTTCACATTTTCTGTCCCATTCCGTTATATACATTGCCATCTCGCAAGATATAGAGGTGGTCGTTGTAAATCACTTTTCTCACTTCCTCATCGCTACCGATAGCGTTAGGCAAGTCGGTAGGAGCATTCTGCCGTGGTACGGCATAGATGGCGAATCGTGAGTTGGATTGTGTACGCTCGCTATAGAAGGTATAGTCGGTGTAGAGCAGGTTGGTGAGTTCGCCTGTCTGGTAGTCCACCAAGACGAGTTGCTCATACTGCTCGTTCAAGAGGTCGATGCTGGAGGTAGCTTCGTTGAGGCGGAAGGTATATTCACCTTGCTCTGGTGCACGGTAGCCTACAGGTATCACTTGCATGCTGCTGCGGATAGCCAATGCTTGGAAGGCGAGTGGGGTGTTATCCTCCATCAGGGTATATACGCTGAGGTTGTATGCCGAGCCGAAGAGTTTCTCCAAGTCGCGTCCAATCTCGTATGCATCGCTGTAGCGGTCGCAGATGATGATACCTGTTTGGTCGGAGTTGTGGTTGTCGCTGAGGATAAGGTCCACGTCCATCTTCACTGGTCGCTCTTCGGCATTGCGAGCTGCTATGCTTGCTGGTGCCTGCTGGCGACCTGCGGTGGTGAAGTTCATCGTGCCGCCAGTGCCTACTTGCACGAAGAAGCTCCATTCTGGGCTGAGCTTCACTTCGCTGAGCTTGTGTTGGCTATAATATGCGAAGTCGTATGCAGGTACGGTTACGTATGGCACTTCTTCGTCGGTATATTCATAGCCACCTTCTATAATCAATTCACCGTTGATATAAGCCAAGCCGCCATCGTTAGCTACATTGCCTCCAGCAAAGCTGGTGAGGTATGGGTTGGCTACGAAGTTCCATCCTGCGTGACGTTGGTGCTCGGTGGCAGCTGCGCCTGCGTGAGCAGTCACGGCGATGGTGTTGCGTACGGTGGTGCCTACTTCGGCTTGCTCGCCGTTTTGGAACCACGTATTAGGTACGGTCATCGGGATACGGATAGTAGCGGTGTCTTTGTCTGGATAGGTGAGTGCTGTGATGATGTATCCTACGCCCGGTTGTAGCGTTGAATCGCGCAAGACTCTTACCCAGTTATTCGTTTTGTCTTCGCCTACTTTAGCGCGGCGTGCACCGTCGTAGGTTTTGATTGCGAAGTGCGTACCGTAGGTGGATGCTGCTGCTAATACAGGATCCAGATACTCTACATACTGATTGTTCTTCGTTGCAAATGGTACAGCGAATGGGTAGTAAGTCTTGGCATTGACAATCAAGTCGAGGTTGATCTTGTTGCTATTTCTTACCAAGGTAGCACCTTCAGGCACCCATACGGTAGGCATCTTATAGCTACCATCTGCTTGGAGACCGCCCTTGAGAGTGAGGGAGTTGATGGTGGTAGTGCCTGGTTGGATATTCAGGGTTGTTCCGCCATATACATAGATGTCGGTACCTGCCAAGTCTTCGATGTCGGTAGGTAGGGTGGTGACATCGCTGGTGGTTTCCATTTTCCATTGTGCGTAGAGGGTGGTGTCCTGAGTAAGGATGAAAGTGTCACCTGGCTCGAAGGTGTGTCCACCGTGTGGTTGGGTCATCCAAATATTTAGGAACTCGCGACCGAGGTTGGTATGATCTTTCACTACGTCGCCGCAGTTAGGTACGGTATGCAATGAGTTGACAGGCAATACGATTGTTCCATCGCTGCTGCATGAGGTAGAGTAGCCCCCATGGAAACCGTAGTAGGTAATGGTGTACTCCGCGCAACCAGTGGTATAGTCGGTAATGTCGGCATCTCCGTCTTTATTGGCAGTAACATAGAACTGCATATCGAAGTCACCATTATCGTTTGCTTCTAAGTAAGGAACGAAACCAATATACCTTTCACCTTCATCGTACTTACTATCAGTATGGTCAAACCATTCTACATAATGGCTAGTATTGCCACTTTGCATATGGTAGGTTTTGTCTTTTCCTCCTACAGGAGAAAGTGTCCAATAGTCTTTTGTGGTTTCTAACAAAAGTCTTCTATATCCATTATTAACCGCACGAATGTATTTTCCTCCTTGTTCAAATACTATTCCTCCACCTTCTTTTGTTAGGGTCCAAATACATGTGCTATGAGGCGTATTGATTGTTTCATCGAAAATAGATACTTCGTCTCCAGAAAGACCAATTACTCCTTGTGATGTAATAGAGATAGTGCGAGATGAGATAGCTTGACCTGCTCCTCCACTTGCGTCCATTGATGCGACTGCTACAATAACAACTTTTGAACCGCTCTCTATGTCTTCAATTGCAGCTTGTGTTGAGAAGTTATTGATTGTAGCAAATACGGCGTAGTAGGTGGTATTTTTGGTTGGTACGGTTTCTTCTGTGATATATACAATGCCTTTACCGTCGGAAGGCACGATATTGCTCTCGGTCCAACCCATAAAGGTCTTGCCTGCACATGCGACAGGAACCTCTGGTACAGGGAGTGTGCCGATGGCAGAGTTCTTGGTTACAGAACGAGGACCTAAGCCCGTGTTGGTTTTGCCACTGACGTTCCATGTAAGTACCCATGCGTTGTCAAGAGGTTTGACGGTGATTTCATATGTTGCAGTTGCTCCCATATAGGTGACAGTGACTGTGTATGTACCTACTTCATTCATGTTATAGCCAGAGAAATGTGCGAGAGCAGTCACATCTTGTGGTTCACCTTCATCGAAATGGGCTGTGACAGTACCACCGAATGCAAATTCATCTGTAACGAAGAACTCGGTTGTGTAGTTAGCAATCTCAATGCTTTCTACAGTTTGGCAAATTGTGGTATAGTCGCTGTGAGCATCACTACCGCTACCAAATTCAATGTCGAAGTAGGTCTCGTTTCCTGCCGTTAGGTTGCTTGTCGCATAGGCTTTGAACGCGTTTGCTTCTGCACTATAGGATAGGGCACGGGAGTTATCTTTGTCTGATGTAATGCGCCATGAACCATTAGCGCCTGCGGAAATAGTCCATGTACTGGCTGTAGTTGACAAATCTGTCTTACTGCTGTGTCCTATAGCATTTGTTCCTTGTTTAATAGTATATGAGCCATCTGCATAGGTCAATATATAATCTGAGGCAGTAAGAATATCGGTAGTACTACTAAGTTTACTGCTACTTACGCCACCTTGTGCATAATGGTTTGTGCCATCTACATTGGCGTACATCTTGAATGTACCGCTTTCGCCGAGCACAAACTCTGTACCGCCTGCACCTGGTGTGGCGAAGACTGCGTAGTAAGTGGCAGTAGCAGTGACTGGAGTAGTTTTGGTAGTAAAGATGTCATCTGGTGCTGTGGTGGCGTGGTAATAACCGCTATGAGTGGTCCAGCCCACAAACTCTTTCACACCATCGCAAGATGCTGGAGCAGTAGGTACTACGAGTGCATCTCCGTGGTTATATGGTACTCCTGTTTCTACACCATTGTTGCTCCAAATCACGGTGTAGATGTTGGGCTGCCATACTGCGGTGAGGGTGATGTCGGTGGTTACATTCTCAATAACATCGCTTGGGTTATACGTGTTTACGCCATCTGACCAGTGGAGGAATGTATTTCCATCTTTTGTAGGTGCTTCATCGCAGATAGTGTAGTCGCTGCCTCCCTCTACGCGTGTATCGGTACAGTGTCCACCATCGCCATCTGCAAAATCGTAGGTGATAGAGTAGGTTGGAATACAAGAGGTAGAGTAGGCTGTGTAGCCTCCACCGCCAGTAGCGTACTTTTGGAGATAAGTAGCAGATTGTCCTGACGTATAGCAAGCAAAGATAGGACTTCCGCTATTGGCGTTGTAGCGGAGGATGTTGCGAGATGCTTTTCCTGTACAAGTAATGACTGCATTTTTATTAATGGCATCAAATGAAATACTGAATACAGAATAAGCATCTGCGGTTGTTACTGCTTTTAAATAGTTGTTGCTTGTTGTCGACGCTGCAGTTAAAAATCGATCATTATATGTACCACCATCTGCGATTTGGAATGTCCATGCGCCTGCAGAACCTCCTAAGATAAGGGGGCATATGATAGAAGTAGAACCAGGGAAATTATTGCCTCCATCCCATGTGGATAGATATGTACCCTCGGTCGCTGCGCTACTGATAGCGTAGGTGGCACCAGCTTCGAGGTCAGAGGTAGATGTAACGGCTGTCCATCCTTCTCCGCCACCGCCACTACCTGCTGCGAAGACAGCATAGAAGGTTTGGGTTGCTGCGAGGGTGACTTCTGCGCCGAGTTCGTAGTAGTTAGATGTTGGTTTCGTATCAGTCTCAGCCACTTCTACGGTGCTCCATCCTACCAATTGCTTGCCGTCGCACGATTGCGATGAGGTAGTAGGTAGAGTGTACTGGTCACCGACAGAGTAAGTATCAATTGTGGAGGTTACGCCCAATTGAGAGAGTGTAATAGTGGCTGGAGATGCAGCTGCACTTGTGGTGAATACATCGGATACTGCTTGAATACTATTGGTGTATGTAATGCCATCACCTACAGCAACAACGCCGAATAAATAATTAGTTTCTGGGTCTAAATCAGACACAGTTTTAGTAATTTCAGTTAGTCCTGGATATTCTGCTATAACTTCATCATTTTCACCATAAACAGAAACAGTATAACTACTTGCATTTGCAACTTCGCCCCATGAGAGAGTTGCAGAGGTAGAAGTGATGTTTGTAACATTCAATCCAGTTGGTGTCGCTAATTGGCTCGGTTCTGTGCTACCGCAATCAGGAGTAGAATGGTAGTAGGTGGTGGAAGAACTGCCGCCACCAGAGGTTGTGTAGATGACTTCGATAGCAGTAATACGCACTTGGCCATTTGTTTCACCTCCCGTATTTCCTACACCAAAAGTAGCTGATGTAGCATTTATAGTAGTTGCAGTACCTGAACTTACATCATCTTCATTATAGGTCAAAACACCTGTCTTGCTAACCGAATATGTGACCTTTACCGTTTTTATCGTACATCCTGTAGCTGCTGAAAGAGTGAGGGTAGCATTTTCAGTTTGATAAAAACGCCAGTTGGTACCGCTTGTATAGTATTTACCTGTATTAGTTCCGGTACTTGCAGTTGCAGTTATATTTTCATCAATTGTAACTGACGTGTATTTCGTATCATTATTCCAACTATGCGCAGTTGCATAGTCAGCAATAGAAACTTCCGCTGTTGCTTCTCCACCACCTCCGCCACCACTGGTGGTTACTGTTCGTTGATAAACAGCGTAGAGGGTGATGTCGGATGTTGGTGAGTATGCACCAGCAGCGATAAGGGTTGGCTCTGTCGTTGTTTCTGTAGTAACTGCAGAAGTTGTTTTCCAACCAGCGAACTCCCAATCACCACAATCCAATGTAGGTGTAGGCAATGTGACACCTGCACCAGCAGATGCTTCTGTTACGGATGCAGCACAAGTGCCAGAACCTGCATTGAGGGTGACGGTGTATTTAGGAAGCTCTAATGTTTTGAAATTAGTTTGTGTTCCATAAGCGGTACCATTGCCGTTAGTTGCATAAGGGCGAACATAGTAGGTTGTATTAGCCGTTAGACCAGTAAGTTCCTTAGTGAAGGCAGTACCTGTAGTTGTGTATGTTGTACCCACTTGCTCTTTGGTATTGCTAATCGTAGGATTACTACTTGTTCCATATACAAAACCATAGCTTTCAATAGAACATCCTGCAGAACCCAGCGAGGTTATACCACCTGAACAAGATACTGTCGCTGTAGTAGTTGTAACACTGCTGTTGCTACCCGCAGAAACAGTTGGGTTTGTGGTACAAGTTGAAGCTACATCTGATTTATAATAATCTACCTGTGAAATTGTGATCAAACCATTGCTTGAACCTTGGGTACAAACAACCTCAATCTTGTAAAAAAGATTAGCAGTAGGTGATGCGAGCGTTACAGTTTGTGTGCCTGTTGCTTTAGTAAAAGTTCCAACAGAAGTATATGTGCCGTTACTAGAAGTCGCTGTTTTTAGAGTAATACTTGTAATCTTACTCGTAGTAATTGCATCAATTGTAAGCGACACTTTCGTTATGGCAGCATCAATCTTGGCATTAGTAGTGATTGTGCCTGTTGAAGCAGCATTTTTACTGCCCATTTTGATATATGACCAACCATTTTGATTGTTATTTGCATTAACAATATCCACCCTAAAACCATTGTATGTGGAATACCAAGAACTTGTGTAAGAGGAGACGCTTGCAGAGTTATATGAACTACCAAATTTGGCAGTTTTATAAACGACATCCGCACCCCACACCTCTGCACTGACGGTAAGGGTTAGGAACATGACGAGCAAGAGGCGTATAGTCTTGCTATACCCTTGCAATACCGTTAAGAGATTGTTTGCCACTTGGGCAGAAAAAGTAAATTGTTTCATAATTATATGAAGTTTTTTTTGTTAATATGCTTGGTTTCTATTGATTTTCACCATTTAAATTCTATGTTTTTTTACAAATCAAAAAACTTTTTTGTTTTATCGAATATAATTTTTGTTTTAGTAAAAATAATATGACTTTTAAATATATTAATAATATGGAAGTAAATTTATTTATGGTAATTAAAATGATTTTTAATAGTTTAGATTTTTTTATAATTTCTGCACTACTACATTGTGCGGAACGATTCTTTATTTACATATGTCCACATGATAAAACTATAATAACAAAGATATTTCAATGGTTCGAGATTGTTCATATCGTTCATATTATATTGTCACTGTTTTGACGATTAATATAGATCCATTCTGGTAATTAAATCATTTATTTTATTTTGTTCTTGTAATGCAGAATGTTTTTCCAAGGCACTATTGATTGCTTCAGAACCAAATGCCCACAAATAAGAATATTCACTATTTTTATTGCACATTTTCCAATCTGTGTGATTCTTTTGATTATCCAAAAATAGTACTCCAGCATTTGAACATTTTTGCTTTTTTAAAAATGTTTGTACTTTTCTTAAGTCATCTATATAGTCATTGAGCTCTCTTTGAAATTTCAATTCCAAAAACACTAATCCTTCTGCACATTGAATAGAAATATCAGGAACTTGAGCATCCACATTTACAGCGGATTTAACTTCACATAATTCCTGTGTGTTCTTAACATTTCTTTTCTCTAATACTTCAAAGCCGTCGCTTTCTAACAAATCACGAAGTGCTCTTTCGAGATCTGTTTCTATGCCAAATTGCTTTCCATCAACAGATTGCTCCATGTATTCTTCAATCGTAGAACACAAATCGTCGTAAGTATGCATTTGCATTTTTTGTAATTGCTCTAGTGTATGTATCGCCTCGTTTAATGGTATCATGTTGTTTATGTTTATGTTATATATCTTGGTTTTTTATTCTTTGTTTTCTTCGCCTTATAAGTCAACCTTTTTCAGGTTTAGTCAGTTGCTATTGACTTCCGTGGAATTGGTAAGCACAATAGGACACAAAAAGCGGTAAATCCGCTGAATATTGGAATTACCGCTTTGTATAAGGATGTTAGTTTATCAACTAACTCAATCTTCGATACATTCGAATAGTCGCTGTATTAGGATTTAAAAATTCTGCTGCCCAAAAATAGCATTTTTGGTAAAACCCAACTGCGGAATAGTCTTTTGTGCAATACGCATTTACAGATATAAATAATGGTTGGTGATAAGAGTAAATTTTATCCTTCAATGATTTAATAATAGAAATAATGTCCGTTCCAATATGTTGATTTCTGTACTCCTTCCTAACTGCTAAATAGTCTATCTCAATGCTGGGGAAAGCACCCGTTTCCCAATAGTCTTTATATTCAGGCCATTTTTCAATGTCTTGGAACTTTTTTTGTAAGTCATCTCTACAATCCTCATCTAAAAATAATCTCCCCTCACTAGTTACGAACATTGCAACAATAATACTCTCTGCATTACGCAATACATAAAAACGACTATTATGATATGTGTGCAAAAAAGCAGACAAACGAGTGTGGATAAAATCATCCATTTCATCCACTCCTGAATAAAAATCTGCAAGAATAGAAGCGTCTTGCTCCAATTGAAGATGTAAATTCTGATGCTCCACTAATCACAAATAATATTATGCAACATTTCTGTCGTGTCTTGATTAGTTCGCTCCTTCATCTCCATGAGATGCTTGCAAAACTCTTCTGCAAATTGCCCACTGATGGGCTTATTTGATGATTTAACGCCGAACATAGTTTCTAAAATTAAGTTGTTTAGACCTTTGCGCTGCAAAGGTACAACTTTATTTTGATATATGCAAATATTATGCCAAAAAAATCGTTGTTTTCTTGCTTTTTCGGTAATTCCAATATTTCAAAGATCACTTTTGCGGCAAAGCCGCTATTGTGAGCAAAGGTCAACCCAATGACCCGTGCCCTTTCTCCCTTTTGGGTGTTTGTTGTTGTTTTGTTTGATATATATGAGTTAGTGTTTACGCATTTCAATTTCTTTTACTGTTCGTTCTATTACTTCCTCTAATTGGTATGTCGCGACGCCAAGCGGTTTGTTTATGTCTTGCAATGACCACTCTACGATGGTGTTTTTAGCCGTTTTGCAAATGAGTAATCCTACTGTAGGGTTATCTCCGTCACCGCGCAATAGTTTGTCAGCAGCAGTAACATAGAAGTTAAGCTTTCCTGCAAACTCGGGCATAAACTTTACTGCTTTCAGTTCGATAATTACATAACGCTTTTGCGGTATATGGTAAAATATCAGGTCAGGAAAGAAAGTAGTTTCATCATCAATACACAATTCTAATTGTCTTCCTACAAAAGCAAATCCTTGTCCAAGTTCCAATAAGAAATGTGTGATGTTTGTTACAAGTGCATCCTCCAAATCCTTTTCGTTATAATTCTCCTGAAGCGTTAAGAACTCAAAATGATATGGGTCCTTGAATAACTGTTGTGTTACTTGACTTTGTTCCGCTGGTAATGTAGATTCAAAATTCGAACAGATAGCTCCCTGAGCCTGAAAGAACTGCGAATCCATTTTAGCATTAAGTTGCGGTCTTGACCAACCCAACTCAGCGACTTGTTTGGCATAGAACAAAGCTTCGTCTAAAGTGGTAGAACGACTAACGATGTCTATATGATGTCCCCAAGGAATACGTCCAAACATTTCTGGCATTGGTAAAAAGCCAATGGGTCGTTGGCTTTTTTCCAATTGGCTGTATTCGTCCTTATTTTCAAAAAGGCCAACGGGTCGTTGGCTTTTTTCAAGCTGCTGATTATAAAACAAATACCATTGTTTCATGTATTTTACATTGGAATATGAGAAGCCACTTGCTTCAGGAAAAGCTTCTCGCATATCAAATGCAAATTGTTTGACAACGCCATCTCCCCAACGCGCTTCTGCTTTGAGCATAACAAGGTCACGACCAATGCCCCAGTAAAAGTCAAGCATTTCTGCATTTACTTTTACAAGAGCACGCCCTTGGCTCTGACGAAAGCGCTTCTTTACATCCGAAAGCCATTGGATGTATTCGCTGTCAGCGATCATGTTTTCTCTATTTACAAAATGAGGCGTTGTCATGTCTTATCGTTTTGTTTGTCTTATATAAGTCCTATAGATGTCCTATAGATGTCCTATCGTGGTCGCGAAATGGTCGCCTAACAGACAGGGCATTTCCTACTTCTTTGACGTATTGACAAATTTGGATTTCACATTTTTTAGGCGGAGTTTTTGTAAAATATTACACTTTTTAGGTGGACTTTCTTGCGTAACTCAAAAAAAAGCAGTATCTATTCCTCCATATTACCTAATGGTAGTTCGTCGGGCGGAGTGGTGAAATGCACTGCACGCTTGTCGGAAATAACCGTCCTGCCTAACTCATGCTCCAACTGCTCGCGAGCGACATGCGCCACATTGCCACCACGCTGCGCGACCTGTGCATTGGCTTGGAAGCCTTGCGGGTTCTCGCGCTGACTCAACTCGGTGGCTGCTGCCTCCGCCAGACCATTGAGCATCAACTCCACATTGGTCATGTTATCTCGCAAATTCTCCTTGCGCAATCCCTTATGCGCTTTGTACTCGCGGGTGGTCATACCACTCCACGCCTTGGAGATGATATCCGTGAGTATCGCATAGTCGCGTTCCTCAGTCATGCCACCACGTTTCCACTCATCCGTCAGCCCCTTGCGTACCTCAATGGTCTTGATACGTTGGTTAATCCATGATTCGGAATAGCCCAAACGGCGATAGTCGCGGATAGCCTGCTCAATGCTCAACTCAGGGTCTTGCAACTGCTCTAAGCGTTGACGTCCGACCTCAGCTAACCACAGTTTGAAAGGCTCAGCCTTCTTGCTAGGCACAGACTGAATCAAGCGGAAGAGCTGCTCGGTGGTGGCCACGTCGGTGAGGCGCATTTTGCCGTCAGGAGCGGGCATTTTCAAAGCGTTACAATTTGTAACGGTTTCGTTCCCCTCATCAGATAAGCGCTTTTTGAGCACTCTCCAATAGGTTTGTGGATTACTACTATCTGTCAGTACCTGGATAACATCCACAACGGAGAAGAAGTATTGCTGCTTCTCCTCGTCCCAAAGGTAGCGCACTTTTGCGTTTTCGAATAATTGTATTTGTATGTCTTGACTCATTTGGTGTTCGTAATGATGGTCACATTGTATTCTTTTTGAGTAGGGGGCAGGTCAGTGACCAGTGCCTGTTCATTCTTTCTGTTGTTTATCCCTTGTTGGTTTCTCGCTTGTTCTATGGTCATTCTACGGCGAGGTGCCCCCTCTTGCGTGTGCACACGTGTGCGTACATATAAATATATCAAACAACCACAAAACGGCTGGGGCTATTGGTCCAGCCAAAAATGTGGTTTTTGTGGTGTCAATCTACACGGTTTCACATTGACGCCACAAAGGTACAAAAAATAATTGATATATGCAAACAAATCGCACAGAAATATAAATTTTCGTGCGATTTGTTATGATAGAGGGGATGGAAACCGAAGTGTAAAGGTTCCAGAGTTTCAAGGTTTTAGAGCTTCAAAGTTACAGATTCTCAATTTGTTAAGGGATGAGAATTTTGCGAGTGGTTGCACCTTGGCGGATGATGTAGATGCCAGAAGGCAACTGCGTCATGGCCTGATTGGGCTGCTCGGTGATGCAGATAACCTCGCCCGCGATGTTATAGATACTTGCTTGTGCGCGCGTATCGGCGGTTATATTCGTAACAGGAGTGGTGGTGCTGATGGTCAAGTCGCCAGTCACATTGGTGATGATGAGGCGTCCGAGCGTGGCGTCATACTCGGCTTTGCCACCCGTCACAGAAACTTGCGCAGGATGAGAACCGTCGCTGGAAGTGAGGTAGGTGATGAAGCCGTCGGCGAGCGTGTGCTGGTACTTAGGTGATACTTCCTCGGCGATGTGGTAGGTGACCGCATAGCTGGTAATCTTGTTGTAGTTGGCGAATACCTCAATCGCCAGCTCTGGGAAGTCGATGATGGGGTTGCGATTGCCTTGGTAATCTTGCGCACCATCGTTGCGCACCATCTCGGTGAGCGAGGGTGGGTCTTGCATGTGCCACTTGAGCAAAATCTGTATCGACTCGAAGACACCACTGGTGCCTAACTTGCTGAGCAACTGAGCGTTGCCGTTGTATAGGGAGTTTTTGTTGCCTCCTGCTTCGCCGTACACTAGGTAGTCGTAGAGGATGACACGTGCTGCGTCGCCACGGTAGGTGCCGAGGTTGATTTTCTTGTAAGCACTATTGTTGATGCTGATCTCGTCGTCAGGGTCGTAGTAACTGCCACCCTCGCCATAGGCGGTGTTGCCACGGCTGGAGTTGACGGAGGTGTTGGTGGGGCGAACAGATTGCATATCGTGTCCCATGGTGGTCTCTTTCTTGGCTCCCTTGGACTGTGGCCAAGTGTGTTCGCGGTTCCAGCCGCTTCCCCAGTCGCCATCGAGTTGCTTGCCATCGTAATAACCGATGATATATCCACTGCGGTTGAGGTCACGATCTACATCCACGTAGGCATAGCGCAGGTCGCCGTAGTCGAGTCCCCATGCGTTGAGTTTGCAGGTGTTGCCCATGAGTTGGTTGATGCGACCAAAGAGTGCGTCACCGCTGAGGGTGATGAGTTGGTCGTAGGCGTAATTGCCTGTGTAGTAGGCGTTTTGCTCACTGATGTAGTCGGTGTAAGCCTCCTTGCCTTCGTCAGAAGCGACGTGCGCCTGCATGTCGATAGCGGCAAAAAGTCGCAAAGGTAATAAAGCAATAATGAGGATAAAAAGTCGAGTGTAGTGCATAGTGAACAGATTTTATTAGTTGTCTTTTTTGAATACTGCGTAATATGTCAGGTCGGATGTAACCTTGTGCGAAGCCGTGGTGAAGATGTCGTCGGGCGGGCAGAATGGGTTGGCGTAGTTCTGTTGCGCTGTCCAGCCGACAAAAGTAGTACCTTCGCATGGGGTAGGGGCTGCGGGCACGATAATGGTTTCGCTGCCATCAAGATTGTAGGTGGCGGTGTGGTGGACTATGCCGTTGGCGATCCATCGGACGGTGTGGTAGGTAGTTGCAACGGCTTGCCACTGAGCGATATAGGTGGTGTTAGCAGCAGGCATGGTGGCAGCAACGGCGGGCAACCAGTTGAGGAATGTATAACCCGAACGTGTGGCGGTGGGTGCTACGATAGGTGTGCCAGCAGCTACTTGACCATGCGTATAGTCGCCAGTGAGTATGCCACCGTTGGCATTCCATGTGAGTGTGTATGTAGGGTCGGGCTCTGGTTCGGGCTCTACGGCAGCGACGTCGGAGATGGTCATGTTGCCAGTGACCTTGCTGACGGTGAGGCGTCCGAGGGAGGCGTTGTAGGTATAGGTGGCGCCAGTGACGTTAATGTCAGCAGGGTGGGAGCCGTCGCCATTCGTGAGGTAGGCGATGAAGCCGTCGGAGAGGGTGTAGCAGTGGGCTGGCCACATGGTGGCAGCGGAGTTTTCGGTGACGGTGTAGGTGGTGATGCCATCGTCGAGGAAGACTTGGATGGCCAGTTCGGGAAAGTCAATGAGCGGGTTGCGGTTGCCCTGGTAGTCCTGTGCACCATCGTTGCGCACCATCTCGGTGAGCGATGGTGGGTCTTGCATATGCCACTTGAGCATGATGTGGAGGGATTCGAAGACTCCGCTAGGACCTAACTTGCTGAGTAATTGAGCATTGCCGTTGTGGTAGCTGTTTTTGTGTCCTCCTGCTTCTCCATACATGAGGTAATCGTACATAATGACACGTGCTGCATCGCCACGATAAGTGCCGAGGTTGGTAGGATTGTAGTTTCCATTGGAAATGGCTATTCCGTTAGGGTCATAGTAATCACCGCTTTCGCCATAGGCGGTGTTGCCACGGCTCGAATTGACGGATTTGCTTGCAGGGCGCACCGATTGCATGTCATGCCCCATGTCTATACCGCTGTCTGCACCCTTGGATTGTGGCCATGTGTGTTCACGATTCCATGTTGCGCCAGAGTCCCATACGCCGTTAATACTTTGGCCGTTGTAATAGCCAATGATATAACCAGACGTGTTAAGGTCGCGATCGACAGTCTTGTAATTATCACGTAAATTGTCGTAGTTATAGCCAGATTGATTGAGGCGGCATGGGTCACCCATTCTCGTGTTGAGTGCGCCAAAGAGCTCGTCGTTGGTGAGGGTGATGAGGGTAGCATAGGCATAACTGCCAGTATAGTAGGCGGTTTGCTTGGCTTGGTAGTCGGTGTATGCAGCTTTGCCTTCGTCGGATGCTACATGCGCTTGCATGTCAATAGCAGCGATGAGGCGAAGAGGCGATATGGCGATGAGGGTGATGAGAATGAATAAGCGAGTGTTGGTCATGCGCGTAAAGTGTTTTATCGAAAGTGCAAAAGTAGTAAATTTTTCTCACACGCGCAAACGCGTGCAAAATAAATAGGGTGTTGTACGATTTTTTATAAAAAAATGCAAAAACATTTGGTCATGTGAAAAAAAAGTTGTAACTTTGCACGATTTTTCGCGTATAGTATAGTTTGCAATGGGGTGGAAATACGCGTATGTGGCTGAGAATAAATGGGTTATCACGTAGAAATAAACTAAAATACTAAATAAAATGTCAAAAATCTGTCAAATTACCGGCAAAAAAGCCATGGTAGGATGCAATGTTTCGCACTCAAAGCGCCATACAAAGCGCACTTTTGATGTGAACTTGTTCCACAAGAAGTTCTACTGGGTAGAACAAGATGCATGGATCATGCTGAACGTGAGTGCAGCTGGTCTGAGAACAATTAACAAAATCGGACTTGACGCTGCTCTCAAGCAAGCAAGTGCGAAAGGGTACATTAAAATTTACGAATGCTAAGGAGGAATCGTTATGGCAAAGAAAACTAAAGAAGCACGCGTCCAAGTAATCTTGGAGTGCACAGAGCACAAGGCCAGCGGTATGCCAGGAACTTCGCGCTACATCACCACGAAGAACCGCAAAAACACTCCTGATCGTTTGGAGTTGAAGAAGTACAATCCGATCCTCAAAAAGTACACAGTACACAAGGAGATCAAGTAATTAACCCCTAAAATTAAGAAAGGCTTAGAACTATGGCAAAGAAAGCGGTCGCTACATTGCACACTGGTAACGCTGGACGTAACCACACTAAGTGCATCAAGATGGTGAAGAGCCCTAAAACGGGTGCTTACATCTTCCAAGAGGAAATCGTAGAAAACGACAAAGTTGCAGCTTACTTCAAGTAAGAAACGCAATAAAAATCTGAAAAAAAGCATACTAAATTTGGTAGTATGCTTTTTTTTTGCTACCTTTGCAATTGAATTTGAGTGAATATTGGGTTTGAATTGTGTGTAAGATACTATGTAAAAGTATGTTAGGAATTATTATTAACCCCAAATCTGGTAAGCGTGCGTTTCGTATGCAACGCTTGTACCTATGGAAACTGCTGAAGGCACGTCGTCAGCCTTTTATATATCGCGTTACTAAGTATGCTAATCATGCTATTGAGCTCGCGCGTGAACTCGTAGAGGAGAAAGGATGTACGCAAATCCTTGTGCTGGGCGGCGATGGTACGCTCAGTGAGGTGATCAACGGCATCATGCGTGCCGATCTTACGCCAGAGCAACGCGCGCAGATACAATTTGGACTGATGCCACGTGGCACGGGCAACGATTTTGCGCGTCACTGGGGGCTGAACAAAGACTTTAAACGTTCGTTAGATATATTCTTCCAAGGGCATAGCAAACCAATTGATGTGGGCTGCGTGACGTATTGGCGCAATAATATTGAGCATCATCGCTATTTTATCAATTCGTTGGGTTTCGGTATTGAACCAATGGTTTGCCGAGGGGCAGAACAACTGAAGTATTACATTGGTAGTCACCATGTTAACTATTTCTTTGCACTTATATGGTCGCTGACGAAATATAAGAATCCACACTTGCGTTTGGATGTGGATGGCAAGACCGTGGTGGAAGGAAAAATGTTTGTTACCAGTATCGCCAATGGTTCGTATGTGGGCGGTGGTATGAAGCTGAATCCCGATGCTGACCCATGCGACGGTGTGCTGCATGCGATGTTCTTGACACCACCTTCGTTCAAAGAGATTTGTCAAGCCGTGCCTCGTTTGTTTGATGGGCGTTTGCACGAACTGCCATTTATCCACCCAGTGGTGGCAGATAACCTGCTGATGCACACCAAGAAGCATCAGTCGTTTGAGGCAGATGGCATCGTGATGGACGTGAGTGGTCCATGCCAAGTGACCTGCATGAAAGGGGCGTTGCAGATGATAGTTCCGAGTCAGCATTGCTGACAGGACGCTGCGCTGTAGGACGGCTTCGCCTGTAGATCGCTGCGCTGTAGATGGTAGTGATTAGAGGCTGGCGGCGAAGGATTCGGCTTCGGAAAGTTGGGCGATTTTGCCTACATCCATCATACGATAATTCTCGGGGATAAATGCCCTGAGAATTTCTTTTTCGGCAATACTGAGGTAGAGGTCGATGAGCGAGAACTTATCGCCTTTTTCAGCAACTACCTTTTCCATCACTTCAAAAATACGAGGATTAAGCACTTGCATACCAGAGAAAGCGAGGGGGGATAGATCGCTGCGCTGTAGTTGGTAGGTCGGCTTCGCCTGTAGGTCGGCTTCGCCTGTAGGTGGTAGAATGTTGAGTAAGGATACTAAGGAGGCGGGGCGGACTTCGCCAGTTGCGATATTGGTCCAACCACGGAGGCGGTTGTCGTGATCGAAGAGCAAGTAGCGTTGTGTGTCGCGTGGACTGACCACTACCACACCCATCTCGTCTGGATTGTATACATTGAGCAGGGTAGGGATGTCAATGTTGGAGAGGATATCGACGTTGCAGACTAAGATAGGCGATGAGGCTATGAGGCTATTGGGCGATGAAGTGAGGAGGGATTTGGCTTTGCGTAGGCCGCCACCTGTCTCGAGCAGCATATCGCGCTCATCGCTTACGGCGATACGACAACCGAAGTTGTCGTTCTCGCGTAAGTAATGGATAATCATATCTGGGAAATGATGTACATTCACCACGATATCGGTGATGCCTGCCGCCTTGAGGCGCTCGATTTGCCACTGGAGTAGGGTCTTGCCTGCGAGTGGCACAAGTGCCTTAGGCAGGGTGTCTGTTAGCGGCTTGAGGCGTGTGCCCAAGCCCGCGGCGAAGATCATGGCTTTCATTGTGATCAAATCGGTTGTTTAAGGTTATTCTACTGTTTCTACTTCAGTTGCTTCCACCTCTTCTTTTTCTTCCTCGTTTTCTTCAACGATAGTCTTAGCCTTCAAATCTTCGTAGAAGAATGCAGAGGCTGTTTGCATATATGGTGTTACTAATAACATACCAATACATAAGGTGATGATTGATAACAGTATCCATCCGATAAACGACAAATCAAGTACAAATAGTCTCCATTTATTACCTCTCATCATTTCGCGGCTAATTTTCAGTGCTTCACGTGGAGTGAGCTCTGGGTAGTCTTGCAAGAGATATGGAACCATTCGATATGCGTAACTCAGAATAACACCACCAATACCCAAAGTGAAAATGCTAACAAAAGTAATAATTACCGTGTATAGTATTCCTGTTCCCAACATTTTGCTATATGTTTTTGTGGTGGTGTTCCATATATTGTCCAATATATTGCTTTTGTTTTTGCGAGCCAAATTTAACAATGCTATGTAGAATGCATATTCTATCGGGATAATTAAAATAGCAAGTAAAGTGGTTAGATAACTTCCCCAACTGAAAACAGCTGGTTTGTTAACTGTATTGAGATCTTCTAATGGAATATCGTATAATGAGGCTATTCCATACATAAGATCGTTTGTAGATTCTTTTAATGATGGAATAGAACAAAATAACGCTATTCCAGCAATGATTGCAGTTGCAATTGTTGCCTCGCCCCAACGGTTTTGGAGTGCTTCGCGCGCTTGTGCGCGGTACTGAGAAGGAGTTTTCATAGGAGTTGTTAATAAATAGATTGTTTAATGTTTGAAGTGGCGTGTGCCAGTCATGAGCATGCAGATGCCGAGTTCGTCGGCTTTGACAATGCAGTCGTTGTCGCGGATACTGCCACCAGGTTGAACGATAGCGGTTACACCATACTTAGCTGCCAAAGCTACAGTATCATCAAATGGCAAGAAACCGTCAGAAGCGAGGATAAGACCTTCGGTCACACCTGCGGCATGCGCTTGCTTCATAGCAATCTCCGCACTACCTACGCGGTTCATCTGACCTGCACCTACACCCAGTGTTTGACCGTTCTTTACCACTACTATCGCATTGGATTTCACGTGCTTAACGATATTCCAACCGAATTGCATGTCTGCGAGTGTAGCCGCATCGGGTTGCACCTTAGTAGCGCACATGTCGGCTGTGATAGTCTCGATTTGGGTGTCGAGGTGTTGTACGAGCAAACCGCCGTTCACGCTCACATATTGGTCGATGGCCTCGCTGCTTGGGGTCATGTCCACTTGGATAACGCGAAGGTTCTTCTTGGTGGCGAAAATCTCCATCGCCTCGTCGGTAAAGTCTGGCGCGATAACAATCTCCAAGAAGATTGGCTTCATGCCGAGGGCAATCTCCTTAGTGATAGTGCGGTTGCAGATTACAATACCGCCGTAGATGCTTACGGTATCTGCCTCGTATGCCTTTTGCCATGCCTCTTCGATGGTCTCTGCCACAGCAGCACCACAAGGGTTCATGTGCTTGAGGGCTACGCAGAAAGGTTGTTGAAAATCGCGAGCGATATTGAGCGCAGCGTTAGCGTCTTGGATATTGTTGTAAGACATCTCCTTGCCTTGGAGTTGTTTGCCACTGGCGAGTGAGAATGGGATAACTTTGGTAGAAGCATAGAACTTCGCGGATTGGTGAGGGTTCTCGCCATAACGAAGACCTTGCTTGAGGTCGAACTCGAGGAAGAGTTTCTCATTGAGGCCTGCTTTCTCGCGCATGTAAGTAGCTATGCAACAGTCGTATTGCGCAGTATGGGTGTATGCCTTAGCAGAGAGTTGCAGGCGAGTCTCGAGAGTGGTGTTGCCAGTGGCGTTAATCTCAGCGAGGATAGTGTCGTAGTCCGCAGGATCGCAAACGACAGTCACATCGTTGTAGTTCTTCGCCGCAGAACGGAGCATAGATGGGCCACCTATATCAATCTTCTCGATGGCTTCTGCCATAGTAGTACCCTCTTTGGCGATGGTCTCGCGGAATGGATAGAGGTTCACGCACACGAGGTCGATGAACTCGATACCGTTCTCCTGCAATGCTTGGAGGTGAGATGGTTCGTCACGGCGAGCGAGAAGACCTCCGTGCACCTTTGGGTGAAGGGTCTTAACGCGACCGTCACAGATCTCTGGGAAACCTGTTACATCGCTGATACCGATAGTTTTAACACCTGAATCTTCGAGGAGTTTTTGTGTACCGCCTGTGGCGATAATCTCCCAACCTGCTGTTTGCAGGCCCTTTACAAAATCAACTAATCCTGTTTTGTCGCTTACGCTGACAAGAGCTCTTTTTGCCATACCTTAAAAAATAGACTTTATTATATTGTTAAATTATTTCGTTTGCTCCTTCGATAACTTTACCAATCACTTGGGCTTTGTCGCCGTGCTGAGCGAGGATAGCAATGGCTTTCTCAGCGTCAGCTGCTGGCATAGCAATCACCATACCAATACCCATGTTGAAGATGTTGAACATCTCGCGGTGAGGGATATTACCCCACTTCTCAAGGCATTGGAACACTGGCAGAATCTCCCATGAACCCTCTGTCACGCTGAAGCCCTGACCGTCCTTCAAGATACGAGGGATATTCTCATCAAAGCCACCACCTGTGATATGTGCTACGCCGTGCACATCGCAGTTGCGGATTACCTCCAGCACTTGCTTCACATAGATACGAGTTGGGGTGAGCAACACTTCGCCGAGTGGTTTCTCGGCATTGAGTTCTGGATAAACGGTGTGAAGGTCAAGTCCTGCATCGCTAACTACTTTGCGCACAAGGCTGAAGCCGTTGCTGTGTACACCAGAAGAAGAGATACCTACGAGTACATCACCTACAGCCACTTTGCTACCGTCGATGAGTTGGGACTTCTCCACCACGCCAGTGGTGTAGCCAGCGATGTCGTATTCGCCATCACCGTACATACCAGGCATCTCGGCTGTCTCGCCACCTACGAGGGCGCAACCTGCTTGGCGGCAACCTTCTGCCACACCTGCCACGATGGCCTCTACTTTCTCTGGGATATTGTGACCAATTGCCACATAATCAAGGAAGATAAGTGGTTCTGCACCTTGTGCAAGCACATCGTTCACGCACATTGCTACAGCGTCAATACCGATGGTATCGTGCTTGTCCATTGCGAAAGCGAGTTTGAGTTTGGTTCCTACGCCATCGGTGCCACTAACGAGCACTGGCTGTTTGATGTTGAGTGCCGAGAGGTCGAACATTCCACCAAACGAACCGATATTGCCCATTGAGCCAAAGCGGTTGGTACTTTTTACATGCGATTTAATACGACTTACTACTTCGTATCCGGCTTCGAGGTTCACGCCGGCTGCCTCATAATGTTGTGCCATAATATTTTAGTTACATTTCATTTCACGTTAGTGGCTCCTAAAGGAGCGTTGATGGTTTCGCTGCGCTTCACGAAAGGTGGCTGCGCGTTAGTACTTCCCAATGTCCGCCTCTGGATGGGCCTACCCATTGAATATTGTAATATTGTCGTAATGCATCTATATCGCGTCGTATGCTGCGTATTGTGATACCATGAATAGTAGCCATTTTATTGGCAGATATGGTATTGTCCGTTGTTATGAGATGCAAAATATCCTTTTGTCTATCGGTTAGTTTTTGGGTGACATTTTGGGTGACATTTTGGGTGACATTGCTTTGTTTTTCGCCTAAATATGGTTGCTCTTTCCATTCGGCAGATGGATTGATGTGCAAGTATCTGTTGCGTAGGTCCCATTGCTCACCTAATAGCAGATTGCGGAAGAAGCGTTCCAAATATATTGGCGAGTAATCAATGCCTTTGACTACGTTCTTGTAGTTGGCTCTTACTAAGGCATTGCGGAAATACCACGAATACTTTGCAAACAAATCGTTATCTACATTGAAACCTATATGACGCAGATACAGGATGGTAAATACTGCCGTAGTGCGTGTGTTGCCCTCTCCGAAAGGATGAATTTGCCATAATCCCGAAACGAATTGTGCTATGTGCACTACTTGTTGCTCCAGTGATAGGTTCTTATAACTGAAATTACGCTCTTGCTCTATGTCAAACTCCAATGCACGGTATAGGTCTTCCCAGTTGAGGTAATTGACTGTATCCGAGTCCAATACCCATTCTTTCTTTGTGATATCGTAACGGCGTATCTCGCCTGCGTGCTTTAGAACTCCGTCAAATATCCTTCGATGTAAAGCAACAAATCCTTTTGCACTAAAGTCCAGCGATACTGAAGATAGAATCTTTGTGATGTTTGCCGATGCTTTATCTGCCTCACATTGGTCATCATCGATTGGCTCGCGTGATGCTTTGGATTGATAATAGGTCTTTATCAAATGGCGTGCCTCGTCAATGTCAATCTTGCCCTCAATATGTTTTTTTGCTGTTTCTTTCAGGTAGTCAGATGTTTGCAATCCATCCACAGCCTGCAAACCAATTGCCGTCCGCCAAATGGCAGCTCGTTCTTGCTGATTGGGCTCACCCTGACGGATGTATTCATCAAACTCCAAAAAATCAGTCATTCTATTGAGATTTTAGAAAATTCCCTGCGCAAATTAAATTCGGGTACAAAGGTAATCATTTTTCTGCACATACGCAAGGAAATGTTTAGAAAGTTTGTGAGGAATTTTATTTTGCTAAATCGGGTGTGAAATTCCCTACAGGTTTCGGGAGCACCATAGGAGATCTGTGGGACTTCGGTGGGCTTTTTGTGGCTTTTTTGATGCGTCTCTATAATAGTGCTGCAAAAATCTTCGGCGCGGAAAGGGTTTTGCGCCGAAGATTGGAGAATTTGGAGGGTAAAATGGTATATACAACACGCGGAAGCATCTGTATTACAAGAGTTTCCGCGTGAGTATATTTTTTTGAAAAAAAGTTTTCGCGTGCCGAAGATTGCGCCGAAGATCGTGTCGAATTGGCAGTGAGCGATGTTGCGTTGCGCTTGATGATTGCCCTCTTGGCGAACTAATAAGAAATCCTTATAAGTTCGATTTCGAGATAATCTCTTATTTGCATGATACGAGGGATGCCTGAACTGATTCTTACAAACTATTTTATTTCAGCAACTTTCTTTTCTATACTAGCATATAAATGTTCCATTATTTTTTTTATCCATATTTTTTGCTGCGAATCAGTAGGTAATACACCGTAACGGAATAACTGTGCAACTTCAAACAATTCTATACCATATTCTTCCTCCTTACAATTGATGTATATCTTTACACCTTCTACTGAATTAGATGGAATCAATATTGTTGGTTGGGTCAATTGTACTTGGATGACCATATTAGATGAAAATTTCTCAAACTTGCCATGACGAGCACCTAAAACTTTAGGAGTTAGTGGTGTTTTTCTACCACTAAGACCAACATAGTAGAATGAAATATTAACGCTATTATAGAAGTGACTAAAAATCGCTAACTGTGTTTTTAATTCTTCTTGAAACGGAGTTATAAAATCATTTATAATCTCTGCCACATGTTGGTCGCTTCTGCGTTTGACATATCCTCGTTTCGCTTGTGCATTACGAGCAAGAATAGCTAAACGCTTTTGCATATCATCTTCATCCTCAATGCTTTCTCCTTTTGCCGCCTTAATACTAATAACTAAAGCACGTTTAAGACATTGCTCTAGGTAATTAACCAGCGGCGTAATCTGTTCTAGTTTTGCATGAGCCCCCACAGCTGGTACCAATCCCGTTTCTGCATCACATTGACCGAGCGCACCTAAATATCCATTACGATCGGAGTCATGTACTACAATCATAGGATAGCCATGTCTTGCAAGAATATAATTGACTAAAAGTCGTGCAATACGTCCGTTGCCATCTTCAAAGGGGTGTATTCGAATATAACGATAATGAAAAAGTGCCGCTATTTCAAGAGGAGATATCTTTGCTTCCTTTTCAACATTGTTGTACCACGCTATTAAATCCATCATTAAAGCTGGTGTCTCTTCAGGTGAGGCGTATTCAAAAATCTCTCCTGTTGGTGTTTGGACGGAATTTGGGCGTGTTTTATATATTCCAGCGTGAACAGTATAATTTTTCCCCTCAGGAATATAATCCGTTCGGAGCATAATTTTATGTACCTGACGAATAAACATTTCTGTTAGCGGGCGTTCTCCTGTTGCAGCCTCCACCTTTATCATTTCCAATGCGGCTTGATGCGCTTTCATCTCCTCATAATCATGCATGGGAGCTGATCCTTCCACCGTTCCATGAATCAATAAAGAAATAGTTTGACCATAGGTTAGTGTGTTGCCCTCAATATGATTGGAATTGTAATTAAATTCCAACATAAACTTGGTATCCAATCGTTTTTGATTTTCTGCGCTCAGTGGCTGTAATACTTGCCACTCTTGGTATAAATTATCAATTGTTGTCATTGTTAAATATTTTTAACAAAATCATTCAAATTATTCATTAATCTTCTCGAAGATCTTATTATATATCTCGAGGAATTCATCATCTGTATCATTCCCTGTTGGGCAAAATGTCAATCTCAACATATCATATGTCAAATATTTAAAGTGCTTTTCACAAACTCCTTTACCTCCTAATCGGCTTGCATCTATATGCCTAGCACATAAACTCTTAACATCATCCCAATCTCCATAATGTAAGTCATTTATAGGATTTGGTAATTGTGCAAAATACAAATCAGGTATATAACATTCTATTTCACGTTTTCTTGTTACCAAACAAGAACTAGCATCATAACCATATGAGCGCAATTTATCCCAATTAGGAGAGTCGGCATCCGCAGTTGTCTTATCTGAATCTAATAATATGAGATATGGTTTATTAAGTTTAGTTATTACATTATAGTTGGTCCAATGCTTAATAGATCCACATCCTCCGATTGGAATTAACAAGACACCTAATTCATCAAAATCTTTTTCTATTTGACCAGCTTGTTTGTACTGCTGTGCCACATGTGTAAATGCGGCAACATCATCCGGTCCTTCCAATAAAAACAAACAATTAATTCTATCAAAGAGTCTCAGTAAATTATCATTTTCTTTTATACCTAAGTCATGAACAATAGTCGCAACATCGACCTGACCTTCTTGCAATATAGTATAATCATGACTATTACGCGAAACATATATGATATCTGATACGTCCGTTTCTGCTACTATATTTGGCGAGTGAGTAGTTATCATAACTTGATAACCGTTTTCTTTCATTGCTCTTAATTTATTATATAGCAATATTTGTGTTTCTGGGTGCAAAAATGTTTCTGGCTCTTCAAATCCAAATATCATATTTTCGCTATGTTTTTCCTGGGCCAACATTTCAAAATATGACATCATGGTAATACGTCGAAAACCATCTCCACGAGCAGTTAGAGGTATATTACTATCATCTTTCTTACATTTAAAAGCAGTACTTATTAACTTTGACCAATCGAAAGCTACTTGAGCATACACTTGCTCTTCTTCTGTCAATACAGCATTAATTTTTTCGGTGATAGAATTTAATGAATTTTCAATACTATTTTTAATGCTCCGCTCAATGTCATCAGTATTAATTTGTTCCTTTAATATTCTTGAAGCTTTATCTTTGAAATATTTTTGCACAGATGTATCAGAATCAGATAACGAAGTATCCGCTTTGAAATATTCAAAAGAAGGTTGAACACTCTTGTACGCATCAGCTATTTTTTTTAATCGTGTTTGCCCTGATGTCGGTAATTCTACATATTCATATGAAAATGCATAATTATTAGCAAGGTGATGCTCTCTCAATTTATTTCGTTTTTCTTTATTGTTATAGTCATCACCATTTCCTTTTATCGTTTGAATACCACATTCTCGACATAGCTGTATTAAATCTCTTTCTGTAGCCAATAGGAAGTCTTCTTGTTCATACTTCTTTCTTTTGATATATACTTTAGGCTTTATTGTTTTGGGTGTAGTATCCCAGACTTTTTTAACATATAATAAGCCATCTGTATCCACTAATTCTTCATCAGCAAATGTAGTTTCTATTGCATCATCTATTTTAATAACTTCTCCCTCGCAAAGAAAAGCTACCTCTATGGAAATAAGAGTATCGGGATTATAAATATTCTTATCATCCACAGAAACACTACTATCATTTAAGAATATATCTAGTGCTTTAAGAATAGTGGATTTTCCTGCATCATTTTTACCAACTATACATGTAAAATCATGTAGACTTATCTCTGTCGAGACATTAACACCACGATAATTATTGATAATTAATTTTTGTATTTTCATTTTCTTCTCATTTACAATATATAAATCGTTTCATCGTCAGATATTATAACTTTTGAGCCATTTCTTATAAATACAATGTTGTTCAATTATATTTATTTTACTTCTACAAAATCACTCAGTGGACGGATTTTTGCCACATTGGTATATGCGCGTTGTTGGAGTTGGATTTCTTGGTCGTATGGTACAGTTTTACTTGCGTCAAAGCGCAATACCGCATAATAAGGTGCGTTCTCTGCACTAAAGCCCAATTCTTGCAATGCTTGTGCTGTCCAAATCTGAAATCCCTTTTTGGTCAGTTTAAATAGTTGAGGATTCTTGCCATTGTCATGCAACAACACATATCCCAAACGCTCAAAACCCTTTTGTACAAGCAATGAACCTTTGCTATCTCCTGCTCGTAAGTAGCACAACCCTTTCTCCAACATTAACTGATAGTCTTTAGGGCGTGCGTGATTGACAAGTACCATCGTTTCCTCTGGTGTTTCACGCATTTTCTTGAGTAAATTTTGCGCCTCTGTAGGATTATCTAATAACTCTCGGCGGCGCTTGCTTAACTCAATAAAACTTTTATCTTGCTCTATGCCTATAAACTTGCGACCTAACAGATTGGCAGCTATGCCTGTTGTGCTACTACCAGCAAATGGGTCGAGTATAGTGTCGCCTTCGTTGGTTGAAGCCAATACAATACGATAGAGCAGGCGCAATGCTTTCTGTGTAGGGTGCTTGCCACAAGTCTTTTCCCACATGCCTACAGCAGGAATACGCCACACATCGGTCATCTGAGAACCGCCATTGAGTTGTTTCATGGTCTCATAATTGAACTTGTGCGGTTTCTTTTCATGCTTGCGTGCCCAAATAACAAGCTCAGTAGAGAAGTTAAAATATCGGCACGACAAATTTGGTGGTGGGTCAGACTTTTGCCAAGTTATGACATTGAGTATCTTATAGCCCAATTCTTGCAAACAGCGCTGTACAACAAAGATGTTATGGTGTGTGCCCGAAATCCAAATTGTGCCATTGTCCTTTAGTTTTGGACGGCATAACGAGAGCCATTGTTTGTTGAATTGGTAAATGTGTTCGGGTGTACCTCCTTTATCCCAATCGCCTTTATCCACACAAACTTGTTTGCCACTTTGCACGCTTATTCCGCCATTACTCAAAAAGTAAGGTGGGTCAGCAAAGATGGCATCCAAGGAGTTATCGGGCAGTTGCTCGATAACTTGCATGCAATCGCCCTGATAGAGGGTAAAATCTTGACTATTTGATTGGTAGAGAGGTTGCATTATTCTTCAGGAACTGGTAAACCTAATTTATGTAATGGTATATAGTTGAAATAGTATTGACAACGAACACTTAATATATAGTCTAGTACATCTTTATATTTACTCTGTCTAAACCAATCAGAAAGAATATATACATACTCTACTTCTATATTTAATTGAGAAAGCAACTTTTGGTATTGTTTTTTCTTGAAGTCACATGTTTGTAATTTCTCATCAACACTTCCTGGAGTGTTTTGAGTTTTTACCTCAATTATAAAAAGTGTATTGTTAATAATTACATAAATGCAATTGTCAGGTAACAATAGGCTAGAAATATGATTTTTCCAGTCAACCCCATAATTTTTGAGAAATGCATAAAACTGGTGCTTCTTGAATGTTTGAGCAATTAAGTTTCCGTTGTAAAATATATTCACTCCTTCAACAGAATACCCTTTTTGTTGCGCCAAAAAAGTAGCTAAATCTACTTGTCCTTCATAAATTAAGCCAGTAATTGTGTTACCGCCGCCTATACCGCCTTTTTTCATAATCTGCAAAGTATATTTTTATTTTATATCTTCTATAAATTCTTCAATTGAAGTCAAATTATAAATGCTTGGGATAGTGTAGAATGCTTCTTGCAGTTTGTTCTTGGCAGAGTTCCAGCCAATGCCATCAGTAATCCATACAAACTCAAAGCCTTCTACTGCATTTATTTTAGGCGCAATCTCAGAGTATGCACGCGCAACCTCATTGAGTTTAGATCCTCCGCCAGAATAGAAGTTTACCTCAATAAGATAAATCTTGTTAGGAGTTTCAACGACATAGTCAAAACGCTTCTCATCTTCGCCTAATGCTTGGGTAAGAGCTGACCACTCACTTGAATATACCTCTTTGCGATAAGTAATGCCATTATCAGCAAATAAGTCAGCTACGACATCTTCCATGACATGACCGCTACGGTTTTTGCGCGCGTTAGAATCAAGTCCTGTTTCAACTCCAAACACATAATCGACCAAGTTAGTAATCTTTTGCGTTTGGAAGACATCAGCCAATCCTGTGTCAGTCAAAAACTCCATCACACCATCTACGGAATGAAATAGTGTGTCGAGTACAACACATTCGCCTAAAGAGTTCAAGACTTTCTTTTTGCCTTCACTTCTAACTGCAATCAATATATCCATGACATTGAAAGCCGTTTTATCACGATTCCAAATAGTTTCGACGGAGGCGCGCAAATTGGTAGAGCCAATCAAACTGTTAAGCATGCAAAGACTAAGTTTGATGTTTTCTACATTGCTGTTGATTTTGTCAAAGTCGCAGAAGAAATTCAATGATTGGTTGGTTTCTTTGAGTTGCGACATGAAAATTTTGAACTCTTGTTCGGTGTGTGCTGCCATAGTTTATGCGTAGTTTCTTATTAGTAATTCGGTAAGTCTACCACGTTTATTAGGATTAGCGTTAATACTCCTTGAAGCCCAAACGCGCTCTATTTGATATTGCATATAGAGGTCGTCAAAGAAGCCGTCTTGGCAATCGGAATTGCTCAACATAAAGTGATACCCAGCCCCTTGGATTTGGTCGCAAAACTCTTTCAATCGCATTTGTGCCAAATCGTTAAACGCTTCTTTTGTGTAGTCGTTAAAACTACTTGTTGCGTTTAGTGGGCGATAAGGTGGGTCAAAATAGAACAAAGTATTATCCAGTGCATGATGGATGGTTTGTGTGTAGTCACCCGTCAGAATCTCTACTCTTTGAAGCAGTTCGCTATCTGCAAATATTGTATTTGGGTCACAAATCATAGGTGTCTCATAGCGACCAAAAGGCACATTGAACAAACCTGATTTGTTTACTCTATACAATCCATTAAAGCAGGTGCGATTGAGAAAAAAGAATAACGTTGTGTTGCGTATTGGGTCAAGTGCTTTCGTATTGAACTCCGCACGCATTAGCATAAAAAATTGCTTTCTGCTATCTTCTGATCGCAACGAGTAGTACTCTTTTTGAATCTCAGCAAGAGAATCAACCAACAGTTGTGGGGACTGTTTGACCACTTTATAACATGTGGTCAAATCTTCGTTAATGTCGTTAATGACTGCCGACTGAATGTTGGAGTGTGTCTGCAACATATAGAAGAGCATTGCTCCTCCGCCTACAAAAGGCTCAATGTAAGTGACATTCTCCCATTGGTCAAAGTCAGCTGGAAGCATTGCTTCGAGTTGGTCAATGAGTTGCGTCTTTCCGCCCACCCATTTGACAAATGGTTTCGCTTTCATTGTTAATTTATTTTATTCGTTAATTTTCTTCATCCCATGTTGTATAATATGAAGTACCTTTACCATCGGCATACATTTGTTCAAAATCTTCATCTGAATAATAGTGATGCAGACATTCATCCGAGCAATAATGCTCTCTACCGTCATCAATGCAATAGCCCTCTGTCATTCGTTTTCCACAATGGTCGCAAATGCGAAAACCAATACATTCAATAAACTCATCATGATTACTGTCCATAATCTTTGCGTTTTTTAGTTAGTAATTTTTGAAATCGTCTGCAAAATTACTACATCAAACTGCTAAAACCTGTCAGTTTGTCGAAAAAAGTTATTTTTTTTGCTTTTTTCGTATTTTTGATGAAGTTTTTATTTCAAGCCGCAAAGATACAATTTTTTTTTGAGATATGCAAGAAAAGAGTGATTTTTTATTTATAGGACACGCTGATAATATAAAGTTTTTTAGGAATGGAGTAAACGGTTTTAGGATTTTAGTCAACTTTTTTAGGAAACGAGTCAAAAGTTTACGTTTTTTAAGATCATAACTCAGTAATCGAGTCAACCTTTTTCAGGTTTAGTCAAAATCTTAATAAAAGTACTTTTTTGAGTTTCGGAGTTCTTAGGTCGTTCCTTGGTTCTTCTTTGGTTTTTCCTTGGTTTTTGACACGGGAGAATTTGGGTAGGTACAAAGGAAGGGAATCTTAAAAATCGTGCGATTTTTTCATGTTTGATGAGTTGGTCTTCTCTCGGTGGAATGCAGCAAGGTATTAGAGAGAGAAAATCTTAAGAAAGAGCATTTTACAGGTAAGCACACCAAACATCACACATTAGGCGGTCATGCCTACCCTGTACGGCACTACCCTGTAGCCATACGGCTGCGTACCCGCAAGGGGTGCGCCATTCTATGTATTGCGCTTAATCCTCAAAGTGGGAACTTTTCGGGCGCAATACTCGGAGTGCGTTCCGTCGCACTCCTTCACGGTGGAATGAGGGAAGATATAGAGATGGTCAATCTTAAGAATTGTACTAGTGTAGAGTGTAGGGCGTAAGGTGTAGAGGCGGGAAGAAAAAATAGAGCATATCAGGTGATATGCTCTATTTTTGGGTATATAGGCAGGGTTACTTCTTGCGGAAGTATGCTACTGCATTGTCGAACAGAGGTTGGCACTTGTTGCCAGCGATGTTGGTGAACACGCCCTCTTCCCAACGTTCGGTGTGACCCATCTTACCGAGGATTTGACCGTTCTTGGAGATGATACCCTCTATCGCATAATACGAACCATTAGGGTTGTGAGGTGCTTCCATCGTTGCCTCGCCCGTCATAGGATCGGCATAGCGGAAGGCTACTTGTCCGTTCTCAAACAACTCCTTCGCCAATGCCTCGTTCACGACGAACTTACCTTCGCCGTGGCTGACTGCAATGCTATGTGTATCACCTACTTGCATGCCACGGATCCATGGGCTGGCAGTAGTAGCCACGGTGGTAGTTACCATCTGCGAGATGTGGCGGTTGATATCGTTGCGGAACAGGGTTGGAGAGTCTGGAGTGACCATACCGAGTTTGCCGTAAGGCAGCAGACCACTCTTCACCAATGCTTGGAAACCATTGCAGATACCCAGTATCAGACCACCGCGCTCGATGAGGGCAGTGATAGCAGCACCTACCTTTTGGTTGTTAATCACATTGGCGATGAACTTACCACTGCCGTCTGGTTCATCACCTGCAGAGAAACCACCTGCGAACATGAGGATATGGCAGCGATTGATATGCTCTACCATCTCATCAATACTGCTGAGGACATCCTCGCCCGTGAGATTGCGGAAGATAGTGGTCTCGACCTCTGCACCTGCACGGCGCCATGCCTTAGCAGAATCGTAGTCGCAGTTGGTGCCTGGGAAGACGGGGATGTACACCAGAGGTGTATCAACGGCAGAGCCGTTGTAGTTTAGTGTTGAGTGTTTAGTGTTTAGTGACTTGATACCTGCTGGTATCAATGTTTGATGCTGCGCAACTACCGCAGATGGGTAGATTTTGTCGAACTGACCACAGCAAGCGTGGAGCAATACTTCGCGCGATACGCGCTCGCCATTGATAACGAGGTGGGTATCGTCCACTACGTGGCCGAGATATTGGATCGCTACGCTGTTAGAAGTTAGACCGCTTTCGCTGTTAGAAGTTAGATCGCAGGTCGCTTCTACGAGGATAGAACCGTAGTTGTAGTCGAAGAGTTCGTTCTCGGCGATTTGGATATCCACTGCTAGTTCGTTACCGAAACTCATCTTAGCGATGGCCTCTGCTACACCACCGAATCCCAGCGCAAAGGTAGCGCAAACCTTGCCAGATTGGATAGCGTTGGTGATGAAGTTCCAGTTCTCTTTCAATTGCTCCACATTAGGCATATAGTTTGCCAACGCGTGGTGTTTGATGAGGTACAACTTGTTGCCCGCTTTCTTGAGGTCGGTGGAAACCACTTTATCAGCTGGCACGGTAGTGATACCGAAAGCAATCAAGGTTGGAGGTACGCTGATATGCTCGAAAGTACCCGACATAGAGTCTTTACCGCCGATACTTGGCAGACCGAATGCTACTTGCATCTTGAGTGCACCGAGCAATGCGCTGAGTGGTTTGCCATAAGCGTGCTCGCTACTCATACGCTCGAAGTACTCTTGGTAAGAGAAGCGCATACGGCTATAATCTGCACCTGCTGCTACAACCTTCGTACAAGCCTCTACAACCGCATACGCTGCACTGTGGTATGGACTCCAATCGGCAATGAATGGGTTGTAACCAAACGCCATGATAGAGGCAGTATTGGTATAGCCATCGGTAGGGAGTTTCTGCACACTGACTTGTGTCTCAGAGAGTTGTGTTTTGCCACCGAATGGCATAAGTACGGTGCTACGACCGATAGTCGCATCGAAGTTCTCAATCAATCCCTTTTGTGAGGTGACATTGGCATCGGACATGACCTTGAGCATTTTCTCCTCGAGAGTGGCACCTTCGATGGTTTGAGCAAATGGATTCTTATTCTCTACAGGTAGGATAGCGGCTTTAGCAAAGTGCTTTGCACCTGCGCTGTCGATAAACTCACGAGTGAGGTCAGCGATAAGTTCGCCTTTATAGAACTGACGCATGCGACCACTGTCGGTGACATCTGCTACATGGGTGTATTCGATATTGTCGAGGTGGCAATAGTGCTCCATCTCCGCACGGTCTTTCGCCTCGATGACTACCGCCATACGCTCTTGCGACTCGCTGATAGCTAGTTCGGTAGGGTTGAGTCCGCTATACTTGGTTGGCACGCGGTCGAGGTAGATATCCAGTCCATCTGCGAGTTCGCCTATGGCTACACTCACGCCACCTGCACCGAAGTCGTTGGACTTCTTGATGAGGCGCGTTGCCTCTGGGCGACGCATGAGGCGTTGGAGTTTGCGTTCCTCTGGGGCATTACCCTTTTGCACCTCGCTGCCGCAACTTTCGAGCGATGCTTCGGTGTGCTCTTTGGACGAACCAGTAGCACCACCAATACCGTCACGACCAGTGCGGCCGCCAAGCAAAAGGATGATATCGCCAGGAGCAGGGCTCTCACGGCGGATATTCGATGCAGGAGATGCACCTACTACAGCACCAACCTCAAGGCGTTTAGCCACATAGGATGGGTGGAAGATCTCACGCACATGGGTAGTAGCCAGACCGATTTGGTTGCCATAGCTGGAGTAACCAGCAGCCGCTTTGCGGGAGATGATTTGTTGTGGCAGTTTGCCTGGCATAGTCTCTGCCACGGGCTTATAGATATCGCCTGCGCCCGTTACGCGCATGGCTTGATAGACATATGCACGACCAGATAATGGGTCGCGGATGGCACCACCGAGACAGGTACTTGCGCCACCGAAGGGCTCAATCTCGGTTGGGTGGTTATGGGTCTCGTTCTTGAATTGGAGCAGCCATTTCTCTTGCTTGCCATCCACGTCCACATCAATGAAAATAGAGCAAGCGTTGTTCTCCTCGCTGACCTCCATATCGTCGAGAAGACCTTTCTTGCGAAGGTAACGCGCACCGATAGTAGCGAGTTCCATGAGGCAGAGCGGTTTCTCGGTGCGACCGAGCTCTTTGCGGATGTCGTGGAACATACCGAGGGTGGACTCGATCTCGTCTTTCACGAAGGAGTCATCTATCTTGATTTCTTCTAAGATAGTGGTGAAAGTGGTGTGACGGCAGTGGTCAGACCAGTAGGTGTCGAGGATACGGAGTTCGGTTTCGGTTGGGTTGCGTTGCTCCTTTTGGAAGTAAGTGACTACTTCGTGTAGGTCGTCGGCGTTCATTGCCAAGCCCCATTGCTTGCAGAACGCAGCGTACTCCTCGCGAGGCATATCGATAAAGCCGTCCAACTTAGCCAATGGCTTGATGTCGGCACTTTGGTTTTGCACCAATTGACTGAGGTCTTTCTCGCGCGACTCCACAGCGTTGATGTAGTAGTGGCGAATCTTAGCCATGTCTGCCTCAGAGATTGTGTCATCAAAGATGAGCAGACGGCTACTGCGAATTTCTACTTCGGCATTAGGGTCAATGAGGTGTACGCAATCCACCGCCGATGATGCACGTTGGTCGAACTGACCAGGGATATACTCTACAGCGAGGTATTTCTTGCCTGTGAGGTCGCACTCATCTGATACGGTGTCTGTAACCGTCTCGCCAAAGACGGTGTAGCGGCATTGCTCAAGCAGTTCGGGTGTAAAACCAAAGAGGTCGTACACATTGATATAACGAAGCGATTGCAGGTTGAGTTGCAAGTTCTCGTTGAGTTCGTTCTTGAGACTCTGGGCTTCTACCTGGAAGGCAGGACGCTTTTCTACGTATATTCTATAGTTGTTCATAATTCTTATTCACGTTAGTGGTTCGCTTTGCTCACGAAAATGGTTCGCTTCGCTCACGAAGGTGGTTTGCTTCGCTCACGTGAGCCATAGGCGAGCCACTATTCGCTTTAGCCATTTTCGCAGCTCTGCTGCCATTATTCGTCGAAGACCACCATTCGTGCCTACGGCACTAAATAACTGTATTAACTACTTTCTCGGTTTGTTGTTTGCGGAAGTCCTCGAGTTGAGCGAGGAGAGCATTGTCTTGCAAGGCAAGGATAGCCACTGCGAGGAGGGCAGCGTTCTTCGAACCATTGATAGCCACCGTAGCCACAGGGATGCCTGCTGGCATTTGTACGATGCTGAGGAGCGAATCCAGTCCATCCAATGTCTTGCTGCGGATAGGTACACCAATCACAGGGAGTGAGGTCAAACCTGCAATCACGCCTGCGAGGTGCGCTGCGCCACCTGCGCCAGCGATGATAATGCTCAATCCACGCTCACGAGCGGACTCTGCCCACTTCATAAGCTCGTGTGGAGCACGATGCGCACTGATGACGCGTTTATCTACTTCAATTCCAAATTGTTGAAGGGTCTCAATCGCGGGAGTCATTACCTCCAAGTCGCTGGTTGAGCCCATTACTACGCCTACTTTCATGATTTATTTTTTGAAACAATTTATTTAACGACAATATAGACAACATTGCGCGGCAATCAACATCCTGCCGCGCTTTGTTATCCTATTAGTTACTGGATTACTCCCACTCAATTGTTGCGGGTGGTTTTGCAGAGATGTCATAGCAAACGCGGTTGACACCTTGTACCTTGTTGATAATCTCGTTGCTGCACTTAGCCAAGAACTCGTATGGAATACGTGCCCAGTCAGCTGTCATTGCATCCACGGAGAGTACAGCGCGGAGTGCCACTGGATGTTCGTACGTACGAGTGTCACCCTTCATACCAGTACTGCGCACGGTGCTCAAAAGAATAGCACCTGCTTGCCATACCTTGTTGTATAAGCTTACACCGTTCTCATCTTTCCATTCGCGGAGCATGTCCACAAAGATTGCATCTGCCTCTTGTAGGATATGCACTTTCTCTGGGGTGATATCGCCCAAGATACGTACACCAAGACCTGGACCTGGGAATGGGTGACGAGTGATAAGGTTCTCAGGTACACCCATATAGCGGCCAATACGACGCACCTCATCTTTGAAGAGGAGCTTAAGTGGTTCGCAGAGTTTGAGATTCATCTCTTTAGGCAGACCACCTACGTTGTGGTGGCTCTTGATGACCTTACCTGAGTGGTTGATTGACTCGATGATATCTGGATAGATTGTACCTTGACCAAGCCACTTTGCATCGGTAATCTTCTTAGCTTCTTCATCGAATACTTGGATGAAGTCACGACCGATAATCTTACGTTTTTGTTCTGGGTCAGTCACACCAGCGAGGTCGCTATAGAAGCGTTGTTTAGCGTCCACACCAATCACATTGAGGCCGAGGCACTCGTAGTCGCGGAGCACGTTTTCGAACTCGTTTTTGCGGAGCAAACCATGGTCCACAAAGATACATGTGAGTTGGTCGCCAATAGCGCGATTAAGCAGAACGGCTGTGATAGAACTATCCACGCCACCAGAGAGGGCAAGAATAACGCGCTCATTACCAATCTGCTCTTTGAGTTGCGCAATGGTAGTCTCTACGAAGTTAGCTGGAGTCCAATCCTGTGCGCTATGGCAGGTGTCAAGCACGAAGGGACGGAGCTCATCTACTGTAGGTTGCTCGCCTTTAGCAATGTTAAGAACAGGGATACAGCTGCAGAAGCGGCTGAGAGTGTCTTGGAGTGCTTGAGGCTCTTCCACAGAGTCTTTATCTCCAGAAAGGATAAGACCGATGACTTCTTTGTCATCTTCGGGATACTTGTTGTAAGGTAAAACCTCGCAGAAAGTATCTAATTCGCGCACGCGACGTCCAATAAGTTGGGTAGTGTGCGAACCAAGATCAAGAATAATAATTTTCTGCATATATGTATTGTTTTATTTATGTGTTATAAATCGATTAAAATAGCAACATAAGTATGAATAATTTGCAGAATATGCATATTTAGTATTCAGATTGCAAATCATAGATACTTTCATGCGTATGCCAACTTACTTTTTCTGCAATTTCACGATTGAAGGCAATGTCATCTACGAAATGAAATGGTGGTTCACAGTTCCATGCATGCAACTGATTATCAACGGATTCGTATATGCGTGGGTCTGGTTTGCTCATATGCATGAGGTGCGAAACAAAACAGTACTCAAACATTGACATATCATATTGCGACAAGATATGTTCCCAATGCAATTCATTGTTGTTGCTCAAGAGGAATAAGCGATGTCCCTTATCTTTCCAAGTTCGTATCAAGTCCAATCGTTCAGCAGGAATGCCGCCATGCATGGCGTTCCATGCTGCGATAATCTCCTCGCGGGTGGTAGGGCGCACAGCATATTGCATAATACCGTCAATAAACGCATCGGTGGAGATGTCACCGCGTTCGTATTGCTCCATGAGGCTGTCGACAGTACCTTCGCCGTTGGAGGCAAGGCCGAGGATGGTTTTCATGTTTTCTTTGCCAAGAATATCGGTGAAGCGAGCAATACATTCGGGCATGTTGTGATTCATTAGCACTCCGCCCATATCGAGGATTATAGTCATTATTTTAGAAGTTAGACCGCCTACGGCTGTTAGACCGTTGACGCTGTTAGAAGTTAGACTTTATTGTTACGAACACCGAAAATGGTGGAACCGATGCGTACTATGGTACTTCCTTCTTCGATAGCCACGAGGTAGTCGTCGGACATGCCCATGGAAATTTGTTTAGTGTTTAGGGTTGAGAGTTTAGAGGCGAGTGACTTTATCTCCCTAAAACACCGTCTCCACTCTTGCTCATCGTCCGTATTCGTTGCCATACCCATCACTCCGCATACTTCCACCCAAGGGAAACGATCTATTAATTCAAAATTCTTAATTCTTAATTGATCGAGTTCCTCTGGCATAAAGCCCGATTTGGTTTCTTCTTTGGCTACATGCACCTCTAACAACACTTTCACTCGACGCCCAATCTTCTCTGCTTCGCGGTTGATAACCTCCAATAAGCGCAGACTATCGACTGAGTGGATCAAGTGCACAAAAGGTACAATCTGCTTGACTTTATTCGTTTGCAGATGTCCGATGAAGTGCCAACGAATATCTTTTGGCAACGCTTCGTACTTTTGCAATAATTCCTGTACACGGCTCTCACCGAAATCTCTTTCACCACACTGATATGCCTCCATAATGGCTTCCGCAGGATGGAACTTGCTCACACAAACAAGCGTAACCCCCGCAGGAATCGTGGTGCGAATAGATGCGATATGTTGTTCAATCTGATTCAAAGTGGTTCAATATTGAATGCCCTTGATGTTTTATACTGCGCGGAATACCTCGAGGATTGGCGAACGAGTGATAGAAATCACTTCGCAGTCAAGGTTGCTGACCGCTTGGTGCAACGATTTATTTGCCTCAGTGATGTTACCTGCTTGTACATAGATAGTTACAGCTTTACGTTTCTCTTTACCGTTATCCTCAATAGTAATCATCTCCACGCGTGCTTTATACCATTGGTCGCCCTCTGGATTAGGAATGAGATCATAAAATTGCACTTGCTTGCAGCTTTTGGTTTCCCATTCGCCAGAGATGTATTTCTGAATTTCGCCTAGCAAACGTGCTTCCACATCTGCTGCAGTTAATCCCTCTACGAGGTAGGTCTCTTTGACGGCTTTTGGGTTGTCCTCGCCTGTTTGACGAGTGTAACTGATTTTTAATTCGTAGAATATCATAATTGTTTGTTTGCTCCGCTCACGTTGGTGGGCTTTGCCGTTTGATAGTTATACGTTAATGACTCGCTTGACTCACGTTAGTGAGTAGAGCCGTTGATAATCAATGATTTGATGTCTGTGGCTTGTAATTTTCCTTCGGGGAAGGAGGTAATAGTACCTGACCAATACAGCACGGGTGCTACGGGTCCTGATTGTATCACTTGATCGAATGGTGTATGCTCATTGGCTTCCAGCAGCCAATTATCTTGCAAATGAAAATACACATCACCCGCATGTTTGCGATAAATGGAGTGTTTATCATCGGATGTGATAGCTTCGTGAATAGGATATGCCACTTGTACGCCTTCAAAATCCATAAGGAAGTTTGCTACTTGTCGTTGGATTGTTTCCAGTGACATGCGCTTCTTCTCTATTAACATTCGATTGAGATAAATGAATGGTCCATGACCGCCATCCACCCAACGTTCGTGACCATAGATAGCCATGAGATAGGTGCCTGTGAGTGCTGCGGCACGATCTACATTGAACGTTTGAATAGGCAAGTTAGCCATCTCAAGAGTAGTGGAAGAGTGCCCTTTAATGGGGCGACCAACAACGAGAATCTGGTAGTTCTCTTTTCCAATACGTTTACCCAACTGTTCCATCAAGAATCCCAAATCTTGGTTGATACCCATATACATATCTTCTTGCTCAGCTGATTCGATGGCATCGGATTGTGCTTGTGGGGACAGGGTGTTGAGTTGTAGCAATAGCAGGTCGGGAATGAGGTCTGTTCCTAATTGTTGTGCTTTTTGTAGCGCTAACGCCATTTCTATCACGAGCGTGTTGGCTGCAGGCGAGTGAAGTAAATGCTCTTTGTTGAGATAGGAGAAGCCGCGCTTACGTTCCTTTTCTGTAGGGCGATTGTACATGGCAATGTCCATACGTGGTGTCCACTCACGTTCTGCCAATATGCCAATTCGCCCGTTCATATTCATCTCATCTGCAGCCGTAGGCAATCCTTCAGGATAGAAGGAGGTTGTTACCCAGTTGTGTGTATTTGCATCCAACCAGCAGCATGCGTTGGCTGCATGTCCAGCCATCAAGATAGTGGCTTCGGGTTGCAATCCAACGGCATAAATCTGCGCTTCTGTACCGCGCAGCATACGCCATTCGTCGGTGATGGTGGTTGAGAGAATACCGCGAGGCGAGATTTGCATGTTCGTGCCAATACCTGATGCTTGTTTATCGTATAGGATAGGTATAGGTTTGCGTTCATTGCGACTGAAATACTGGTCAGCCATGATACTATGGTGTGCAGGAGTGGTACCTGTCATCAGTGTGGCAGTGGTTTCCTGTCCGCCATATACTTGGTGTGGAAACGATGCGGTAGTTTGAAATGCTTCTTCGCTCAATAAGCGCAAACCGCCAGCTGACCAATATGGTCGCATGGCAGTGAGGTTGTCTTGTGTCATACCATCCACCATGACCACCACGGTCAAACGTGGTTGAGCTTTAAGTATCGGACTGATTGACAGCAGAATGAGTATCAGCGAAGTATATAAACGAGTCTTGTGCATACGTGAATAAGTGGAAATAAGATTAATCGCCAATTCCAGCCAACGAGTGGGTGGCATGAGAAGCAGGTGAGGAAAATAATCAGTGCTATGAGCAACAGATAAATCACTCCTAAAACAATGTCAACACCCCAAGTCAATTTACAGCGTTTTCGATCATACAGCGATAATGCGAGCATGAGTAATGCAAAGAGGGTAATACCCAACCAATAGTTGGCATACCATGGTACGACTGCTGTAGGAAAAGCTGCGATGTGCTGGTCTTTGATTAGAGGGGTGCCGTCAGAGAGGTATGCCTGAGCCATATAGTTCATCAACTCTTCAGGGAGAAAGAGACGTTGCTCGTTGGTCATCGGTTGGTCGGCCTCGTTGCCAAACACAAGATTGATACCAAAATCTACCCATGAGTTGTGCCCTGTATAATGTGTGATAACTTGACGGAAAGTAGTGCCTTTGTAGCCCTGATAGGAAGATATGATAGTGTCTTGCAGAGCACTTTTGATAAGGTAATACGGGCGTGTAGCACAATTGTCGAACACGAAATTATACAGATAGTAGCGATTTTTGGGCTGATAGTTGAGTAGCAACGCATCAAAAATCTGTTGTTTCTGCGAAGGGTTAAGATTGAGTTCTTGCCAATAAGTGATGCGCCCGATATGACGATAGAATCTCTCGAAATTACGATAAGACTCAATGCCGAGCTGGTAGTAGGTCTCGCCATGTACAAACTTGATATAGAAATCATCGGAAGTCAAATCGAAGATACCATAGTTGAAGACAATATCTAGTTTTTGGGTAGTGTCCACCACGCGAATACCTGTATGTCCATATTTCGACCAAACTTGAGTGCCTGGTGTACAAGTGAGTAGATAGATTTGCGCACTATCGCTGAGTTGACGAGGAGCTGCCCACGCAACGCAAGCAATCAGGAGCAATATGGTGAGTATATGTTTACGCATTAGTGACAATCAGAGTAGGAATAAAGGTACATAGCAACCCCAATAGAAAACCACATACCACCTGCATTGGTGTATGGGCGTTGAGGTATAGCCGTGCATACATCAGCAGCAGAGATAGTACCAATATTATGATGATTAATATTAAAGGAAGCGTAGCGTAATTAAGCGCAAAACTGCATATTCCCCCCAACAAGCCGCCAATTCCTGTGAGGTGAGCCGATATTTTCCACCAATGGTTGATTATTGTTACTGTCAATAGTGCAATCATAGCACCAATGATGACCCAAAATAGGAATAGGGGCAATTGTAATGTCACGCGCACAAAATACGCCCAAAATCCGTAGCATATCAAGGTGTATATATATGGGGTAGTGCGTTGGCTGGCGTTGTCGATATGTAGCGAATCGATATACCCTTTGCGTTGCATAAATAGTAGTAAGATGATTGGAATAAGCAAGGTTAAAACGGCGGTACCTGCTAAGCAAACGCTTACATATATAGATGGCAATTGTGGCAACAGTTGCTTTGCTGCCAAACAAAACAGCACCATACCATATGTTGGCATCAGCATAGGGTAGAGCAAGATGCTTGCTATTTGGGATAAGCGTTTTAACATGCTTGATTTTCTATCCTCTTTTATTTCAACAACTGTCGGCGTATGCGTGCCACAGGGATATCCATTTGTTCGCGGTATTTGGCTACTGTACGTCGTGCAATGGGGTAGCCCGAATCGTGCATGATTTCCACCAATTGGTCGTCGGTTATTGGATTCGTTTTGTCTTCTTGTTCAATCACTTCGCGTAGTTTCTGCTTGATTTCGCGCGTAGAAACCTCATTGCCTTGGCTATTGATAATCTTATCTGAGAAGAAGAATTTGAGTGGGAAAACACCAAATTCTGTTTGTACGTATTTGTTAGCAAAGGTACGCGAAATGGTGGATACATCGTATCCAGTACGGTCGGCTACATCCTTCAGTGTCAATGGTTTGAGGTACATACTATCGCCTTGCAAGAAGAAGTCGCGTTGCAATGCTACCAGCACTTCGATAGTTCGCATCATGGTTTCATTGCGCTGACGTATCGCGTCGATAAAGTATTTTGCATTTTCCACGTTGGTTTTCACAAATCGTGCGGCTTCACGAATCTGTGCGCTATTTTGCGATTCGGTTCGTGAATAATTCTCCAACATTTGTTGATAGTCAGCCGAAACATGTAGTTCTGGTATATTGCCTTGATTGACGGTAATGGTCAGATCATTGTCCTCTTGCTCAATGATAAAATCAGGAATAATGATTGATTGGTTACGTTCAACCACCGTACCTATCCATGCACTTCCTGGGCGAGGATTGAGGCGGATGATCTCGGCAGTAGCTTGCTTGAGTTGGTCTTCGGTAATCTCCATACGCTGCATGATGCGGGCATATTTGCGATTGCTGAATGATTCGAAATGATTGCTTAGTATATTGATTGCCAATGTGATAGAATCAGTTGGCTCTTTTCTGCGTAGTTGAATGAGTAGGCATTCTTGCAAGTCGTATGCTCCTACTCCTACGGGGTCAAATTGCTTTACCTGATCGACTATCTCTTGCATCTTTTCATCCGTCACCACTAATCCTTCGCGGAAACTCAAGTCATCTACCAATTCTTCCACCGTTCGGCGCAAATAACCATCTTCGTCAATATTACCAACCACAAATTTGGCTATATGGCGGTCGGGCTTATCCATCTTTGTAAGATAGATTTGCGACTTGAGGTATTCCGCAAAACTTGTTCCCATGGAGAATGGGATGTCTTCATGTGCGCGACCACCAGTAGAGAGGGGTGATTCATGCACATCATCATCTTGCACATAGTCATCGTAGTTGAAGTCGTCGTTTTGTAGCGGATTGGTGTAGTCATCTTGCAGATTGGTGTCGTTGATTTCCCCTTCTGCATTCTGATCCATACCCTCTTCAAGTGCAGGATTTTTTTGCAATTCCTCATTGATACATGCCTGCAATTCGCAAGCAGGTACCTCCAACAGTCGCATTGCCTGAATTTGCGCAGGCGATAGCTTGAGCTGTTGTTTGAGTTGTTGCGAAAGGGTTAATGAGGTTGCCATATGTGTCCAATATTTAGTGTTTAGTGTTTAGTGCGTTTAGTACATGTTGGGTAATGTATGCCAATTGTTCTTCATCCAATTCGGTGTGCATTGGCAGTGATAATACGCATGCAGCCAAGCGTTCTGCCACAGGGAAGTCTCCTGTTTTGTAGCGTTCATCTTGATATGCTTTTTGCATGTGCAATGGTACGGGGTAGTAGATCATTGCTGGTATCTCAGCCTCTGCCAAAGCATTGCGCAGTGCATCTCGGTCCACGTCAATCAGTCGCAGTGTGTATTGATGGAAGACGTGTGTGGAGTGCTCATTGCGAGCAGGAATCAATATGTTTGGGTGGTTGGCGAATGCTTTGTCGTAGTATGCAGCAGCTGCTTGACGTGCTGCGATATAGCTGTTGAGATGAGGCAACTTAGCATCCAAGATAGCTGCTTGAATGCTATCCAAACGTGAGTTAACGCCCACGGTATCGTGGTAATAGCGTACTACCATACCGTGGTTGGCTATGGCGCGCATTTTTGCTGCTAGGTCATCATCGTTGGTAAATATTGCACCTCCATCTCCATAGCAACCGAGGTTTTTTGAAGGGAAGAAACTGGTGCAACCAATATCTCCCATTGTAGCAGCTTGCTTTTGTGTGCCATCAGAGAAGGTATATACCGAGCCAATGGCTTGGCAGGCATCTTCCACGATGTATAGGTTATGTTCTTTGGCAATAGCCATCAGTGCTTCCATATCGGCGCATTGACCAAACAGGTGTACTGGCACTATTGCTTTCGTCTTAGGCGTGATAGCTTTGCGTACTGCTTCTATGGAGAGGTTCATCGTATCCCAATCCACATCCACCACTACTGGTTTCAGTCCTAATAGTGCCACCACTTCGGCAGTTGCAATGAAGGTGAATGTTGGAGTAATCACCTCATCACCCTGTTTCAACCCCAACGCCATCAATGCTATTTGCAACGCATCAGTGCCATTACCTACTGGAATCACGTGTTTTGCACCAGTGTACTGCTCCAAATTCTTCTGAAACGAAGCCACAGCAGGTCCTTTGATAAACGATGCTGAATCAATAACGGACTGAATGCCACGGTCAATGTCTGCTTTGATGTGTTGATACTGCGTTTGCAGGTCCACCATTTGAATCTTTTTCATAGTTCAATATTGAATCATATATTCCACCGAGGAGGGTGAAATACGGATATTGTATATATATGGATTTGTTGTTGTCAGTTCTATGGGCAATGCGTCGCATTGTTGTGCTGGGAAGCGACATATTGCTTGAAAATCGCTCTCTTTCACGTCGGAAAAATGCGATATGCCTACGCGCACGGTCACTTCCACTTGTTGTGGAAATAGGCGCATTTGATTGCCTGCGGGCACATTGAGTGCGCGGATGGGCAAGGTAAATGATTTCTCTGTGAATTGTTCGGCATACCAAGTCACTTGTACGGCACTTGGGCTCACGCGTATGCCATCTGGTGCAATCAACGATGCAGTCATTCGCATCGAATCGCGCAAGTTGGATATATGGATGCTGTCGGTCAGGATACTACTGATGGAATCGATCTGCTGCTGACTGCCAAATATCTCTGCCGAGTCGGGCATGGTCTGTGCATCGCCTATGATATGGTGTTGCGGGGCAGTGCTAACTGAGGCGCACACCATGATTGGAACGGTCTTCGTTTGCTGCAAATAGTATGCCGATTCTATTATCTCTGGCTCGATTCTTTGGATGGTTGTTGAGCCTGGCAATAGGTCTTGCAGGCGCGGACGCAACACTTCTGCGGAAATGGCCACTGTTCCTTCTTTAGTTGATAGATAAGGAGTAAGGTTGACGTTTAGATGCAGGTTTTGTCGGGTTATTTGTCGCAGTTGTCGTCCATTGTCACGAACGGTTAGTGTCAGTGTTTCTGGCAGCTCATGTGCGAAGACCACTTGTTCTGTTGCTCCAATATATGTGATGGGAATGCGAACATCAACATCTCTTGGCGAGGACATTGCATGTCCCCACCAAAAGATGAATGCCAATCCCACAAACAAGCCAAAGATCAACAGATCTTTCCTCAGTAGCCAAAGCCATACCTGCTTAGCTTGTTTGCGTATGTTCTGCCAGCTAATCACTAAATTACTTTGCTTGTTGCTGTTGTTGTGCATCTTCGGCAGCTACATATACGCTACCTTTATCCACTTTGATTACCACATCTTTGGCTACTTCGATGAGGAAAGTGTTCTCTTGTACCTCTTTCACGTTGCCATAGATACCACCTGCGGTAACCACTTTGCTACCTTTGGTGAGGGCGTCGCGTTGTTTTTGCAACTCTTTTTGTTTCTTCTGTTGTGGGCGGATCATGAAGAAGTAGAATACTACGAAGATCAAGATCATCATTACCCAAAATGACCAACTACTTTGTTGTGCGGGGCCTTCAGCAGCAGCTGTAGCTGCTTGTAAAAAAATGAAATCTAACATATGTTTTATTTTTTAGTGAATTTAAACAACTGATTTTCTGCTTTCAAGTCATTCACGACGCGGTTGAGCACGCCGTTGATAAACACATAGCTCTTGTCGCTCGAATACTCTTTGGCAATCTCTATATATTCGTTCATCGAAATCTCCAATGCAATCTCGCTAAACTGACGTATTTCTGCCAATGCCACCATGAGGATGATTTGGTCCATGTATGCCAAGCGGTCTGCGTCCCAGTTTTGCAACGACTTGGCTATCAGTGCTTTGTTTTCTTCTGCTTGTTCTACGCTGTATTGCATCAAGTCTTTCGCAAACTGCAATTCTTCTTCCGAGCCAAACATATCCAGCAATGGCACATCGTCGCCATCTTCTTCTTTGAATCGTTTGATGGTCTTTACCACATAGGTAATCACCATGTCAATGTCTGTAGTCCATCCTTCGTGGTCAAGTGCCACTTCCATCTCTTCCAGTGCGGCATTCAGTTCCTCGTTTCCGAGCAATAGTGAAGTGTATATTTTGCGCCACAATGTTTTTTCGTCCTCATAGCTTGGCTTGTCCAATTCCATAAATTCCTTATAGAAAGGAGCGTCAATGAGTTGTTTGTATATTGCTTCTATAGCCGACATACCCACGTCCCAGCGCAAGTGTTCATTCTCCATGTAATTACGCAAACGGCGGTTATTAAACAATTGCTGAGCGATGCGATTGTTTACGAAGTTGCGATTGGCGTTGTAAGTTTGGTGGAGTACGTTTGCACGTTTTTTGTTTTCTGCTATTTGTTCTTCGGCGTAGGTGGTGAGTTCATCTGCGAAGCTGAGCATTACCATGTACAGACTGTACGTGCTGGAGAACTTATTAAGTAATGTTTTACGTGCAGATAGCGCGGTATGATCGGTCCCGCTGCATGTAGCAAAGAGTGTCTGAACTACTTTCGTTCTAACTAATGTACGATTTATCATAACGTTATGTCAAATATCGATTTGTTTCAGGGTACAAAGGTACTACAAAAAATGCACATACGCAAATTTACGAGCACTTTTTTTGAAAAACACCATTATCCCATAGCCCTCGTAGCGTCCCATAGCCCATAGGGCGTCCATTAAGTATTCCTTTATCAATTACGTAGGATATACGTAACATATACGTAGGATATACGTAGGATAATCGGGTTGTTAACCTGAGAATGCCCTATCATCCTCCTATCTTCTATGTGCTTCTTTCCCGCTATCTTTCCCGAAACCACCTCGTTACCACTCTGATACCACTCCATTGCCATCCAGTATTTTCCCCGTACCTTGCTACCTATCCTCCGCTCGACTGCGTTAAGTCGCCGAGTATCCCCGCCTCTACACCCTACACTTTTCACTTTTCTCCTCAAAAATTTGCAAATCCGCAAATTTTGTTGTACCTTTGCAACCGAATCCTACGCTGGAGGGAAATGTGTCCTGCGAAAAGCGTTTCGCAAAGGGTCTTTCTTAGGGTAGGTTTTGACATATTTAAATAGCGTTTATTGACGCTTTGTATTTAGTGTACGGAAAACTTCGCAACTTTTCTACAACAAAAACACTCAAAATCGAAGTACTCAATAGATGCCTATGGGTATGACTATATCCATACTGCGCTTGTATAGTGCGGTGTGTTTTCATACCAGCGTAGGTTTCCTGTTGTTTATTTAGAAAGATTAGGTAAAGCGAAGACCTCAGGTTGTAAATAAGCAACACGAGGTCTGCGCTTTTTGTATGCATAATATGCAAAAAGTATGACTATATTATTAACTATTAAAATTAAAAAAATTATGAAGAAGATTTTCATTTTTTGCGCATGTTGCGCAACAGCCATTATGGCATTAGCTGATGGTGAAGTAACGATTGGAACTGTGTACATCGATGAGACAGTAGCATCATTAGATAACATTGTGACCGCTCTCAATGATGTTGAAGGTGTAAGTGCTACTGGTACAATTACCTACGATGTTGAAACCAAAACACTCACATTAAATGAAGCGACAGTTGTTGTTTCATTAGATAAACCAGTTATTCGATTCTCTTCTTGGGCAGAAGATGTGACTATCGAACTTATTGGTGAGAATACCTTAAAGAATACCTATGAGGGGTATGTAGATTGTATGACATGTCCAACTGTCGGAACCAATAGTATTACCATTACTGGTGAAGGTAAACTCAATCTTTCTACCAAACAATGGTATCCTATAAACTTGAGCGGTGGAAAATTAACAATTAGCAATACTACCGTTGTAGCTGCCAGCGAAAAGTATAATTATGGTATTTGCTACAATTCAGGTGTAGGAGGAGAACTGTTTATAGAAAAGGCTAATCTAACTACACCAAACATCAGTGCTTTGTCTGGCATACAACTGACAGATTGCTATATTATACAACCAGCTAATGCTGAGGTAGTTAATACAGGAGATTCCTGGTATATTGATAAAAAAGGTAGTAGTGAAAACATCGTTATCTCTGTAGAAAAAGGTGGAGTAGGTACTTCTGTTGATAATGTAATAATAGATGCTAAAAATGCAAAAAAAATCATAGATGGTCAGTTGGTAATCGAACATGATAATAATATCTACACATTGATGGGACAAATTATCAAATAATGATCAATTTCATCATTTCTAATGTATCTCGCAACTGAGAGATACAATCCAATTACTCACTTCGTAGTTTGCGGGGTGAGTTTTTTTTAAAATTCTTAATCCAAAATTAACACAAAATTTGCATAAACGTAAATTTTGTTGTACCTTTGCACAAAATTAACCAATTTAGATAGATTAAAGAGATGGAAAATCGTAGATTTGAAGGAAAAAATGAGCCAGAAATCGTGTATTCACGTAGTGTGAAAGCAGGAAAACGTATCTATTATCTGGATGTGAAAAAGGCTCGCAATGAGGATTTGTACCTCTGCATCACAGAGAGCAAACGCAAACAAACGGGAGAGGCAGAGCCTCCACAATTCGAAAAACACAAAGTGTTCCTCTACAAAGAAGATTTTGCACACTTCACAGAAGGACTCAATGATGTGATTGCCTTTGTACAAAGTCAATTAGGCGAAATCGAAGAGCGCAAAGAATGGACTCCTGAAACCGAAAACGAACAAGAGAAAACCGAAGAGAAAGGACTGCTCGGAAGTATCTTAGATAAGTTGAAGAATTGATTCTACAATAACATCTGCAACCTCCTGCTTCAGAAGAAGTGGGAGGTCTTTTTTGGTACCATCAGCAAAGAGTAGGGTCACTTTGTTGGTATCCACTCCAAACCCAGCACCTTGGTCTTGCAATGAGTTGAGCACAATCATATCCAGATTCTTGCTCTGCAACTTACGCAGCGCATTGGCTTGCTCATCGTGTGTCTCCAATGCAAAACCAACCAGTCGTTGGTGCGCTTGTTTAGATGCTCCTAATGTGGCTGCAATGTCGGTGGTGGTTTTTAGTTCGACAACCATACCGTCTTGCCCAGGTTGCTTCTTGATTTTCTTGTCTGCTGTGGTGCAGGGCGTGAAGTCGGCTACAGCAGCGCACAGAATAGCTATGTCGGCTTGCTCAAAAGCAGCTACTGTGGCTTCGCACATCGCTGCACTTGACACCACATTCTCCACTCTCAGCGGACAGAACTGCTGCCATGCTTTGAGCGACAGATGGGTTGGACCGCTGACCAATGTCACTTCTGCACCTCTATTAAGGCACGCGCGCACGAGCGAGTAGCCCATCTTGCCCGTCGAGGCATTGCTGATATAGCGCACAGGGTCAATGGCCTCTTGAGTGGGACCTGCTGTGATGACCACATGCTTGCCAGCCATCGTTTTAGGAGTGAGGGCATATTCAGCAGCAGCCACCAGCACATCTACTTCTTGCATGCGCCCCTTGCCTGTTGTTCCACAAGCCAGTTCGCCACTTGCCGCATCCAGCATGGTGATATTGTCCCATTGCGAAAGCGTGCGGATTGCCTCTTGCGTAGCGGGCGATTCGTACATGTTCGTATTCATTGCTGGCGCAATCACCACTGGCTTGCGCATTGCTGCAAATGTGGTGGTCAGGGCATCATCTGCAATGCCATGAGCCATCTTGCACAGCACATTAGCCGTAGCGGGAGCAATCAGCATCATGTCCGCCCAATCGGGTAGGGAAATATGCTCTGTGCTATGCTCATTGATAGCGGCAAACACATCCGAATACACCTTGTGCCCACTGACCGTTTGTAGTGTAAGAGAGGTGACAAACTCCAAGGCATTCTTGGTAGTTGTCACCTGCACATCGGCACCTGCTTTCTTCAGTAGGCGGATCAGTTCGGGCATCTTGTAGGCTGCAATGCCTCCGCTAATCCCGACTAAGATATGTTTACCCGCTAAATTCATTCAGATTGCTTTTGCCTAACTTCCAACAGCCACAAAGTGGCGGTCTTATTTCAGCACTTCATCGCGGTTACTACCACGATAAATCAACTGATTGTCAATAAACTCTTGGGTAGCAATCAATGTTGCTTTAGGCAGTTGCTCGTAGTTCTTTGAGATCTCTATTTGCTCTTGATTCTCAAATGTCTCATCTGCTGAATCTTGTGGAATAGAGAAATCTTGCAACTTAGAATCAAGTTCTTTCTTCATAGCTGTACTGATTTGGTTGCTACGTTTGCCCAATATGGCTACGGTTTCGTACACATTGCCCACTTTCTCAGTAAGCTCATTCATGTCCCTTGTGATGGTTGTTCTGGGAGCAGTTGTCTTCTTGTAATCAATCATATTATTGTATTTTTTAATTTCTCGTTATTGTAGTACCTTCTTAATCTCCTTGTTGATTCTCTCCGCAGCTGCTATATGCTTTGAGTTGGGATATTCAGTAACAAAACTATAATATTCATCCTCTGCCTCACGTGCGCGGTCTTCTTTTTTGCTATCAATCGAATGAACCATCTGTTGGTATTTCGCTTGCAGAATCAACCAATTGAGCTCCTCTTGGTGCTTGTTGGTAGGGTAGTCTTTGAGGGCATTCTTTGCCACAATCTCAGCACTCAAATAGTTGTTGCCTAAATAAGTACCCAGATTGTAGTAGAGCTTAGCATTCAAATATTCCTTATAAGCCAATTTGTCGTACAACTCGTTCATCTCCTTGTATGCTTGCTCGGCATAAGGACTCTCGGGATACAATTCGATGAACTGGGTGTAAAACTCAATGGCTTTTTTAGTGTCAGTCTGATCCAAACGAGCATCAGGAGCATCCAAATAATAGCAATGTCCTACTTGGAAACGTGCTTCCACAATATAACGCCCTTTGGGGTAGTTGCGAATATATGCTTGATAGTACTCTGCGGCAGATAGATAGTCCTTCTGACCCATATAACAGCGTGATAGATATGCCAATACGTCTTGCGAACGGTCGGTGCCTTTGTAGTAGGAAGTCACCTCATCAAGCAATGTCTGAGCTTTGATGTATTGCTCATCATTGAAATACACCAATGCTTTTTGATACTTCAAGTCAGGGTCTTTGGATTTGAGCAACTGCTGATATTCACCGCAACCATACAAACCAAGTGCGCACATCAGCACACACATACCACGCATTATGTTATCAATCATTTTTTGCATCCTTACGGGAGATTTCAATTGCCCATTTTTAGTCAAAATACAAATCAGCCTGCAAAGTTACAACATTTTTGTGAGATATGCAAGAAAAAAGTATAAAAATAATCTAAAGTGGGTATTTTTCGCCCAATATGGTATAGTAAACTCCGTTATGGTTGATAATCAACTGTCCGTTGTGGAGCATTTTAACACCAAGCATATTAGGTGCTGCAATAGCTGCTACATCGCTCGTTTGTCGCTCTTGTGCTACACACCATAGTTGCACTTCGTTCCACACAATCATTACGATGGCATCAACATATCGGAAACTGCCGTATTGCATACCCATATCAAATTTATCTGCGATACTAACACCGCTAATAGTTGCACTTGATAGTAGGCTCTCTTCGCTAATCGCTGCATCTGCAATGCGAATATATGCACATACGTCGCTTGAGTCCAATTGATTGATGCTAACGGGAGGACATTCCACCTTGTCTTTCTCTATCTCCCACGCTTGGGTGGGGGATAATTCGGGTACTCCGTAATAGTTGCGAAAACGCCCAACCACGTGACGTAGTACATGTCCTTGTTGCAATCCCGAACCATATCGGTGCCCTGTTCCATCTCCTGTATCATAGATAAGCATTGAGCCCGTGGTGTCGCGAATGAATATATATGAATCATATTTTTTTGTAACAACAACAGAGTCCAAATAGATGGTTTCGTGGTCGGTTGATTGTGAAGCTTGAGCAATAGTCATCGGGGCAACGGCACGCAACATCACAGTGGCTTCACATCGTACATCGCCGCTTTGCAGCACAAGCGTATCCAGATAGTAACCACTTTCTGAAATACTATACGCAATGGTCAATTGTCCACCATCGCGATCAATAGTATTGGAGGATAGTTGAAAGTGTTGGTTGTGCTTGAGCGAAGCATTTATATCTTCCGTAAGACGGTTCGCGTTGATAGTGATGTTGCGTTCACCAGTACAAACCGTATGGTCAAGTAGTACCGTGCCAAAATTGGTAAGTGGGGCGATTATTGCCATCGTGTCACCAAGTGCTTCTACACGGCGATAGATGCATACTGGGGTTTGGCTCAACTCGGCATAGCAACTGAATAGAGGGGGATTGTTGCTGGCATTATATTGTAAGTATTTACCGATGCTATTACCAAGGTTCATAATAGTAGCCTCGCCCGTGTTAGCTATGGAGATATCCCAATAGCCATAATTGCCGTAAGTGCCTGAATCATAAAGCTTATCCCATAGTGCAAGGCGATTCTTAGTCTTACCTCCGCTGGCAACCAAATAGGCACTCTCGTAGCGAATATTATCTTCAATATAGAATGCCACTTCACCATTCAACTCACCGCGATGCAACGTATAAATAGCATCGTTGTTGGCGGTCAATTGCATACGATCATCGGAATACTCTCCTTCAATAGCGTGGATGTTATTAACTGACACTTCTTCGTTGAAATATCCCATAATCTTTGTCACATTGGGGTGATACACACCAATGATTATTTGATCTGAATCTTGCAATTGATCAATATGGGTTACTAATTGATACGTGTCTGTGGTAAAAGGAGATGAACCGCTATTGCTACTGCGAATGCTAATGGTGTTGATGTTGATAGCATTCTCGGTGCACTCTACCCAAAAACGAATTTTACCACTCTCGGGTGTCGTAACTTGAATAGTTGTATCACGGTTGTACTGTCCTTGACCTTTAGCGGGACGATTGATGACCAACTCATGTGCTGTGTTGTCGCCAATCTGTACGTAAATACTTCCTTTGCCTTTACTGGTGTTTTGACAAAAATTGATGTCAATGATACGTACATTTTCAAAGTGAACAACAGATGTGGCTCCAGCACCTGTCGTGCCAGTCTTTACACTGACGCCTCGTCCGTAAATTCGTCCTTGTGCATCGGTATAACCTTCTGCATAAGAGTACGCTTCCTTATCGCATACCCACCCATCAGCAACACCGTCACACGTGGTTGCATTGACCTGACTAATCCAATCCTTGGATACAAAACTATAGGTGGTAATTCCAGCGTGAGCGGAATAGGATAGTATTGTAAATAATACTAAAGTGATAAATCGATTCTTCATACGTGTATTTTTATAGGATTGTTTGTCCATGCAAATTATATATATTGCCTTCGCTGACAATATGTATTTGTCCGTCTTCTAAGTATTTCCCACTAATCTTAGTTGTCGTGATGTTTTGCACGCCTGTTGAGGTGGTTACTGTCACTTCGCAAGTGGCAGTTCTATCGCCCAAAGTAGCTGTGACGGTATAGGTGCCTTCCTTGGTAGAGGTGAGGGTAGCGGTCAATCCGTTTTTTGTGAGTCTTGTTGCACGATTGGTGGGAGAATAACGCCATGTTATATCTTGATCTGTTGCATTAGCAGGAGTAATGATTGCTTGCAAATGGGCTGTATCGCCGACTTCGACCGATATGTTGGTTGGATTAAGTGCAAAATCTGTAACGCGAATTTTATGTGGCTCTGTACTAATCTCCCATGCTGCGATACCATGTCCTAGACAGTATTCGTACAAGTTCACCGTCACAGAATCAACGCGTTCCCAATGGAAGAAAGCCCCTACAGATGCATTAGCATAGTAGCCGCCATCACCCAATGGCTCTTGGGTGTACATAGGAGTGAGTTCGGCTGATGTCATATCGCGAAGGGTCCAGCCGCCCTTATAGTGGCTACCAGAAGTATAGACAAACATGTCGTGTCCATTCAATTGAAACAATGCACCACCTACGGTATTGCAGCGTGCAGGAGCTGTTGTGCCGTTAGGAGATGTGAAGTAAGCCCCCTTGTCGCCATTTTTGTAGAGATGATAACCATTGGCACGCACTTGGTAAATGAAATGATTAGGGGTGTTGTCAATTGGAATCACGTAGCCAGCAGTAGTACCCGTCATGCTTACTGCACATGAGGTAGTAGAAACAAAGTTACCATTAGCAATCTTAACTACTTCTACGAAATTCTGTCCGTTAGGGAAGAAATATACATATCCACCAGCAGCAGAGAAAATATCTCCACTAGCAGTAGGAAAGTTGGTTTGACCATTGTTGTTGAGTTTTATATCAATCACATACTCTGTCGTGTCATTGGGTTTATATACCGTCAATTGCGTTGGTATAGTTGCATCAGGGGATGTATGCAGGATTAAGTTAGCAGCATCATCGCGGCAGATACCGTGGCGAAGATTAGGATGTTCAATACCTGATTCGAAGATGTTGCCAGCAGTATCTATAGCCACCACTTTGCGTTGGCTGTAGTCTGCTACATAGAATACACCATCTATATAGGCAGCCTCTTGGGCATTCTTATAATTACCTTCTAACGTAGTTGGAAACCCCGCAGGGAGAGTGCCCGCTGTCTCACTATGATTGAATAGTTCAGTGATATATAATGTATCTACAGGTTGAGTAGGTGCCAGAGCTTCCCAATCGACTTCCTCTAGTTCTGGCATTTCGGATGCCATGAGGTAGTCGCAGGTCATGGTAGTACAACCGAGTTCGCCGTGTTGTTGGTAAGAAGCGAGACTGTTAACCGTCCAACATGCTACTTCCATTCCTGCGTCGTGGCATTTGCGAGCCATATACTTGCTGAGTCCGCCTGTTTGTACACTGGGATTGATTCCCCATGTTTTGCACCACTCATAGTTGGCCTCACTCACCTCATAGCAGAGGAATTGGCATTTGAGTGCCGGGTAATTAGTGCGTACATGTTCCAATGACTTTTTCATAGAAGTTAATATGCGTGCTTCTTCTATAAGTCCGTGCTTTTCAATCAATTTGTATAGTCCATGAAAACGGCTCATATCGTTGTTATTGATACCTGTAGCCCATTTGAGCTCAATGATTGGGAACACGTTATTCTCCTTGCAAATCTCCAAATAGCGATCTACCGTCAAGATCTTAGCGGTATAAGTTACGCCGCTACGCGTTTGGGTAAGGGTAAGATCTTTAATGTCTTCAAACTTGGTGTAAGGAATTTGTACGTTATGTCCTACACGGCTTAGATCGTCGTCGTGCCAGCAGACATATTCACCATCGCTAGTGGTCTTGACATCAATCTCCAAGCCAGTATAACCATAGTGGTTGATACCATTCATCATGGCCTCTTCGGTGTTTTCCACTCCGCGATAACTGCCGCGGTGACCTGCAAATAAAGGTTTCCAAGCATATGCTTGTGTGAGTGTGCAAGCAATGCATAGTAATAGTACAAGTTTTCTCATGGTATGATATATTAGGTTGTTGATGACTACTCTCTTATTCGTCTAAATTCGGCTAAAACGATGGCTGTAGCAATGCTTACATTTAGGCTTTCGGAGGTGCTGGCGTTAATAGGATAGGAGGGGATGAGCAAAGGATGCGTAATCAATTTCCTAATGCTTTCGCTTATTCCATTACCTTCGTTGCCCATGATGATTACTCCGCGTTGTTTATCAGGTATAGCATACGGCTCATACATATTTTCTCCTTCTAACAGCGTGCCGTAGAGCGGTAAGCCTGTTTGCCGAAGTAATGTTAGTTCTTTTGGTAAATCCACGTAGTGCACTCGCACGCGCGCCAATGCTCCCATTGTAGCTTGTACTACCTTGGGATTGTAGCAGTCGGCTGTGTCACGCGAACAAAGTATATCATGAATGCCAAACCAGTCACAAGTACGGATGATAGTTCCTAAATTGCCAGGATCTTGCACACCATCCAATGCTACCAACAAACCAGATGGTATTTCGCTATTGAACTCTCGTTTCTTGAAAACACCAATCACCCCCTGCGGAGTACGTAATGAAGACATTTGCTCTATCTCCGTATAAGTGGCATTGTCGGACGTTGCGAGAAGCACTAATTCAAAAGCCTTTCTCAATTCCTCTACACATTTCGCACCTTCTGCCACAAATACACCTTCAGCATCGCGGTGTTTCTTCTGTTGCAAGCTGCGCACCCACTTAACTTGTGCTTTGCTCAAATGTTCCATAGTAACATAGTTTTTGCTGCAAAATTACAAAAAAAAATACACATACGCAAGCAAAACATATTTTTTTTACATTCTGCTTGGTTATCTCGTAAATTTTTAGTACCTTTGCAACCTAAATTTGGAAGAAAAAGCGTGTAGTGCTACGCAGGGTTAGGAAATACATACGGGATAATGGGTTGCTAAATGATGGCGATCGAGTGTTGGTATGCGTTAGTGGGGGAGCGGATAGTGTGGCACTATTAGACATCTTGCAGCGTGCAGGATATGATTGTGTGGTGGCGCATTGCAACTTCCATCTTCGTGGTGAAGAGAGCAATCGAGATGAGCAGTTTGTGCGTCAGTTAGTGACAGATATACCATTGCATATACAGCATTTTGACACTCAATCATATGCTCAAACCAATCGACAAAGTATTGAATTGGCAGCGCGTGAATTGCGATATCGTTGGTTTGCTGCATTAGCAGAGCAGGAGGGGTGTAAGGCAATAGCGGTGGCACATCATCAGAATGATCAAGCGGAGACTGTTGTGATGAATCTGAAGCGTGGTTGCGGCATACGTGGCTTATGTGGTATGCGTGCCAAGAGTAAGAATGCGTATATAGATAACGACATACTTATTATTCGACCACTATTATGTACGACACGCGATTACATAGTTCATTATTTGAAAGATATTCGTCACTTGCAATGGGTGGAAGATTCTACTAATAGCGATACGGATTTTAAACGCAATGCCGTACGCGAAGAACTAAAAAACTATACCAAATCGGAAATTGAGCATATTGCCTCTACGGCAGAGCATATGCAAGGGTATGTAGATTGGTTAGAAAATGAAGATACGCAGGCTGCTGGCAAGGTGAAATTGTATGAAGAGTTAAGGGAATATGGTTTTACTGAAATAGGCAAAATGTATGATGCGCAGCAGAGTGGAGTAGGAGGAAAAACTTTTTATTCGGCAGATTATAAAGCTGTACTAAAACGCGGTAAATATATTGTGGAACGTTTAGACAAAAAGCGATATGGTATAATAGGTAATCCTCTAGGGCATTCCTATTCAGAGCAATATTTCACGGCGAAGTTTGCAGAAGAAGGAGTGAAAGCATCTTATCAAGCATTTCAATTGATGATGATAGAAGATGCAAAGTCTTTAATTAGAGATTTAAATGGGTTTAACGTGACTTATCCCTTCAAAGAAACCATTATACACTATCTAAAAGAATTGGACGGAACGGCACAAGCTATTGGTGCGGTAAATGTAGTTCATCAAGGTAAGGGATACAATACGGATTGGCTGGGTTTTAGAGATAGCATTACTCCTCTTTTGACAGAACGAGACCAACGTGCGTTGTTGTTAGGGACGGGTGGCGTAAGCAAAGCTATCGCTTATGCTCTTCAGCAGATGGGAGTTAAATTTACATTTGTTAGCCGTACACCACATGCAGGCGAGTTGGGGTATCACCAATTGACAGAAGAGGTAATGTCTGCCCATACTATCGTGGTAAATTGTACCCCACTCGGAATGCATCCGTATGAATGTGAAATGCCAGATATACCTTATTGTTATTTGGGTAAAGATCATTTATTATTTGATTGCATCTACAACCCTGAGATGACGCGCTTCTTAAGTATGGGGCAAGCACAAGGATGTAGAATAAAGAACGGATTGGAAATGTTACACATTCAGGCTGATTACGCTTGGAAAATATGGAATATGATATGAAGAAAATGACAATGATATTGGCTACTTGGCTAATGCTGACGAGCCATGTGCAAGCACAAATGGTGCAAGAAAACGAAGCGGCAATAGTTTACTACATGCCTAAGACAGAATTGGTTATCACATTGGAGTATGATGTAATTAAGCGCACACCTGGAGCATTCTATCAATATGCAGAGCGTTATTTGGGAACGAAGGAGGTGGTGATAGAGTCTTCTGTGAGCTACAATCTGCAACAAATGAAAGTAGATATGCTCACTTCTGCGGACACCGAACGTGTATACAAGGTAACGCCGCAAAAAGGTGTTAACACGCAATTACTAGCATTGAGCGAAGATGGCAGATTGTTGGGATATAATATAGGACTAGATACTCTCTCTGATTCAAAACCCAATATTCAAAACTCAACATGCAAAACTCAATGTTCAACATCTTTAATGCCACTTTTAGAAGAGCATTTTATGGCAACATCAATAGCTAAGATGGCGGAAGGTGCTGCTAAGATGATTTATCGGATTCGTGAAACACGCTTGAATATATTGGCTGGAGATGTAGAGCATGTGCCTGCTGATGGGGAGGCGATGAGATTGGTGTTGAACGAACTGAATCAGCAAGAGCAAGAACTCGTAGAACTTTTTGTGGGAAAAACCAGCATTGAACATGGTACACACACTTTCGTATATACTCCTCAAGAGAATGTGGAGAGAGAAGTAGTCTGCCGTTTGTCGCAACACAACGGAGTAGTAAGCAAGGATGATTTAAGCGGAGAACCTATTTACTTGACTTTGGAGGCTTCTAAACAGAGTTTAGACCATATGGTTGAGTCCAATAGCAAAGCCCCTATGCTGTCGCAGATTTACTACAATCTGCCTGGCTCTGCAAAACTAACAATTGAATACAAAAATAAGAATTGGGTTAGTGCTGCCTATCAAATAGCACAATATGGAGTGGCAATACCATTGGCACAGGATCTATTTATTGGCAAACAAGCACCGATTATCCATCTTAATCCACAAACAGGTAATATCTTATCCATTCAATGATGAAGCACTTTTTATGTATATTAGCGTGTCTTGCAATTAGTTTTTCGCTGACAGCGCAGGAGTTGAAGTGTACGATTACAATCAATTCTGACCAAGTGCAAGGCTCCAACAAATCGTTATTTACCACACTCCAACAGAGCATGGAAGAGTTTGTGAATACGCAACGTTGGACCAATATGACCTTTCAAGAGAAGGAGCGCATAGAATGTAGCATGATGTTGGTGGTTAAGAGTGTACAAGATAATATGTTTGTGTGTGAGATGTCATGTCAAAGTCGTCGCCCTGTATATGGAACCACTTACACGACGCCTACTCTCAATATCAAAGATAATAATTTTGTCTTCACTTATCAAGAGTATGATCAACTGGATTTTCAGCAAAGTACATTTACTTCTAACTTGGCCGCTTTGATGGCATACTATTGCTACCTAATTATCGGACATGATATGGATTCATTTGCTAAATTGGGCGGCACGCCCTATTTCCAAGTGTGTGAGAATATTGTCACTTCGGCGCAATCAGCATCGCTTGATAATGCAGAGATGGCAGGTTGGAAGGCCTTTGAGAGCAATCGCAATCGCTATGCACTGGTGAATAATTTGATGGATGAGGCATTTAAGAAATATCGCAATTACTACTACGATTATCATCGTCATGGTTTGGATGAGATGGTGAATAATGTGGCCAATGGTCGTGCTCGTATTGCCAAAGATATTAAAGTGCTCAAAGAGGCATATAATGCTAGACCTGCTACATATTTGGTCGGCACATTCTTAGATGCGAAAGCAGATGAACTGGTCAATATCTTTCAAGGAGGAACTACAGAAGAAAAGAAAGCGGTCTATGAATTGCTGATGGATATTGATCCTACACGACAAAGCAATTACGAAAATATCAATAGAAACTAATTTTTTTTAGAAAATATTTGCACAGGTCAAAAAAATGTAGTACCTTTGCAGCGGAAATGAACGAGGGGACCCGAAAAGGTTCCCTCGATTTTATGAAAATAGGACTATGGTAGATAAACAATACATACAAACGCTCGTGGAAGAGCAACTGCAAGGTACTGGCTATGAACTCATAACGTTGAAGGTTAGTGCACAAAATGAGATTCTTGTAGAAGTGGATAAGATGGAAGGTGTGGACGTTGATTTTTGTGCTACGCTTAATCATTTCCTTGTAGAGCAATTAGATGCGCAAGGAATTGAGGATTATGCTTTGGAGGTGGGCAGCGTAAGTTTGACTGCTCCATTTGTAACCAAAATGCAGTATATGAAGCACCTTGGTCATGATGTGGAGGTCCTAGCATCGGATGGCAAGAAATACCGTGGCGCATTAGTCAGCGTAGATGAAGATACATTTTCCATTGACACCGAAGTGATGGTGGCGGTAGAGGGCAAGAAACGCAAGCAAAAAGAGATGCAAACTCTCACATTTGCGTACAATGAAGTGAAATACACCAAATACGATTTGAAATTTTAATCGGACTCCCGACTCCCAAATCCCGAATAAATATCAAAACAAAATAAAAATGGCAACAAAACAAACTAAACAACCTATCAATTTGATAGACAGTTTTTCTGATTTTAAGGAATTTAAGAACATTGATCGTCAGACATTAATCAATGTTCTGGAAGATTCTTTCCGCAATGTGATTACCAAAATGTATGGTTCTGATGCGAACTATGATGTGATTATCAACCCTGACAAAGGCGATTTGGAAATCTATCGTAATCGCTTGGTAATGGAAGATGATGATGTGGCAAACGAAAATACACAAATTGGTATTTCTGAGGCATTAAAACTTGATGATGAGGCGGAAATCGGAGAAGAAGTGACCGATAAGGTGGAGTTCTCTTCGTTTGGTCGTCGTATGATTCTCAACTTGCGTCAAACGTTGGCTAGTCGTATATTGGATCTCCAAAAGGAGAATCTTTATTTGCGCTACAGCGAGATGCTGGGTCAAGTTGTAAGTGGTGAGTTGTATCAAGTATGGAAAAAAGAGATGTTGCTTCTTGATGAAGAAGGCAACGAACTCTATTTGCCAAAGCAAAACCAAATCCCAACCGATTTCTATCGCAAGGGTGACACCGTTCGCGCAGTGGTAGTACAAGTGGACAACAAGAATCAAAATCCTAAGATTATCCTTTCACGTACTTCGCCATTGTTCTTGCAACGTCTTTTCGAACAAGAGGTGCCAGAGGTACATGACGGCTTAATCGCAATTAAGAATATCGCTCGTATCCCTGGTGAGCGTGCAAAAGTGGCAGTTGAGTCGTTTGACGATCGCATTGATCCTGTAGGCGCATGCGTGGGTATCAAGGGCGCGCGTATTCATGGTATCGTGCGCGAACTTCGCAATGAGAATATCGACGTGATCCACTATACCTCGAATATCAATCTTTATATCCAACGTGCATTGGCACCAGCTAAGATTTCCTCTATGACTGTTAACGAAGAGGAGAAGAAAGTAGATGTATATTTGCAACCAGACGAGGTATCTTTGGCTATCGGTAAAGGTGGTTATAACATCAAGTTGGCAAGTATGCTGACTGGCTACCAAATCGATGTGTATCGTGAAATGGATGATGCTGATAGTGAAGATATCTATTTGGATGAGTTTAACGACGAAATCGATCAATGGGTACTCGATGCCTTCAAAGCTATCGGTTTGGATACCGCCAAAGCAGTATTGGGCGTAGAGAAAGCTGAATTAGTAAAACGCGTTGACCTCGAAGAGGAGACAATCGATGAGGTATTGGCTGTTCTTGCAGCAGAATTTGAAGACTAATTAAGTATAAATAATAAACCCCCTCCGACGGCAAGGAGGAGTCTCCCTCGAAAACATCCGAGAAGCTTGTGGCTTCGAGGATAGAGTGGAGGCATCGAGCGCCCTAACGACGACGTGGTCATCGGTCAATGCGCGAGATTGCCGAACATGATATGGCTATAAAACTTATCAAAGCTTGTAAAGAATTAAACATCGGCATGTCCACCGCCGTGGAATTCTGTAAAAAGCAGGGTAAGGAAATCGCTACGGATCCGAATACCCGTATCGATGACGACTTGTACCTACTGCTTGCTAAGGAATTTAACAAGGACATGGCCTTGAAATTAGAAGCAGAGCGTCAAGCACAAGAACGTCAAGAGCGCGAGATTCCTAAATCTGTGGCTGTAGAAGAACCTAAAAAGCCAGAGCATATTCCTACCGAGGTGCCTAAGCCCAAGGTAGTTGGCTCTATTGACCTTGATGCTGATAAAAAGCGCAAGGCAGAGGAGGAAGCTGCTCGCAAAGCCGCTGAAGAGGCAAAGAAAGCAGAAGAAGCACGCATCGCTGCTCAGAAAGAAGCTGCCGCTAAGGCAAAAGCCGAGGCGGACGCCAAAGCAAAAGCCGAAGCCGAGGCTAAAAAAGCTGCGGAAGCTGCTAAAGCCAACGAAGAAGTAGAGGAACCTGTGCAAGAAGAAAAAGAGGAAGAAGAAATCTTCCGCTTGGGTAAACCTGTGCTCAAAAATGCACCTAAGGTATTGGGTAAGATTGACTTAAGTAGTATCAACCAAGCTACTCACCCAACCAAGAAAACCAAAGAGGAGAAGCGCAAAGAGCGAGAGGCACGTGAGCAACAACGCAAAGCCAACAAACCTGCTGCCAACAACGGTGGCAATGCTGGCAATGGCGCAAATGCCTCTAAAGACGGCGAGAAACGCAAACGCGAACGCATCAAACAAAACAAGGTGGACGTAAATGATGCGCGCAATCAAAAACCTCAAAAGAAGAACAACAAAGCCAAGGGCTTCAAAGTGGAGGTCGATGACGAGGAGGTACAACGCCAAATCAAGGAGACTATCCAACGTCTCCAAGGCAATAAAGGTAAGAGTACTACCAGCAAACACAAACGCGAGCGTCGCGAGTTAGAGCGCGAGAAGATGGCGCAAGAGCGCGCAGCGGAGCAAGAGCAAAGCAAAGTGCTGAAACTCACCGAGTTTGTGACTGCCAACGACCTCGCCGTGATGATGAACGTGCCTGTGACCAAGGTCATCGGTACATGTATGATGCTCGGCGTCATGGTTAGTATCAACCAGCGTCTAGACGCTGAGACTATCAACCTCGTTGCCGAGGAGTTTGGCTTCTCTACTGAGTTCGTTTCTGCCGAAGTGGTTGAGGAAATCAATGCCGATGAGGTTATCAACGAAGAGGATATCACCGAACGCTGCCCAATCGTAACCGTCATGGGTCACGTGGACCACGGTAAGACATCGCTCCTCGACCATATCCGTAATGCCAATGTGATCGCAGGTGAGGCAGGTGGTATCACACAGCACATCGGTGCGTACAACGTGAAACTGAAGAATGGTCAGCACATCACTTTCCTCGATACTCCTGGTCACGAGGCGTTTACTGCCATGCGTGCCCGCGGTGCGAAAGTGACGGATATCGCGATTATCATCGTGGCTGCCGACGATGCCGTCATGCCACAAACTATCGAGGCCATCAACCACGCGCAAGCAGCTGGTGTGCCAATGATTTTCGCTATTAACAAGTGCGATAAACCAAGTGCTAACCCAGATAAGATCAAGGAGCAACTCTCCAACATGAATATCCTCGTAGAGGATTGGGGTGGTTCTTACCAATGCCAACATATCTCTGCTAAGAAGGGTGAAGGCGTCTTCGAACTCCTTGAGAAAGTGCTTCTCGAAGCCGAGTTGCTCGAACTCAAAGCCAATCCAAACCGCCGTGCCAAGGGCTCTATCATTGAGTCGTCGCTCGACAAAGGTCGTGGTTATGTGGCTACTGTGCTTGTGCAAGATGGTACGCTCCATCATGGCGATATAGTCCTCGCAGGTATCTATCATGGTAAGATCAAAGCCATGTTCAACGAGCGCGGACAACGTATCCAACAAGCCCTTCCTGGCGAGCCATGCTTGATTCTTGGTCTTAATGGCGCACCACAGGCAGGTGATGAGTTCAACGTAATGGCTACCGAGCAAGAGGCACGCGATATTGCCAACAAACGCGAACAATTGCAACGCGAGATGTCGCTCCGCACCAAGAAACACGTTGGTTTGGACGAGATTGGTCGTCGTCTGGCTATTGGTGACTTCAAGGAACTCAATATTATCGTCAAGGGTGATGTGGACGGCTCTGTGGAGGCGCTCAAAGACTCGCTCATCAAACTCTCTACCGAGAATATCCAAGTCAATGTTATTCACGGTGCTGTGGGTGCAATCTCCGATTCTGATGTGCTGTTGGCTGCTGCGTCAGATGCGATTATCGTCGGCTTTAATGTCCGTCCTACCAGCACAGCGCGTAAGATGGCGGAGAACGAAGAGGTGGATATCCGTATCTATTCTATCATCTACGATGCTATCGAAGAGATCAAGTCGGCTATGGCAGGTATGCTTTCTCCAGATATCAAGGAGGAGGTTACTGCTACGCTCGAGGTATTGCAAACTTTCCGTATCTCCAAGGTGGGTACTATCGCAGGTTGTATTGTGCGTGAGGGTAAAGCCAAACGTGCTAATAAATGCCGCGTAATCCGTGACGGTATCGTTATCCATACTGGCGAGTTGTCTTCGCTCAAGCATGGTAAGGATGATATCAAGGAGGCAGGTCTCAACATGGAATGCGGTTTGAGCATCAAGAGTTACAACGATATTGTAGAAGGCGACCTCATTGAGACCTTTGAGCAAATCGAGGTAGCTAAGACTTTGTAAAAATAATCTAGCCAACTAGTTCAACTAGTCCATCTAGTCCATCTAGTGTAACTAGCCAAATCTAGAATAACTAGTAATAATCCGTCGCATCTCATTCGAGGTGCGATGGATGTTTTATGTGCTGTTTATTAAGATTGCCTTCCTTTGTACCTACCCAAATTCTCTCGGGTAAAAGACCAACGACGAACCAAGGAGAAACCAAGGAACGACCAAAGAACTCCGAAATACAAAAAAGGCTTTTTCTTAAGATTGCCATTCTCTTTATCTCTCTTATACCTTCCCACGAAATACCGACCGACGACCGAGAGACGACCGAGAGATGACCGACTCAACTCCTCGCCTGTAAAAAGTGCTATTTGTTAAGATTGCCGCCTAAAAAAGTTGACTCCCATCCTGAAAAGGTTGACTCATGTCCTGAAAATGTTTCTTGTCTTTGTCTATTAATCCCGAATCGTATTCGGGCACAGCATGCCTTTAAACTCTAAACTGTAGGCGCTTTGCGCCGTCCTCTAAACTGGCACTCTGTGCCTCTACACTCTACACCCTACACCAAAAAAATCACACCAAAAAACGTTTTTTCTTGCACATCTCGAAAAAAAAGTGTATCTTTGCGGTCGGAATCAATTTTCAAACGAACTTGATTTAACCCAACAGACCACATACAACCGTGATATATGGACGATAATTTTGCCATACAATTATTTGAGGGGAAACGTGTCCGCATTGTTTGGGATGCAGATCAGGAGAAATACTATTTCTCCGTGGTAGATATAGTACAAGTGCTAACGGATAGCGCTGACTACCAAACAGCTCGCAAGTATTGGAAGGTGCTAAAAGGCAGACTTAAAAAGGAAGGAAACGAGTCGGTAACAAATTGTTACCAACTGAAATTACCATCCTCTGACGGCAAGAAGTATAAGACAGACATGGCTGATTTACAGGGGATTTTCCGCTTGATTCAATCTGTCCCTTCTAAGAAAGCCGAACCTATTAAGCAATGGTTAGCACAATTGGGCGAGCAACGTATAGATCAAATCATTGACCCCGAACTGACGTTCCAAATGGCCGTAGAAGACTATCGCCGCCAAGGATATTCCGAAAAGTGGATCAACGAACGCATGCGTTCCATCGAAATGCGCAAGGAACTGACCGATGAGTGGCAACGCGCAGGAATACACGAGCAAAAAGATTTTGCAATTCTAACTAATATTCTAACTAAAGCATGGAGCGGAATGACTACAGGCGAATACAAACGCCATAAAGGTCTTACCAAAGAGAACTTGCGTGATAATATGACGAATGTAGAATTGGCATTGAATACGCTTGCGGAAGTAACGGCTACCGAAATATCCCGCCAACGCAATCCGAAAGGAATGGCGCAGAGTAGTCAGACGGCACGAGAAGGCGGAGAGGTGGCGCGTAATGCACGTGCAGATATAGAAAGCCGAATAGGCCGCTCTGTCATATCATCGAAGCGTGCTTTGGATTACATCCAACCAATAGAAGATACCAAAACAAAAGAATTGGAATAATACAACAATACTAACCCCCTAAAATTACTTATCACTCATCACTTATAGTTTATAGTTAATCCGCAACGATACCGTTGCCCGACATATTTCATATAGCGTTATAAGCCAAACTTGAGTTTTGAAAACTGGACACTTTCAAACTTATTGAATATCAAGCACAAGCCTATAAACGCTCACGCTATCGGCGTGGGCTTTTGGTGCAAATTTGATATTCAAGGTAGTCCAGAACCTCAAAACTCAAATGAAGCGAACGAAAGCGCACGCTTTTTGTATACCTACACGAACATAAAAAAACAAAACAATATGAAAAAGTTTTTACTCATTATTCTTATCGCTTGTACAAGTATTGCTAATGCAGAACAAGTAGAGTTGTTAATAGCACAACAGATTGCCAATAATTTCATCAATGCTCCTTCAATAGATGCTAATGGAGTTCGTCGGGCTCCTAAAAAACTCAAACAGATGGCTCGTGCTCCAAAGCAGATAATTGATAATCAACAATTTTATATTTTTAATAGTGAAGACGGCGAGGGCTTCGTCATTATAGCTGCAGATGATAGAGTGCACCCAATTTTAGGTTATTCCTATACTGGTACTTTTGACTATAATGATGTGCCTAATGGACTTGCCTATTGGTTAAGTGAGTATAGTCGCCAAATTAATTACGCTATTGAAAATAATATCTCACCAAGTGCGGATATTATTGTTAAATGGGAACAGTTGAAAACTCAAGCATTTGTAGCAGCAACAGAGATTGTGTCACCATTGATTACTACCCAATGGGATCAAGCTCCCTATTATAATGAAAAGTGTCCTTATAATTTTATCGTATTTGAACGCACTGTAACTGGGTGTGCAGCCACAGCACTTGCACAAGTGATGAATTATTGGCAGTGGCCTCTAATAGGAGACGGATATCATAGTTACAATTGTGATTTTTATGGAACGCAAAGTGCGAACTTTGGGGGGACATATTATGATTGGGATAATATGCCAAATCAATTAAATTCCTCAAGTTCTGTTAGGCAAATAGATGCCGTATCTACTTTGATGTATCATTGTGGTGTTGCATTGGATATGAATTATGGTTTGTCTAACAAATACTGGAACTTTAATAAAGGTGGTGGTAGCGAAGCTGAATTAGATGCATTTGTTAATGCAACAGTAAGTTATTTTCGATATAGTTCAACAACAAATAATGCAGAGAAACAAAACTATACTGATGCAGAATGGATGTCTTTAATAAAAGAACAACTTGACAAAAAACAACCAATGGTATATTGGGGAATAGGTAATGGTGGTGGTCATGCGTTTGTATGTGATGGTTATGATAGTCAAAATTACTTCCACTTTAATTGGGGATGGAGTGGAAGTTGCGATGCTTACTACCCTCTAACTGCTTTAATTTCTGGGGAAGGAGGTATCGGAAGTGGGACAAGTGGAGATTACACGGTGAGACAAGGAGCGATTTTAGACATGGTACCTCGAAGTACTAATTCAAATGTTGCTGATCTACAGCTAAATTCAAATTGGTATGTTAGTGCTGATTCTATTAGATATGGAGGGACATTAGCATCATCTGTCACAGTTAAAAATTATGGAACGACAAGTTTTACTGGTGATATAATAGCAATGGTTCTAGATAAAGATGGTAACTATTTTGCTGATTATGTAATTGAAGAAAATTGTACAATAGCAAAAAATGGAACTAAAACATTTAACCCTTATGTTTCAGGTAATGCTGGTTTAGTACCTGGAAAGTACTATGTCTCTTTGTTCTGTAAAAGTAATGATTTAGGCTATCAAATTATAGGTTCAGAATACTATACTAATTTAACATCATTCAAGGTTTATCACAAAGCAGATATTGAAACATATTCTGATTTTACAATTTATAGTGATGATAGCAATCAACTAGTAACAGGTAAGACTTCAAGAATCAGCTTAACCATGAAAAATACTGGCTCTAAGAACTTTAATGGTTCTGTTGCTTTAGTTTTCTATACAACAGACTTGTCTGGTGGACAAGATTATGATGAAATCAGCTTAAGCTTGACGGGAATTGATGCAGGAGTTTCTCGTACTCTAACATTTTCGGGAACAATTAATCTCGCTCCTGGGACATATATTTTAGCTCTAGCCTTTAGAGATACTGAAGGTAACGTTAATTTTGCAGGAAGTACATATTATGCAAATCCAATTTATGTTATAGTAAGATCTTCTAAAGAGGAAGAAATACCAGACGATTATGAAGAATTTCAGCCTAAGCCAGGCAAATATGTCATTGTAACTAACCGTATAGAAGAGAGTAAGAACAACTGGTACTACATGACTTCAGATTTAGGCACTGCTTCAACGAAACGCTTTCAAGCTGTATCTGCTAGCACAGAAAACATAGATGCAATAGCAACAAGTAACTTGGATGCACAATACATTTGGGAGTTAGAAGCCGATGGCTCTAATTGGAAACTGAAAAATGGCGACCAATATGCGACTTGGAAATCAGGAAATAGTGCTAATTTAGATGCAACTGGAAAATCATTTACTTTTGATATAACAGACAATCAAGTCGTTGTGCATTTCAACGATGGCTCTGCTGAACGATATTTATCGCTTCATACTGGCAATGATTATTTTGCGTTTTATGGTAACACAGGTCAAATAGAGCAATTGTATTTCTTGCCATATGAAGACAAAACCACACCACCAACACCTGAGCGAGAATGCAAGTCTGTTCCATATACAGAAACATTTGCTTCTTCACAAGGTGATTTTACTGTCTATAATGCATTACTGCCAAGCGGTTTTACATCAATATGGAATTGGAGTTCACAATATGGAATGGTTGCTAAATGTATAAAAGGTTCTACTAAATATGCTTCCGAAGCATATCTAATCTCGCCATGTATTGAATTACCTGAGAATTCACAATGCGTGCTTACATTTAGTCATGCTGCTAAGTTTTTCCAAGATACGAAGCAAATGTCTTTATGGATTTCAACGAACTATGACGATACTAATCCAGAATCTGCTGATTGGGATCGATTAGTTATACCTACATATCCTACTGGAGATAACTGGAATTGGTTCGAATCAGGAGCTATAGATTTGTCTAGTTATAGTGGTAAGAATGTAAATATTGCATTCTGCTATACAAGTACAGAAAGTTATGCTCCGCAATGGGAAATTAAGAATTTTGCAGTTAAACAAGCTACTACAACCGTTTTAGAGAATATAGATATAGAAAAATCTACTTCAACCAAGATCCTTCACAACGGTCAACTCCTCATCCTCCGTGATGGTAAGACCTATAATGTCATGGGACAGGAGTTGTAACCTTCGGCACAATCTTCGGCACGAAGAAAAAAATAACAAAAAAATAACCCAAGCGGGAGGCGTTGGTAATCAACACCTTCCGCTTGCTTTAAGCACCTTTTTATAGCAAAATTTACAAACCTTCGGCACAAAACACCTTCCGCACCGAAGATTTTTGCAGCATTATTATAGAGACACATTGCACAAATTGAAAGGTGAAAACAGGAAATAACAACGATTTAATGGAACATTTTGGTACGTTCAAAGCGAATATTGGTGAAAAATCACCAAAAAACTCTGTAAAACAATATTTTTGCTAATAAATCTCTTGCACATTTCATATAAAAGCAGTACCTTTACAGCGTAATGACGAAAATAAGAAAATTTATAATAATTCGTCAGTAGAACAAGTAGCATATACCGCTAATGACGAAAAAATACTAAAGCGCGAACTTTCGTCACTACGCAACATTCGTGATTCGTATCCGAAATATCTATTGACGTTAGACTACGAAACAAGCAACATAGATGGTATACAAAGAGTTCATGTCATAGACTGGTTATTAAAGCAATAAATTGCATAGCCTTTCACTATCTATTTCTCATAAAATTGGCATATTTCTTGCACATATCAAAAAAAAATCGTACCTTTGCGCCGAAAAGGTCAAAAGAATAGATATGAGCAAGTACGAAATCAAATTTATAACAAGTGCAGTCCAAGCATTTGCACGCAGGTTTGCTATTACACGTCAAGCCTCATTTCGTTATTTGCAACAGCATAAAGCACTCGCTTTTTTAGTGGAGTTTTATGATGTACTGCACCTACAATCAATGGATGATACCATCGACGAGATGCTTATTGTTTGTCGCCAAAATGGAGGAACTCTCGCATGATACTTTATCATGGTACAAATATGGATATTGAAAAGATAGACCTGTCGCTAAGCCTTAATCACAAGGACTTTGGTAAAGGATTCTATCTTACTCCTGAGCGAAAAACCGCTTGTCGTATGGCAACAAAGAAAGCGCGGTTGTTTGGAGGAAAAGCAACATTGATTATCTATGACTTAGATGAAAAGGCTCTACAGTCTGACGACCTAAAAGTCAAAATCTTCCCAGAGAAGGCAACCGTGGAGTGGTTTTTGTTTATTGATGCTAATCGTGACCGAGAAAATAAGTTACCAGTACATGATTACGATATTGTTGTTGGACCTATTGCAGATGATGGAGTGGTACTACAATTGAATAACTATCGTGAGAATATCTATACGCCCGAACAAGCTGCTATTGCTTTGCAAGATAAGTATCTGGATCAACAATATTATTTCGGTACAGAGAAGGCATTAAATTACATAAAGAAAATAGAAGTTCAGACACTATGATACCAGCTACTCATCATCAAATAGCAACATATCTGACTGATTACGCATTGAGCGAATTAGTTCGGTATGTCATGGAGGATACGGGTTGCAACCTGGAGCAGGCTATGGAGAAAGTATATAATTCGTCTCTCATGACAGCGCTTCAAGATGAAGAAAATGAGCTCTATATTCAAAGCCCCGCATATCTCTATGAATTGATGAATCGCATGCGTTAAATTACATGGCTATTATTACTTTACGCAATCGATAAAATAAATAATAAACAACTTTTAAATAACTACAACAATGAAAGATCTTAAAGGCACAAAGACCGAAGCCAACCTATGGGAGGCATTCGCAGGCGAATCTAAAGCTCGCAACAAGTACACCTACTATGCAAGCAAAGCTAAGAAGGACGGTTATGAGCAAATAGCAGCTCTCTTTGAGGAGACCGCTGCACAAGAGAAGGAGCACGCTAAATTGTGGTTCAAACTCATTCACGGTATTGGTTCTACTATGGAGAACCTCAAAGACGGCGCAATGGGCGAGAACGAGGAGTGGACCGACATGTATCCACGTATGGCAAAAGAAGCTCGCGAAGAAGGTTTCGAGGAGATCGCTATCATGATGGAAGGCGTGGCTGCTGTGGAGAAAGCACACGAAGAGCGTTATCTCAAACTGCTGAAGAACATCGAGGACAAATTGGTGTTCAGCCGCGATGGTGATGCTATCTGGCAATGCCGCAACTGCGGACACTTGTATATTGGTCAGGATGCTCCTGTAGTTTGTCCTGTATGCAAACACCCACAAGCATACTTCCAATTGCAACAAAACAACTTCTAATCAATTACTTAAGGACTTGTGCACCAACGTGCGCAAGTCCTTTTTACTTTGAATATGGACATAACTATCCTCCTTCAAGCCATCTTGCAACTCGTTGCAGGTATTGGTATTTTCTTGGTGGCATGCCAAATGATGTCTTCTAACTTGGAGACTGCTAGCAGTGCCCGCCTCAAAAGTCTGTTTTCTCGCATGTCCAACTCTCGCATGTTGGGCGTGGGTATTGGTACAGTAGCCACAGCTGCCATTCAGTCTTCTGGTGCCACAACCGTGATGGTCATCGGTTTCGTGAATGTCGGCATCATGTCTTTGGCGCAAGCGGCTACTATTATTTATGGTGCGAATATCGGTACTACGGTCACAGCACAAATTGTTGCCCTCGGTCTTAGTGGCGGTGGCGGTATATCTACTACCGTTATTTTTGCTGCTTTCGCAGGTTTAGGTGCATTTATCGAACTCTTCTCAAAGAAAGATACATGGAAGACGTGGGGCGGTATCATCACTGGCTTTGGTATGCTCTTCGTCGGTCTCAGTTTGATGAGTGGCTCCATGAAAGAGTTGTCTGGATTGCAAGAAATCAAGGATTTCCTTGCTTCCATTGAGCATCCGTTGATGCTCGTGCTCTTTGGTGCGATATTGACAGCTATTGTGCAGTCATCATCTGTTGTAACGTCTATTGCGCTCACTATGGCAGTGACAGGACTCATATCCCTCAACCAAGGTATTTACCTTACCATGGGTTCGAATATCGGTTCGTGCGTGGTGGCTATCATAGCTGGTTTGACTTCGGGTCTCAATGCTAAGCGTACTGCCCTTATCCACTTGCTCTTTAACTGTTTTGGTGTCTGCATCTTCCTAATCGCCGCATGGATCATGCACCTCGTTACGTCGGGCACACTTAACTATGGCGTCATCTTTGAGACCATGCTCCCAGGCGCACCACAATTGCAATTGGCGATGTTCCATACCATCTTCAACTGCTGTACGGTAGCTATCATTTTGCCATTGACCAATGCGTTGGTGAATTTGGTATGCAAGGTGATACCCGAGAAACCTTTGGCAGTGGCGGAAGATGCCAACCAACCACACTTCCACTTTGTGGACGATAAGATGTTGCGTACTCCTATCATCGCTGTTAATCAGGTGAAACTAGAGATTGAGAACATGGCTGCTGTGGCTATCCACAATTTCGATTTAGCGGTAGATATTATCACGAAAGTGGATTTTGAGAAGATGGACGAGTTCAATACGAATGAGCAACAACTCAACTATCTCAATCGCAATCTCATTCCGTATATTGTGCAGCTCAACAACCTGCCTATCAGCGAGGAAGACCACCGTTATTTGGCTACTGCTATCCGCACCATTGGCGATTTGGAGAGGGTAGGTGACTATGCTGTGAATATTACGGAGTATGCCGAATTGTTGAAGAACTTTAATGAGAAATTTACTAAGGATCTTCTTTTCGAGGTAGAGCATTTGCGTGAAACGATTGCTTCGCTCTATCAATCTTCGATGAAGGCGTATATGGATCAAGATTTCGCTGCGTTGGATGATGTGAATAAGTACGAGGATGAAGTGGACGATACGGTAGCCACGATTGAGAAACTGCACTTGCAACGCTTGATGGATGGTATCTATCCAGCCAGCGTAGGTCAGGTATATCAAGAGTTTGCTTCGGATACCGAGCGTATTGCCGACCACTTCTTGAACGTGGCTAAGTCCATCCGCCAACTCCACGTCGGAGAGGATTGACCCTTTCAATAACCAGTTGCCTGTAGCTCGCTCTGCGAGCGTCCTATAGGAGGAACGTCATCCTATATCTAATAAAAGAGAGTATTCCCACTTGAAATACTCTCTTTTTTGTGCTCACTGACATTTCAAAGGATGCAAAAAAGATTATAGATAGGGATTATACTGTTTCTCGTGCTCTATAGTGGTAGGATAGCCGTGCCCAGGATACACTTGGGTGTTCTCGGAGAGAAGTACCAGTTTCTTGAGTGAGCAAATCAAAGTGTGCATATCGCCACCTGGGAGGTCGGTACGACCAATTGATTCTTGAAACAATGTATCGCCTGTAAACAAGATATTGTCATCGGGTAGGTGATAGCATACCGCATCCTCCTTGTGTCCAGGAGTAGCAATTACATGAATGTTAAAATATGGGATATCCAGCTGACCTTCATCAGGTTGGATAATTGCGTCTAGGTTGTAGGTTTGTTCTACGAATGTTTGACCACAAACATGGTCTGGGTGTGCATGAGTGATGAGCAAAGCAATCGGCGTGAGTTGCTCTTGTTGGATATACGCTGCAAAACGTTGCTGTTCATGCTCCTCATACATACCCGCATCAATGATGATGGCATGCTTGGCATCATCTGTGAGTACATAGGTGCACTCGCGGTAAGGATTGAAATAAAATGTCTTGATATGTACCATTTGATCAATCAGAGTGGTAGGTAAAGCACAAACTTCTCTTTATACCAATCGCCTGCAAAGATTTTAGATATATCGGTGGTTTCTACGTATTTTCGATATGGATGAATCTCGCCTTCGAGGTTACCGCCTTTGAGCACCATCAGACCATTAGGCATGGCGTTCTGATGTTTGCTACTAACATTCTTGCGGATAAGTTTGACCAAGTCGCCCAGAGGCATCACGGCACGACTAATCACGAAATCGAACTTCCCCTTCTCCATCTCTGCACGTTCTTGGATACAGGTAACGTTCTTTAGTCCGATGGCATTGGCAACCTCTGTAGCTACACGAATCTTCTTACCGATACTGTCAATCAATGTGAATTGACATTCTGGGAATAGAATCGCCAATGGAATACCAGGAAACCCGCCTCCTGTGCCTACATCGAGTAGGGTAGTACCTGGCTGAAAATGAAGCACTTTGGCAATTGCTAATGAATGGATGATATGATGTGGATATAGATTATCAATATCTTTTCGAGAGATGACATTGATTTTGGCATTCCAATCACGATAGAGTTCGCCTAATGCTATGAATTGTTGCTCTTGCAGAGGCGTCAGGGAGAAATGCTCCCTGATGCACTCTACACCAGCAATATCCAATGGATTAATCATTTCAGCCATTTATTTAGATTATCCCAAGTTGGTGAATACGTTTTGTACATCCTCATCTTCCTCAATGCGGTCAATGAGTTTTTGTACACTCTCCATCTCCTCGTCGCTGAGGGTCTTGGTGTCGTTAGGGATACGCACAAACTCGCATGACTGAATATCGAAGCCATTGTCCTCAAGATACTTCTGCATTTGCGAGTATTGGTTGAAGTCTCCATAGATGACGATGGTACCTTCTTCTTCATCGTGACCAAGCTCCTCTACACCAAAGTCAATAAGCTCAAGTTCGAGTTCGTCCAAGTCAATGCCTTCTTTCGCTGAAACGGTGAAGCATGCTTTGCGGTCAAAGAGGAATTGCAGACATCCTTGTGTACCTAAGTTACCACCATGCTTGGTAAAATAACTACGGATATTGGCTACTGTACGCATATTGTTGTCGGTAGCTGTCTCTACAAAGATAGCTACTCCGTGAGGGCCATATCCCTCATAGCAAATCTCTTTGTAACCCTCTGAAGATTTGTCGGTTGCTTTCTTGATAGCACGCTCAATATTCTCTTTGGGCATGTTCTCTTTCTTACATTGTTGCATCAATGTACGAAGACGAGGATTGCTGTCTGGATCTGGACCACCATCGCGTGCAGCCATAGTGATTTCCTTACCCAATTTAGTAAATACACGGGCCATATGACCCCAACGTTTTAATTTTGTCGCTTTGCGATATTCAAAAGCTCTTCCCATATGTTTAATTTGATATTTATTTTTAGTTATTGTGCTACAGTAGTTTGTTGGATTTTGATAGAGTCGCCTTGTACATTGGCAACAGGCGCTTGGATACTATCAGCTGCAGTTGGAGCAGCTGTAGTATCTTGTTGTACGCGGTCGTAGATGATTTCAATCTTCACCTCTTCGAAAGTGATGTTGAATTCCACGCGGCGGTTCTTAGCGCGACCTGCTTTGGTCTTGTTGTCTGCAATTGGTTTGTCAGGACCATAACCATGAGCAGTCAAGCGTTCTGCTGGTACACCTTGGTTGATGAGGTAGGTACGAACAGCTTGTGCACGACGCTCAGACAGGTCAACGTTGTAGTCGTATTTACCTACGTTGTCGGTATGACCTTGTACCTCAACTAGATAGTTAGCATTGTCAATGAAAATCTTAGCAATATCATTCAATATCTTGTATGAATTCTTTTTGATAGTAGCCTTGCCATTCTCGAATTGGATACCCGACATTGCCTTCTTGAGCAAGTTACGTACTTCGCGTTTCACCTCAGGACAACCCTTGTTCTCCTTCACACCTACTACCAATGGACATTCGTCTATATAGTCATATACGCCGTCGTTGTCGGTATCAAGCAGACAACCCTTAGCATCCACAGCATGACGTCCCTCCTCTGGTGTATCAGGACATTCGTCGAGATAATCTGGTACTCCGTCAAGGTCGGTATCAATTGGACAACCAAGTGAATCAACCATACCATATGCTGCGGTTGGAGTACCAGGACATTGGTCAATATAGTCATATACACCATCACCATCAGTGTCAAGTGGACAACCTACAGAGTCAATATATCCATAGGCTTCCACTGGTGTGCCAGGACATTGATCCATATAGTCAAATACGCCGTCACCATCGGTGTCAATAGGACAACCATATTCATCTACATAGCCCAATGCTGCTGCTGGAGTATTGGCGCAAAGATCAATATAATCTGGCACTTCATCGCCATCGGTATCAAGCGGACAACCTACAGTGTCAATTAAACCGTATGCAGCAGATGGAGTGAATGGGCACTCGTCGAAGTAATCAGGAATACCATCACCATCACTATCAATAGGACAACCTACCTCATCCACGCGTACGTTGGTTGGTGTATTTGGACATGCGTCAAAGAGATCGAAGATACCATCTTTATCAGCATCTTTATTCTTCTTAGGATTGGTTCCGACTACGATAGCAATACCAAATGATAAGTTCACACCAGGAGTCTTGTAAGGAAGTGATAATTTACTATCCTCAGCCGCTGCAGTAGCGTAGGTGGTAGGGATGTAGTCGGTGGCTAAAGTCAGCATCAAACCATCGTAAGGAGCTAGCGACAATGCTGCTCCGATATTGCTCCAATGACCATTGATGAAGGAATATGATGCTGCCAAGTTAAACCAATTGACAGGACGGAAGGCAGCACCAAAGGTGAGTTCTTCAGTCACAGCATTATTGTAGAAGCGCGTGCGCGAGTACAAACCTACGCCTACGCGATTATCCCAGAAATTGGCGTCAATACCAATATTGAGGTTAGCAGTAAGCATGCGTGCTAAAGGATGTCCTTTTTTGAGATCTTTGATTTGCAGTGCATCAGTATAACCCATAAGTTCATTGGTTAGATCAGAGGTTAGGCTATCTACTTGGAAAGAACCATCATATACATAGTCGTTGTATTCTAAATCTAAACCATTAAATGTGGTATCAACGGAAAAGGCTCCTTGTGCAAGATTGGTCCAGCGGATAAATCCTAAGTCGGTTACAGATGCAGTAATTTGCAGTTGTTCGATAGGTTTGTATGTCATACCTAAATCAAATGCAGCACCTAAACCTGCTGGTTTAATCAAATCAGTAATATTTTTGCTTACCAAGGAGTTGAAGTCCATTTCTGGTAAATTCTCAATATTTTCTGGCAATTGCTCCCACATTAAAGGCGCTGCAGCGATGATATTACCTTCTCCAGTTGCCTGTAATTGATCGTAGCCAGTAGCCACTTGCAAATCATCAATATTAGCTCCTACGTATGCTTGTCCTACCAAGAACTTGAACTTACCACCTACAGTCCATTGGTCATTGATTTTGTGTGAATATCCCAATGCAATGTCGGTGTAGGCTGTAGCATTAACTCCCACTGACAATGGACCTACGATTCCAGAACTCAAATCGTTCAGCCCGAATAGCGATTTGCCGAGCCCAATGCCACCTATGATATGTTCAGAAATATTCACATGCACATAACCAAAATCTTTTATGCGGAAACCAAATCCTAAAAGATTGAGATATGCATCAGCATCAAATAGTACTGTATTAGGTTTTTTATCCAACCAATTTGGATTGGCATTAGGGTGCAGTGGAGTAATGGTGTTACCTGTAATAGCATCTTTGTAAATAAAATCCTGCATGGTAAAAGCATTATTACCCGCCCAAAAACTAGTATAACCGATTGCAGGGAGAGTTACGTACACCTTGCTAACTGGTTGAAAAGCAGGGTTGATAATATGACGCATAGGTGCATTTTCCAAGAAATACAGGGTGTTTACTTGTTGCGCACTAACGATAGAGGTACTCATTAGGAGAACCGCTACGAATAAATTACGAAATGTTGTTTTCATACTATTGTCCTCCTAGTAAATTATTGTGGTTGATTTTGAGTATCATCTTCTTGAGCAAATAGTGAATTGAGGTTCAATAAAGCCTTTAAGTCAGCACCTATTCCTAAACCTATCTGCAAACCTTGTTGGTCTGTTAATTTAATATTAAGCATTCCTTTGTCATAAGCTCCTTGTAGGGATTCATCATCCAAGGATACATTGAATACTATACTTTTGATTTGAGCAAGTGTACTCAATATGTCTTCCGTTATAGTAAGAAGATAGGTAACTTCAGTAGGAGTTCCAATCCAGTTTCTGTTCATGTCTTCTTCGTAAATTGGAGATGCAATCAACAGAGTATCTTGCTCCACAAATCGAAATGGCTTGGTAGGGTCTTTAGGATCCATCACTATATTTCCTACAGAATCTAAGCATGTGAGTACACCTTTGAATTGCAGTGGAATGCTATTTTTTATGCCTAATGCTAACTTCAAAGTGGCCTCCTCTATTGTGTCTATAATCTCTACCTCCGCCAACAACGAGTCTAATGTTAATTGACTCAAATCAATATCGGTAATAGTGTCAGAATAACTCAAAGATACACCTTTATTGAACATAAATGGAACCGAGCATGCCGCTTCCAATTGAATGCCAGCATCATTGCCAATACGTATTTGTGGCGTCTCTTGGCGGTTGAAATCTACCGAATACTTGTATCCAAACTTTTCGGGGTGCACCGTGAATAAACGATCTATACGTCCGCGAGCAGGATCTTTGTCAAATAATAGATGCATTGTTGCAGAATCACCAATTGCACTATTGAGTGATAGGTACTCGCTTGGAGTGTAGTACTTGTACAGTTCGGTTGAACCATTAAACGTTGCATTTACTTTCTGACCATCTGTACCTGTCACATATAAATAATCGCCATGCAAAACTAACGCACCAGCAATTTTTGCGGTAATTGCTAAGTCAATGCGGGGATCTGATAATGGCAAACTCAAATCCTTTAGCAAACGATAACCATCCCAAGCTTCTGTCAATACAATCTCATTCTCATCCGACATGTCGCCACTTGGCTTAAACATACCCCATACGGCGTGATAGTCAATAAATCGAACTCCAAGATGATATTTAAACGCAGCATCTTCTGGTATCGCAATTTGACCCGCTGACGTTGGAATTTTGATATACATTGTAATTAAGAAATTACATGAATCTACTACATTGCCACGATAATCTTCCCACTTACTTGGCTGACGATTCTTCATCAAGTTCATAGAAAATTCATCTACGTTGATAGGAATATCTTGATTGTAACCATATGAATCGCTTTCGCCTTTCTTATACACGGTCACTACATTGCCTTGCTCGCGAGAGAACTCTTTGCCTAATTCAATAGTAACTTCTTCTATCCATTCCCAATCCAAAGGGAGATTGTGGCGAGTGATAGTACTGATGAAACTCGCATTCTTAATCAATGCGCTATCCAATCGTTGATAATCTTCATCGTTGTTGATATTCCTGAGATGTAATGTAAGAGGAAATTCCAAGGGAATAGTAATGTTGTCTGTTCCAGTAATTTTACCATCACTGAAAAAAGGTAAATCTTTCAACTTATCATATACTTTCATGTCTAGCGTTTTCTCATTGAGATATTGGCTTAAATTTACATTGTGGAATGGACGATCCCACTCAAATGTGTCCCTGAAAGTCAATACTCCTCGATTATCTAACGAATCAACATAAATTCCCCAAGTGCCATCACCTACAAAATCGCCAATGGTAGCACTAACAGTTCCGATTGGTAATGCCAAATTGGCTTTTACCGATGTGGTTGTATCGATGTTGCCTAAATCTACATCGGCCTTGCAACCAAACATCACCAATGCAAGGCATAATACACCTGCAAATGGTAAAACTAAAAATGTTCGTTTCATAATAATATTATTGTTTTCATTAATTTTCGATTGTGGATTGCATAAATTGCCTGCAAAGTTACAACATTTTTTTGAAATACGCAAGTGTTTATTCGTTTTTTATGAAATAAACTTTTTCGCTGGCACGTGTGATTGCGGTGTATAACCATCGGTAAAAACCATCCTCCTCTGCGTGTAATCCTCCTCCTTTGTAGGCATCAATATAAACATGCTTCCATTGCCCACCTTGTGATTTGTGTCCCGTTACCGCATACGCAAATCGTACTTGTAGAGCATTGTAATATATTGATTGGTAGATAGTTTCTACCAGTTTCTTCTTGTTATGTGCCAATTCGGGATAATCTTCGGCAATACGCTCAAATAGTTGTCGATGCAATGCGTTGTTGGCTTCTGGCGAATCGCTATATAGTGTGTCTAACCATACCACAGCATCAATCTCCCAATCATAGTCCAATGATTGCAGTTGTACATCAGCAAAGCGAAAACCATACATTTCGCGCACGTTGCGCAAGCGACTAATTTCCAAAGTGTCACCATTGGCTAAAAAGGGCAAGTCGTCATATTGTTCCGTCCAAAAATAATTATTTTTGCTCACCATCAGTCTATCGCCATTCTCAATGTCTTCTTCTCGCCATAAGATACGTGTTCGAATCCCCTGATTATATCGGTTGGTGCGTATGTTGGTGCGTGTGAGGAATATCACTTCTTCTAATCCTACTTCATTGTACGATTGTTCCAATCGTTCCACCACTTCGTTCACTGGGATAAATACGCAATCTTGTTCCGCGTGCAAGATGTCCCACACAGAGTGGGGTGGCATTTCTTCTTTGAGGGCTATGGGACGAATTCTGCTTGCGTTGTCTAGTATTTCACTGTCCAATGCCTGACGTGCTACTTCTGTTAATCTGCAACGTGTTAGATGCAAACCATATTTGACCATGTAATCACAATCCAACGCAGGCGAAATGCTTGATCCCACAGGAGGTAACTGTGCATTATCGCCCAAGAGCAACAAACTGCAACCTTCTCCACTATATACATATTTTATTAGGTCATCTAACAGCATTCCAGAACCAAAGGTCGTGTTATCGCGAATGCCAGAAATCATAGACGCTTCATCTATGATAAATAGTGTATTTCTATGCAAATTGTTATTCAAACAAAATACGTCTTCCCCTAGTTTCTTTTGGCGGTAAATATATTTATGGATGGTGTATGCGGGAGAGTGGGCATAGTGTGACAGCACCTTTGCTGCTCGCCCCGTAGGTGCCAATAGCACCACTTTTTGCTGCAACTCTTTGTATGCTTCTACCAATGCGGCCACGATGCTTGTTTTTCCCGTACCTGCATATCCCAACAGGATAAACGCTTTCTTTGTAATTGGAGCAACCACAAATCGGCTCAATTGTTCCAATAGTTCGTTTTGCCCCTTATTTGGTGCAAACGAAAGGTGTGATATAATCCTATTTTTGATGAACTGCTCCAGCATCTCGCGAAATCTTTTAAAACTCTTAGAACTATTTCTAATTTTTTTTGTTACTTGCGACAAAAAAAGGGTAAGCTGACTACATCGCACCGCTACAACCTCTTACCCTTGCTTCGGTCAAGACCTGGGGGAGTTCAGAGGGAGCTGGTCGTGTAGGACTTACCCTAAATCGGCTGCAAAAGTACTGCTTTTTTTTGATATATACAAATTTTTTCTGAAAAATATACACATGTTCCTTAATTTATTTCCCGATTCGCTATTGTTACACTACTTTTATCTATCCATTTTTGTTTTTTATTTGCTAACTATTGCATATATGCAAAAAAAGTCGTATCTTTGCAGGCTGAATGATATGCAGCGTTATGTTATTCGGTGAACGCAACGATAAATAAACTAAATACCATATAAAACAAAGAACCATTATGGCTAAAAAAGAAATTCAATTCTCCCTTGTCTATCGCGACATGTGGCAGAGCAGTGGCAAGTATGTGCCACGCAAAGATCAATTGGCAAAGATTGCTCCCGTTATCATTGATATGGGATGTTTTGACCGTGTAGAAACCAATGGCGGTGCCAGCGAACAAGTCAATCTTCTCTATGGCGAGAATCCAAATATAGCAGTACGCACCTTTACCAAGCCCTTCAACGAGGCAGGTATCAAGACCCACATGCTCGACCGTGGTCTCAACGCACTGCGTATGAACCCTGTGCCTGCGGATGTGCGCCAACTCATGTATAAGGTTAAGCATGCGCAAGGTGTGGACATCACGCGTATCTTCTGTGGACTCAACGACCCTCGCAATATCATCCCATCCATCAAATGGGCGAAAGAGGCAGGCATGACAGCGCAAGCTACCATGTGTATTACCTATTCTAAGGTGCACAATGCGGAATACTATATCAACCTCGCAGAAGAGCTTATCGCCAATGGCGCACAAGAAATCTGTCTCAAGGATATGGCGGGTATCGGTCGCCCTGCAATGCTCGGCACTATAGTATCTGCTATCAAGGAGAAGCATCCTGATATCATCATCCAATACCACGGTCACTCGGGTCCTGGCTTCTCTGTAGCCAGTATGCTGGAGGTGGCTAAGGCTGGTGGCGATGTGCTCGACGTAGCTATGGAGCCACTCAGTTGGGGTATGGTCCACCCAGATGTAATCACTATCCAATCCATGCTCAAAGACGCGGGCTTCCTCGTGAAGGACATCAATATGAAAGCGTATATGGAGGCACGTTCGCTCACCCAGTCCTTCATCGATGATTTCCTCGGCTACTGGATCGACCCACGCAACTCGAAGATGACTTCGCTCCTCGTAGGTTGCGGTCTTCCTGGTGGTATGATGGGCTCGCTCATGGCTGACCTCAAGGGTATGCATGCTGCTATCAACGCCAATCTCGTGAAACGTGGTCAAAGTGCCCTCAGTGAAGACGAACTGCTGGTTGAGCTCTTTGACGAAGTACAACGTATCTGGCCTATGCTCGGTACTCCTTGCCTCGTGACACCATTCTCTCAATATGTGAAGAACGCTGCGCTCATGAACCTCTACAGCAAGTCTATGGGCGAAAAACCATTCACTCGCATGGACCCTGCTATGTGGGGCATGATTCTCGGCAAGTCGGGTAAGTTGCCTGGTGAACTTGCACCAGAGATTATCGAACTCGCCAAGGAGAAAGGCATGGAGTTCTATACCGATGACCCACAAGCCCTCTATCCAGATGTTCTCCCACAATTCATCGCAGAGATGGAGAAGAACGGTTGGGATCGTGGTCAAGATGACGAGGAACTCTTTGAGTTCGCTATGCACGAGAAGCAATACCGCGAGTACAAATCGGGTCAAGCCAAAGAGCAATTTAATAAGGATTTGCTTGAGCGCATGGAGAAAGCAGCACAAGGAGGCAAACAAGTTACCTTCATCTCTGCTGCTGACAAACGCGCTATCTTGCATCCTAACGCTGAACCATTAGAGGCAACGCTCTCTGGTAAAGTGCTTTGGGAACTCGACTTTAACGAGGACAGCAAAGCCCCTGCATTGGGTACCTTCTACAAGCAAGGCGATGTGATATGCTACCTGCAAACGCCTCATGGTATCGAGCCAATCCGTGCGTTTGAGCACTGCCGCGTAGTGGCTATTGACAAAGAGCAAGGTGCTACTGCGGTCAAAGGCGATGCACTCTGCTGGGTGGAGAAAGCCGACCTCGTAGAGGAGATTATCACCGATGTCAAAGGTGCTGCCAAGAAGGTTAAAGATGCTATCAAAGACGCAGTCAAGAAAGCAGACGACCAAGTCATTGAGGGCGCTGAAAGTAAATGGAAATTCACGAAAAATCATAAATAATATGAAGAAATACAATTTCAATGCAGGACCAAGTATCCTGCCCGCAGAAGTGATCAAACAAACAGCAGACGCTGTTATCGATTTTCAAGGCGAAGGCCTGAGTATCCTCGAGATTTCTCACCGCGCCAAGTATTTCCAACCCGTTGTGGATGAAGCAGAAGCACTCATGAAAGAGCTGCTGAATATCCCAGAGGGCTATCGTGTGATTTTCGTAGGCGGTGGTGCCAGTATGCAATTCTGCATGGTGCCATTCAACTGCCTGGAGCATAAAGCCGCATACCTCAATACGGGCGTATGGTCGAAGAAGGCCATCAAAGAGGCAAAGGCCTTTGGCGAAGTGGTAGAAGTAGCTACCTCTGCTGCGGATAACTTCACCCATATCCCTATGGATTTCGAAGTGCCACAAGATGCTGATTATCTGCATATCACTACCAACAATACCATCTATGGTACCGAGATCTCCGACGAGAAACTCCAAGCTATCTACGAGAAAAAGGGCAACGTGCCTCTCATCGCAGACATGTCTTCTGATATCCTCTCTCGCCCAATTGATGTGAGCAAATACGATATTATCTACGGTGGTGCACAAAAGAACCTCGCACCTGCAGGTGTCACTTTCGTAATTGTGAAAGAGGCATTCCTGGGTAAGGTTACTCGCCATATCCCAACAATGTTGGATTACCGCACTCACGTAGAGAATGGCAGTATGTTCAATACCCCTCCTGTATTGCCTATCTATACCGCAATGCTTACTTTGCGTTGGCTAAAAGCCAATGGTGGATTAGAGGCAGCATTAGAGCGCAACGTGGCTAAAGCAGAACTCCTCTACAATGCCATTGACGAGAGCAAGATTTTCGAGGGTACAGCCAAGAAAGAGGATCGCTCACTCATGAATATCTGCTTTGTTTTGAAACCAGAGTATGCCCACTTGCAAGACGATTTCTTCAAGTTTGCTACTGCAAAGGGTATGGTCGGAATCAAGGGACACCGCCTCGTAGGTGGCTTCCGCGCAAGTACCTACAATGCTATGACCCTCGAAGGCGTACAAGCATTGGTAGATTGCATGAAGGAATATGAACAAATAGTTCTCTAAAAAGCATAAATAGTGCGTTAATACGACAAGTCATGCGAATCATTATTGCAGGCGCTGGAGCAGTAGGACGCCATTTGGCTAAACTGCTGTCGCGCGAGGATATGGATATTAGTCTTATCGATGATCGCCAAGACAGATTGGGCGATCTGGGTGCTAACTACGACCTGCTGACCAAAGTGGGTAGCCCTACATCTATATACGACTTGAAAAGTATTGGGGTGAAGGATGTGGACCTCTTCATCGCAGTTACACCATCCGAGTCAGATAATATCACTGCGTGTTTGCTTGCTAACCAATTGGGAGCCAAGAAAACACTAGCGCGCATTGACAACTACGAGTACCTCATTCCAGAGAACAAACGCCTCTTCGAGCAGATGGGACTCAACCACCTCATCTACCCCGAGCTACTGGCTGCGCAGGAGATTACCGCTTCGCTCAAAACCAACTGGATGCGATACCATTTGACTTTATGCGGAGGAGCTTTGGAACTCTGCGTAGTTAAGGTACGAGAAGGCGCTGATGTTATTGGGAAGCAATTTATGTCGGGGTTCTTTAACCATGGATTATATCGCATAGTGGCTATCAAACGCGGACAAGAGACCATCATTCCTAGCGGACCTGATGAAATACAAGCCGATGATATGGTATATGCTGTCTGCACACGAGAGAATATGAAAGTGTTGCGCGAGCAATTGGGTAAGCAAAAGAAGGACATCAATACTATCGTTTTCTTTGGAGGATCAAAGATTGCACAAAAGACGGTACAGAACCTGCCCGATGACCTCAATATCAAGATTCTCGAAGCCGATCGCGAGTATTGCTACCATCTCAGCGAGAAAATCAACAACGCACTCATTATCAATGCAGACGGCAGCGATATGGCTACGCTCAAAGACGAGGGAATAGAGGATGCTGATGCTTTTGTAGCAGTCACTGACAGCAGCGAAGCGAATATCTTTGCCTGTATGGCTGCCAAGCGTTTTGGCGTGAAAAAGACCATTGCCGAGGTAGAGAATATCGACTATATCCCGATGGCAGAGGGCTTGGATATCGGTACGGTACTCAATAAGAAAACCATTGCCGCTTCGTATATCTACCAAATGCTACTAGATGCTAGCGTACTCAACGTGCGCAACTTGACCAGTGCAGATGCAGAGATAGTGGAATTTATGGCGGAGGAGGGTAGCCGCATTACCAAAGCTAAGATTCGTGATATGCGCTTGCCTAAGGATGCAAATATCGGTGCTATCGTGCGCGCAGGAGAAGGTATCCTCGTGAACGGCGATACGCAAATCTTGCAAGGCGACCAAGTGGTAGTTTTCTGCAAGAATCAAGTAATCAGACAATTAGAGAAATTCTTTCAATGACACGCACGTTTAACACACGGATGGTCTTCCGTACCATGGGCGCACTGCTGCTCATTGAGGCGGTGTTTATGACTATGGCACTGGGGGTTAGTCTATGGTACAACGAACCAGACAGTGGAGTGTTTCTGCTATCCACTATCATCACGCTGCTGGCAGGTGTCATTGGCTTGCTAGTGGGTCGCCGTGCCGAATCGCGCATGGGCGAGCGAGAGGGCTACGTGATTGTAGCAATGGTATGGGTGGTGTTCTCTGCCTTTGGATTGCTGCCCTATTACCTCAGTGGACAAGTGCCCACGCTGACCGATGCGTGGTTTGAGAGTATGTCGGGCTTTACCACTACAGGTGCTACTATCATCCCTGATTTGGAGGTCATTACCCACGGACTGCTCTTCTGGCGGTCGCTCACGCAGTGGATTGGCGGTATGGGAATCATTGTGCTGTCTATTGCTATATTACCCATCTTCGGACTGAATGGCATGCAGCTCTACGCTGCCGAGGTGTCGGGCTTGACTTACGAAAAACTATCGCCTCGTATTGCTGATACGGCAAAAATGATGTGGACAACCTATGTATTGCTGACTGCTGCTGAGGTGTTAGCCTTGTGGCTATGTGGCATGGATGTGTTCGACGCGGTGTGTCACTCGTTCTCTACGATTGCCACTGGCGGTTTCTCTACGCACAATAATAGTTTGGAATTCTACGACTCGGCGGCTATTCACTATATAGTGACGTTCTTCATGTTTATTTCGGGTATCAACTTCGTGTTGCTTATCTATCTGTTGCGTGGCAAAGCTCGCTATTTCTTCCGAGATGAGGAGTTGCGTTGGTATAGTGTAGCAGTAGCGATGTTTGCAGTATTGCTGACTTTAGGACTGTATATTGCTCGCCCAGGTTGGTCAGGTGTTGAGATGGAGCGCGCTTTCCGCGATAGTTTGTTCACGGTGATTAGTTCGATGACCTCTACGGGCTATACCATTTCCGACTATATGTATTGGCCAGTAGTGGCATGGGTGGTGATTTTCTTCTTGATGCTGACGGGTGCTTGTGCAGGTAGTACAGCAGGTGGAATCAAGTGGGTGCGCTTGGCGATTATTATGAAGAATGGTGTGGCTGAGTTCCAACGCCGTATTCATCCTAATGCGATTATCCCTGTGAGACTCAACGAGAAAACTGTTCCTCAGCAGACTATTAATAATATCATGGCGTTTTTGATATTCTATGTCTTCATCATAGCTGTCACGGTGGTGATTTTCTGTGCTACTGGTGTAGATTTCGATGAGGCTATAGGTTCTGCTGTTTCGGCTATTGGTAATGTAGGAATTAGTATTGGTCAGTTTGGTCCAGCAGGTACGTATGCCACGTTCCCGACTGTGGCTAAATGGGTGATGAGCTTCGTGATGTTGATTGGCCGTCTGGAGATATTCACCATCCTCTTGCTGTTCACCAAAGCGCTGTGGAGAAAGTAATGGTCATAATTAGTACCTTGTAGTTTGTGAAACCAAGGCATATAGCATACATCATCTGGATAATCATCGCGCTGTTAGGCGTGGTTTGTTGGATGGTACCCGAAGACGGGTTCTCCATCGGCAAATACACCCTGCGTTGGCCTACTCTCGCTGAAGCACTGGACTTAACGAATGAAGAGATGATGGAATTAACGAGTGATTCCTTGTTGGCGGCAATAGATACCACAGCTTTGATACCAACTGATAGCGTCATCCAACAAGATACGTTTGTAGCCAAAGACAGCGTTCCGAAGAAGCCGCAACCTATTATCCCTGAGGTGAATGTAGTAAATACTGACTCTCGCGCCTACATGGCTGCTTTCTACGCGGCATTGGACAGCGCAAGCACTCAGCCCGTACGCGTGGTGCATTATGGCGACTCGCAGATAGAAGAAGACCGTATCACCAACGTACTGCGTGAGCGCTGGCAAAAGCAATATGGTGGTGGCGGCGTGGGACTATTGCCTTTGCATCAGACTATACCTACACGCACCATACGCCAATGGCTATCTATCAATGGCGCAGTACAAACAGCACAACAGGGACCGAAACGCTACTTGGTATATGGTCTGCGCTCTATGCGCTTGGCAGACAGCGATGACTATGGTGTGATGGGACAAGTGGCAGTGATGGACAGCACACTCGTGGCTGGCAGCGAAGACATTGTGATGAACATTGAGCCCATTGACAAGAAACGCAAACCGCACAACTATTTCAATCGCGTGCGTGTGCTCACCTCATTGCCCGACAGCCTCCTCGTACTCCCCGATAGCACTACACATTATCAACTACACCTGCAAGGCAAAAAAAATGTGTATGGCGTGAGTTTGGAAACACCAACGGGTGTGATTGTGGATAATATACCTATGCGTGGTTGTTCGGGTACTATCTTCACAAAGATAGATAGCACGCAGCTCAGCGACTTCTACCGCGAGACCAATACACGACTGATTATCTTGCAGTTTGGTGGTAATATGATTCCGCAAACCGAGAACCCGTCCACCATTAGTGGGTATGTGCGTAGCACGCTGCGCCAACAAATACGTTACATACGCGCTTGCGCGCCACAGGCGTCGATATTGTTTATTGGTCCGAGCGATATGTCCACTCGCATTGACGGCGAGATGAGCACCTATCAGCTTTTGCCATACATGGATAAACTGCTCAAGAAAATGGCAGAAGAGGAACAGATTGCTTATTGGAGCATGTACGATGCTATGGGTGGCAAGAATAGTATGGTGCATTGGGTAGAAGTGGGGTTGGCAGGCAGCGACTATGTGCATTTTACTCGCTCGGGTGCCAACAAAGTAGGACGGATGTTGCATGAATGGATAGATGGCTATAAATAGAGAACTATAGTTGTTTTATATAAAAACGTATTTTTTTATAAAATTATTTGTATAAACCAAATTTTTTTACTACCTTTGTCGCGATTTTTTAAGGCAGCAAATAATATATACCCAAATATATTATTCTATTTACTATTTTATTAACTTCAAAACATTAGTCTGTATGAAGAAATTTTTTACCCTTTTCATCATGGCTGTAGTGGCTATTTCTATGAATGCTATGCCACAAAAATTAACGACTATCAACAATGGTCAAGTCAAACAACCTACCGAGTTTAACAAAGAGCGCGTAGCTAAACTCGAAAAAGCAGTTGCATCTGTTGCTCAAAACAAGATTGAGCGTCATGCTTTGCCTCAAGCTAAACAAACAGAGCAAGCCCAGAAACTCGCTCCTGCGGCAAAGAAACATGTTGCAGCTAAGAAAGCAGCGCAAGAAGATGTAGTTGTACTCAACTTCGAAGGCTTTGCGGTTGGTCCCAAGTACTACGAAGAGACTTTAGACTGGTACATCGGTGTACAATGTCTTGACGAGTCCAAACCCGAATACGGATGGTCGGCTCGTTTCGACTATTTTGCTCCAGCAGACGATTTCTGCGGTACATTTACTACCGAGGATTTCGATCTTGACTATTCTTACATGTATAGTCCATATAGCTATGGATCTATCACTTATGAGGACATCACTATGACTGTATCTGCGGAGAAAGTAAGCGAGACTTTATCTACTGTAACACTCAAAGCAACTATTCTTGGTAGCGATGGCGTTACCTATGAGGTAAATGCAGTTCAAGAAATGATTACTCCTAAGGCTGTAGTAGAGTCCTCTATCATGGACGCTACTCTTGAGCAAGGCGAAGAATCTTTCGTTTTGGCAGGTAAGAGCGAAGAGTTGGATTTGAGCCTTGTGGTATTGAATCCAGAAGGAGTGGTTGGTACGTATCAATATGTATCCTACTTTGACCTTGAGAATAGCCACTTCATTTACAACGGCACAGAGATCACCCCTATGCAAATGGTTTTAGCAATCAAAATCGCACCTAATGCAAACGGCGAATTAGCATACATCGCACAACTCAACATGTTGGGCAATGACACCGTACAATACAATGTTGCTCTTGAAGCTGCAATGCCTGCACCACTCGACACTGTAGATGTCGTATGTAACAACCTGACCATTGATGACTCATGGGCAGTGTGGTTTGGCTCCGTATCACTCGAAGCAGAGAATAACGACTATTACGTCTATGGTGCTTGGGCTGCTGATTTGGCAGAGGAAGGCACATACGATGTTTCTCTCTTTATCACCGACAAAGCAACTAACATGGAATACGAATCGTTGATGGCTACTATCACTATTGCCACTGCCGAGGATGGAACATGGGTGGCTACAGGTTCTGCACTCTGTACTGACAACGTACTCTACAATTTGGATCTCTCTTGGTACATTCCAGAACCAACTGATACCGTAGTTATTTCGTATGACTATTCATCTAAAGCATACTATTACTACTCTTCTAACGACCTGCAAATGTACAACCAAGATGATAAGTATGTAGCAGCAATTGATGTCATTGGATTAGACTTCGGAAGCACCTTCACAGAAGAAGATGTAGATTTGTACTATTGCGGTGTAGGTAAAATTGACGGCGAAAATGTAGTATATGAGAGTATTGCCTCTGTACAAAACGGTTGGTATGACCAAAAAGGCGACACTACTATATTGCAAGCAGAATTTATTACCTTCTCTGGCGTGCTATATCAAGTAGCATTGTGGTATGTAGCACCTACCCCAACAGCTACTCAAACAGTGACTTGCAAACACTACGCTACATACTACAACGAAGTAGCAGATTGGGGTTCATACACCATGATGGCATACTCCGAAGACTCGCTCATTATCGCAGGAGCTTCTATCTATGTGGAGACAGAAGAGGAAATGGCTGGCACTTTCGTGAATGAAGGTAAGTTCATGGGTGGCAAATACGAGTTTGATGGTATGAACACTTTTGTTGCTTTCTGGAACGAAAAAACAGGTGAATACGACATCGTTTATGCTCAAAAGGGCGAACTGACCACAACTTACGCAAATGATAGCGTATATGTAGTAGGTACTATAGTTTGTGATGACGCAGTAGAGTACAACGTTACTATGGCTGCTGCTACCAAGGTTCATCTTCCTTACGATACTGAAGAAGGTTATGTAGAACGCACCTACACTGCAAAAGACCAAATGGTTATAGAAGATAATACCGCCGATTATGGCAATATCTATTTCGAAGTTAAGGCAGCAGACGCATCCGACCTCCTCGCTATGTATTTCTTCGCATTGGAATCTGATCCTGACATCATTATCCCTGAAGGGACCTATTATATCGACGAAAGCTATAACTACAACACAGTTCTTGCAAGTATAGGTGTTGTTTCAGAGGGCGTAATGCCATCGCTTTACTCTACTATGGACGAAGAAGGTTATTTGGTTAATCTCTATTTCTTCGTCGGTGGTACTGTAGAAGTATCTAAGAACGAGGCAGGCACACTGCACATGGAGATCAATGCCGTGAACTCATACGATGTTCCTGTACACATTGTATATGATGCATCTATAACAGCTATTGAGAATATCCCAACCGAAGATATGATTGGCTTCAAGAAGATGATGATTGATGGTCAACTGGTAATCATTCGCAATGGCAAAGCATACAATGCTATTGGTGCACAAGTAAAGTAAGATGATGGATTGATACTTTAACGTGTAAACAAAAATGGGCTTCCTCTGGTGAGGGAGCCCATTTTTTTGTCTTATAGTTTTGTTACATAATTCGTAATATAAATACTAACGATTTTATGGCTTGATGATATTGCCCATAATATCATATTCTTTGCCATCTTTAATGATGATGAGATGACCGTTGCGTAGAATCTTTTGTACGTTATTATCATTAATAAAGACATTATCTACAGCCACTTCTGGAGTTCCGTAAATAGCAGATACTTTGGTTCCTCCGAAGGTAGTGAAGACGAATGAAATATCTCCATCTTCTTCTACTGTCATTTCGCCTTCTTTTATGCGCCACATATGAGCAACACTGATTATTCCTTGTGTAAGATAATTAGACAATGCAAGTGCTACAAGTGATCCACCTAATGCTCTTTGTTCATCAATGCGATAACCTGCGGTGATTGCTCCTAATGAGTCGCCTTCACAAACAGGATATATACCAGCTTGTAGCGAATCGGCTTCTGTATTGAGATATACAACACCTAGTGTTTTGGTTGGACCATAATCGGTTTTAACTGACTTACTTGATATTAAGAGGATTTCCAATTTGTTTTCTTCTACCTTACTAGTTTGGATGCTATCGAATTCAATGGATTTATTAGGGCCACTTTTCTCCTCAATACCATAAGGGTAGAACTCTTCGCCACCAGTAGTTCCTTCTACTAAAGGTGCTTGCTCTGCATTGATAATAGGTTTCTTGGTCAGTGGTGTAAGATATGCTACTACGCAACAGTTCTCAGGTACCCATTCTTCAGCAATAGTATAGGTAAGAGTGTGGCTATATGCTTGATTTTCCACTTGGACAGTGTCACCGAAGTGGGCTGTCACAAAGTCGCGTATTACGCGTGCATGCATATACTCCTTCCAACCACTACCTTTGTAAGAATAGTAGTAGTCTGCTTGCTTGCCGACCAATCTATTTTCTTTGATGAGTACAGAGAGTAGGTATTCTGTGGCTTCGGTGTTAGCCACTTGACCGCTCACAGTGATATCCAACTGACGTGTTTCTGCGTTGTATGTATGGCTGATAACCACCGATGCTTCTGCTACAGTATCATCTTTAATTGTGATTTCTGGCAAGTAACCAGGATGAAATGCTATTGTAGTTCCCATTTGTTTTGTACGGTTAAGTGCCATATTTGGTGCACCGCTTACTCCTACTGCATTACCGATTTTAGCGCTTTCGGGTATGGTATATTCATCATTGTTGTAGCCATAGTGATGACTTACCCAGATGGCTGATGGATTTTGTTCTTGGAGGTAGTTGGTAATAGCATACATACCGCCTGGGCAATAACCACAGCCATCACCCGTGAAATGCTCAATTAAGAATTTTCGTGGGAATGAGGCGGGCACATCTTGTGCTGATGTAAAAGCTGCTGCTGTGAGCAGTATAAAAGTAAAAATCTTTTTCATACACTTGTTGTTTTTTATTGTTTGATGTATTTCTTTCCGTTGATGATGTAGATACCTTTAGGCAATTCGCTGAGGTTGTTGCTTGGCATACGTTGTCCGAGTAGGTTATAGATACTATTGGTAGTAGGAGTCACCTCGACATTGTCTATCGCAGTACCGTTATAATCATATTCAATAGTGAGTGATAGCGCTGGATTTATGCCATCATTGAAGGTATAAACAATCGTTTCTTTGCCTATCGCGAGTGGTGTGTAGTGTGTAAACCAATGGCGCATAGTCTCCATGCTTCCGATTGTGAATGATAATTCTTGAGATAATTCACCATTGCCAGGAACACAATTACCAGCAGCACAGAATTGATCAATAATCCCTTCAGAAGAGCGAGTGATAGATACATTGATGTTTTCTGAATCGTCAGAGTATATTACTCCTTCAACTCCCATCTCTGCTTCTTCCAAATCTTCATCGTACTCAAATTCTGTAACAATGATTGTAGTGTCCTTGGTAATATCCACACTTAATAGGTCTTCTTCAACCCACTTTTCGATGGTCAAATGCATGGAAGCATTCAATGCTATCGCCATACTTAAAATCCAAATAGTTGTAAAAATCTTCTTCATATTCTTTTAATGTTTAGTTAATTTTGTTTCTTTCACTTGTACCACTACTCCTGCTATAGTCAATATACTTACCACATTGCAATTCTCTGCGATTACTTTATCTGGTAATGTGTAGTGGTAGATACATACATCGGACTCTCCTGTGGCGATGGAAGATTTAGTGCCCCATAATGGTGAAATGCTTGCACGTAGCAAATGATTGTGGATATATGCATCGTTTGTGGTATTGTCAGGCATTTTTTGTTTGCCGACGATATTATCTTCAGTTAGCCACACCTGTAGGGTTGCGTCTATGAGATGGTCGGTTTGGTTGGTGATGTTAACTTCAATGTCAATACTATTATCATTTGTATGTGTGATTTCTTGCTCAATACGCACGCGCGTTACTTCGCGTGAGGCTTGGCTCAGCAAGGTTGCCCATGTGTTCTCGGAAAAGAAATATCCTGCTCCCACACCGCTGGTATTCATCATGTTTACATTACCAGTAGGGAATGGAGTTGTACTTGTGCCTCCCATATGCACATAAATGCTATCAGCTTCTGGGCAAGTGTAATTGACAGATTGATTATTACCATAGCGCGTGTTGGGATTACTTTCAGGGTGCATAACGACTACTACCAATTCTTCGCCATATTGTTCTTTTAATCCATGCGCTACTTCAGCAGCATTGGGGCAATTGACACAACGCCAACCAGAGAACTCTATCAACAAAGAAGTGCGTTTGAAAGAGGTAGAATCTGCTGGAGTAAATACTTCGATAAGTTGTTCGTCTTGTGGAATTACTTGACATGCTGTCAGCAATGAACCAAGAACCAAGAGCAAGGAACAAAGACTTATTTGTATATTCGATTTCATAAATTATAAAAAACTTACCATGTGAAATTATATGTTAATGAAATGCCTTCTTGTTTTGGTACATAGCGGCATACTCCTCCTGAGCAGTTGAAACCATCTCGCGTCTTGGTATAACCTGCCATCACACGGTGGGCACCATGTGTGTAGGTGGCAGCCACGGTATAGAAATGCTCATTTGTAGCTTCGTGCGCATAACCGATATTATACATCCATTGCCCAGATAGTACTAACTGACGCCATAGACTGAGTTCGTACAAGGCTGCTACCCATTGCCCCATATCTTGTTTCGTGTAGAGATATTGCAGTTCTCCACGCATCTGAATATTCTTGTTGATTGTGTATTTTGCTTCCACTACTCCAATACCTGAACGCACTAAATCTCCATGACCTTCTACAATTTTTTTATTGTAGGTTTGATACATGACCATTGCTCCGAGATACCATTGCTTGCTAATTTTCTTGTTGAGTTCAAGATTAACATCTGTGTAGTATGGATCAACGCTCATATCAAACCACCTTTCGCCTGTACCACGAATATGTGAAGCATTGAGTTTGAGGGTAGTGCCATACTTGCCACCCATCTTTGTGCCGCGTTTCCATGTATAGCGTATTTCACCTTGAAAAGCCCATTCGTTGGCTGTAGCGTGGGTACCGTAAGGATATATGGATGGTAACATATACGTATGTTGCGTGGCAAATGGCGGCATATGGTTGATTGTACCTGCCATATTGTTTAGTCCACGATCCGAGCGGAATGACATGTTCTCTGAGCGCTTAGCCTGTGCAATGATAGCGAGTCCTTTTTGTGAGTAACTTAACGACATAAGCAATGCCTGACCATGGGCATAACTATACTCATTAAGCACACTTGGATCGTTGGCTTTATACGCATATTCCACCATCGCGTTCCATCCTTTCATTTGCAATTGTGTGCGCACACTACCTGCACCTACCCATGCAGGCAGATTATAGTAGTAGTCGTATTTACCTTCTGGCTTAATGATGGTTTCTGCGATGATTGAATCTGGAGTTTGATATTTGCTTACATAACTTCCTCCAATCGTTAGGTTAGCACCTGCATCTTGCAATTGAGGAATCCACTCTTGGAGTCCCAACTCTAGATTAGCCCCCAATACAGCATCTTGCTTGTAGTTCCATCCCCAAGCGCCGTCATCGTAGCAATTCCAATAGCGACGTTGCTTACCTCCTAATGCAGTGAGGTAGATACCCTTGTATGGAGTTACCTCAATCTTTCCACCACGCAATGCGTTGTCCACACCCAATGCACGGTCTTCATATAAGCGTAGTACCATGCCACTGCCGAACTGACCATACACATCGCCAATCGTAATTTTACCCCAGTCAAAATTAGCACCTACGTGTAAGTGACTAATACCATAACCTCCAAAATCGGTGTCATAGCCCAACATCGGCCATTCAGTAAGTTCTGCACGGGTAATGAGTTCTAAACCACGGAAACCAGCATTGTTGTCGGTGTTGTGGTCCCAGCGTATGCCCAAGTCGAGATAGGTGTTGCTTAAGTGGGTGATTTTTGCCCAATCAGGTTGTTGAGGCACTTCGCTCATGTCGGTAGGGAATAGACCTTCATGCTGAATGCCACCTACGACAATTACCGTATCCTGTGCCTGTAGCAGAGTAGGGATGATGGATAGAATGAGTATGAATTTTTTTATTTTCATCTTGTGTTGGTTACTTTAACCTTTAGGATAGTTTCGGTTATCTACCGTGTATCTACCGTATATCTATCGTGTATCTACCGTATATCTACCGTGATTGACACGGTATTGCAAGGGTATTGGATTAGTTATTGCAATGCATCATAGATATCTTCTTCGCCGCCATCTACATAACCTGCGTGGTTATAGACGATTTTGCCTTTGCCGTCAAGCACGAATACGTGAGGTACGTTTTGCACATTCATAGCTCGTTTAAAGTCACCGTTAGGGTCAAGCAATACCTCATACTCCCATCCGAAACCATCAACGAGTGGCTTTACTTTGTTGGCATCTTGCGCTTGGTCAATGCTGACGATAATCATCTTTACTCCAGTCTCATCTTGCCAATCTGGATATACTTCGTGAATGGCTTTCAATTCGCGCAAACATGGCTTGCACCAAGTTGCCCAGAAAGAGATAATCACAGGTTTGCCATCATTGCTGATTGCGCTTGTTTGTACGGTATTACCATTGATGTCTTGTAGTTTTACGTTTGGCAATTGTGCGCTAATAGTTAATGCGCAAATGGCCATCATACTGAGTAATAAAATCTTTTTCATATTCAAGTTATTATTTTTTCATTGATAATTGTATTCTTCCGCGTGATTTGTCGATGTCAATCACTTTTACCATCACGTGTTGATGCAGTGCGACCACTTCCGTTGGGCTGCTGATGCGGCGATTGCTCATCTCGGAGATGTGTACTAGTCCATCTTTATGCACGCCTATATCCACAAAAGCACCGAAATTAGCAATATTGGTCACTATGCCTGGTAGCACCATGCCTATTTGCAGGTCATCGATGGTATGCACGTTCTCGTCGAAATGCCATTCTTCCAATTGTTCGCGTGGATCGCGACTAGGTTTCTCCAACTCGCGCATAATGTCTTGTAGCGTAGGCAATCCCACTTTATCGCTCACGTAGCGTTGCAGATCAATCTTCTCGCGTAGATTAGCATGGCTCATCAGGTCATTCACACTGCATTTTAGGTCTTTTGCCATCTGCTCTACGATATTGTAGCTCTCTGGGTGAACGGCGGAATTATCCAGTGGGTTATCGGAATTAGTGACGCGCAAGAATCCTGCTGCTTGTTCAAAAGTCTTTGCCCCCATCTTAGGTACTTTCAGTAGTGCTTTGCGGTTAGGGAACGCACCATTCTCGCTTCGGTAGTTGACGATATTCTGCGCCAATGCAGGTCCTAATCCTGAGACATATGTCAATATATGCTTGCTCGCGGTGTTGACATCTACGCCTACATGGTTTACTACGCTCTCTACTGTCTGTTGCAGGCTCTCTCCGAGGCGCGTTTGATTTACATCGTGTTGATATTGCCCTACACCAATTGATTTTGGGTCAATCTTTACTAATTCTGCCAACGGATCCATCAATCGTCTGCCTATGGATACCGCACCGCGCACGGTCACATCCTCATCAGGAAACTCCTCGCGCGCAATCTTGCTAGCCGAATACACCGACGCTCCGCTCTCGCTGACCACGAAGAGTTGTGGTGGTGTAGAGTGGTTCTCTAAGGCGATGCGCACCATTTGCTCACACTCACGAGATGCCGTGCCGTTGCCAATGGCGATGGCTTCGATTTGGTAGCGCGCGATCAAGTCTTGGAGCGTTTTAGTGGAAGTAATGTTGTTGACGAATACCACCGTATGATACAACAGATCTCCTTGTGCGGATAATACGACGGTCTTGCAACCAGTACGGAACCCAGGATCAAGTGCTAAGACGCGCTTCTGACCTAATGGTGACTCAAGCAATAGTTGACGCAGGTTTTGTGCAAATACACGTATCGCTTCTTCGTCTGCTCTTTCTTTGCTCGCTGCGGCAAATTCGGTTTCGATGGATGGTTTGAGTAACCGCTTGTAGCTATCCTCCATAGCCAGTTCCACTTGGTACGTGGTGTCGCTGTTGGTTTTGAGGAATAGTCGCGCTAACTTATCCAATGCTTTTTCGCTATCGGGAGATATGTCCACGCGGATAAATCCTTCTGCTTCTGCACGACGGATAGCCAATAGGCGATGGGAAGTGATGCGACGGAGTGGCTCTTTCACGGAAAAATAATCGCGGTACTTTTGCGCCTCTTCGTCTGATTCTTTGCCTTTTATGACTTTGGTGGTCAATATTGCAGAATAGGTAAACTCACGACGAATACCATTTCTCGCTTGCTCGTCTTGACTAATCCATTCAGCAATGATGTCGCGTGCACCTTGCAACGCCTCTTCTCGCCTCTCGCCTAATCGCCTAATTGCCTCATCTCCTTCGCGTTTTTGTTCAAAGATTGCTTTCGCCAATGGCTCATATCCTTGTTCGCGAGCCACATCAGCACGTGTTTTTCGATGTGGCTTATATGGTAAATAGATATCCTCTAGTTCGGTCAAATCCCATGATTTCTCAATACGTGCTTTGAGTTCATTGGTCAATTTCCCTTGTTCTTCTATCGTTTTTAGGATAGTTGCTTTGCGATCTTCAATCTCTAAATAACGATGGTATTCATCAGCAATGGCAGCAATTTGTACTTCATCCAAACTTCCCGTTTTCTCTTTACGATAGCGTGCAATAAAAGGTATAGTCGCATTCTCATTGAGCAATGCCACTGTCGCTGCAACTTGCTTTGCAGATACCCCTACTTTGTTTGATATTAGGTCAAAATATTCCACGCTTATAATTATAAAACAAGTATGTTTTTATTTATAGGTAGATTGAATCATTTCGTATAGCATGTTAGCTATATGTATATCATTTTCTTCTGCGAGTGTAATTGTTCCATTGATGAAAGAGATTGGAGCCTTTATTATATAGTCCGCCATCATATAATATGGCTCTCGGGCTTTCAATTGAGTGCTGATAAACTGCAATAATTCTTCTTCGGTGCGTCCTTGCAACATGGGACGTTGGCTTAGGTCAGTGAGCATCAGGCGTTGAGCGAGGTGCTTAGGTTCCCATTTTAGATAAATGCTAGTACCCAATTCTGCTAGACATTCCATATTATCTTCCCAACACGGATAACCACCACCAGTAGCATAGATTACCTTCTCAATAGGCAACTCTGCAAGGTCTTCTACCACATATTTCTCTTTGCGGCGAAACTCTTCAATACCATGCAGACGGATATACTCCGCAGGCGTTTGCCCATGAATCTCTGCAAATGCTTCGTCCAAATCCACGAAGTGCCAGCCCAAACGCTCTGCCAAAAGGCGACCAACAGTCGTCTTGCCAGCAGCCATGTAGCCAATCAAATAGATTGGGAGTTTTAATGGTTTTATGAGTTTGAGCGGTTTCAATGGCTATTTTGGAAATTAGTGGTATGTTAGCGGGAAAGTATTGGATGCTATCGAAATGGTATTGAGTTGGTATCGAGGTGGTAATGAGATTTCAATGGACTATCTAACGGCAGGGCGTATAATCAAAGGTGTCGTTGTCGCGCCAAAGGATTTTGTTATTTTCGATATATGCTTCTGGAAAAGCAGATTTGAATGGTGCTTTCAGCACACCAAGATATTGCCACTCCTTATTATATACGCGCACGTGCGAGGAGCATATAGGAGCGCAGACGGTATGGATGACTATGATACTGTCGTTCGTCTGCAGCGTATCGCGCATACAGACAAGTCCAGCGTTCAGCTGTTCACCATTGTTCAACTCCTGCGTACCTGACAGTTCAGCAGTAGCTGTTTGCTGTGCAAACGAAAAGTGACTTATTCCGCAAGCAAATAATAGGATTGATATGAATTGCTTATAATTCAAACTTACTTCTTAATTATCATTACTACAGCTTGAGCGGCAATACCTTCTTTACGCCCAACGAAACCGAGTTGCTCAGTGGTAGTGGCTTTGATACTGATTTGGTGTTCGTTCACATCCATTACTTCTGCCAGACAAGCAGTCATGGCTGGGATGTGTGGGTTGAGTTTCGGTGCTTCTGCACAGATGGTGCAATCACAGTTGCCCAACTCGTATCCTGCTTCTCGGAGCATAGTCATAACTTTGCGGAGCAGAATCTTAGAGTCGATATTCTCGTACTCATTACCTTTGATAGGCGGAAAATGATAGCCAATATCGCGCATAGCAGCTGCGCCGAGCAGGGCATCGCATAGCGCGTGAATCAGTACATCCGCATCGGAATGTCCTAGCAGTCCTTGTTCGGCAGGCACACGAATGCCGCCCAACCACAATTCGCGATTGGGGGCAAAAGCGTGTACATCATATCCGAAACCGATACGCATTATTTACGGTTGTTTACGAGGTCTTTGATACCAGCGAGGTCAAAGCCAAGGGTGAAACGCATGGTGTTATCAAGTGGGTTGGATGGTGCAGTAGCGATGCAGTAAGCAAAGTCCAAAGAGAAAATGCTTAGGTGGAAACCAGCACCAAGAGTCACGTAACGACGGTTGCCTTTGTAGAAGTTCTCGTGACTATAACCTACGCGACCAAAGAATTGGCGATTGTAGCTATACTCAAGACCAACACCCCATTGCACTTCTTGAAACTCTTCTAGTGAAGAAGATACCGTTTTACCAGTTGTTTCGTTGATATAACCAGGAGCATCAGCAAATGATTGGAACCAACCTGCAGTAGAACTTATTGCAGAATACTCTTCTTGTGAGTAGCGATGTGTGGTTTGATCACTTGCTTTGTTTGAATAATAGGTTGGTACCAACATTTTGTTGCACTCTACAGTTGCCATCAAACGGTTATAGTTATCAAATGGAATCTCGTAGCTCACACCCAATCGCATATTTGCAGGAATAAAGTTGGATACATAATCATCGTATGTCATCTTACCACCTAAATTGCTTAGGTTAAATCCTAATCCAAAATAACTTTCTCCCATAGGCAATGAAATAGGCTGTTTGTAATATAGTGCAACGTCTGCAGCCATTGTCCATGCTGGATGCATTTCTTGTGAGGCACCGCTTACAGAGGCATTCACACCATTATTGAGATCACTATACAAAAAACGCAAAGCAACCGCCATACTCACATATTCATGTAATTTACGTGAGTAAGCCACATCAACAGCCCACTCATTAGGGTGTGCCTCTTGGAATGCTGTACCAGAATAATCAACCAATTGTACTTCACCCATTGAGAAATAGGTAAAACTACCTGAGATAGTACCTGCCATATCGCCCATGTTGTAGTAACCTGCGATATATGCCAAGTCTATATCACTAACGAGTTTGGTCAACCATGGAGTATAGTTGGCAGTCAAGCCACCTTTGCTCTCCATGAAAGCATACTTAGCAGGATTCCAGTGCTGTGAGTTGAGGTCAGCATTGGTAGCTACACCCACATCACCCATACCTGCAGCACGTCCATCAGGTGCGATGCTAAGCGATGGCATGGCGGTGATTACTGGATTAGTTGCCAAAATAGGCAACGATAAGATAGAAAATGTTAGAATTGAAAAAAATGTTTTTTTCATTGTAGTAATTGTTTATTTATTATTGTTAATTTACAGAATAGTTGAATCTTTTTTGTACGCTTATTTAGATTTGTTTCATAGGCAATTATTTCGATACAATGATTTTACCCGCTTTCGAAACGTAATTCGAAGTGGTGGTTTTTATACTTACTTGATATACATATATGCCAGAGTTGATACCGAGTTCTCCTAAATTCCATTCTATTCCTTTTACTCCTTTTTGCATGTGAGTGTGGATTAATTGCCCGCCTATATCAAATAGACGGATAGTTGTTTCCACGATTTCGTTTGGTTGATCATATTCAATGTGGAACATAAGGTTTTCTGACTGAGATACAGGATTAGGATAAGTAATGATTTTGTAAATTTGCGGATCTTGCCCTTTCACCACTTGGAAGTTGAGCATAGCTGTAGAACTATTATTTATCAAATCCCATGCACGGAAGGTCAGGGTATGCTGTCCGTCTTCCATTTCAGGCATCTTGTAGCTAATTGTCCCTTGTTGATAACTGTTGTTGTCTGCTACAAAATACTCATTTAGTACATAGGTATGTTTTGGGTTGCCATCGATTACCATTAGCAAGTCATGACCAATACCTGTTCCCACGGTGTTGATACCATTTTCATCATAAACTTCAGCGAAGAATTGTGGGAACTCATATGTAGTTCCCCCATCTTGGAATTCTGGAGTATTAAGGTATACACGAATATCAGGTCCTATAGTATCTTGAATAGCCACTGTACTAGTACCTCCAATTATGAAATCTTCGTAGTGACCAATGCCTTCTTCCTTACTCTCATTATCATAAGCATAATAAACGATACGTCCATGACCATAGTTATAACGAATATCTTTTGGTACCATAAAGGTGAACTCAAACTGACCATCTATCACGTCTGTTTGTCCTGCAAATAATGTGTTGGGATAATCGTTATATGTGATTTTTACTTTTTGTGATTCATTGAGTTCATCATTGTCACGTGTAGTAATCTGTTGCATTTTATCCAAGATAGTGATATCCATATTTCCGTTGAACCATGTTGCGGTGTCATGTTCGGGCGTAAGTACATATCCTTTGATGGTTTGTACGCTGAGCGCATGCAGGGTATCAATATCTGTACTTGTTTTTATTTGATAGTCTGTTGGATAATTTAAGCGTAATGCAGGATCTCCTAGTAGTATATATGCCATCTTGTTCGCATCGCGTCCCGTCATATTTTTAGCAATTCTGGTTGCTTCACCAATAGTCATTTTGTATTCGAATGCATTCTTGTGTCCAAACAATGTATCACACAAATTACGATTGATAATTGTATTTTGTGTAGCATAAACGGTACGACATGCCGACAAAACGCCTATCGCTCCACCATTGGGGTTGAGTACTGCCTCTTCTCCAGCAGAAGTGACTCCACCATCGAAATGCGAGAAACTACACGTAGCTAAAAACCAAAATGCCTGATTGACATTGTTCATATTCTGGATGTCCTTAAGAGTCATGAATAATTCATTAGTAATATTGTTGTAGCCTCCGTGACCAGAATAATTAAAGAATAACATACCATTATTGACTAAATTGTCAAATTGATTTTTAGCTAAAGGATAACTCTCGCCTGCAGCACTTACTTCTTGTGTGTAGGCGTCAAGATAAATTTTGTTCACGTTAAAGCTTAAATTCTCTTTGCGCAATTTCTCGGCGCCTGATTCTGCTGTTTGTACGTGCAATCCATGATCACCATCATCTGCTAAAAAACAGATTTGTGTTTTCCACTTACCTAATACTTGATTGTCCATGTAGGTGCAGATCTTATCCACCACTTGGTTGGCTTCGTCCAATGTCTTTGCAGGTAAACGCCCTACACCGATATTCATTTGGGCACGAATCTCATTAAAAGTACCTTTATTATCCACTCCAGCATTGTCCAATAGGAATCCGCAATAGTCATCTGTAGCATATGCTTGTGTTTCAATAGTAGAGTTCTTTGCTTGATATGTTAACAACTTGCATTCACCTGAACGTGACAAGATTTTTCTATTATCAAATGTTCCATCTCCCAGTAACAACAAACTTTTTGGTTGATGTTGCGATTTTCCATTTGCTTTGTCATAGAGCATTTTCATTAGCCAACGATAAGCAGTCACATCGGGTGTGCCCGATGAAAACTCATTATATACTTGTTCGTCAGTTACTACTGCCCATGTTAACTGGTCGATCTCCTCGTGCTTTTGAGCCAAACGTGTGGCAGGTTCTACAAATTCTTCTGGACAGATAATCACATAATCAATATTATACAATGCGTGTAAATCTTGATTAGCTACTTTACCTACTAAGGTCGGTGTTTTCCATTGGGTTTTATTGTTCACATTTACTGCCACGTACTTCTCAGCAGTAGTATTACTTCCTATCCATGATAGCGTATCATCAAACCATGTTACAGGCATTTTTTCGATGTTTATCCCATCTGTCACGCGCCAAATTTGTGTGTGTGCATTGGCTTCAGTCATATGGAAGCACAGCCCAGAAGACGATCCCAATAGAGTTGTATTGCTAATTGCCAAATCATTTCCATGCATTGCTAAACGACATGGAATGTTCATCTCAATGTAATTCAAATAAACCTTTGCACTAGGTGTTGATTTATCGAATGTTAATGTTACTGTTTGAGTAGCATTATTCAAAGCATGTACTACCATCCACAGCGTATCTTGTTCCGCTTTAGTGTAATAATCCGAAACTTTGATAGCGGGAATTAGACTATTTGCTGTCATATTAGCTATAGTAATAGTTGTGTTGGTCGGTGTACTTGTATTTCCTGCCAAATCAATGAAGCAGTGCATATCTAAATCTGTACGAACACTAGGCGACGCAAAGTTTAGCGAGATAGTCTTGTTGCTTTCACTAAGCAGTTCACCATACATTTCTCGACCACCGCCACTAACTCCAGTAGGATCAATCAAATTGACTTCATCTTTTTCGTGCAATTGATAGTTGGTGTACCAATCTACGTCTATGATATCCGACATTGTTTCCGTAACTGCTTCATCAATCAAACGTTGTTCTCCCGCATTGTCACTCAAAAAATAGTATCCCAAATTGCTATATGGATTGGTTGTGTGTCGCCATCTTCCTTGAGTGTCAGATTGCCAACTAACAGGACCTTGTGCATAAAACAATACGTAGTCACCTGCGTTGAATACGCCATCGTCACCTTTATGCATATAAAAGGCTACTGAAGGTAAGTCATCCCAATGATGAAGCATAAAGTTCTCTGATAGCATACTGCCACCATAACCCAAAATTCGCAATTGTGCAGGATTTAATCCCCACGATTTCAGTTGCTCATAGGTCATCATATGAACACCCGTTTCTTTTACGCTAACTTTTAAAAATTGCCCCTCTTTTAGTACAGAGTGTTCACTATATGTATGTAGCCCTGCGTATGAGAAACTGCTCAATAATACTCCTATTACTACTAATAATCGATTCATGTATTTATTTGATTTTGCAATACAACAATTCCTTATCGGCTTGTTGTAGAGTTATTATTTCTTCTTTTACTACGCTACGCGGTAAAATGTTTCGGTTAATTACAATTAAATCACCTTGACGAATAGTCATTATTTTGCTTGCCTCCACTATAGCAGCATCCATGTTGATTACCAAATCGCTGTATGGATTTTCTTCCACTTCTATCCAACCTCCCATTGGCAACGAACCATCAAATGCGAAGGCACGTGTCCAATCGTTTTGTTTCGCATAGTCAGCAGCAAACAGGTTCACTCCTATTGCCACTGCATCATAATACCTCCGAGCGAAGCGCAAACCAACATATTTACCCATTCGGCTTACGCGTAGCACTACGCATGGCGTTAGTTGAATATCATTACTCCATTCAGGAATGAAAAATGGTTTACGATTCACCAATAGCGACGAATCGCATTTTAGTATCATCTTTACATTTCCTTCTATTTGATTAAAAGTGATAATCTTCATTCAGCCGACAAAGTTACAAAAAATCTTGCACGTGCGCAAGCGTTCGCGCGACTTTTTTTTATCTTCTTAATAAAACGCGTATTTTTTCCATCATTTAGCACGAATAAATATTTGTACAGGTGTGCCATTAAAATCCCACCATTCACGCAGTTTATTCTCTAAAAAACGACGATAAGGCTCTTTCACATATTGTGGCAGATTGGCGAAGAACACAAACGTAGGAATTTGTGTATTAGGCAATTGCGTACAATACTTGATTTTGATATACTTGCCCTTCGTTGCAGGTGGGGGATAGTTCTCAATCAATGGCAGGAAGCGTTCGTTGAGTTGCGCGGTAGGCACTTTGCGTTGCTTGTTCTCATACACGTGCAAGGCAGTCTCCATTACCTTGAAAATGCGCTGTTTGGTCAACGCTGAAGTAAAGATAATAGGGAAGTCCTTGAATGGTGCAATGCGCTCACGGATAGCACGTTCATAGCCTTTGATATCTGCATTGGTCTTGCTCTCAATCAAATCCCATTTGTTGACGCACACCACCAAACCTTTCTTGTTCTTTTGTATGAGTGAATAGATGTTCAAGTCTTGCGCTTCGATACCACGTGTGGCATCAATCATCAATATGCAGACATCCGAGTTCTCTATCGCACGAATACTACGTACTACCGAGTAATACTCCAAATCTTCATTCACTTTGGCTTTTTTGCGAATACCCGCAGTATCAACGAGATAAAAATCTTTACCAAACTTGTTGTATCTAGTGTAAATGCTATCTCGTGTGGTGCCAGGAATGTCAGTTACAATCGTTCTCTCTTCTCCAATAAAGGCATTCAAGATACTGCTCTTGCCTGCATTCGGACGACCTACAATAGCAAAACGTGGCAAATCCTCCAAATCTTCGCCTGCTACGGTGTCTTTGAATCGACTGCAAATCTCGTCCAGCAAATCGCCTGTGCCTAATCCATTTTCAGCCGACAAGATATATGGCTCGCCTAAACCAAGCTTATAGAACTCTGGCGCACCATATTGTTGGTCAAACTGATCCACCTTGTTCACTGCCAACACAGTCTCTTTCTTGGCTTGACGGAGTAGGTGAGCCACCTCCATATCAAATTGCGTCACACCCGCGTTCACATCCACCACCAAGAGAATCACATCCGCTTCCTTGATGGCGAGATTTACTTGACGGTTGATCTCGCTTTCAAACGTATCATCCGAATTGACCACCCATCCGCCAGTATCAATGACGGAAAATTCTTTGCCACACCATTCGCTTTTGCCGTATTGACGGTCACGAGTAGTGCCTGCTGCATCATTTACTATTGCTCGACGCGTTTTGGTCAAGCGGTTGAATAGGGTCGATTTCCCGACATTAGGACGACCCACTATCGCTAAAATATTTGCCATAGTATTTTTAGTTTTTTATAATTCTTAGTTGCCTATTATATGCCTATTGTTTGCCACCTATTTGCCACCTATTTGCCACCTGCCTCCATAGGGACTTCATCGGAACCTCATCGGAATCTCATCGGAACCTCATCGGAACCTCGCCGAGACTTTACCGTGACTTCTTCGTGCCATCTACGGACTAGCAATTGCAGTTTCCGCAGCCTCCTTCTTGGCAATCACCGCCACAGTCTCCGCCATTGCAATGACCGCCACAGCCGCCACAACCTCTGTGGTGCAGTGCTTTCAACTCGCCTTCGGTTACGTCGCGCAGATTCAATACCTTGCCCACAAAGTGCAAGTTCTCGCCTGCCAATGGGTGGTTGAGGTCAATGGTTACGTTATCTGCGGTAATCTCTGCTATCTGAGCATTGATGACTTGTCCGTCAACAGTATTCATCGGTACGATAGCACCTACATATACGCGTTCACTATCGAACTCGCCATCGCCATTGTAAAACATCTTCTTGTCCAATGTCAATACGCCCTCGTCGTCGTACTCGCCGTATGCGTCTTGGCAGGCAATGCGGAAATCAAATGATTCGCCTTCTGCCAAACCTTCCATTTGTTGCTCAAAGGCAGGCAACATCATGCCTTCGCCGTGGCAATATACCAATGGAACTTCAGCGGTAGCTTTCTCCATCAATTCTTCTTTACCATTTTCGCCATCTACGTACAAGTCGTACTCCAGCGTTACTACTTTCTTTGCTTCAATTTTCATATTTTCTTAACTTTTTAACTCTAAACTCTAAACAGTAGCGGCTCAGCCGCGTTCACTAAACACCAAACTACCACCAATCAATCCGCTTACCAGTGGCATCTGCGCTGCTCTTATCATACTTCAAGTCTGCCAACATGCTTGCGTTTACACCGATGTGGAAGGTATAACTTTTGTACGGACCAAAAGGCACAAAACTTGCACTCATGCTCCAGCAGTGCAAATCGCGGCTCACATTGATGCTGGTGTAGGACATCTTCTTGGCATTCACGTCGTAACTGAGCGAGGTGCTTGCTTTCCATCCACTACCTAATCCGATTGACGCAGAGAAACTCAAGTTGTGCCTAAATTCCATCTTGGGGTAATTGCGTTTCTCATCCCATTCTGTACCTGCTGCATAGCGTAAATTATACGATACACTCAAACTCCACGGAATTTTCGCAAACAGATAACCATCATCGGTTACTTCATCTTTCTTCTTCGGTTTTTTCTCAGCAGGCTTTTCTGGTTCAATGATTTCTCCTGTCAATGGGTCAATCGTAGGTTCGGCTAATGCCTCCTCTTCCGCAGGTTCTTCATTTTTTTTGTCATCACGATTGAACCATCGCTTCACCACATCGTTATTGAATGTGTAGCTGAAACTGGTGCTTGTTCCCAAGAAGTGTGGAAAGCGACCGTGATTCCAATATAGCTCATTGCAGCGCACGTGCTGTCCGCTGGCAGTAGTGGTGTACATATATGGATCGAACTGTCCGCTGAGGTTGATGGTGTAGTTCACTTTTGGAATCTTGATACGCAAATTCACCGAGAAGTTCTGCCAGTTCATAGAGTCGGCGATAAAGTTATATCCACCACTAATGCTCAAATTATCAATGATACTATACACCTTATATGGCTCTTTGCCTGTGGTATCTTTGTCATTGCGCAGTTTCATCTCTAAGTTGTTGCCCAGCGAGAAACCCAATGTAGCTGCTGCACCTCGGCTGGGTGCTTCCTTAAAGCGCGAATAGTGTACCACTTCGTAAATTGGCAAACCATTCTCGTCCAGCTTGGGCACGATATTGCCTGCTGCATCGCGAGTTGTAATCAATCGGTCATAACTGCCGTGGAAACCACCATAGCGTTTTGCCCAGTAATCTTTGCCGAAGTCGGGGTGATAGCTAAAGCTTACAGATGGTGTCATCACATGGCGGAAACGGTCCACCTTGTCGCCAAACCATTTGCGGAATGGGATATAGAAACCATATAGTTTGGTTGACATACTGATGCTGGCATTGAAGTCGTACACGTTGTAGAAGCCCATGACGGTATCTTTCTGCACTTGGTTGAGTTCTTCGTTCCAACTCTGATCCACACGCGAGAAGAACATGCGGTCAGTGAAGTTGATGCTAGGTGTGATACTCAAGTACTTGAATGCCATGAACGATGCCGATGAACTCAATGTGTGCTTCAATCGGTTGTCCCAATCTTTCACAAAGTTCGACTTGAAGAAATAGTCCTCCTTACATGTGATGGAGTTGGTGAAATTACCATTATACTGCAAACTAATCTTCTCATACCATTTCTCTTTGCCCACTCGCACTTTGCGTTTGAATGGGTAGATACGGCTCATGCTTACATTCAAGCTTGGTAGGGTGACATTGAGCGTAGAGTCTTTGGTACGCTGTGTGAGGTTCATGCTTATGCCGATATTCCACGGACTATCAGGGAAGCGTTGTGTATAGTTGATGCTACTGCTGGTGGTGTTTTCCGAGTTGGCAGCCACGTTGTAATAGCTATTGATATTGCTGCGGTTATATCCTGCGGTCTTGAAGTTGACGCTCGCTGAAAAGTTATTGTATGGATTGGCTTTGCTGTCTTGTGTATGCGACCATTGCACTTGCAAGTTCTTTGCCACATTGTAGTCTGGCATATCTTTTTCGCCAGTGACGTCCCATCGGTAGTTGATGCTGAGATTACCTCTAAACTTGTATCGCTTCAGGTATTGACTTCTTGCTCTTATAGCCCATGTGCCTCGTGTGTAGATATCGCCTGTTACTTCCAAGTCCATATAGTCGTTGATGGCGAAGTAATAGCCTATGCCCGATAGGTATAATCCGCGTGTGTAATCATCTCCGAAGTTAGGCATGATGAATCCACTGCTGTATTGATTGGTAAATGGGAAGAATCCGAATGGTATAGCCAGTGGCAATGGCACATCGCCCACCACCAAGTAAGCAGGTCCTGTGGCAATAAAATCGCCTGGTTTGACTTTGGCTTTGGTTAGTTTTAGGTAGAAGTGTGGATGATCATGTTGGTCGCAGGTGGTGTATTTACCACCGGCCATCATCAGCATATCGCCGTCCACTTTCTTTGTCTTGTCGGCTATGATATATCCTTCTCCTTGTTCGGTGATAGCGTTTCTGATAAATCCTTTTTGTGTTTTGAGATTATAAGTTATCTCATCGGTCTCGTAACTATCATTCCCTTCTGAGAATATGGGTTTACCTATCCACTCGTTTTCGATGGTGTCAAGTACGCCTTTTGCAAATAGGGTGCTGCTGTCCATACTCACGCGGATATATTCGGCTGTGAGTCCCATGGTTTTGTATTTCAAGTCACCTTGTCCGTAGATATGCGCGATGCCTTTTCCTGTGATGACCATCGAGTCGTTGGAGGTGTATTCAATACGTGCATCAATAGTATTTGCTTTTGGTTGCTCACTCGTTCCTATGCTATCAGTTCTTATGGTATCGGTTCTTTGCTCCTGATTCCTGATTTCCGATTCTTCATTTCTGATTCCTTGTTCTTGACTCCATGCAGTTTGTGCCATCATTGGCATCGCCAACAATAGCATTCCTATCAATATGTTTTTCCATATTCTCTGCACGGTGCGTTCCTAGATATATTTCGCGCATATGCGCGCATTTGCACAAAAAAGCGTGCAAAGGTACAAAAAAAAATGCACAAATACAAGAAAAATCGCAGAAAGTTTACTTTTAGCGTGATTTTTCTTGTATTTGGGCTGCGTAGGGTGGCAGTAGCTTCGAGGTGGGATTGCCTATGGGCAATGTCGATGCCCTCGAAGGTACAACCATGCCACTCTACGTAAGGACGAACTCCGTATCGGCTACGTGGAGTGGTAGTCCATATGACAAGCGCATTCAGACGACGAGGTGGGTAAGTATCTTTGTGGTGCGAGGTTGACTTATATAATTTTGGTATAGATTTATTTCCTTGTCTTTCCCTTATCAATTACGTAGGATATACGTAGGATATACGTAACATATACGTAGGATAAACGTAACATTCTGCTACCTTAACCGAAGGAGTACCGCTTTTACAGAAGACAACGCAGAAGTGGCAAAGCCTCCATTATCCATTAGCGCAGTGTCCATTATCCTGAAAATAGCGATTTTTTTTCGCTATTTTCTTGCACATCCGCAATATTTTCACTACCTTTGCACCGAAATTGGCTTCTTAGGGCATTTGTGAGCCCTGAGCCGTAAACATTTGTAGGTTTATTTAAAAGAAAAACATGATTAAAATCACTTTTCCGGACGGAGGCGTCCGCGAGTACGAGAGCGGTATCACCGCTTACGAAGTAGCTGCTAGCATCAGCAGCCGTTTGGCACAAGACATCCTTGTTGCAAGCATCAAAACCGCCAACGACGAAGATTGGCAAATCGTAGAACTCAATGCCCCAATCACCGAAGATTGCGAAATTAAACTCCACAAGTGGGAGGACAAGGAGGCAAAGCATGCCTTCTGGCACACTTCATCGCACTTGATGGCAGAGGCATTACAGGAGTTGTATCCTGGCATCCAATTCGGTATTGGTCCTGCTATCGAAAATGGTTTCTACTACGATGTATATCCTGCTGAGGGACAAACGATTAAGGATAGCGACTTTGCTGCAATCGAACAAAAAATGGCAGAACTTCGTGCCAAGAAAGAGCCATTGGTAAAGAAATCTATCGCAAAAGCCGATGCACTGGCTGAGTTTGGCGCAAAGGGTCAGACATACAAGTGCGAGCTCATCAGCGAACTCGAAGACGGACATATCTCTACCTATACACAAGGTGCGTTCACCGACCTCTGTAAAGGTCCACACCTTGTTTCAACGGAGGCAATTAAAGCAATCAAAGTGCTCAGTTGTGCAGCTGCATACTGGCGTGGTGACGACTCTCGCCCAATGATGACCCGTATCTACGGTATCACTTTCCCAAAGAAAGCGATGTTGGATGAGTACTTGACCCTCCTCGAAGAGGCGAAGAAACGCGACCACCGCAAGATCGGTAAAGAGTTGGAACTCTTTATGTTCTCCGACATGGTGGGCAAAGGTCTTCCAATCTGGTTGCCAAAGGGTACTGCGCTGCGTCTGCGCCTTGAGGACTTCCTCAAGAAGATTCAAAAACGCTATGGCTATCAACAAGTTATAACCCCACATATCGGAAACAAGAACTTGTACATCACTTCTGGTCACTGGGATCACTATGGTAAGGACTCCTTCCAACCAATCACCACTCCAGAGGAAGGCGAGGTATATCTGCTCAAGCCAATGAACTGCCCTCACCACTGTACAATCTTCAAGAATACTCCTCACTCATACAAAGACCTTCCATTGCGTATTGCAGAGTTCGGTACGGTATACCGCTACGAGCAATCGGGTGAGCTCCACGGTCTCACGCGCGTGCGCTCTTTTACTCAAGATGATGCACATATCTTCTGCCGTCCTGACCAAGTGAAGAGCGAGTTTATCCGTGTGATGGAGATCATCGAGATTATCTTCAAGTCACTCGCATTCGAGAACTTTGAGGCACAAATCTCACTCCGTGACCCTAACAATACTACCAAGTACGTAGGTTCAGACGAGGTATGGGAGAAAGCAGAGCAAGCTATCATCGAGGCATGCCAAGAGAAGGGTCTTCCTGCTCGCGTAGAGACTGGCGAGGCAGCGTTCTATGGCCCAAAACTCGACTTTATGGTGAAAGATGCCCTCGGCCGTCGTTGGCAATTGGGTACTATCCAAGTGGACTACAACTTGCCAGAGCGTTTTGAATTGGAGTATGTAGGCGAGGATAACCAAAAGCACCGCCCTGTGATGATTCACCGTGCGCCATTCGGAAGTATGGAGCGTTTCGTGGCTGTGCTCATCGAGCACACCGCGGGTAAGTTCCCATTGTGGTTGACACCAGACCAAGCTGTGGTATTGCCAATCTCTGAGAAGAGCAACGAGTATGCACACAAAGTGAAAGAGATGCTCGAGGCACAAGATGTACGCTGCATCGTGGACGACCGCAACGAGAAACTCGGCCGTAAGATTCGCGACAACGAACTCAAGCGTATCCCATACATGCTCATCGTAGGTGAGAAAGAGGCAGAGCAAGGACTTGTATCTGTTCGCCAACAAGGTGCAGAGGAGAAAGGTCAGATGACTATCCAAGAGTTTGCTGACATGATCACTGCTACCGTCAAAGAGCAAATGAATGCATATTAATTATCTATCGGGAGTCGGATAACGCTGTCGGACGCCTGTGTAAATTGATTATAGGCGGGAAGTCCCCGCCTATAATCGTAATAAAAACAACACAATGAAACGAACACTATTTTTCTCACTTGTAGTGTGCTTATGTGCTACACTTCGTGCTGCTGTATCCCCTTCGGGCACGCTGCCAGTCTTGTACATCCAAACGGAGAACAATGCCCCTATCACTAGCAAAGAAGACTACATCAATGCCACTTACTACCTCGATAACAAGGGACTAAGTGACTATCAGAGTATTGGCTCAAAAGCGCAACCTCTGAACATGGAAATCAGAGGGCGTGGCAACTACACATGGAGGGATTTTGATAAAAAGCCCTATCGTATCAAACTTGCTGACAAACAGCCACTTCTCGGTATGACCAAAAGTAAGCATTTTGCTTTGCTTGCACATGCCGATGACAGCAAAGGTTTTATGCGCAATGCCATTGGATTCCAACTGAGCAAATTGATTGGTCTCACATGGACGCCTACTGCTAAACCTCTCGAAGTAGTACTCAATGGTGATTATATCGGACTGTATTTCCTGACCGAAACCATTCGTGTGGATAAAGATCGCGTGAATATCGTAGAGCAAGAGGACGAGGCTACTGACCCCATGGCTATCACGGGTGGCTGGCTCGTAGAGATTGACAATTATCGCGAGGATCCACAGATTATCATCACTGAAGGTGATTATTATAATACAGAAACTGCGTTTACATATAAGACACCAGAGGTACTTTCTTCAGCGCAAGAGCAATTCCTTAGAGAGGAAATGGAGCGTATCAATACACTGGTCTATGGCGATAAGAACTCCGATGAATTGTGGAAATACCTTGATATGGAAGCGTTAGCGCGATTCTATATTGTGCAAGAACTGACCGACAACTACGAGTCTTTCCACGGCAGTTGCTACCTTTATCGCGAGATGGGGGAAGGCGAAAAGTGGTATTTTGGACCAGTATGGGATTTTGGTAGTGCGTTCAATCGCGATAAATCGCAATACATTTTCGAAGGTGATGTATGGCATAATCACTGGATACCCGAAATATGTAAATTTCCTGCTTTCAATACATGTCTAAAAACGCTATGGACTGACTTCTACAAGGGCGATTTCAATCAAATATATGATTATATTGTTCAGCAAAAGGATCTCATCGCTTCTGCCGTACAAGCGGATTACCAACGTTGGCCCGATTATGGCAACAATGATTTCAGCAATCGTGTGACAAAGGTAACTAATCGTCTGCGCAGTTATGCTCAATGGCTAAATGAAAATAATTGGGCAATACCAGAGGATAATAGTGGGGGCGACGATGATGAGGAAGAAGATAATACGAATGATAATCCTGAGATAGAGGATGATGACTTGATGCTCACCGATATGCTCGTATGGAGAAACGGGAAAAGCGTGGTCTATAGTGTAGCTGATGTGGATAGTATCACGTTTGTTCAAAAGCAGGGCATTGTTGTGAAAGCTAAAGTACCAGATACTTGGAAGGAAACAATCTACGTATGGATTTGGGGCGATGGCATAGAGGACTACGAACATGTGGCAAAAAAACAAGGCGATTGGTATGTCTTTGCTTATGAGGGCAAGGAATTGAATATCATTTTCAAAAACGGTGAAGGGTGGACAGGGCATCCTAATCAAACGGAGGATATTTATACCACTCGCAGTGCATGCTATATCCTCACCCAAGAGGGCGAAGAAAAAGCCGTAGCTACACAGGTAGATTGCTATTAGTGATATTTTAAACTAAAAAATACGCAATTTATATGTTTTAAAACATATATGCTTGTGTGTATGAAAAAAAAGTAGTATCTTTGCCACCATAAAAAATGTTAAAACCAATAAATTAACTTAAATATTCACTTTAAATTGACAAATCGTATGAAACAGAAATTTGTTTATTTATTCATCGCAGCCCTATTTATTGGGTTGGTTGGATGCGAACGCGAACAGTCCGAATTAGATTTCGGTAGTTTGCAAGAGAAAGCTTTGGTTACAGGTCGCGTGACTTATAGCCTTGGTCAAGACACTTTATCTGATGACTATGTAGCAGAGCGAATCTTGCCTGCTGTTGGTCGCAAGATTTACGTAGAGATTCCTATGTCAAGTTATCAAGCAGGCTCTCAAGGCAACAAGATCTTTACTGGTGTAGTTGACTCATTAGGTAACTTCTCCATCGAAGTTCCTGTAAAGTCAGAGGGTATTTCTGGCGCAACATTGCGCTATGAGGAGTTTACAGCAGAGCGTGCTACATACCTCAAAATGGAGAACGGTAAGCCTGTATTTGAGGTACGTATGTGCAAATTTGAAACTCCTGCTGCGATTGCTTCACTTCCTACGTTGATGCCTGGTAGCAATCATATCGGTGAGGAAGCTGACTTGCGCTATGACTATACTATCATTGACATGAAAGATTATTCAGAAACAGCTGTATTCACTGGTAAACTCTTATTGCCTTACGAGGTAAGTTATCATACTGGTGCATACAAACCTGCTGCTGATTGTACTATCGAAATCACAATCAAAGATGGCGAAGATGTAGAAGAGCAAGGTTATTCTAACGCTTCATCTTTCACTTATGGTTGCACTACCGATAAGAACGGTATCTTCACTTTGAATTTGCCTATCAAGAATTTGCGCAAAGGTTTCTGTATCGAAGACGCTACAGTTGTTCCTTCTGCTGATGCTGCATTTGTTCATTATACCGACGTTACTGGTAAATCTGTAAAAGTGGCTGGTGCATATAAGTTGCGTACAGATTGGGTTGCAGGTGCTAATATCTATGATGTTGCTGAAGTAATAGAAGGCGTAGAATGCTCAATCGGTGAATGCCCATTGAAATTTGTTCCTGGCTACAACAATGGTATCGTTGATGAAGTGCTTCCTCCAGCATGGAATGATGATTTGGCAGGTTGGGTATTTGGCGAACAAGCATTTGCTGATATGACCGCTACCATCAAATTGACTGGTTCTGTCAAATTAGCGCAAGAGGATGCTTATGCTGTGGGTTCGTATACTACATCTGCTCAAAGCGTTCTTGTTAGTGGAGATGTTTATCCTTATAATAAAGCCTTTGCTGTATTGACACAAGCAGATGGTACATTCGAATTGGAGATTCCTATAGAGCAAGAAGGTGTTAAACCTGACGCAAGTTGGACTGTGGAATTGATTCAACCAGCAGCTATTGCATTCACACACTACGAGTCTGTTGCAAAATCCATCGTAATCAAAGAAGGTTCTTATAACCTCAATGAGAAATTACGTGCTTCAGATGCGGAGTGGAATCAATTAGGTGACTTCTATTTCACTTTCACTCCTGCTTCTACTCCTGATACTTGGTCATCAGACCTTGCAGGTTGGGTTCTAAAAGAAGATTACAATGCAACTGTAACTTTAACTGCAAAGATTTACCTCGCTAAAGAGAGTGCATTGGCTGTTGGTGAGTACAAGGGTGCAGAAGGTCATCGTGCTATTGCATATGTCAACTATCCTGATGGTGATAATAAAGCATTCGTTGTGCCTGTTAAAGCAGATGGTACAGTATCTGTAGCTATCCCTGCTAAAGAGGCTAAGAGCAAATACGAATCTTATTCAATAGAATTGTTGGATACAGAAGTTGAATATTTCCAACACTATACTAAGAAAGGTGTAGAAGAAATTGCTGGTAAATATTATATGTATGAGGATGTTGAAGATAAGGATGCAGAATGGAACAACAAGTGGGCTTACTACTATAAGTTCAATCCTAACACAACTCCTACACCATGGTACGAGAACCTCGCAGCTTGGGTTGTAGTAGAGGGATATAAGTATTCTGCTACAGCAACTGGTAAAGCAATGTTCGCAAAAGAGGATTCGTATGCGAAAGGTAGTTACAAAGCTGCAACTAATGAGGTTGTAACTGTTACTGCTGTTGAATTACCTGGCTTAGAGTTCCAAGTTCCAGTTAAGAATGATGGCTCATTCTCTGTAAAATTGCCTTTGAAAGACGCACAAGATGAGTATAAATTAGCGGTTTCTGCTGATAATGTAACTGTTGATGATTTCGTACACTATCGTGATCATGGTAAAACCAAAACATTGGAAGGTACATACGTAGCACAAGATCCTATCAAAGCTGCTGATGCTGCTTGGAATGATTTGGGAACTTACTACTTTAAGTTTGATCCAAAGGGTACTGATCCTGATACATATACGGACAAACTCTTAGGCTGGCAACAATTCGATGCAAAGTATTCCAACAAAGATAAATCAGTAACAGGTACGATTATGCTTGCTGAGGAAACTGGATTCTGGAAAGGAGCATATGCACCTTATGCGAACGAAAAAATCGAAGTAAGATATACATTACCAGGTGCTTCTGAGCCATTTGAGATGGTGTTGCTTACAGACGCTGATGGAGCATATGATTGCGTAGTATATCGTGAGTTTGGTGATCAAGAGCCTAACATTATTGTTACTCCTCTGTTACTCAATGTGGATGATTTCGTTCACTACTATCACGTTACTTCTCCTACTCCAATGAAGATTGCTGGTGAATACTCCCATTATGTAACTCTCAACGACAATGCTTGGAATAATAAAGGTACAGCTTACTATAAATTTAATCCAGATGGAGCACCAGCAGAGTGGCCAAGCCATAACTTGTTGGGTTGGTACAAACAAAAAGATGCTGAGGGAAAAGCTACATTTAAATTGTATGCTCAAAAAGCAATTGAAACTACTACATCTGGTAGCCACGAAGCTGATTGGACTGCTGCTGGCAATGGTGTAATGGCAACTGTTACATTGGCACGTGGATACGAAACTAAAACATTTGATATCTTGGTGTCTGGACAAGCTATTACACTCTCAAATGTGCCATTTGCTCAAAAGGTAGAAGATGGTGATAATTTCACAGTATCAATCAGCTTGAAGCACCCAAGTACACTTGATGGTTATCCTGAAGTAAATGACTTTAAACACTATCCAGACCCAGCAGAAAATACGGTTAAGACTATTTCAGGTAAATACACTGGTGTTGCATTCAATGAGGCTGAAACAGCTACTAGTGGTGCTGTGGAAATTAAGAAAACAGCTAAGTTGTTGTTTAATCCAAATTCTCCTACACCAGATGGTTGGGGCAACTATGATTGGTATTCAATTCTTGACCATACAATTGATGACTAATTTGAAGTTAATAGAGGTATAACAATTATAATATTTGTATCGCTATGAAATTCAACAAGATATTCACGTTGGCTCTGTCGCTCTTGGTAGCGACAGCAGCCTTCGCTGACGGGGCTAATAAGCCTTCGCCAGAAGAGCGAGCTAACAAGGATTATTCTTCTTGGTTGCCTGCTCAAGGAGATATGTCTATCGGATTTTCTTTAGATCCTATTGCTACATTCGTAGGCAATATGTTCAACGGAAATGTTGATAATGCTCTCGATGATTGGGCTGGTGAACCATTGCTTGGTCAAGAATTGCCCAATTCATTGGTATCTATCATGGGTACATATATGCTTACCGACAATTTGGCTATTCGTGCTAACTTGGGATTTGGTTTGTTTGCTAAGAAGTATAATCAATATGTACAAGATGATGCTGCACTAATGATTGAACCTTTGAGCAATGCTAAGGTTATCGACCAAATTGGATACAAATCTTTTTCAGGAAGTTTCGCACTTGGCGTAGAATATCGTCTTGGCAAACGTGCTGTACAAGGTGTCTTTGGAGGTGGGCTTAACTATGCATGTGGTTCTTCATCAATGAATTTTGCATATGGTAATGCAATTACAGAGATGAACCAAAACCCATCAATCAGTGATCCTAGTTTGTATCAATCAGTTGTTCCTTACTTGCCTAGTGCACGTCCATTATCAATTCACTCTGCTGACTTAATACATGCAGTGGGTGCGTATGGTAGCATTGGGGTAGAGTGGTTTGTCGCTCCTAAAATTGCTTTAGGCGCAAATGTAAATCTTGGTATTTACTATGAAATCAATCCTGCACGTGCTGAGGTTTACGAAGGCTGGAATACACTTACTGAAGCGCATACCACTCATACCGAGTTGGTGGCTCCTTCTAACCATGGTTTCCACTTCGGAACTGATAATATTGGTGCTAACTTGTATATGGCATTCTATTTTGGGACAAAATAAGAATAATCCAGTGTAATATTCAAAAAAGCTGCCTCAGGGCAGCTTTTTTGTTAAAAAATATGCATATTACTTTGTCAACTCATATTTTTTTTGTATTTTTGCAGCGTGAAAAATCGTATTAGCATATTGCTACTCTTACTTTGCATGATTGCTTTCTCGTCATGCAATAGTTTTGATGCAAATGCGCGTCGCCTTCAACGTACCTTGAATGAGCAGCAGAAGAAGGCAGAAGTGCTAACCGAACATCTCAAAACGGCTATCCAAAATAATGATTTCGATTCAATATGGCATCATACGCATGCTGATAATAGCATCATTTTTTATGTTTACAAAGGTAAGCAACTTGTTTATTGGTCTAATTCATGGCTCAGTGCTTCCAATCGCTCAATACAATATATCTATGATAAATGGCAATACATGCAATGGGATAATGCAGTTGGTATATGCCATCGGGTGAAAGTAGGAGATTATCAGATAGTTGTTGCTATCCCTATAAAATACAACTATGCACTTACGAGTACACAATTGCACAATGGTTTTATTCCTCCATTCCGAGGAAAAGAGCACTGGAATCTACGATTGAATCAATCCCAAAACCACGTTATCCCTATTTTTTCTAACGATGGTGCATATCTTTTCTCACTTGAAGAATTGTCCAAAGAAGAAATGGAACAACAAAGCAGTCAATATGAAGTGATTGAAAGTTTCTCATACCAATCATTATTGGCTGTAGATAAGCAGGACACTACCTTTTCTCGCATCAAAATCAGAGCATACTATGTGATAGTATTCACAATGATAGCTATCTTGCTCATTATTGCTATTGGTAGTTTGATACGCTATCAGGGGTTCCGTCATATGCGTTTAGGTGGTAAGTTCCAAATAGTTCTTACGCCTACTGTGATGGTAATCTTACTATCAATCTTTTTGGTATCGATCGAACATTCCCAACGTGTTTTCATCGAAACGCAGCAACTGCGATTAGGCAAAAAGGCTCAGTATGTACAAATGGCATTGCAAAATATGTACTTTTGGGATATGAACCTTTCCCCTTCCAATACGTCAGCACTAAATATAGACCTAAGAGATATGAGCTTCGCGTATGAAACTGATATCCATGTCTATGATTTGCATGGTCGGTTAATAGGTACATCCACCCCTCAACTTTTTGAAAAAGGAATTCTTCCTCCATATATTGCACCTGAAGTATTTTTCTCTGATGCAAAAAAACTAGTGCAATACGACCATATTGGCAATGTACGTTATCTGTCGGCTTATACTGAATTTATAAATGGTAATTATACCCAGATGGGCTATATTGCTTTGCCTAGTTTCATTTCCCAAGAAGAGATGGCCGCGCATTTACAAGGATTCATTCTGAAGCTCTTACCATTGTATATCCTATTGCTTATCGGGTCAATTATTGTAGTGTGGATTGTATCCAATCGCGTAACGTCTTCCTTGAGTATGGTAACTACCCAACTTCAAGATAACAAAGCAGGACAACATATCCATTATCCGTATTCCGACGAATTCGGAGAGATGGTTGGACATTATAATCAAATGATGGATGCGTTGGCTGACTCCACCGAACGCTTAGCTCGCAGCGAACGTGAAATGGCTTGGCGTACAATGGCACGTCAGGTGGCACACGAAATCAATAATCCACTTACTCCGATGAAACTTACCTTGCAGCAATTACAACGTACCAAGGGAACCGAGCGATTTGAAGAATATTTCAACGAGTCTACGCAATTGCTCATCGACCAAATAGATACTCTTAGTCATATTGCTCAATCTTTTTCTTCGTTTGCCAAGATGCCAGAAGTAAAACCTACAGAAGTGGATGTGGCAGCCAAATTATTTGCTTTTGTTGCGCTTATGAGCAATAATCAAGATAATATACCTATTCGTTACGTTGGCCCTGAATCTGGAGTTATTGCAATTGCTGATGCAGATCAAATCACACAGGTGTTCACCAATATTGTACGCAATGCTTTGCAGGCTATGGAAGGAAGACCTAATAGCGATATCATTATCATTTTAAAATCTGCGAATTCCAAGTCAATAATAAAAAATGAGTTAGATACTACAAAACAATGGATAAAAATTTCCTTCTCCGACAACGGACCAGGTATTCCAGTGGAAATGCAAGAGAAAGTCTTTATACCCAACTTTACAACCAAGAATACAGGAGCAGGTCTTGGATTGCCAATCTCAAAGAATATCGTAGAAGGAAGTGGTGGAAAAATATGTTTCCAAACATCAGAAAAAGGCACCACATTCTTTGTGTATTTGCAAAAAAAGTAGTACCTTTGCACCCGATATCCAATAAAATTGCCAATAACAATAACCCTTAAAAATATTACAACAATGAAAGTAACGGACATCATGCAGCACCTTGCTGCAAAGCATCCAGGCGAGGCAGAGTATTTGCAAGCCGTAGAAGAAGTCCTTGTATCCATCGAGGAAGTGTACAACCAACATCCTGAGTATGAGAAAGCCAAGATCGTGGAGCGTATGGTCGAACCAGACCGTATCTTCACCTTCCGCGTAACATGGGTGGACGACCAAGGTCAGGTGCAAACCAACCTCGGTTATCGTGTGCAATTCAACTCCGCTATCGGCCCCTACAAAGGCGGATTGCGTTTCCATAAAGCAGTTAACCCATCCATGCTCAAGTTCTTAGGCTTTGAGCAAACATTCAAGAACGCGCTGACTACCCTGCCTATGGGTGGCGCAAAGGGTGGTTCTGACTTCGATCCAGTAGGCAAATCGGATGCCGAGATCATGCGTTTCTGCCAAGCCTTTATGCTTGAACTTTGGCACAATATTGGTGTGGATACCGACGTTCCTGCGGGCGACGTAGGCGTAGGCGGTCGCGAGATTGGTTTCCTCAATGGTATGTACCAAAAATTGGCTCGCCAATACCACACAGGCGTACTCACAGGCAAAGGCATGACATGGGGTGGCTCTATCCTCCGTCCAGAGGCAACGGGCTATGGTGCACTCTATTTCACCGAGCATCTCCTCCACGAGGCAGGCAAGTCTATCGAGGGTAAGACTGTGGCTATCTCTGGCTTCGGCAACGTGGCTTGGGGTGCTGCACAAAAGGCAACCGAACTGGGTGCTAAGGTGGTGGCTATCTCTGGTCCTGACGGCGTATGCGCTATCCCAGAGGGTATCACAGCGGAGATGATTGATTATATGCTCGTTATGCGGTCAAGCAACCGCAATAAGGTGCAAGACATGGCGGATAAGTTCCCAGAGAAGGCGCACTTCACCGCAGGCAAGAAGGCATGGTCTGTTCCTTGCGATATTGCTCTCCCATGTGCTTTCCAAAACGAGCTCAGCGAGGACGATGCTAAGGAACTCAAAGCCAACGGCTGCTGGTGCTGCTGCGAGGTTAGTAACATGGGTTGCCAACCGGGTGCTATCCACTATTTCCAACACAATGGCGTACTCTTTGCACCAGGCAAAGCGGTCAATGCTGGTGGCGTAGCTACTTCGGGCTTGGAGATGACACAGAACTGCGAACACCTCAGCTGGACAGCACAAGAGGTGGACAGCCGTCTGCATCATATCATGGAGTCCATCCACGAGCAATGTGTGAAGTTCGGTCGCCAAGCCGATGGCTCTATTGACTATGTGAAGGGTGCGAACATCGCTGGCTTCATGAAGGTCGCACAAGCTATGCTTGAACAAGGAATTGTATAAGATAGTTTAGATATGTATACAGAATTTCAAAAACACCTGCAAAGTATCCTCGACGATATTCGTGAAGCAGGATTGTATAAAAACGAGCGCGTGATTATCACGCCTCAATCCTCTGCCATTCAGGTCGAAGGAGGCAAGGACGTCATCAACTTCTGCGCCAACAACTACCTTGGCCTTGCAGACAACCCCGAACTTATCCAAGCTGCCAAAGACCGCATGGACGCGCGTGGCTATGGTATGGCATCGGTGCGTTTCATCTGCGGTACACAGGACACCCACAAGCAACTCGAGCAAGCCATCTCCGACTTCTTCGGTACTGAGGACACTATCCTCTATGCCGCTTGTTTCGATGCCAACGGTGGTTTGTTTGAACCACTCCTCACCGACCAAGATGCCATCATCTCCGATGCGCTCAACCACGCCTCTATCATCGACGGCGTGCGCCTCTGCAAGGCAGTGCGTTATCGCTATGCCAATGGCGACATGGCAGACCTCGAGGAACAACTGAAGAAAGCGCAAGCACAACGCTTCCGCATCATCGCTACCGATGGCGTGTTCTCCATGGACGGTAATGTCTGCCCACTCGATAAGATCTACGAACTAGCGCAGAAATACGATGCCCTCGTGATGGTAGACGAGAGCCACTCCGCAGGTGTGGTAGGTAAGACTGGTCACGGTGTCACCGAGCGTTATGACCTCCGTGGCAAGATTGAGATTATCACAGGAACATTGGGCAAGGCCTTCGGCGGTTCAGTAGGTGGCTTCACCACAGGTAAGAAAGAGATTATCGACCTCCTTCGCCAACGCAGCCGTCCATATCTCTTCTCCAACTCTATTCCTCCGTTGATTGCAGCGGCAGGCCTCAAGACCTTTGAGATTCTTACGCGCAGCAACGAACTCCAAGACCGCTTGCACGCGAATACCGAGTACTTCATCAGTAAGATGAAAGCCGCGGGCTTTGATATCAAGCCAACCGAGTCGGCTATCTGTGCAGTGATGCTGTACGACGCTCGTTTGAGCCAAGACTTCGCTGCGGCATTGCAAGAAGAGGGTATTTATGTGACGGGCTTCTACTACCCTGTAGTGCCACAGGGCCAAGCGCGTATCCGCGTCCAACTCTCCGCAGCTCACACCACCGAGCAACTCGACCGCGGTATCGAGGCCTTTATCAAAGTGGGCAAAGCCCTCAATGTTCTAGAGTAACTTATCAGTTATAGTTCATACATAAACAAGCGCATCGTCTTTTTAGCGATGCGCTTGTTGTATAGTACTATTATTAAGATTCCCTTCCATTGTACTCTCCCTTTCTCTCTCGGGTAAAAGACCAAGGACGAACCAAGGATGAACCAAGGAACGACCAAGGAACTCTGAATCAGGAAATGTGCTGTTTGTTAAGATTGACTAAAACACTTGACTTGATTCCTAAAACAGTTGACTGTTTTCCCGAAAAAGTTGACTCATTAGTTTCTAAGAAAAATCGCTCAAAAAGCGATTTTTCTTGCTCAATCCAAAATAAATTTGTACCTTTGCCAAAACAATTTACTTCACAATAATATCATGACATCGATTAGACAATTTCAGCGTTATATCTGGCTCGTTGATTTGCTATATTCGCGGGGAGCATTAACTCGCCAGCAAATCAATGATTATTGGCAAAACGCATCGCTCAATGATGAAAATGAAGCAGCTATTCCACGGCGTACATTCTTCCGCATGAAAGATGATATTCTTATTCTGTTTGGTATTGAGATAAAATGTGTAGGCAATAAATACACAATAGCTAACCGTGATGACATCAAGAATGATGATGTCCAACATTGGTTACTGAATTCCTTTTCTGTCAGCAATCTTTTGATGGAGGGGCAATCGTTAAAAGACAGATTACTTTTAGAAGACATACCTTCTGGCAATAAATACTTGACACAAGTGATTGATGCTATGCGGCAAAATCTAACACTACAAGTTGAGTATCAAAGTTTTAAGATGAGTGCTCCAAGAAACTTCGAGATTGCTCCATATTGTATCAAGGTATTCAAACAACGATGGTATATTATTGGTCATCGAGAAGGCAATGATGAGGTACATTTCTATTCATTGGATCGTGTGTTATCTATGCAAATAACCGAAAATGCTTTTAAGGTTCCTAAGAGTTTTAACGCAGATGCTTTTCTACACAACTATTATGGTGTAATGGCTGGTACTATGCCAGCGGAGTCCGTTCTACTCCGTGTGACACCCTTCCGCGCAAACTACTTGCGCTCGCTGCCGCTCCATCACTCGCAGAAAGAGACTGAGCGCACGGACAATTATTCCGTCTTCGAATATTGGATTGCACCCACAGCGGATTTTATTCAAGAACTCCGCTCGTTCCTTCCTGACATAATTGTCCTTCGCCCATTATGGTTGCGTGAGAAATTCATTAATGAAGCAAAAAATATATTGGATAACTATAAAAATTATGACTATGACTTACAAAGAACGACAAAAACAGCATCAAATAAACTTGCTGAGTAACCCTCGTATTTTCATCCCAGGCACAGAAGGTTACGGTGTTTTTCGGGAACGACCATACCCACACATTTTGAAAAATGGGAAAAGAAATCTGTATCTCTCAATTACAGAAAATGAAGAAGAGGTCTGCGAGTATTTCAAAAAAAATGACATTCATTGGTGGGGTGGTAAGATAACAGGAAATCTACTATCTTCACAAATAGCTTGTCTTAATCATTTATTTTCAATAAGAAAAGACAAAGATCTCGTACTTAAAATAATTCAAGGAATTGACCCTGATTTTGTTGATGTATTCCAGCTCAAGAATGATAAATATCAATCACAATATATTTCTTTTGAGGTGGTTGTAAAAACTGACAATTTCATGAATGAGGGCAAACCTAAGCGCGGAGCCAGATGTACATCCATAGATGCGCTTATCATCGCACAAAGAAAAAACGGAGAGAAGTGCCTAATCCCTATTGAATGGAAATACACCGAACAAGAGAAATCTAACAAGTTCGAAAATGAAACAAGGCATAGGCGCTACGATGAACTTATAAACGAATCACAGTATCTTCGCTCTACAGACGCAAAGTCAGACAAGACACTATACAAAGAACCCTATTATGAATTAATGAGGCAGACACTTTGGGCTGAATTAATAGTCAAAAATGAAGCAAACAATGAAGCAAACAATTGGCATAATGTTACTGATTTTTTACATCTGCATGTCGTCCCCAATGACAATACTGCTTATAGAGGCAGGAACGGAGAAATGGAAGAAAAATGGAAATCTTGTTTAGAAGATCCTAAGAAATACAAACTGATAGATCCTTCCGAATTATTTGAGCCAATAAAAAAAGAAGCCAAATGTCAGAAGTTAATAGATTACCTTAATGAACGTTATTGGAAATAAAATTCTAAAAAATAACAATAAAGTGATTTTTCTTTACGAGAGTGCCACAAGTTGGCACTCTCGTGTTGTAATTTTGCAGCAAATTTCAAAATTACAGCATTATGAAAAGAAAAATTTCTATCACAAACACAACAAAAGAGTCCACTAACCACCTCAAGAAAGTATTCTCTTTCCCTGAAGAAAGCAAGGGCAATTATTTTTCCACCTACACCGAAAATGTTTATGTCGGCGGTCGCAAGGCATTGACGGAAGGCAAGTTTCATGACATGTTTATGGCTGGTGACGGTCATGAACTAGAGGACTATATCGACAAGAATGGTGTACTGCACCTTGCACATGCTAAGTCAATCTATTCATCATCCATGTTGGCATACAACTTCTTCTACTGGGTGAGTCCAGAAAATCCTCTAGTACTTAATGGTACTACCTATGACAAAGTGTATTTTGAGGTAAAATTCCCCGTTCTACCAAAAGACTCTAACGGTAGTCGCAATAATCGTCCATCAAATATGGATGTACTGCTCATTAGCGATGATTGCCAAACCATATTCTGCGTTGAGAGTAAATATACCGAGCATACTCACCACCAAGCAGCTGAATTTAAGAATGCGTATTTCAAGCCCTCTTGTTACTACAAAGACAACCCATACCGAACTGCTTTTATTAAATGGGCACTCCGCTACAATGAAAAGAAGAATGGCTATTTTGCCGGTATCAAGCAGAACATCAGCCATATTATTGGCATTACCAATATCTTGCATGACGCTGATGCTTTGGCTTGGTTCAAAGCTAATAATCCATTTATTGAGTCCGAAGTGTTAGCGCAAATTAATCAGAATACCGAGATTATCTTCACCAATCTGCTATATTACTGCCCCGAAATAGGAACAGACATCTATGGTGATATCCACGCAGAGGAAAAGAGCTATCCATATCTACTCGGCGAATTACTCTTCGACCACCTACAATGTGCATTGGACGAGCCTCTGCTCTTGTCCCGTTTCATCACGACTTATCCAGAACTCTTTGCAGAGATACAATCGCAAATGCCAAACGGACTTGCCGAATACCTTGATAACAAATATGTACTTACTAATCATGCATAATATGGAAAGAATAATTGCACAGAATGGAGATGAGATTATGCATATCATTCGAACATCTAAAAACACCCAAAGCGCTTGTTCACAAATTCAAAGACAATTTGAGGTTGGTTACATAAAAGCACAACAAATTATCAATTATCTAAGTATGTCACCTCTGCAAATCCAATCTCAAAGTTCAATGTTTAATGATCTTATTAAAATCCCCGAAGGCTTTGAGTCTTTATCACAATACTTTATCGCCAGAGTGAACGCTGGTGCTGAGTTGCGATATGGATTAGAAAGGGTGTCGTGTGACAATGCATTACATGACCGTATCGAACATGAAGTAAAACAAATCTGTGATTTGAGGTTTGAATCCTATTTTCTTTTTATTGCAGATCTTCTGCATGAGACATTTGAAAATATGAACATCTATCATGGGCCAGGTAGAAGTTCTGTCGCAGGTTCGGAGGTTGCATATTGTTTAGGGATAACAGAAATTGACCCTCTGAAATATGGACTGCTTTTTGAACGCTTTATAAATCCCATAGGAGTATCTAAAGTCCAAATAGATATTGATGTGGAATATGATGAGAGGTTGCGCATTGTAGATTATCTGAAACAAAACTATGGAGATGATCAACTGGCTCACCTAATTGACTTGGATCTTCTTGCTCAAAAATCCGCTGTCATACAAGTTGGTAAGGTTTTAACATTTGATATAATAGGGCTTCGAATATTAAGTATAATGAAAGAGTGCTTAAAAAACATTGAGCACAAGTATGGTAGTGAGATCACGAAATCTGCAATGAATCCTCCGAAAGATGACCCGCAGACATTCCGCCTATTTCAGGAGGCTCATACTTTTGGTGTGTTCTACTTTGAATCGGATGAAATGCGCAGGTATCTAAAGATATTGCAACCTTCTACATTTGAAGAACTTATTGCACTAAATACCATGTATCGTCCAAGAATAATAGATTGCATTGACGGATATACAAAGCGAAAGCATGGATTGGAAGCGATTACCTATTATCACCCAATTATGGAGAAGTACTTAAAAGAAACCTACGGTGTTACCATCTATCAAGAACAACTAATGTTGCTCAGTCAGGAAATTGCGAACTACACGCCTGAGGAGAGTGATTTATTAGCAAGGGCTATTTGCCATCAGAGACTAACTCAATCAAAACCTGCTTGGAAAGAAAAATTTATTAGAGGTGGTATGGAAAATGGATATACGGAAGAATTTCTTGAGAAAATTTGGAGAGATTGGATGAGATGTGGTAATTATCTCTTCAACAAATCTCATGCAGTTTGCTATACATGGCTTGCGTATAAGATGGCATATCTAAAAGCGCATTATCCTGAGGAGTTTATGCAAGCCTATTTTACTATTAACGACAAAGCCATATAACATATGGAATGATTCAAAAGGAACTGGAAGTGATTTCAACATCCTATCACTTCGGCACAATCTTCGGCACGAAGAAAAAAAATAACAAAAAATCACTCAAGCGGGAGGCGTTGGTAATCAACACCTTCCACTTGCTTTAAGTACCATATTATAACAAAATTTACAAATCTTCGGCACAAGTTCCCTTCCGCGCCGAAGATTTTTGCAGCATTATTATAGAGACACGTTTATAGAAAGCCACCGAAAGCCCACAGATGTCCTAGAGATGTGCTATCGTGGTCCCGAAACTTGCAGGTAACTTTCAGCACAACATTCAGCACCCAAAAACTTTTTTCAAAAAAATACACCTAAAAACTTGCATAGTTCACAAAAATATAGTAATTTTGCACCGAGTTTGAGAATTTGGGAATGATACTTTGAGAATTTGGGAGAGAATGTTTGAGAATTTTGGATTAGACAAAAAACTATAAATCAATTGTATATGATAGTTCGCTCACAATTAAGTACAATTATTGAACGTATGCAAGAACCCAGAAAATGTATTCAAGTTCTTGCAGGTCCACGTCAAGTAGGAAAAACTACACTCATCAAGCAATTTTTAGCACAATGCACTATACCTGCTACCAGTCTAAATGCAGATGAAGTAGCTACAAATAATCGTGCATGGATATCAGAGAAATGGCAATCCGTTCGTATTCGTATGCAATTGGAGGGGCAACAAGAGCATATACTGATTATCGACGAGGTGCAAAAAATAGACAATTGGAGCGAAATTGTCAAAAAAGAATGGGACTACGACACCTTTCATGATATCAATATCAAACTGATTTTGTTAGGCAGTAGTCGTTTGCTACTCAAAGACGGCTTAACGGAGAGTTTGATGGGACGCTTTGAGCTGATTCGTGTGCCACATTGGTCCTACACCGAAATGCACGAAGCATTCAACTTTTCAATTGAACAGTACATCTATTTTGGTGGATACCCTGGCGCTGCCCCCTATGTCAATAACGAGAAACGTTGGCGTCAATATATGCGAGATTCTATTATTGAGCCAGCTATTAATCGCGATGTGTTAATGACCAAACGCGTACTTAAACCTGCTCTAATGAGACAACTATTCGAAATTGGATGTGCGTATAGTGGCGAAATTATTGCATTCAATAAGATTATTGGTCAATTAAATGAGGCGGGAAACACATCCACCTTAGCTAATTATCTCAAGACTTTAGATGAAGCATCTCTATTAGGAGGATTGCAGCGGTATGCAGTTGACTTTGCAAGACGCTATCAGTCGATTCCAAAATATCAAGTCTATAATACCGCTCTATTGAGTTATTTTCAAGGTCGAGGATTTAAGACCGAACAACTTGATCCAACTCGTTGGGGGCGTTGGGTGGAAAGTGCTATAGGTGCACATCTCATCAACCATGCGCAGGAGCAGGATTATGACCTGTATTATTGGAGAGACCACAATGATGAAGTGGATTTTATCATCCGTCAAACAGGAAATCGATTGATGGCATTAGAAGTGAAAAGTGGTCACCGACAAGATAATAGTGGTCTTCATGTTTTTGCTGACAAATTTCATCCAGAGCACTCACTTGTGGTTGGTGGCGATGCTTTTCCAACAGAATTATTTTTCTCAACTCCGATAGAACGATTCTTATCCTTGTAAAGCAATAATATTCCACGCTGAATTCCACTAACCTTCGGCACAATCGTCTTATCTCGCCCAATGGGTTCGAACGATTAATCGCAAGCGATTTCTGTCACAAGCCCCCTTCTGTGCCGAAGATTTTTGCAACATATTATTAGGAAGTGTTGTTATAAAATGCAACAAACTCTTGCATAATTCGTGATTTTTCACTACCTTTGCGCCGAAATTGAAAAATGTGAACCACATTGAACAATACTGAACAATTTTGAACAATACAACAATATGAAAGCGCTTGTAAAACGTTATGCCGAGCCAGGGCTCTGGATGGAAGAGGTGCCAATGCCTCAAGTAGGCGTGAATGATGTGCTCATCAAGGTCACCAAAGCCGCTATTTGCGGTACGGACCTGCACATGTATAAATGGGATGAATGGTCGCAAAGCCATTGCACACCGCCCTATATCATGGGGCACGAGTTCGTGGGCGTGGCTGTTGAGGTCGGACCAGGTGTCCGTGGTGTGAAAGTTGGCGACCGCGTGACTGCCGAGGGACATATCGTCTGCGGTACATGCCGTAACTGCCGTCGTGGCATGGGTCACGTATGCGAGAACACTATCTCAGTCGGTATCATGGGCAAGGACGGTGCATTCGCAGAGTATGTGACTATCCCTGAGAGCAATATCGTGCATATTCGTCCTGAGATTCCAGACGATTTCGCTGCTATCATGGACCCCTTCGGCAATGCTACGCATACGGCATTGGCTTTCCCGCTCTTGGGCGAAGATGTGCTTATCACAGGTGCGGGCTTGATTGGTACGATGGCTGCGGGTATCTGCCGCTATGCGGGAGCGAAGAATATCGTCGTGACCGACCTCAATGAGCAACGCCTCGAGATTGCCAAGAAGATGGGTGCGACTATCACGGTCAATGGCTCGAAGGGCGAGACTGTAGAGGGCGCAATGAAGCAATTGGGTATCCGTGGATTTGATATTGGCTTGGAGATGTCGGGTGCACCAGCAGCGTTTAATGATATGATCGCGCACATGTATAAGGGTGCTAATATTGCGCAGTTGGGTATCTTGCCAAGCAACACGCAAGTCAATTGGTCGGATATCATCTTCAATGCTTTGACTATCAAGGGCATCACTGGCCGCCGCATGTGGGAGACATGGTATCAGATGGAGCAGATGTTGTTGGGTGGTTTGGATTTGAGTCCAGTGATCACTCACCGTTTCCACTTCGCCGACTTCCAAAAGGGCTTCGACGTCATGGTCAGCGGCCAATGTGGCAAAGTGCTACTTGAGTGGTAAACCACGCTACACAATCCTACACTACACTACGCTACACAACTGCTAAACAATACTACACATGCTCACCCAGTCTCATCAGACTGGGTGAGTTGTTGTCCACACCACTGCCACGACGCTAATATCTTCGTTTTGACAAGTCGAAGTGACAAAATAAAGAAAAATGGGGGGGGGGTGAAAATAATTTGCATAATTCAAAGAAAAATAGTAATTTTGCAAAAATTTTCACATAGGTGTAGTATTTAGCTATTTTGATTTGTCTAATATAATGTATAAGGTAATACAATCACGACTATGATACATTTAGAAAACATACACAAAACCTACAACTTGGGCACACCCAACGCCTTGCATGTGCTGAAAGGCATCGACCTGCATATCAACAAAGGCGAACTCGTGTCTATCATGGGCTCTTCGGGTTCGGGCAAGTCCACACTGCTCAACATCTTGGGCATCTTGGACAACTACGACGAGGGCACGTATCACCTCAACGGACATCTCATCAAAGACCTCAACGAGACACAAGGCGCACGCCTGCGCAACGAGTTGATTGGGTTTGTATTCCAGAGCTTCAACCTGCTGAACTTCAAGAACGCAGTCGAAAATGTGGCATTGCCCCTATATTATAAAGGTGTACCACGCAAAGAACGCTACATGCGTGCCATGGAGCAACTGGAGCGCATGGGGCTCAAAGACTGGGCTACGCACCTGCCTCACGAGATGTCGGGTGGTCAGCGCCAGCGCGTGGCTATCGCTCGCGCGATAGTAGGCAATCCAAGCGTGCTACTGGCGGATGAGCCAACGGGTGCATTGGATTCCAAGACTTCGGTGGAGATGATGGATGTCTTCAAGCAACTCAATTCCGAAGGTATCACCACCGTGATTGTCACCCACGAACAGAGCATCGCGGACGCTACGCAACGTATCATTCGGATTAAAGATGGGGTTATTTAGGTGTAGGGTGTAAAGTGTAGAGTGTAAAGGCAAGGGAGATGAGAGATTTATTACACGAAATATGGGAATCGCTGCGGCAGAATAAGTTCCGCACCGCCATGACTGGCTTTGCTGTGGTGTGGGGAATCTTCATTCTTGTAGTACTCTTAGGCGTGAGCAAGGGATTGGAAAATGGCATGCAAGCCAACTACGGTTCGCGCCTCAGCAATTCGGTAGATATCTGGACATCATGGACCACCCTACCATACAAAGGTCTGCCTTCCTCGCGCTACCTATTCTTCACCGACAACGATGCACAACTGATTCGCAACCTGCCCGAAGTGGAACTATTTTCGCGCGTCGCATCCAAATATGACATGGAAACGGTCTATGGCAAAGAGAGCATCACCTTAGAAGTGACAGGCATCGAAGGCGATTATCAGCATATTTTCAATAAGAATCTGCTATGCGGACGTTTTGTGAACGCACGCGATATTGCCGAGCGAGAGAAAATATGTGTCCTTGATGAACGTGCCATAGAGATGTTGGGCGTCAGCGCAGAGCAGATATTAGGGGAGTTTATCAAGGTAAATAACGTGCGCTTCCGCGTGGTGGGAGTATGTGAGAAAGGCGAACGGTGGCAGGGTGCCAGTATGTTTATTCCGTTCTCCACACACCAAAACATTTTCAGCACCAGCCACAAGTTCCAAAAGATGTCCATGACCATGACCAGTGGCACACGCAATATCGAAAAGCGCGTCAAGACCCTCTTGGCAGGACCAATGCAATTCGACAAAGACGATCCGGGTGCTGTGGGCGTATGGACACAAGAGGAGTCGGTAGAGGAGCAAGCACGTGTGATGGGGGCTATCCGACTATTTATCTTGATATTAGGTCTTTGTACATTGGTGTCGGGTGCTGTAGGCGTGAGCAATATCATGTTGGTATCGGTGCGCGAACGCACCAAAGAGTTGGGTATCCGCAAGGCATTAGGCGCACCGCCTATCACGGTGATGCTGTCCGTAGTGGGCGAGTCGCTGGCGATTACCAGTATCTTTGGCTTGATAGGTGTGCTGTTGGGTAGCGGCGTAGTGTCGCTGATTGGCATGCTGACCGCCAACGCACAAGAGCAAGTACTTGTCAATCCATCTGTGGATGGCTGGGCAGTGATGGTGGCTACCCTAATCTTGATTATCATTGGCGTGATTGCAGGCGCTATACCTGCCTACCGCGCTATGCGTATCAAACCGATTGAGGCAATGAATGCGGATAAGTAGTTTAGTGTTTAGAGTTTAGTGTTTAGAGGAATGGACTTTTTTGAAGAAATATGGGCTACGATCACCAAGAACCGTTCACGCAGTATCTTGACGGGCTTTGGTGTCTTCTGGGGTATGATGATGCTATTGGTATTGGTGGGCTTAGGGCAATCGCTCACCCAAGGTATCATGGCTAATGTCGAGGGCTTTGCTATCAATTCGTGCTTTGTTATTCCCGACCGCACCAGCAAACCCTACAAGGGCTTGCAAAAGGGACGAACTTGGTCTATCCACAACCAAGACATGCCTACTATTCGCCATGCAGCCCCCCACGCTGATGTCATAGCACCCATGTGCTTTGGCGGAGAAAGCACCGTGCGCTTTGGTACATGGCACGATGAGTATAATATGGTGGGTATCACTCCCGACTATCCCAAGATACTATATGTCCCATTGCTCTACGGACGCGAAATCAACGAGATTGATGTACAGGAGAAGCGAAAAGTATGTGTCATAGGCAACGAGGTGTACAACAAACTATTCCCCGAAGGAGGCAACCCCGTAGGCAAACTCTTGCATATTGGCAACATGCAGTTCCGCATTGTGGGCGTGAAGCAAAAGACCAAAGCGCAAGTCTATCTAGGTGGTCATCCCGACCAACAAGTCTTCTGGCCAATCTCCACGCTGCAGCAAGCTCGCCAACTGGGCGAAAATATCCATCTCATCATGGCTACTGCCCAATCGAACACACCCGTCAGTATCGTGGAGGAAGAACTGAAGACTGTGCTAAAAGACCTCTATACCATCGCTCCCGATGACAACCGCGCCATGTACACCATGAACATGGAGGAAACGCTCAAAGCATTCCAATATCTGGTTGTCGGATTAAGCGCACTGATATGGCTCATCGGTTTAGGCACACTGATTTCGGGTGCGGTAGGTGTCAGCAATATCATGCTCGTAACCGTGCGCGAACGCACCAAGGAGATAGGTATCCGTCGTGCGATAGGTGCCAGCCCGTGGGTGATTACCAAGCAGATATTAGCGGAAAGTACCTTGCTCACGCTGTTAGCAGGACTGTTAGGCATAGTGGCAGGCGTTGGCGTACTGCAATTGGCACAACAACTCTTGCAGGGCAATAAGATGTTTAGCCAAGAGATGCAAATCAGTTTTGGCATAGCCATTGGTGGATTAGCCATCTTATTGGTTATCGGATTATTAGCAGGACTATTGCCTGCTCGCCGAGCATTAGCCATAAAGCCCATTGAGGCACTTAATGAAGAATAATAAAATTAAAAACATATGAAAAAAGCAAAGAAATGGATCCTGTTGGCAGTTATCGCCGCAGTGGTAGTCGGAGTATTCGTGTATCTATGGCAACAATCACGCCCCAAACCAGTGAAGTACGAGACACAAGTAGTGGCATTGAGCACGATTCAAAAGAGCACCATCGTTACGGGTAAGATTGAGCCACGTGATGAGGTGGAGATCAAACCTCAGATATCAGGTATCATCACCGAACTCTACAAACAAGCAGGCGACAAAGTGCGTGTAGGCGATGCCATTGCCAAAATCAAAGTCATCCCCGACATGGCACAACTCAATAGTGCCGAGTCGCGTGTGCGCCTTGCTAAATACAATCTGGAGAACTCACGCAAAGTCTTTGAGCGCGATTCCGTTCTACTGGCACAAAACGTGATTGCCAACGAGGCATACGAAAAATCACGATTGCAATACATCTCCGACCAAGAGGAGTACTTGGCTGCCGAAGACCACCTCAGCATCACGCGCGACGGCGTGGCACAAAAAGCCGATGCGGGTTTCACCAACACCATCGTGAAAGCCACTATTGCAGGCACCGTCTTGGATGTGCCAGTCAAAGTGGGCAACTCGGTCATTCTCACCAACACCTTCAACGATGGTACTACTATCGCCACCGTGGCAGATATGCAAGACCTACTCTTTGTCGGCAGTATCGATGAGACAGAGGTCGGCAAACTGCGCGAAGGCATGCGTATGGACTTGGTGATTGGTGCACTCAACGACCAACGCTTCAGCGCCACACTCGAATACATTGCCCCAAAAGGCACCGAGCAAAACGGTGCGATGATGTTCGAAATCAAAGGTGCTGCCACCATTCCCGATAGCGTAGTGATCCGCGCAGGGTATAGTGCCAATGCCGAGATTGTATTGGCAGAGCGTGTGAACGTGCTCACTATCCCTGAATACACCGTAGAGATGGAAGGCGACAAGTCATATGTTCAACTCATCACCGATACTGCCACCCAAGCCACCGAGCGCCGAGAGATACGCACTGGTCTATCCGATGGACTGCAAATAGAGGTGCTTGATGGCGTGCAAGAAGGAGATATTATTCGTGGCAACCAAATCACCCAATAAGCTATGAAACAACTACTTATCATTTCTCTCTGCCTCCTATCATTGGGCGTGCATGCCGAAGTATTTACATTGCAACAGTGCATTGACTCGGCTTTGCTCAATAGTCTGACTATGCAGAAGCAGGGCAATCAATATGCCTCACAACGCCTGCAATATACGCAGTCCAAGGCCGATATATCGCCATCTATCAGTGGTTCAGCAGGGCAGAGCTGGATATTCGGACGCTCGATTGGAGCGGACAATATCTATCACGCACAAAACTCATCGCAAACCACCTTCAATCTGGCTGCTAATATTGTGCTGTTCGATGGACTGCAAATGAAGTTCAATATCGACCAAGCACGTGCCAACATGCAGGCATCCGAAGCCAACATGCAGGCATTGCAACTGCAAATCAAGATGAATATATCCACCATGTATTTGCAAGTGTTGCTCTGCAAAGAACTGCTCGCAGTAGCTGAAAACCAACTGGCTGATACACGCATGAAGTTGCAACGCGATTCAGCATTGGTGGCTATCAACCGTTTGCCTGCAGGCGAACTCTACACGCTGCAAGCGCAAGCCGCTCGCGAGGAGTTGGAAGTCACGCAACGCCAAAACAACCTGCAACTATCGCTCTTAGACTTGGCACAAGCCATCGAACTGCAAGATATTACCCATTTCGATATTGCTACTCCAAGCCACGAAGAACTGGCAGGTGGCTTGCTACCCAACAACGAGGAAGTGTATCAAATCGCCTTGCAATCTCGCCCAGAGATCAAGGCATTGGAATACACGATTCAAGCCAACGAGAGCGCACTCAAAGGCATCAAGTCCGCCTATTCGCCTACGCTCTCTGCGGGGGCTAATGTCGGAACGGGCTACTACGATATGCAAGGGGCGGATAATAATACTTTCGGCACCCAAATGAGGGACAACTTCAGCGCATCGGTGGGCTTAAACCTGCATGTGCCTATCTACGACAAGATGCAAACCTCCACTCGCGTGAAGCAACAGAAACTGGCATTGGAGAATGCGCGTCTGGATTTAGAGCAACAGAAGAAAGACTTGCGCAAGGAGATAGACCAAGCATACTACAACGCTCGCAATGCCAGCATCGAACAATTGGCATCCGAGAAAGCCGAGCAATCCACCGCAGAAGCCCTACGCTACACCACGCAGAAATACGAGGCAGGACGTTGCTCGCTATATGAGTACCAAGAGGCACGCAACAACCACTTGCAGGCACAATCCACTCGCCTCCAGGCGCAATACAATTACCTCTTCCGTCTACGTATCCTGCAATACTACCAAGGGGTATTGTAGTACTAATTACACAAAATATTTGCATATATGAAAAAAAAGCAGTACCTTTGCACGATATTTTGCATTGAGAATTAAAATGTAATTTTAAACAATATGAAAAAAATGTTTTTATTGGGCATGGCAATGGTGATGTCGCTGACCATGCTGATGGCGCAAACGCGCGAAGGATTGACCGAGTATAAATTGGATAACGGCTTGACCGTCATGCTCTGGGAAGACCACGATCAACCTGACGTGACTGGTTATGTGGCCGTGCGTGCAGGTGCCATGGACGAACCTGCAGAATATACTGGTTTGGCACACTACTTGGAGCACATGCTCTTCAAGGGTACACAGAAAATCGGTGCACTCGACTGGGAGAAAGAGAAGCCCTACTACGAGGAGATTATTCGTCTCTACGACGAGTATGCAGTGACTACCGATGAGGCAAAGCGTGTAGAATTGACCACCAAAATCAACGAAGCGTCGATTGAGGCAGCTAAATATGCTACCGTAGAGGACTTCTTCGTATTGCTCGATGGTATCGGTGCTACAGGCGTGAATGCCTTTACCAGCTACGACATGACTTGCTACCACAACTCATTCCCAGCTGCGAACATGTACAAGTGGTTGACCATTTTCTCCGACCGACTGATCGACCCTGTGTTCCGTACTTTCCAAGCTGAATTGGAGAATGTGTTTGAGGAGTACAATATGTACGAGGATAATCCAACTACCCATGTGCGCAAAACACTGATGAGTACGATCTTTGCGGGTCACCCATACGAGCGCGATGTGATTGGTTTGCCAGAACACTTGAAGAATCCACGCCTCAGCAAACTCATCGAGTTCTACAACACATGGTATGTGCCTAACAATATGGCGTTGATTATCGTAGGTGATTTCGACACAGAGACTACCAAACCTATGATTGAGGAGACTTTTGGTCGTTTGGAATATAAGGAGTTGCCAGCGCGTCCTAGCTACCCAAAGACCTCATTTGCAGGCAATCCAAAGCATAAGTTCAAAATGGGTTACTACCCAATGGTCATTTGGGCATACGATGGTGTGAACATGACCGACGAAGACTTGTTGCCATTGCAATTCGTGGCTTCACTGCTCAACAACAGCACCAATACTGGTTTGCTTGACAAACTCAATATCGACGGTATTGTTTCCTCTGCTGGCGTAAGCGTGAATGCGCTTCGCGACCAAGGTCGTATCATCATTGAGGCTATTCCATATTATGATGCTAACCAACAAGCCTATGAGTCAAATGCCGCTACAGAGAAGATTGTGATGGCTGAAATCAATCGTCTGAAGAATGGCGATATACCTGATTGGTTGATTCAAACCGTGAAAGCCGAGTATGCACAAAACTACAAGTTGGCGTTCGAGAGCTCAGATACCAAGATGAATGCCCTCGTTTCTAGTTTCGTGTACAATACTCCTATTGATGATATCTTCACCGAGAATGAGAAGATTCAAGCACTCACCAAGGAGGACATCCAACGCATTGCTAAGAAGTATTTCGATGCAGAATACATGACGTTGGCATTCGACGAAGGTACACCTAAGAAGAATAAATTGGCAAAGCCACAAATCAAGCCACTTGACCTCATCAATAGCCAAGAGACTGAGTATGCCAAGGCATTCAAGCAACTGCCACAAGGCGAACTCAAACAAACGTTCATGGATATGAACGACGTGAAAGTATTGGATATTGACAACAACGTGAAGCTGCACTATGCAACCAACCCAAAGAACAATATCTTCTCTCTTGACCTCATCTTCGGTATCGGTACGGCTAAGAAACCTATGCTGGAGTATGTGACTTCGCTCATGAACCGTGGTGGTATCATGCCAAACATTGAGCCACAAGACTTCCGTCGCCAACTCTCTGAGTTGGGTGGTCGTTGCGCTTACGGCGTGAACGATAGCTACTTCTATGTATCTATCATTGGCGAGGAAGAGCACTTGGCGGAGATTTGCCAATTAGTACAACGCCAAATGTTGATGCCTAAGTTCGATACCAAGCAGTTTGATGCTGTCAAGGGTAGCGAGCTCTCCAGCCGCTTCATGATGTCGAAGATGGACGGTCTGCAAGCAGACGCGTTGCGCCAATACGTATTGTACGGCGACAAATCAGAATACATCGATGTAGTACCATTCATGGATGTATATTACATGGATGAGTTGAAGCTGAAGGTAGAGTTCCTCGATGCTATCAAATATGCGCTTGATATTCACTATTGCGGACAAAAACCAGTAGAGGAAGTGAAGGATATCTTGACCAAGAACCTTCCATTGCAAGAAGGCGTACAACCATCTACTTCACCAGAGATTTTGGACAAGAAGACTTACGACAAGACTCAAGTATATTTCTTGGCTAACTCTAACGTACAACAATCCACCATCTACTTCTACTTCAATGGTAAGCCATACGACAAAGAGCAATCCGTTCTCTTCCAAGCATTCAACCAATACTTCTCTGGTGGCTTCACGGGTATCGTATTGGATGAGATTCGCGAGAAACGCTCTATGGCATACACCGCAGCAGGTAATGCCGTGCGTGGACCATTGCCAGGCAAAGAGTCGTACTTCATGGGCTATATCGGTACACAATCCGACAAGGCAGTAGATGCTATCAATGTATTTATGTCATTGCTGGATTCTATGCCACAATATCCTGAGCGTATCGAGAGTGTGAAAGCCGCTTTGCGCCAAAACGCACAGACAGCTAAACCATCGTTCCGTGCAAAGACAGAGGTATATGATTCATGGCGTGAGATGGGGTATGAGATTGACCCTGCTAAGTACAACCAAGAGGCAATCAACAACCTCACCTTCGAGCAAATCATGCAATTCTACGAGGAGAATATCAAGGGACAACCCGTATCTATCATTGTGATGGGTGACCCTAAGCTCATCGACCAAAAAGCATTGCAAGCCAAGTATGGCAAGATCGTGAAGGTATCCAAAGCCCGCCTCTTTGCTCCACTCGATTTGGACTTCTAATATTGAAACTCTGAAATATTGAAACTATAAAAGCCATCTGTGCATTTGCATAGATGGCTTTTGGTTTATCACTCATGGTTGTAGCTTAAAAAGTGCTTTTTGTTAAGATTTCTTTCCCTTGTACCTCCCCAATCTCCCTCGGGCTAAAAACCAAGGAGAAACCAAAGAAGAACCAAGGAACGACCTAAGAACTCCCAACCAGCAAAAGTGCATTTTGTTAAGATTGGGCTTTCCTAAAAAAGTTGTCCACTTTCCTAAAACGGTTGACTACGTCCGCAAGATTCTCTGCCTTTACGCCATACACTCTACACCCTACACCAGAAAAATCGCCCTGAAATATGATTTTTCTTGCTCAATCCAAAATAATTCTGTACCTTTGCAAAGTGTATCAAAAATTTAGCATTATGGGGATTGTATTTGTTTTAATACTATGGATGGTTGTTTTAGTGATTCCATCTTGTATTCTTGGAGGATTAACTCTTCTTATTGCTTATATTTTTGTTCATAAGAAACAATTTAAAGGGAAGAAATCCCTTCTTGCATTAGCAACCTTATCCCCGATGATATTTATTGGTTTAGAGTTAATAATAGCGATCATAAGTTTTCCAATAGTTTCCGAGCGTCACAAAGTTGATACAGGTATTGGAGATTATTGGTGCGCTCCAATTAATGATTACTATTATCTTGCTGCTATTGATTTGCCAGAAAGAGCATATATAGAGTCTTATAATATACGTAATCAATCTATAAATGATCGTATCTTACGATTATGGAGTATTACTGATACTACTGTAGTTTTAACCAAAGATAGTTCATTATATTTATTTCAGCCGCACGCAAGTGCAATTGATACCCTTTTGTACAAAGCAGAGCAGCAGCACTTAAATGAGGTGTTAGAGGAAATGGATTTGTCAGATAGCGACGCAATAACCCCTGAAGATTATTTTGATAAAACACAACAAGAAGCACATAAAATCGAACGTGTTGTACGTCATGGAATAGTTGTGTTGGTACTCATGCTTTTGTGGGGAGGACTATTTTACTATATTAAAAAAACTAAAACGAAATTACAGACTATCACTTGATTGGATATGAAACACACATTCTCAATATTACCATTTTTGCTATTATCCGTAATAGCATTTGCAAATGGAGATCCAGTTGCGGAATATTGTGCATTAACTCTCAGCAAGACGCCTGTACCTCGCGCGATTCCAGAGATTCAAATTGAACGAGAGGACTTGAACATCGAACTGATGGATGGTTGTGCTCGCATCAAAGTGGATTATGTGTTGCATAATACATCTAACAAAAAGTTTAAAAATATTCACTATGGCTTCCCTGTAGATTGGGAGGGTGAAGGACCTTTGCATTGGGTTGGAGATTTCTGGAGCGAGTCAATGTATCAAAAAGGCTGGTCGGATGATTATGTCACGGACTTTTCATTCCGCCTCAATAACAAACAACTACCTGCAACAATGAGTGGCGATACGTTGCTCCATCCTGTATATACAAGCGGCGATTGGCATAAGGAGCATGGCTATCCAAATTGGCAAAAAATACAAGATTCGATATTTAATTATAACAGAAAATACTTAGATTGGCATCAAAGCATCTTATCCGAATATGAGTGGGATGGAGAATACATTGATACACTTATTTTGGAAGAATCTTTGCACCGTCGTTGGTATTATACTTCTTTTTCTATCCGTGCACGAGAGACGGTTACATTGCATGTAGAATATACATTACGACACACTCATAGGCTGAGTTTATATGGGCAGATGAATGAGTTTACAACATACTTTGCAACATGGGAAGGAAAAGAATATCACAACCGTGCGGGCAACCGCTTTATATACGATTATTCACCAGCAGCCGCATGGGGAAATGGCAGGGTAAAAGAACTCAATCTAAATATCATGGCAGATTCTACTTTAGAGGTATGGAGTCCTGAATATAATTACAAATCTGCTCCACTATTTATAGGTAATTATCAAAAACAATATACTCATTTTGATTATGCTACAGCAGAACCTATCCGTTTACATTATTTTCATGAACGCCCCGATAGCTTGGATGTAATAGCAATTCGTAATCACAGATTACCTGCGGATAAATATAGTATTCAGCTGCACGAAAATGATACCAATCAGTATGATGCTCTAAAAGATTTATCAGGTTGTACGTATATAGAGTTAACTCTTAGAGATAGTGGAGATTATGTTATTGATATCTTGCTTAACGAACCTAAATATATCACAGGATTAGCTATTATGAATGGCAACTGCTGTGATTCGCTTTCATGGATATCAAACGGGCGCATAGAGCAAATGCAAATCATGTATTTAGATCATGACAATGATTGGCGTGTACGTTACGGAAAAATAAATTATGAAAAGAGAGGAAAACCCACGGTACAGTTTGCTACTTGCAAAACAGATATTCCTATTAATTTCACATGGGAAGGGCTGGTACGAGCAGTAGAAAAAGTAAATATAGATGGACGTTATTCTCAAATGATGCCATATCCGTTTGAGCGTAGTTCTTGGGAAAGACCGATACAACAACTTCGTATTCTTATCCCCAAACAAGAGCATACTCCGTGCATTTCAGAGATTATATTACTATATGAAGAATGATTTAGCTTCGTAAAATAAGGTTACTTTTTCCATAAAGAATTAAAACATATGAAAAAAATTGTTATTTATTTCTTTCTTTTTAGCGCAACGCTAACTGGATACGCAAACAATAAAAGTTCGTGCTTGACTTTGTTGGATGCTACTAAAGACAACATAATAAGATATGCCCATTGTCATTGGTCGATCGTGCCTCCACCACCTGCGTTAGACGGAAGAATCAGTGATGTAGAAGAAACAAAATATGACTTAACCTTAAATTTATTGAACCCAACGGAAAAAAAACTAGTGAAAGTTATTAATACTATTTCGAATGAATTAGGACAATACACTTACAATCACAACACGTTACCTACAAATATGAATGATACGAATTGTGTCGTTGATATGGTGTATGGTGTAATGGATTATGGCTTAGCGGATGGGGGTGCATTCTATTGGTGGGTAACTGATGGCTATATTGTTCGTCTTTTTACATTCCAGGATCCTCAAACTCCTAAGATTATATATGCAAATCTTACTATTTTTGACATCAAAAAACTGTCTAAGTGGTGTGAGGGTGTTATAATCAATACGTATAAAACTCTTGAGAAATAGGATGAAATTGTGATTCGTAGACCATCTTTTGGGCTATGAAACAACTTTTTATAGAATCAACAGATGCTCTGAAAATCATATTTTTTATATACACATTTGTCTATGTGAAGAAAAAATAGTACCTTTGCAGCAATATTTATAGTGCAATTAAAACAATATGCATAAATCAGGATTTGTAAATATAGTAGGTAATCCCAATGTGGGTAAGTCCACATTGATGAATGTATTGGTGGGTGAGCGCCTTTCAATAATTACATCCAAAGCGCAAACCACTCGCCACCGTATCATGGGTATCGTCAATGGCGATGATTTCCAAATGGTATATAGCGACACGCCAGGTGTGCTGCAACCAAACTACAAGCTCCAAGAGCAGATGTTGGAGTTCTCGCGTTCGGCTTTGGTGGATGCGGATGTATTGCTCTATGTAACAGATGTGCAAGACAACCCCGACAAGAATGCCGACTTCCTCGACAAGGTAAAGCGCATCAAAGCCAAAGTTTTCTTGATTATCAACAAGATAGACCTTACTACGCAAGAAACACTGGAGCAACTGGTGGAGTACTGGCACCGCGTATTGCCCGAGGCAACGGTATTCCCTATTTCGGCACAACAGAAGTTCGGCACCGACCAACTCTTCGCCGCTATCCGTGAGGCGTTGCCTGAATGTCCGCCATTCTTCCCCAAAGATCAATTGACCGACAAGTCATCGCGCTTTTTTGTAGACGAGATGATTCGCGAGAAGATTCTGCTCAACTACGACAAAGAGATTCCTTATAGCGTAGAGGTAGAGGTAGAGTCGTTTTTGGACGAGGAACCCGATGAGCAACACCCCGAGGGCATGATTCGCATTGGTGCAGTCATTTTTGTGGAGCGTGATAGCCAAAAGGGAATTATCATTGGTAAAGGTGGCAAAGCGCTGAAGCGTGTGGGTACGCAAGCGAGAAAAGAGATTGAGGCCTTCTTTGGCAAACCCGTGTTCTTGCAACTATTCGTTAAAGTCGATAAAGACTGGCGTAGTTCGCAAACTCGCTTGCGCCACTACGGTTACGACTTGAATTAAATTAGGGTGAGGGTAAATGAAATATATTCAAAAAAAAGTATATTTTTCTTGCATATATAAAAAAAAAGTGTTACCTTTGCGCTCGAAATACAAATAAAGAAAACAAATTTCAATTAAATATTATTAACTATATTAAAAATTAGTTACTATGATTCGCACAACATTCAACCAATTGAGAGAAGTGAAGGATAGCCTTCCAAAGGGTAGTTCAGCTGTAATAGCTGAGGAGTTAGGTATTGCAGCTGATGATGTAAGAGCTTTCTTTAATGGAACAGCAACTGCTGGTTATCATATTGAGCAAGGTCCTGATGGAGGTATTGTAGTATTGGAAGATACAAAAATATTGGATGTCGCTCTTCGTCTTGCTTGGGCTACTAAACATGCTCTGTAAGAGGTGCGCTTTTGTATAGAAATGAATAAAAAAATCTTAGTTTTAGCACTAGCGCTGATAGGCGTTGGTGCTTTTTCGTATCAAGCGAAAGCGGAAGAGGCTTCAAAAGGTCTTTCGTTGGAAGTCGGGGCTGATGTAGTAAGTAGCTATTTGTGGCGTGGACAACATTTAGGAGGACTATCGGTGCAGCCCTCTGTAACGTTAGATTGGAATGGCTTGTATGTTTGTGGTTGGGCCAATATCGGTGCTGACAACTGGAAATTTCAAGAATTCAATCCTGAATTGGACATTACTATTGGTTATGATAACTATGGATTTATGTTAGATCTGACTCATCTTTATTATTTCTATGGTGATAAGTATTTCAAAGGTTTGACTGATGCTAATAACCTATGGGGTAGTTCTACAATGGAGTTGCACGCTGGTATCAATATCGGTGAATGGGCGGAGAAATGTCCTCTGACCATTGATTGGTACACTACCATACTGGGTTATGATCCGATATTTAATAGTGAGGGCGAGATAGAGACAAACGTAAATGGTAATGCTAAACGTGCATATTCTACCTATATTCAGGTTGGCTATGATATATTCCTACCACTGGATATTGTGTTGGGCTTGAAGGTGGGTTTCACTCCATGGAATGGTATGTATACCAATTATGAAGAAGTCTGGACTAATGGACGTACCGTTGGCTTCAACAATTTGCAATTGAGAGCTGAACGTGAATTTGAATTGGGCAAGTTGTATATTAATGTGTGGGGCGAAGCTATGTTCAATTGCTATGGTGTAACGCGAGATAATATTATCCTGCCTGTAGGCGAAGCTGTAGATCAAAAACTCAATGGTTGCATAGGTGTAGGCATTTATTTTTGCGATGAATGGTAAGCCATTTACAAACAATATCCTATATAGTTGATTATTACTACTATGAAGAAATGGATCGCTTTGGGATTAGCAATAATAGCAGCAGTTTTGCTGCTATTATTGCCTAACGAACCCAATAAACAATATTTTCATCACCAAGGTAATATCTTTGGTACTTATTATAATATCCGCTACGAGGGTAGTGAGGATTATCATCAGCTTATCATGCAACGTTTGGAAGAGTTTGATGCTTCGCTGAGTATGTTCAATCCTCAATCTGTAATTAGCCATGTTAATAGCAATGCCAACCTGCGAGTAGATTCGCTTTTTGAGAGAATGTATCATGAGGCTCATGCTATTAGTCAGTTGTCCAATGGGGCTTTTGATATAACTGTGGCACCGCTGGTACATGCATGGGGATTTGGTAAAAAGAATCAAGAGCCAAAAATGAAGAGCCATGAAATCAATATAGATAGTATCAAATCATTGGTAGGTTATGATAAGATTTCGCTTATTGATCATCATATCGTAAAGCAAGATTCTCGTATCACACTGGATGCCAGTGCTATAGCTAAAGGTTATGCATGTGATGTGATAGCAGAGTTACTACGCGAAAATGGATGTGAAAATCTATTGGTGGATATTGGCGGAGAGGTCGTTTTGCAAGGAGTAAATGATAAAGCACGTCCTTGGCGTGTGGGTATATCTCGCCCGACTATAGATGCTATGGGAGTGGAAAATGAATTGCAAGAGATCATTGAGAGCCAACAACTATGTATGGCAACTTCGGGTAATTATTTGCAATACTATTTCGTAGATGGTGAACGTCGTAGTCATACCATTGATCCTCGCTCTGGATACCCTGTTCATCATTCGCTATTAAGTGCCACCGTAGTTGCCAGCAGCGGTATGCGTGCAGATGCTTTAGCTACAGCTTGTATGGTCTTGGGCGAACAAGAAGCACTGAAGTTGATTCAGCAAACAGAAGACGCTGCATGCTATCTAATCATAGCAGCAGGTAATTCTATACGGATAAGTTTATCAGATAATTGGAATTATTGTAGTTTGCCTCTGTAGTCGGCCACTACTGTAGCAAATGTATCTCTATATTGAGCGGGTATTGGCTCTGCAGGAGGAGATTGCATTTTCAGAGGATCAATAGGAGAACCATTCTTCCATACTCGGAAATCCAAGTGAGGACCTGTGCTGGCGCCAGAACTACCTACATATCCGATTATTTCTCCTTGGCGAACGTGCTTTCCTACAGCTAACCCTTTGGCATATTTCGAAAGATGCAGATAGGCAGTTGTGTAGGTAGAGTTATGGCGAATCTTTACAGTATGTCCGCCACCACCCTTATATTGTTTCATAGTCACGACACCATCTCCAATGCTTACTACTGGGGTACCAGCAGGTGCCGCGTAATCCACACCAGTATGTGGCCTAACAACCTTATAAATAGGATGCTTGCGTGCATACGTGAATTTTGAAGATATACGTTTGTAGTTCAAAGGAGCCTTCAAAAATGCTTTACGCAAGCTATTGCCTTCTGCATCGAAATAGTTGTGTATTTGACCTTCTTCAAACCAGAATGCTTCTTGCCATATGCGAGCATGATAGAAATTAGCCGCATAGATACGCCCAATACCAATACGCACACTATCTACATATTGCTCGTCGTAGTACACACGAATGGAGTCGCCCTTTTGCAAACCAAAGAAATCAATGGTCCATGCATAGATATCGCTTAATTCCAGCGCTAACTCTGCGGGTAGATCATTGCTAACCATAGCATTCCATAGGCTTGATTCAATTACTACTTCTGCCGAACGAGGTTGATGCGTAATGGGTTTCTCAAAGCGTTCTACGTGCATAGAATCAGTCAAATGCAATACAATTGCTTCTCGGATGCTGGGTTTATAAATATAATAGCATAATTGTTCTACTCCTGCTGTATCTTTCTGGAAGAAAGCATAATATGTTTTACCAGGACGAATGCTACGTACATCAAATTCGGTGCGTGGCATAAGCGTTATGCCATTGATTTGTTGGCGAGTGGCTCCTAAACGATTGAGCATGCCTCCAAGTGTTTCACCGTCCTTTACTACGCAAGTATCAATACGAAACGAATCAATGGGTAGTCCATATTCGTAACGAACAACAGGCTCTTGAGTTCGTTGCCCATTGGTGTTGGTTTTAGCGCATGATGCAAAGATTACTGCTAATACGCTCAATATGTATATATACTTCTTCAAACCTTTAAGTACTAAACTTGAAAAATATTATGCATTCTTTTTAGGGTATTTGCGTACCCATGAATTCAATTTGAGCTTTATTACACCGAGCAATGCTTCAGAGAAAATACCTCCAGACATCTTGCTGGTACCTAAGACACGGTTGACAAAGATGATAGGTACTTCTTGAATCTTAAAGCCGCATTTGTATGAGGTAAATTTCATTTCGATTTGGAATGCATATCCTTTGAAACGAATTTTGTCTAACTCGATGGTTTCCAATACCTCACGACGATAGCATACGAACCCCGCAGTGGTATCATGTACTTGCATGCCCAATACAAAACGTACGTATTTACTAGCAAAATAGGACATCAATACGCGTCCCATTGGCCAGTTTACCACGTTCACACCACTTACGTAACGGCTGCCAATCGCCACATCTGCCCCTTGGTTGGCACATGCATCGTAGAGTTTGAGCAAGTCGTTTGGGTTGTGCGAGAAGTCTGCGTCCATCTCGAAGATATAATCGTATTGGTGCTCAATTGCCCACTTGAAACCAGCGATATAAGCTGTACCTAACCCGAGTTTACCTGCGCGCTCTACTAAATGCAGTTTGCCTGCAAATGTGTTTGCCATCAAATCTTTGACAATAGCTGCTGTGCCGTCAGGTGAGCCATCATCAATAACCAAGACGTGATATTCTATAGGCAACTCCATCACAGCAGTGATGATAGCTTCGATATTTTCCTTCTCGTTGTAAGTAGGGATGATTACTAGATTTTTCATATTTTGTTAGCGTATAATATTCTCGTTAAGTGTATAAACAATACTTGCTTTGGTGCGTTCTAATGGTGTCACAAACAAATCTTCCCCAGGCATGATACCTTCCTCTAGCAGCATGTCTTTGATAGTGTTGAGTGCGATATCAGGGTCGTTGTTTTCGTTGCTTAAGTGACAAAGAAATACGTTGCGCATTTCTGTATGCCAGTTTTTAGCCAATAGTTGTCCACAAGTTACGTTGCTTTGGTGTCCTTTAGGCGATAGGATGCGCTCCTTCAAATAGGTAGGGTATGGACCGTTAAGCAATAACTGCTCATCATGATTAGCCTCTATGACGATGTGATTAGCGGTCGCTAAATACATTTCCATGGTAGCATTAGGCTGTCCGCAGTCCGTAGCAATTAAGAAACGTTGTCCCAGATAATCAATCACATATCCCACACATTCGGTAGAGTCATGTGAGATGCCAAAGGTGTTAATCTTCATTCCGTTTAACTCCCATTCTACACCTTTTTCGAAATAACGCTGCGATGTGCGTAGTTTCTCACGCACACCATAATTGCGATCAATGCCGTCATGAATGGCGCGGGTGGAGTAGATGGGTAGGTGAACACGCTCTCCTAATGTACCTACGGCACGGATATGGTCGGCATGGTCATGCGTAATCAGTACACCCATAATGTTAGCATAATCCAACCCCATCTCACGTAGATTCTTCTGAATCGTGCGTGCCGAAATGCCAGCGTCAATCAAGATACCCCATTGATGGGTACCAAGATAGTAGCAGTTGCCACTACTTCCACTGGCAAAACTTCTGAATATGAGTTGGTTATCTGTCATTTATGAAATGATTATTCCAAATTATACCAATTTGACCTGCAAAGGTACAAAAAAAAAAGTACAAATGCAAGAAAATTGACTAAAACTTTATCTTCGATGCAATTTTCTTCCAATTTTTGATTGTCACTCTTACATTTGCATATAGATGAATTTTATTTTACAATGGTGCTGTACTAAAAAAAACTACGAGATTGCGCGCAATCTCGTAGCTGAAATTTATAATCGCAGTATATTGCGACTGGTTTACTTGCTCAAGATGATGTATTTCCAAGGAGTGAGTTCGAAGGTTTGAGTGGCTTCGAGATTCATGGTCTTGCCGCAGAGGCAGTTGTATTCTCCTGTTAGGTTAGTGAGGTCGAGAGTTACAGTTTGTGGCTCTGCGGACATATTCATGATAGCAATCACGGTGTTATCGCCATGTTTTGGGCACTCTTTTGTGCGCACGCAAGCGAACACTTTGTCATTGTCTGCTGAGAGGCGAACCATCTCTGCACCCTTCTCGTTGCTCCACAATGCACGGTTAGCAGCACGCAAGTCGTTGAGACCCTTGTATAATGCCTTTTGTGGTGCGTTCTCTACGCGATCAATCACGTCCTTCTCGAAGAACTCAAGACGATGATGGTTGCCGCTCATTTGACCAGTATAAATCATTGGCATACCTGGCACCACGTATGTGAATGCAGCAAAGAGGTCAGTAGCATCGCCCATGCGCTCAAACTCGGTACCGTTCCATGAGTTCTCGTCGTGGTTAGAAGTGAAGTTCATGCGGATTGCCTCTTTGCGGATAGTGGTGTCCACCTTAGCAAAATAACCCCACAAGTCTTCTACCGTCTTTTTGCCTTGTGCCACGCCGTTCATGAGGTGGTGGAGCTCCCAACCATAGTACATATCGAATGCGCTCTCGGTGAGGTCTTGTGCCTCTGCTTCGTCTTCTGCGAGGGTGAACATATCAGGGTGCTTAGCGCGGATTTCAGCCATCGCTTCGTTCCAGAAATCGGTAGGAACTTCGCCTGCAACGTCGCAACGGAAGCCATCGATGCCGATGGTATCCATCCACCAGTGCATTGCTTTCTTCATCTCAGCGCGCATGTCTTGGTTGTCGTAGTTGAGTTTTGAGATGTCTGTCCAGTCGTATTGAACCATGAGGTTGCCGAGGCTATCGCGGTAGTGCCAGCCATCGTTTTTGGTCCACTCGCTATCAGGAGCAGTATGGTTAGCTACCCAGTCGAGGATAACTTTCATACCCAGTTCGTGTGCCTTTGCGAGGAAGTGTTCAAAATCGGCGCGTGTACCGAACTCAGGGTTAAATTCGCAGTAGTCGGTGATAGCATAGTAACTACCCAATGTGCCTTTGCGCTCAAGCACGCCAATCTTTTGAATTGGCATAATCCAGATGATATCCACGCCACTTTCTTTCAGTTCAGGAAGGAGTGCCTCAGCTGCTGCGAAAGTACCTTCTGGAGTAGCTTGACGGGTGTTGAGCTCGTAAATAGTAGCATCGTATGCCCAGCATGTGTGTCGAGCATCGCATGGTTGTTTTGCACAGGAGATCATAGCCAATGCTCCGAGTGCGAGAATCAAGATTTTTTTCATTGTTTTGTTTGTTTATAAATGATTAGTTGATTGAATATGCCAGGTTAGCTAAATCGATGCTTACGCGTACAGTCTCGCCCATGTATGTGCGGTCGAATACCCAGAGGGTATCTGTCACATTCACAGGGATATACTCGCCGTATATGAGTGGGAGAGAGTTACGACGCATTTGTACGAGTTGTTGTACTTCGTTGCGGAATTGTTGTTGACGTTCTGTTAGACCATTGAATTTCATCATATGGCGGTTGTCTGGGTCATTGGCACCTGCCTCGCCATATTCATCTCCTTGATAGATACATGGCACACCGGGAATAGTCAGATTGATTACCTCCAACAACATCGCAGCCTTGTAAGCTTGTTCTTCTTTAGCGGCATCGCCATCGGCTGTTACGCCGATTTCGCGCTCCCAACCAGCAGCTTTGTCGTTCTCATCCCAACGTACAGCACCACCAGCGAGCGAGATGAAGCGGCACTTGTCGTGGTTGCCAGAGATGTTACCCATGGTGTGGTGTGAGCCATAAGCTGCCAGTGACTCCATTACCGTATTATGCATACGCTCGAGTGATTGATTTGGTTTGCCTAACACGTCAATAGCGGTGTGGTAGATATTGAAGTCGAATTGCGAGTTGAGCATACCGCTCTTGACGTATGAGCCAATCAACGATGGATCGCCATACGTCTCGCCAATCATCCAGATATGGCGATTTGGATAGCGTTGCTTCATTTTTGCGCCGAGTTCGCGCCAGTAGTTCAGTGGAATATGCTTGCAAGCGTCGTGGCGGAAGCCGTCGAATGCGAATTTCTCAAGCCATACCAGTGCAGAGTCGGTCATTGGTGAGCATACTTCTGGACGCTCAAGGTCAAGCGTAGGGATATGGACGTCAAACCAAGTAGTGAGGCGAGCTTCATCCCACAACTCGAAGTTGCGACGTCCGTCAGGCAGGATACTGTCAGTGTGCCAATTAGGGTGCTCTTTGAGTGTCGGTGAGTTGATATGCATATGGTTAGCTACGTAGTCAAGAATGACGTTCAATCCGTGTTCGTGTGCTACTGCCAACATCTCATGCAATTCCTCTTCGGTTGTGAAGCGTTTTTCTACTTCGGTAGTGTAGATTGGCCAATAGCCGTGGTAGCCAGAGAACTTGGTGTATTTCTTGGTATTATCGTATTTGTTGCCGTTCGCAAATGGGTAATATCCCCACGCATCCCAAGGGTTTTGGGTGATAGGAGAAATCCAAATAGTGCTTATTCCGAGTTCGTTGAAGAAGCCGTCTTTGATTTTTTGTGTGATACCTGCGATATCACCGCCTTGGTAGTCCACGATGTCAAGTACTTCTGGGCTGTTCATTTTCCAGTCGTTGGCTTTGTTGCCATTGTGGAAGCGGTCAATCATGAGTGAGTAGAGTACTTGTGCTTGGTCGTCGTGACGAGTCAATTGAGCCACGTCGTTCACTACTTTGCCGTTTTCCAGTGGGATGAGCAAGTCGTTGAGGCGTTTGCCATCACCCAAGGCATACACGCGAATAAAACTGCGTCCTTGACTTTCGCGCCAAGCTTTCTCGATGGTGATGGTAGCTTCTGGGTCGTATTGACCGTAGTTAACATACTCTGTAGCACGAGTGTCTTGCCAGAGCACGCGGAATTGCAGGTGTTCATAATCATTCAATACACCAATAGTGATGGTGGAGTCGGTAAATGATTTGGTTACTAATCCTACTTCGTAATTGGACTGAGGAAAGATTGGAATATCGTATGTGATACCTGTGGTCAAGTCTTTTGCGCTCAAGATTGATAGTGTGTGATCGCCTGCGAGTGTCAGCAAACCGTTCTCTACTTTCAGCACTTCATAACTGGGTTCAGTAGTAAACACTACGCTATCCCAACACTTGATTTGTGGCAGGTAGTCTGTCAAATGAATTACATCACCATTGTCTGCACCGCAGTACGTGATAGGCATAATGGGATTTTGTGTGTTAGCATTGCGATCGTCGCACGTGCTGTTGCAGCAAGCCATCAGGCTACTTGCAACAAAAATGGATAATAGAATTTTTTTCATGATGTGATATGTTTATTGTTTGTTTTTCTGTCGATTAAAATAGTGATAATTGTTGCTGTCCAAATACTTGATACCCCACGTGACAATTAAAGCATAAATGTGGTTGGCAATAGTTTTGATAGAGGTGTATCAGTGCTTGTGTGTCGGCTGCGGAGCGAATATCTTGCCCCAGCATAGCCCATTTGCGAATGATTGTGTTATCCTCTTTGGGAATGTTGTCGAGCCATTCGATAGCGTCCTCTATATGTTGATGTTGGGTATATGCATATTTGTATGGTATCACCGTGTTGATAAGCAGGATTGCTATTGAGTTTTTTCCTAATGGCAATGGGCGTTGTACGCGATTGTACACGTCTTCATTATCGTATTGCAAACTCAATAATTCAAACATCTTTTCCGTTGATTGTGCTTCCATCAATTGAGCAAACAGGAATTCCGATTGATATATCAAATGTGCGAACTGCCTGATACGTACTTCAGGCGCATTTTGTGGACGCATGCGCGCTCTCTTCCACATGCTTGCTTCTATTGGTTGGAGCGAGAACTTCTTTTGTAGGAAGCAGTACTCCTCCCATAATCCTTGCTCCTGGCTCCTTGCTCCTTGTTCTTTGTTCCTTGCTCTTGGCTCCAACAACCCCGATTGCCCGAGCAGGATAGCAGTCAACTGAAAAAGGCTATTTCTGTGTTTTTGCAAGCATGATAGTGGCGTCGCCAATGCTAATGCTTCAAATGGCAGCCCGTTGGTGTGAAAACCGAAGTTATGTGCCAAACTGATGTAGAACGCATGCGCCCAGCTCTGCTGCGTGATACCAAGTAGTTGAGTGATGGATTGGCGTTTACATTCCAATCGTTGTTCTAATAAATTCTTTTTCCAGTCTTGCGTGAGCAGGGTAGGGTTCTCCAGCAATTGCTTGCCACAATCTGGTATGCCAGACAAGGATGCGTGCCATTCTGTGGAGTGAAGCAGTTGCGTGAGATAGTCTTGCCCATGCGGATATTGCAGTTCGCATTGTGGGAGGCGTTCCCCGCGCGTGTTGCATACCTCTTTATCTGCTTTGGCTACTACGTGTAAGATGGTGTTGTCGTATGCAGCATCCATATGATGGCGATGCTTATACCAGTCGGAAGCACATACATGTATCTCTATGTTTCCCACCCAGTCTTGTCCATCAATGCGAATATGTGCATTGCTGAAATCTGGTCCTGCATGTATGTTGTATTGCCCTACAGACACAACTTCAACAGGCTTTCCATCTGTTGTTGTTTGCGGAAAACCTGCCCAAATGCGCTTTTGCCATATGTAATGCAGCAGTATTTCTGGCATTGGTTATTTTAATCGCTGCAAAGATACTACTTTTTTTTTATTCTACCAAAAAATACCATTTTTTTCTATTCCTATATTTAATTTTCTATCATTTTGTACCTCACTTTCCGATTCTTAATTCATAATTCAAAATTCTTAATTCTTACCTGTCTTTTCCTTGTCAATTACGTAGGATATACGTACCATATACGTAGGATATACGTAGGATAATCGAGTTGTTAACCTGAGAATACCCTATCTTCTTCTTATCTTCCCCCTGCCATCCCCCTGTCTCTTTCTGCTTCCTTTCTCGTTACCACTTCGAAACCACTTCGTTGCCACTCCATTGCCATCCAGTACTTTCCCCGTATCCAGCTACCTATCCTCCGCTCGGCTTCCTAATATCCTCCACCTCCAGCGCAGCAACCTACCAACTACAGGCGCACAGCGCCGATCTACAGCGAAGCGAACTACCACCTGTCACCCGCCACCTGTTTAGTGCTCGGCGATAACCCGCCGAGCAAAAAAACACAAGAAAATGCGATTTTTCTTGCACATTTGCAAATTTTTCACTACCTTTGCAACCGCAAACCCAAAGTTTGCAGACATATTATTAAAAGCGTTTACTACGGGGTCCTCATAATTTTAAGCAATGGGGTGTCCTCAGCGCTTGTTTTGGCTTCCTGAAACTTGGAAACTTTCAATCTATCCAAAACAAGAAGGCAGTAAACGCCCTTATGGGATATGTATATCCCGCCCGCAGAGCGTCCTTCGTGGACTGCTCTGTTTGGTGGCATTTCATATTCGGCGTGGGCGTTGCTTGCTTGTTCTTATAGATAAGGTATTCCAAGACCTCAGGAAGAAGAATAAGCAATGGTAAGGTTCCACGCTTTTTCTATATTTACGGGCAGTCAGGAGCCAACTCCCACACAAAAACAAACAAGTATGAAACGAATTTTTACTTTCTTTTTTGCGCTATTGAGCGCATGCACATTCTCTACGTATGCAGCCATTATCGATGGCACCTGCGGTGATAACCTCACTTGGACACTCAACACCAAGGATAGCACCTTAACGATCTCAGGTACGGGAAATATGACTTACTCCTCACCATGGTTCGATTACAGATCCTACATCAAGTATGTCATCCTTCCTGATGGTCTTACGAGTATTGGAGACAATGCGTTCAGTGGTTGCTCTTCTCTCTCCTCTATCACCATCCCTAACAGCGTAACGAGTATTGGAGATTATGCGTTCATTCATTGCTCTAGTTTGACTTCTGTGACTCTCGGCAATAGCGTAACAAGTATTGGAAAGGAGGCGTTCAAAGATTGCTCAGGTTTGACTTCCATCACTATTCCTAACAGCGTAACGAGTATTGGAGAGAATGCGTTCTATTATTGCTCTAGTTTGACTTCTGTGACTCTCGGCAACAGCATAACGACTATTGAATATGGTACGTTCTCTAAATGCTCTAGTTTGACTTCTGTGACTCTCGGCAATAGCGTAACAAGTATTGGAAAGGAGGCGTTCAGAGATTGCTCAAGTTTGACTTCCATCACTATCCCTAACAGCGTAACGACTATTGGATATAGGGCGTTCCAATATTGCTCAAGTTTGACTTCTGTCACTCTCGGCAACAGCGTAACAAGTATTGAAGCTGATGCGTTCTATAGGTGCGAAAATTTGACTTCCATTACCATCCCAAACAACGTAACGAGTATTGGAGATTATGCGTTCAGTGCTTGCTGGAGTTTGACTTCTGTGACTCTCGGCAAAAATCTTACGAGTATTGGATGGGAGGCGTTCCAACATTGCAGCAGCATCCGAGAAGTAACTGCTTTCATGCCTACACCACCTGCGGCTGTAAACTGTGGTCTAAATCCCGCTGCTGTAACTCTTTACGTTCCTGCAGAATATCTTGAAGCATATCAAAATGCAGTATGGTGGGAAGATTTCAAAAAAATCCGCGCTATTGGTTCGGATTGGGATGTTGAGTTCGTAGATTGGGATGGTACCATCCTTGCTACAATGAAAGTGCCTAATGGCGAAGCCGCTACCGCACCTGCTGATCCTACTCGCGAGGGATACACTTTCATCGGTTGGGATAAGGACTTCAGCCATGTGACCGACCACATGACTGTCACAGCACAATACCAAATCAACCGCTACCGCGTGCGTTTCTTCGACTACGACAATACGCTCCTCAAGACAGACTCCGTAGAATATCAAGCTGCTGCTACAGCCCCTGCTAATCCATACCGCGAGGGATATACCTTTATCGGTTGGGATCAAGAGTTTGATTCCATCACAGCGGACTTGGATGTATATGCGCAATACGAGTTTGGTGAAGACTGTGACATGACCATCGTCTTTACCAATAGCGAGGATAATGACAGCGAAATTTATAGTCAATCACTCACAATCAAGGTGCCTGCTGCACCAGATATTGAGGGCTTTACTTTCCTTGGTTGGCAACCAGTGGCTACATTAATCACAGATACTATCACCATCCAAGCAATCTACGAAGCAGACATCCCATCATCCGCTCCAGAGGTATATGTCAATCCTGCTAACCCAGCACAAAAACTCCTCCGCAATGGTCAAGTTTACATTCTGCAAGACGGCAAGACCTACACCATCACAGGACAGAAGCTATAACGCCCCTCCCTTGCAGATTATTGTATAACCCAAGAGCGACACCCTTTTTGCGGTGCCGCTCTTTTTTAGGGATTTAACGGTGCTATTGTTTCTCTGTACTAACGATTCGATTTTGCTGCTAATGGATTCTCGCGCGTGCGCGTCGTATGTGAAAGGTGTAATGTGACAAAATAGGTATAAATGCCCTAAATTTGCGATTTAAGGGCATGAGAGTAAAAAATCGGGGTTACTGCCAAAATGAAGAAAAATGCAAAAAAACGCTTAAAAATTTGCACATATCAAAAAAATGTTGTAATTTTGCAGCGTGGAAAAGTGGGGCTGAAACTCTGAAACTTTGAAACAAGCGACTAAGTCGCATGAAACCTTGAAACTTTTAAAACTTTATATAGATGATTGACAACGACAGAATTATTCCTGTAAAGATTGACGAGGAAATGCGAACCTCGTACATCGATTACTCGATGAGTGTGATTGTAGCCCGCGCATTGCCTGACGTGCGCGATGGCTTCAAGCCAGTACACCGCCGTGTGCTGTTTGGTATGAACGAGTTGGGCAACACAAGTGACAAGCCAACCAAGAAATCCGCACGTATCGTGGGTGAGGTAATGGGTAAGTACCACCCTCACGGCGATAGCAGTATCTATGGCACACTGGTGCGTATGGCACAGCCATGGAACATGCGCAACGTGTTGGTGGACGGACAAGGTAACTTCGGCTCAATCGACGGCGACGGTGCAGCAGCCATGCGTTATACCGAAGCACGCCTTTCGAAACTCGCCGAAGAGATGCTTCGCGATATAGACAAAGATACCGTGGATATGCAACTGAACTTCGACGACTCGCTCCGCGAGCCAGTGGTATTGCCATGTCGCTTCCCTAACCTGCTGGTGAACGGAGCAAGCGGTATCGCAGTAGGTATGGCAACGAACATGCCAACCCACAACTTGGGCGAGGTAATCGACGGTTGCGTGGCATACGTGAAGAACGCAGTGGCGCGTGTGGAGAATCCCGAAGTGGAGCCAATCACCGTGGCGGAGCTCATGGAGCACATCAAAGCGCCTGACTTCCCAACGGGTGGTACTATCTACGGTTACCAAGGCGTGCGCGACGCGTATGAGACAGGTCGCGGACGTATCATCATCCGTTCGAAAGCAGAAATCGAGACCGAAGACAACGGTCGCGAGCGTATCGTGATTGGCGAGTTGCCATATGGTGTGGTGAAGTCTGACCTCGTGAAGAATATCGCTGACCTCGTAAACGATAAGAAGATCGAAGGTATCTCGGGTATCAGCGACCAATCCAAACGCGATGTGCGTATCATTATCGAAATCAAACGCGATGCTAATGCACAAGTAGTGCTGAATAAACTCTACAAATACACCGCACTCCAATCCAGCTTCTCAGTGAACAGCATTGCGCTCGTAAAGGGTCGTCCACAACTCTTGAACCTCCACGACATGGTGGCGAACTTCATCGAGCACCGTATGGAGGTAGTAGTACGCCGCACAAAGTTCGAACTCAAGAAAGCCGAAGAACGTGCGCATATATTAGAAGGATTGATCATCGCCGTAGATAACATCGACGAGGTGGTGAAGATTATCCGTGCAAGCCGTACCCCTGCTGACGCGCAAGCGAACTTGGAGGCACGCTTCAGCTTGGATAACCTGCAATCGAAAGCCATCGTAGATATGCGCCTCTCACAACTCACAGGTTTGCGTATTGACGAGTTGAAAGAGGAATATGCTAAGTTGCAAGAGTTGATTCAACACTTGAATGCGCTGCTCGCAAGCGAGGTGATGCGCTACGAAGTGATTGAAAACGAACTAGTAGAAATAAAAGAGAAGTATGCCGATGAGCGTCGTACACGTATCATCAAGATGGCTACCGAGTTCAACCCAGAGGATATGTATGCCGACGATGATATGGTCATCACTATCTCTCACTTGGGTTATATCAAACGTACTCCATTGGCAGACTTCCGTCAGCAAGGACGTGGTGGTATCGGTGCTAAAGCAGGTGCTGCCCGCGATGAAGACTTTATCGAATACGTACACCAAGCCAATATGCACTCCACCATGATGTTCTTCACCGAGCAAGGTCGCCTCTATTGGACAAAGGTATATGAATTGCCAGAGGGCAACCGCCAGTCGAAGGGACGTGCGTTGCAAAACATGATCAATATCCAAAAGGGTGACAAGGTTTGCGCATTCATACATGTGAAGAACCTCAGCGATATGGAGTATGTACAAAATCATTACCTCATCTTCGCAACGAAGAATGGTTTGATGAAGAAGACTACTCTCGAATCCTACAGCCGTCCACGTGCCAATGGTATTATCGCGCTTGGCTTGCGTGAGGATGACCGCTTGATTCGCGTGACCCTCACCGATGGCAATAGTCAAATGTTGGTGGCTTCGTACAATGGTAAAGTGGTTCGCTTCCCAGAAGACACCGTTCGCCCAATGGGTCGTACCGCAACAGGTGTGCGTGCTATCAAATTGGACGAAGATGGCAAGGATCGCGTGATTGGTATGATTTGCGTAGAGCAAGGTAGCAAAGACTCTGTCCTCGTCATCTCTGAAAAGGGCTTTGGCAAGCGCACATTGCTTGACGATGAGAATGGCGAACCAATCTATCGTATCACCAACCGTGGCGGTAAGGGCGTGAAGACTATGAATATCACCGATAAGACGGGCAACCTGATAGGTCTTGAGGCTGTTAACGATGATATGGATCTCATGCTTATCACCAAGGCGGGTACTGCTATCCGTATGGCAATGGATGCAATTAGTGTACTTGGTCGCGCTACACAAGGTGTGAAACTTATTGAACTTCAAAAGCGCAACGATACGCTCATGTTCGGTTGCACCGTACCAAAAGAGGAGCAAGAGGAAGTGGCTGAATCCGAAGAAGTAACAACTGAAGAAACGACCACTACCGAAGAGTAATATGAACCAAGCGCCAACGGCGCGTGAAACTTTGAAACTTTTTAAACTTTTAATAAATATGAAAAAATCCATTTTTCTTGCAGCACTCGTGCTGATAAGCGCAGGCTGCTTCGCACAAAAAGCTAATGTAAGCAAAGCTCGTGGTTTGGCAGATGCAGAGATTCCAGATTATGCTGGTGCACGTGCTGCAATTGCGGAAGCATTGCAAAATGAGGAAACCAAAGATCAAGCAAACACGTGGTATGTAGCAGGATTTATTGGCTACAAAGAGTTTGAGACTGCTAACCTCAATCGTCAAATTGGTCGTAATATCGATTTTGATCAATGGGGTGCTGCTGTGTATGAGTCTGTAGGTTACTGGGATAAGGCATATGAATTGGCTATGATTCCTACCTATGACAAGAAAGGTAGAGCAAAATACGATACACGTACACCAAAGAATATCTTGCCAAAATTACAAGAGTACTTTATGTATCAACCTATGATTATAGCAGGTTTCAACGCGTACGAGGCTAACAATCCTTCGTTGGCATATGATATGTTTATAAAGCATTGCAATATTCCAGACGCAAAAATCTTCCAAGATAATCCAGAGGAGGCTGCTAAATTATTGCGTGATACCAGTTACTATACATGCCTCTACTATGCAGGTCGTTTTGCGTATGAAGCTGAACGTTATGAGGAAGCTATCGTTACTCTGGAGCGTATGAACACTGAGCACGCTAATGCAAATGCTCTTCGCAAAGAGATTATCTTCGCTAACGAGTATATTTATCAAATTTATATTGAGCAAGGCGATACTGTAAAGGCTGTAGAGTCAATCAAGAAGAGCATTGATTTGTTCCCAGAGGAGCCATGGTTTATGCAAAACCTCATCAACCTCTATATCAACTCTGGTCAAGAGGATAAAGCCATTGAGTATTTGGATATTGCTATCAACCGTGAGCCAAACGTAGGTCAATACTACAACTCTAAGGGTTCAATCTTGGCGCGTATCGGTCGTTTCGATGAGTCATTTGCTGCTTTTGCTAAGGCTATTGAGTTGGAGCCAAACAATGCACTCTTCCTCGAGAGTTTAGGCTTCGCATATGTAGATCTTGGCAACAAACTCAACGAAGATGCTACTTACTTGGATAACAAAGCGTATGCTAAAGCAAAAGTAGAGATTGATGCTGCTTACAAGAATGCATTGCCTTACTTTGAGAAGGCATACGAATTAGAGCCAGATAATGAGAGCTTCAAGCACTCGCTGCGTTCGCTCTATTACCGTCTTGGTATGAACGATAAGTACGAGGCTTTGGCTGACTAATATATGGGACGCATCCTAGCAATCGACTATGGACGCAAACGAACAGGATTAGCCGTTACGGACATGCTCCGCATAACGGCTAATCCGCTTGTTACTATCCCTACGCATACATTGGAAGTATGGCTGAAGGATTATTTTGCCAAGGAGCAAGTAGATGAGGTGGTGATAGGTCATCCATACCAAATGAATGGAGAGGATTCCGAGTCGATGCAGTATATCCAACCTTTCATCAATCGCTTTCGCAAAGTGTTTCCGAATATGCCGCTCAAGGAATATGACGAGCGCTTTACTTCGATCATTGCCCACCAAGCCATGATTGCGGGCGGAATGAAGAAAAGCCAACGCCAAGACAAAGCAGTTGTGGATAAACTAGCTGCATGTATCATTCTCGAAGGATATTTGGATAGCCTTCATTAATCACTAATACAGTAGCGGCTCTGCCGCGTTCACTAAACACTAAACGCTAAACACTAAACACTAAACGCTAAACACTAAACACATGATATTACCAATATATTTATACGGTCAACCTGTGTTGCGCAAACCCACAGAAGACATTACTCCCGAATCGCTTGACCTCAAGCAACTTCTTGCTGATATGTGGGATACGCTTGCTGTAGCTGAGGGTTGTGGATTGGCTGCACCGCAGATTGGCAAATCCATCCGATTGTTTATTGTGGATGGTACTGAATTGGCAGAAGATTATCCTGAGTGTCAGGATTTTAAGAAGGTCTTTATCAATCCAGAGATTATCGAGGAAAGCGAAGATGATGCCACTTTCTCTGAGGGCTGTCTTTCGTTGCCTGGTATATCCGAGAATGTTATCCGTCCTGCTAGCATTACGATTCGCTACATGGATGAGAACTTCACAGAACATACAGAGACCTATGATGGTTTTGCTGCGCGCATTATTCAGCACGAGTATGATCACTTGGAGGGGCATGTCTTCACCGACCGTATTTCGCCTATCCGTCGTCAGTTCGTTAAGACCAAACTCACAAATATCGCCAAAGGCAAAGTAGCCGCTCGCTATCGCACCAAACGCTAAACACTAAACAGTAGCACAGCGTTCACTAAACACTAAACAGTAGCGCCCCAGGCGCGTTCACTAAACACAAAGTATGTCAATACTTACCATCATACTCCTAGCTATTGGCTTAGCCATGGACTGTTTTGCAGTTTCTGTGTGCAAGGGATTGACTTCGCCGCATGGTTATGTGCCTCGCTATATCAAACCCATGCTCATGGCATTGCTCTTCGGCGTGTTCCATGCGGGCATGCCGCTGATTGGCTATTTCGCGGGCAGTCTGTTTGCTTCGTTCTTCGAGCGCTTTGCGCCATGGATAGCACTGCTATTGCTTGGTTTTATTGGTGGTAAGATGATCTACGACTCGTTGAAGGAGGACAATGATGAAACGCATTTAGCCGATTTCTCCTTCTTGGGGTTATTGTCGTTGGCATTCGCTACATCAATGGATACTTTGGCTACTGGAGTAATCTTCATCCCTCATCCAGAGGTGTTGTGGATAGCTGTGGGCATTATAGCAGCGACATGTTTCTTGTTTTCCATGACAGGTTTTGTGATTGGTCATTTAGTAGGCACTCGCCTGAGAATGAATGTAACAATCCTCGGTGGAGTGATACTTATTCTTATCGGTATAAAAATCTTCCTCGAAGGAATCCTATAATCACTAAACAGTAGCGCTTTAGCGCGTTCTCTAAACACAAAAATATGTTCTTGATTCAGAATACATTAGTTAGCTTGGATGTCTTGGAGAAGGACTTTTGTTGCGATTTGGATAAATGTCGCGGGTGTTGCTGTATCGAAGGCGATGCTGGTGCACCACTGACCGATGAAGAAGAGGAGAAAATACGTGAGATACTACCTATACTGCTGCCCGACATGACTAAGGAAGCGCGTGCCGTGGTGGAAGCGCAAGGACTATCGTATCTTGACCCCTCAGGCGAAAAAGTGACTTCTATCGTTAACGAAAAAGACTGTGTCTTCGCCCGCACCGATCACAATGGTTGGTGCTATTGCCTCATAGAGAAAGCATACAACGCAGGCAAGATTGATTTCAAGAAACCTATCTCTTGCCATTTATATCCTATACGATTGAACAAAGTGGGCGATATGATCGGGGTGGAGTACCATCGTTGGGATATTTGCCATTGCGCCCGTGTGCTAGGCAAGAAACTGCATCTGCCTATCTATCAATTTCTGAAAGAACCACTTATCCGACGTTTTGGACAAGAGTGGTATGATGAATTATGTCTAACTGCTGAAGAGTGGAAGAAACAATGCGCGCAGAAATAATTACAATAGGCGATGAATTGCTGATAGGGCAAGTGGTGGATACCAACTCGGCATGGATGGCAGAGCGACTTAATGAGGCGGGGATTGAACTCTACCAAATCACATCTGTGCACGATGACCGAGAACATATACTGAAGGCATTAGACGAAGCCTTCTCGCGTGCAGATATTGTGCTGACTACGGGAGGACTGGGCCCTACGAAAGATGATATTACCAAGCATGTCATGTGTGAGTATTTTTGCACTACACTGGTGGAAGATTCGCGCGTGCGTGAGCATATACACGAGTTGTATAAGGAGCGACCTGATGTGCTCAATCGCTTGACTGCTACCCAATGGCTCGTTCCCGAGAGTGCGAAGATTTTGACCAATAGAGTAGGTAGTGCACCGATTATGGTGTTTGAGAATGAGGTTAAAGGTGAGAGGTTAAAGGTTAGAGGCGAGGGACAAAATTCAAAATTCCTCATTGCCATGCCTGGTGTTCCTCACGAAATGAAGATTGCCATGAGGGAGCAGGTGATGCCGTTTTTAGAGTTTAGAGAACGCTCGCAGAGCGAGCTACAGAACGGCGCAAGCGCCTACAGTTTAGAGGCGAGAGGTGAGATTATTCATCGCACGATGATGTTGTATGGCATAGCGGAATCGACATTGGCACTAAAAATAGAAGAATGGGAGAATGCTCTGCCCCAATCAATGCATTTGGCATACTTGCCCAAGGATGGCATTATTCGTCTGCGATTGAGTAGTTATGGCGAAGCAACAAAAGAAGAAATAGAGCAGCAATTAGCCAATCTCAAGCCATTGATAGCAGGCAATCTGATAGCCACCGAAGATTTGCCTTTAGAAACGATATTGGGCAATCAACTCAAAGCGCGTCATCAGACTATTGCCACAGCAGAGAGTTGCACAGGTGGCCGTTTGGCAGCCGCACTCAATGCGCAGTCGGGCTCATCGGCATACTATATGGGTTCGGTAGTGGCATACGATAATCGTATCAAGGAGCAAGTGCTGGGCGTGAAGCATAGTACATTGGAAAAATATGGTGCGGTAAGCGAACAGACTGTGCGTGAGATGGCTGAAGGTGTACGCGCACTAATGAACACGGATTATGCAATTGCCACATCAGGTATAGCTGGCCCAACAGGCGGAACACCAGACAAGCCCGTAGGTACAGTATGGATAGCATGGGCTACACCCGATGGTACAGTGGCAGAGTGTTATCACTTTGGTGTTGCGCGTGAACGCGAACAAATCACCCAGCGTGCAGTCACTGCTGCTTTGGTAGAACTAATCAAATCACTAAACACTAAACAATAGCCCGCAGGGCGTTCACTAAACACCAAATATGGAATATATACGCGAATTGTTTTTAATACCTTCGGTGACGCAATCTATAGTGTTGCTCACGTTGGTTGTATGCCTTGGTCTGTGGGCAGGGGAACATCTGCGTATCAAAAACTTCTCGTTGGGTATCACGTGGATACTGTTTGTGGGTATTATCTTCTCGTCTTTTGGCATTACGATTGACCCACAAGTAAGCCATTTCGCCAAGAACTTCGGACTGATACTCTTTGTCTATTCCATCGGTTTGCAAGTTGGACCTTCCTTCTCACCCTTTGGCAAGAGTGGTTTGCGATTGAATATGTTGGCAGTGGCAATCGTGTTGCTGGGTTGTGGTATTACCATCGCTCTGCACTATATCACAGGTATTGAGATGACGACTATGGCGGGTATCATGTCGGGTGCGGTGATGAATACCCCTTCGCTGGGTGCAGTGCAACAGACGGCAGCAGATATGATGGGTGAAGTGTCGCCCGATATTGCGATGGGTTATGCTTTGGCTTATCCGCTCAGTATCGTGGGTTTGATATTGTCGTTTGAGTTGATACGTTTTTGCTGCCGTGTGAACTTGCGTGAAGAGGATGCTAAATTGCGCGAGGAACATGTGTCGGATGATGATCCTATTTGCGTGGATATTCGTTTATCGGTGGCTTCTGCCATTACGTTGAAAGAGTTGCATGCCCTGTGTGGTGTGGATAATCTGTTGGTGAGCCGTGTGACTCGTGCAGATGGTCGCGATGAACTGGTGGATGGTAGTACTGTATTGTATCCCAATGATGTGATTCGTATCGTGAGTGATAAGCGTCATGAGAAAGACTTGCAGGTATTAGGTGAGGTGACGCATTACGGTTTTCGTGGTCGAGAACGCTCCGACCACTTGATTTCGCGCCGCGTGGTGGTTACTCGCACGGAGTGTAATGGCAAACGCTTGAGCACTTTTGACGTGCGCCACCGCTATCATGCTACTATCACACGTATCAATCGTGCGGGTGTAGAGTTGTTGGCAACTCCAGATTTCGTATTGCAACTGGGCGACCGTATCATGGTGGTGGGCGATAAGGAAGATGTGCGCCATGTGGCGGAGATGTTTGGTAATGAGCTCAAGCGTTTGGACTTGCCTAACTTGATGCCCATCTTCTTTGGCATCTTCTTGGGTGTATTGTTGGGCTCTCTGCCAATTGCGATACCAGGTATGAATCAATCGTTTAAGTTGGGCTTGGCAGGTGGCTCGCTGATTGTGGCGTTGCTGATTGGTCGTTTTGGTCCGTATTATAGTATGGTGACATTTGCTACGACAAGTGCCAATATGATGTTGCGTCAGGTGGGTTTAACAATGTTTTTGGCAGCAGTGGGCTTGAGTGTAGGTGATGGCTTCGTGAATACCATTTTGAATGGCGGCTATATGTGGGTAGTGTATGGTGTGCTGATTACCATGATACCGCTCGTAGTAGTAGGTTTGATAGCGTATAAAGGAATGCAGATCAACTTCTTTAAGGTGGTAGGTTTGCTGATAGGTGCGATGACTGGTGCTCCAGCCTTAGGTTATGCGGAGCGTCTTTCTTCGCACAACGACCAAGCGTCGGTGGTATACGCTACGGTATATCCGTTGACGATGTTTCTTCGTGTGATGGGAGGGCAATTGCTAGTATTGTTATTCTGCCACTAAACAGTAGTTTATAGCTTATAGTTAATCCGCAACGATATTGTTGCCCGACATATTTAATATAGCGTTATAAGCCAAAACCCTCACTGCCATTTATGCAAAATCCGCATAAATGGCATTTTTATTTGCACAATTCTTGCTCAATTCTTGCTCAATTCAAAATAATTCACTACCTTTGCACCCGTAATCAGCCCACGCCTTGGGATTATGTCTTTCGGGTGGGATGGTTGCAGACATAATAAAGGCGTTAAAAAGCGCTTTGTGCTTGGCTACTTGGAATCTAGCAAATTTCTTCTATACCCAACACATAGCAGCATTTTGATGTCCTCGGGATATGTAATCTATATCCATACACACTATTGATAGGTGTGTATGTGTGGTACATATCGGCGTGGGCTCAATGTTGTTTGTTCGGGTATAAAGGCAATGCTAGAGCCTCAAGTAGCGGAACAGCAACAATGCAGTCCCGCTTTTTTTGTGTCGATATACAATATCTAATTAACAAACAATAAATCAAATAATTAAACAACGGAGTAAGCCGAAAATCCGATGAAGAGTAGGCATAATAATTAAATTTATTTATTATGAAAAAGTTTTTTTTCTTTTTTGCAGCACTATTAAGCGGTGTGCAGACTGTGTTTGCTCAAGCAGACTCTACTGCGGTTGAGATGGTAGAACAAACAACTAAAAGTGGGCAAGTAGGTGAGATTTTACTAGGTATTCTCATTCTGCTCGTTATGTTTGCTATTATTGGTCACATGGTTTATGAATTGTTTATTGTTAAAAAACCAAAGGCACTTACTGTTGAAGAGTGTAAAGAGGCTCGTATGAATGCGGGATTGTCTCCTATGACCGAAGAAGAAGCACAAGAACTATTAAACAAAATGGTAGACGATACTGAATCTTGGACTTCTTTTGTAAATGCGAACAATGAGGATGATAAAATAATCACTAAATATAGTCAAGCAAAGAAAACACGCCAAGTTTTGGAGGAAGTAGCAGCAAGCATGCCAGATAATTCTGATGTGGTAGAATGCTACAACTCATTATTGGAAATATACACAGAGTGCACAAAGCGTAAATACAATGCGAGTACAACATATATAATCATCTCTGCAGTCTTAATGGTTGGTATGGCAATTTTGTCTGGGGCATATGAAGCGATTGCTTTTTGTGCAGTATCAGTTGGTATTTATATAATGGCAAGTATGACACCTAATTATATCCTAATAAAAAAAGAACTAAAAGGCAGAAGAGGTCCTAAGTTCATGTCTGGATTTATTGCGGGTATTCTGGGTGGTGTTGCAACAGCAGAAACCGTAACTACAGTAACCAAATGGAGTGATGGAACAACCACGAAAGATGTAGATAATTCTAATTTCTGGATCTCTTTAATTTTGTCAATCGTTCTTTTTGTTGTATTGGCAATATTCATGTTCGTACTTGCGTTTATCAATTATTTACGCAACTATGTATTTCATTTTTAATCTCGAAAATAAATAATAGAAAAAAGAGTGTGTCGAATATAGATACACTCTTTTTATATATAGAATGCTAATACTACGTAGATAAGAAAACATAACGCCACCGTTATGACATAGATAAGCGGCGGATAAGTTCTAGTGGTCACAAAGCGGTTACGAAGCCCACAGGTAACTTAAGAGAAATCTAAGTTGAAGCAAATTTAGCCCACAGAAAGCCCACCGAAGTCCTAGAGATCTCCTATGGTGGTCGCGAAGTGGTCACGTAGCCCGCAGTCAACTTGAGAGTGTTTATTCGCGAAATGGGATAAAAATACGATTTTCGCCATTTATCTCTTGTAGGTATCACAAAATTATTGTACCTTTGCAGCGAAAAAGTACGAGTTAATGCTCGAATGTTCACAGTCTAAAGTCAAAGAAAATATATGTACGCACTAATCACGGGAGCTAGTTCGGGGTGTGGGTATGAATATGCCCGAATAATGGCACAAAAAGGATACAAACTACTCATAGTCAGCAATGAAGAAGCAATACACGACAAAGCACTGCTTCTTCGCCAAGATTTTGGTGTGGAGGTGGTTTCGTTGGTTCGCAATTTGGGAGTACAAGATGCTGCCAAAGAATTGTATGACTATTGCAAGGCAGCAAACATACAAGTAGAAGTACTCATCAACAACGCAGGGGTATATCACGATTGCGATTTCTTGGCAGATTCTGAGGGATTTAACCAATTGATATTCAATCTTCATATGCATACACCCGCTATGTTGATGTACTATTTCGCTCAAGACATGGTCCAACGTGGCAAAGGATATATCCTCAATATGTGTTCAATCACTGCGGATATTGCCGTACAACGTTTGAGCACCTATGGTGCAACCAAAGCATTTTTGAGCAACTTCACCCGTTCGGTGCATATCGAATTGAAGGAGAAGGGAGTATATGTGACCAACGTCACCCCAGGAGCTATCAATACGGGATTATATAATATCCGTCCGTGGTTGACGAAGATGGGCTTGTTGTTGGGGTATATCGTACAACCTGATTATTTGGCTCGTCGTGGAGTGAATGCCATGTTCCGTGGGCGTGCTAAAGTGACGGTGCCTGCGTTGTGGAATCATATCTTGCTTTTCTTGGTGGCACTGATACCTACATGTATGCTGCGCCTGATTCGTAAGTTAAGACTCTTCTAAAATCGTAAACAGCTAAGCAGTCAAATGATTTATCGCATCTTCGATGATATGGAGCAGTGTACGGCGGCGGAAGTGGCTCGTTTGCTGCCTCAGGTGTCCGACCAACGTCGAGCACAGGCGTTGCGCTATCAGCATGTGTTTGGGCAGTATTGTTGTTTGAAGTCGTATGAGATGCTATGTGAATTGCTGCGTGAGTGGGGTGGGGAAGATAGGTGTCCGATATTCACGTACAATGAATATGGTGCGCCTGCGATAGATGGAGGACCATATTTCTCGATTTCCCATTGCAAAGAGGGGATAGCTGTGGCTGTTGATAGTCAACCAATAGGCATTGATATAGAGTCTGTGCGCCCATTGAAGGAGGGTTTGATGCACAAGACGATGAATGCTTCTGAGCAAGCATCTATCCTATCGTCCGATGCTCCAGATTGGGAATTCACCCGCTTGTGGACCAAGAAAGAGGCGGTACTAAAAATGCAAGCCACAGGTATCATCTCTGACTTGCATGAGGTGCTTTGTGCTGCACCAAACACCCGATTCACATCCTTTGACAATGCGAATCGTCGCTATGTGCTGACCATAGCCCAACAGGGCTAATGTGCCTTATTCTTCTTCGTAGTATCCTTGCTCAATGCCGTATTGCAATTCGCCATCCATGATGAGTTGCAATTGTTCGCTGGTGAGTGGACGACCGAGTTCTTTGGTTTGCTCGATGAGGTAGTTCAGTTGTTCGGTCTCGTCAATTTCTCCTTCGAGGTAGGTCACTTCATCGGTGTTATCCTCCTCTTGGAGTAGCCCTTGTGATACGAGGTAATCGTCCATCAAGTCCAATACCATCAGCACATCTGCTTGGGTTAGACCCTCGCGGTCAGCGGCAGGAATCAGATTCCAGATATACTCCAATTGTTGCTTTTCCTCAGCGTCCATAAGACTGAGTTCGATGTTAGAATTTGCCATAATAATGATTGTTTTTTCAAAATTGTTTGCAAAGTTACAATTTTTTTGCTACCTTTGCAAATTATTTGACAAAAAATAGAAAAAGATATGAACAATTTTATTACTCGCACCCTGTCTGCAATCGTCTATGCAGGAGTGGTAGTAGGTTCCATATTGGTTCAGCCAGCATGTTTTGGCGGTCATATGTTGCTGTTTGGTATTGTGTTTATGCTTGTCAGTACGTTGGCAGTGAGAGAGTTTCATCGCTTGGTGGGTGGCTCGGATGTCAAGATTCAGTCGTATGCTATGATGGCTAATGCGCTTCTGTTCTGTACCTTGTATTTCTTTTTCTATGGTGATTTGGTCTGGCGGTGGCTGCTGTTTGCATACGTGGCAGTGCTGTTGCTGACTATGATAGTGCATCTCTTCCGCGAGAAGGTGAATGCGGTGGAGTCTTGGGGTAATCTGTGTGCAGGTCAATTGATGATTGCTTTGCCTTTTGCGCTGATGAGTGGGGTGGTGTTCCACCATAAATGGCTGATGTTAGCCCTGTTTATTTTGATATGGGTAAACGACAGTGGTGCGTATATAGTAGGCAGTTTGATGAGCAAGCGCAAAGGTGGAAATCATAAGATGTTTCCACGTGTGAGCCCTGCCAAGTCGTGGGAGGGTTTGATAGGTGGATTCGTGTTCGACTTGATAGCGGGATATGTGTTCTTCCGTGTGGGTTGGACTGCTTCGCTTGATTTGACGGCTTATCCATTGCTTGATAGCCTGCTGTTTGCGTTGGTAGTGGGTGTGTTTGGCACGTTGGGCGACTTGATGGAGAGTCTGATGAAGCGTACTGTCGGCGTGAAAGATTCGGGTAGGTTTATGCCTGGTCATGGCGGTGTGTTGGATAGATTTGATAGCTTGCTGTTGGCAGTGCCTGTGGTGTATTTCTTATTTGTTTATTTGCCAACGATTCTCTAAACAAAAATGCTCTTTTTGATTCGTATATTTAGTCTTTTGCCATTGTCGTTGTTGTATATGATGGCTGACTACGTGATTTATCCTTTGGTGCGTTATGTGGCGCGCTATCGACTGAAGTTGGTGCGGAAAAATATCCGATTGTCTTTTCCTGAAAAGTCGGATGCTGAGCGTGAGGCGATAGTGGCTGCGTTTTATCATCATTTTGCCGATATATTGGTGGAGATAATCTATGGTTATCGTGCGAGTGATGCGGAGATGCGCGAGCGGGTGGTGTTTGAGAACATGGAGTTGCTTGAGGACTTGGCGCGTCAGAAGCATGGTGTGATTGCCTATTTGGGCCATATGTGCAACTGGGAGTGGTTGGCAGATGTGGGTAAGCAGTTCGTTGATAAGTCGATAGTGGAGTATAATGTCTATCGCAGGCAGAAGAACAGCAATGCGGATCATGCTATGTTGGTGTTGCGCAGCAAACGTGGTGGCGAGTGCGTGGAGAAGAATGTGCTATTGCGTAAGTTGGTACAATTGCGCCATGCGGATCATCCATTTGTGATAGGTTTGATAGCCGACCAGAAGCCATCACCCCGTAATGCGCATATATGGACTAGTTTCTTGCATCAGGATACGGCTTTTTTGGATGGTGGTGAGGTGCTATCTCGTAAGTTTGATTTGGGCGTGGTGTATGCGAATATCAGGTGTCCTGAGCGCGGTCATTATCGTATTCATTTCGAGGTGATTACTGATAGTCCACAGCAGATGGGTGATGGTGATATTACGTTGGCTTATGCGCGCTTGTTAGAAGCCAATATCCGTGAGCAGCCAGCTCGTTGGCTTTGGTCGCATAATCGCTGGAAATGGGGTAAAAATGCAAATAGTGGTATGTAAATTTGGTCAATTGTGATTTTTTTTGTACCTTTGCGGGCGGAAAGAATAGAAAATAATTTTGAAAGAATAATATATGGCAACAAATCAACAAAACACAGGTGCATTATACAATGCATTGACATCAGGAAGTAAGATAATAGGAACCGTGATAACGGATAGCGATATCCGTATTGATGGTACCATCGAAGGCGATGTAAAATGCTCTGGTAAGATGGTTATCGGTGAGCAAGGCTTGGTGAAAGGCACGGTAGAGTGTCAGAGTGCCGAAATCATGGGAACATTGGATGGCAAGATCAATGTGAAATATACCCTTGCGCTTCGTGCTACTAGTCGTTTGAAAGGCGAAATTAATACCCAGACATTGATGGTAGAACCTAATGCAATCTTCAATGGTTCGTGTACGATGGGTAATGATAGCGAGAAAGTAAAAACGGAAAAATAATCTACAATCATGAAGATCAAACCATTTCGTGGTATTCGTCCTCCCAAGGCATTGGCTAAGCAAGTGAGCAGTCGTCCATACGATGTGCTCAACTCTGATGAAGCACGTGCAGAGGCAATGGGCAATGAAATGTCGCTATACCACATTATCAAACCTGAAATCAATTTTCCAGAAGGTACAGACGAACATGATGAGTGCGTATATGCAGCAGCTCGTCAGCAGTTTGACTTGTTCCGTGAGAAAGGATGGTTGGTGCAAGATCAAGAGGAGCAGTACTATGTATATGCTCAGACTATGGATGGTCGCACCCAATACGGCTTGGTAGTAGCAGCGTGGGTAGAAGACTATATGGAAGGTCGTATCAAGAAGCATGAGCTCACCCGTCGCGACAAGGAGGAGGATCGCATGAAGCATGTGCGTGTGAACAATGCGAACGTAGAGCCAGTGTTCTTTGCATACCCTCATCACGAAGAGTTGGATGCCATCATTGCTCGCGTGTGCGAGGGAGCACCAGAATATGACTTTGTATCGGATTTGGATGGCTTTGGTCATACGCTTTGGGTGATTAGCGACAAAGAGGATATCGCTCGTATCACAGCGCTTGTGGCTGAAATGCCAGCCATGTATATCGCCGATGGTCACCACCGCAGCGCGGCAGCAGCATTGGTAGGCAATGAGAAGAAACTGCAAAATCCAAATCATCAAGGCGATGAGGAGTACAACTATTTCTTAGCGGTATGTTTCCCAGACAATCAATTGCATATCATGGATTATAACCGTGTGGTGAAGGATTTGAATGGAATGACTGAAGAGCAATTTTTGGAAGCCTTGAAAGCGGATTTTGAGGTGGAAGAAATGGGTACTGCTATCTATCGTCCAGAGGCATTGCATGTGTTTGCCCTCTACTTGGGTGGACATTGGTACAAACTCACAGCTAAGGATGGTCGTTATGATGACAATGATCCAATAGGTGTGTTGGATGTGACTATTTCATCGAATTTGATATTAGACAAACTGCTCGGAATAAAAGACTTGCGTTCGGATAAACGCATTGACTTTGTAGGCGGTATTCGTGGTTTGGGCGAGTTGAGCCGCCGTGTAGATTCGGGTGAGATGAAGATGGCATTGGCGTTGTATCCTGTGACAATGAAGCAGTTGATTGATATAGCTGATACGGGTAATATCATGCCGCCGAAGACCACTTGGTTTGAGCCAAAGTTGCGCTCAGGATTAGTGATACATGAATTGGTGTAATGGGTAAATAATTAAACAAAAAAGATATGAATAAAATTCAAATTGTAATCAATGTAATTCTTGTGGCCGCAGTGGCTGCATTGTTTGTAGTAGTCTATACAGGTGATAAGCAAGAGGCACCTGCTGTGGCAGTGGAGTCATCCGAAGTGATGCCAATCGCCTATCTAAATGTGGATAGTTTGTTGGTAAACTATGTATTTGCTCAAGATGCTAGCGAACGTTTGATGAAGAAGCAAGAGGATGCACGCCTCAAACTCAATACCAAAGCACGTACTTTGCAAAACGAGATGGCTGATTTCCAACGCAAATTGGAGAACAATGCTTTCTTGAGTCGTGAGCGTGCAGAGAAGGAGCAACAACGCCTCTTGACCAAACAACAAGAGTTGCAAGAGTTGGAAGCTAAATTGACCGAAGACATCATGCTTGAGAACCAAAAACTCAATATGCAGTTGGCAGATACCTTAACCAATTTCTTGGAAGAATATAATGCGGATGGTCGCTATCATGTGATACTGAGCAACAGTGCGAAAGATAACGTGTTGATGGCAGCCGAGCAATATGATATCACTGACGAAGTGATTGATGCGCTGAATGCGCGATGCGGAAAGTAGGTGAAAAGTAGATTGATATATCGTCCATATGTGCGCTATATCGTAGCCGATGTTGTGGCATTGGTGGTGAGCGTGTTGGTGGTATTGGCGTGGTTTCCGCTCAATACTACCATCCCTTTTCAGAAATATAGCGTCTATACATTGATTTTCTCTGCCATATGGCTTGTTTCAAGCTATGGTTGCCATCGCTATATCCCCGTCAAATACATGAAGATGGGGACGGATATCTTCCGATTGTTAGTAGCAGCGATATTTACTTTCGGCTGCATGTACGGCTATTCGTGGTGGCGTGCAGGTGAGAACTTCTCGATATGGGTGTTGCTGACGATATGGTTGGCGATGATGGGCGCCTCGGTGGTGTTCTTGATATTGAAGCACGCGTACCGCTATGCGTTGGATGCCGATGAGGCACCGATGGAAGCACCCAAACGCGCTCCACAGACAGTGTTGCGGGCAGCCGAACAGTTGGCAGAGAGCGATAAGAAAGCCTTGCAAGAGAGTATCCTGGAGTTTGCCGAGGAGAAAGTATTGCGCTATGTGGAGAAAAATGTGGACCTCTACAGCACCAATACGTTCACATTGCGTTCGACCGACTTGTACAACATCAAGAAATTGCCTAATTATCGTTTTGATGCGATAGTGAACTTTATGCCGTTGAATCAGATTCGTGGTGTGAACAAACTGTTTACAACGGTGAATGATAAGTTGCCTGACAATGGTATTTGGATATGCTGTTATGAACCTCAATCGGTGACCAAACGCAATATCCTGAAGCGTTATCCTCCGATTATCAACTGGATATATTACGTGTTGTTTTTCTGCTACAAGCGCGTGCTGCCGAAACTGTTTATGACTTCGCGTTTGTATTTTGATATTACAGAGGGCAAGGATCGTGTGTTGAGTAAGGCAGAGGTGCTGGGCAGGTTGTGCTATTGTGGTTTTGAGATTATCGATGAACGCAAGAAAGGTGATTTGAACTATGTGGTGGCTCGCCGTAAGTTCCGCCCACAGATAGTGGAACGTCGTTTGTATGGTATCTTCGTGAAACTCAATCGAGTAGGGAAGAATGGCAAGGTGTTCAAGGTGTATAAGTTCCGTACAATGCACCCTTATAGCGAGTTTTTGCAGGCTTATATCTACGACCGCTATTCGTTGCAAGAAGGCGGTAAATTCAACCACGATATACGTGTGACCACTTTGGGAAGATGGATGCGCAAATGTTGGGTGGATGAGTTGCCGATGTTGCTCAACTTGATAAAAGGAGACATGAAACTGGTGGGCGTGCGTCCAATATCGAAACACTATTTCTCATTGTACAGCAATGAGTTGCAAGAGAAGCGCGTGAAACATATGCCTGGCCTGTTGCCACCATTTTATGCGGATATGCCGAAGACACTCGACGAGATAGAGGCATCTGAGATGCGTTACCTGACGATGTGTGAAGAGCGGGGTACATTCGTTACTGATGTGATTTATTTTTGGCGAATATTCTATACGATAGTGTTTAAACGGGCGAGAAGCCATTAGCCTTAAGAGATGAAGAGGATAGTGACCATATTATTTGCGATGGGATGTGGGCTGTTGATGATGGCGCAAAATATTCCTGTCCCTTTTACGCAGACAAAACTGTATGATTTTCTGGATGAACTGCTGACCGAAGGTGTGGTGGTGCGCCAAACGGCAGTGCGTCCGTACACCCGCGCTCAGGTGGCGGCAATGTTGGTGGAAGCAGAGGCAGCCGACTCGCTGCTCAATAGTCGTCAGCAAAAAGAATTGGCATTCTACCTCAATGAGTTTGCTTTGGAGCGCGATACGATGGTGAGCAACTATGTGCAATATACCGACCATAGCACGTTTAACCTCTCGTTGGCAGATCCGCAGTTTAGTTATCGCAGCAAGAATTCGATGTTTAAGATGCGTTTGCGTCCTATCTTGGGTGCGAATATCACGGTGAATCGCCATGGCGGATTGTTGCAACGTTGGTGGGGCGCGGAATTGCAAATGGACATCGCTAAGCATTTGAGTATATGGGGCAGTTTACGCGATAATTCGTGGAATGGCAATTGGCTGAAGACGGAAGATTACCCTGGCAAATACGATAAGATGTATGGTGCACAGATTCATTATGGTGCATCTCGTCAGCAACCAGCATTGTTGCCAATGGCAGGTGTGCAATACAAAGAGGCAACATACGGCGGCGACTTCTCGGATTCGCGAGGCGGAATCAACTTATATACATGGTGGGGAAGCATCGGCATTCAGCGGGAGAATATCCAATGGGGCGATGCTTATCATGCGTCTAATATCCTATCGCAACGTACGCCTGCCGCGCCGATGATTACACTGCAACTGACACCGTGCAAGTGGTTCCAATTTGACTATTTCCATGCATGGCTGGTGTCGAATGTGGTGGATTCTACCTACTACTACGAGGAACAAACGGAAAACGGAATACTGCGAAACTACCGTCCGATGAATAAGTTTATGGCAGCAAACATGTTTACTTTTACGCCTGTGAAGTATGTGTCGTTGTCGTTTGGTAATTCGGTGGTGTACGCAGAGCGCACGATACAGGCAGCATATCTGATACCGATTGCGTTTTACAAGTCGCTTGATCATTTGCTGACAAAGGGAATACGCACGCAAAATCAAAACTCACAAGCTTTTGCTTCGCTGTCGGTGCGCCCTGTGGAGCATCTGCATTTGTATGGTTCATTCTTCTTGGATGAGGTGAAGTTCGCCCGTTTCAAACCATCTAACCCTGAGAATAATCCGATATCCTATTTGGTGGGCTTTAATTGGTCGGGTTGGCCTATTCGAGGATTGAGTTTGAAAGGTGAGTTTATGCGCTCATATATAGCATGTTATACCCATTCAATCGAAGCGTTGGCATGGACGTCAAACTCCTATAATATGGGTCATTACATGGGTGATAATGCCCAGTCTATCTATGCGGAGTTGGCATACCGACCAATCAGGGGTATGCTGTTGAAGCTGAGTTACACCAACGATACGAAGTATAATTCCTATGCCTATTTGCGCGATAATATCTCAGAAACCATCGCACAAAAGCCATTCGACCACGCCGTCTTCCGCAATGATGTGCTGCGTTTGGATGGCATCTATGAAGTGCATCCGAATATGTATTTGACATTGGCTTTGGAGTACAACAATGCGCGGGCATTTGACAATCAGAAGACTGATGCTCTTCCCAGCGAAGATATAGGCGATGCGCAGCATTATCTGGATAAATACATGCCACTATACTACCAAGGCAAGAATTTCACCGTTTCTGCTGCCTTCAGTTTTGGATTTTAATGCATGATTCAAAAATTGAGATGCTCTGTTGTCATATTAAATTGGAATGGTGAAGCAATGCTTCGTCGGTTTCTGCCATTGGTGTTGGAGCATACTCAGTTGCCCGAGGTGGAGATTGTGGTAGCGGATAATGGTTCGACAGACGATTCGCTGAAGTATTTGCGTGAGCAACCAGTACGGCTGATAACGTTGGCTGAGAACTATGGTTTTGCCGAAGGGTATAATCGTGCGATAGAGCAAGTGGATGCCGAGTATGTGGTGTTGCTTAATTCGGATGTGGAGGTGACGCCTCATTGGTTGGAACGTATGTTGGAGTATATGGATGCGCATGCTGAGGTGGCTGCTGCTCAGCCGAAAGTGCTGTCGTGGCACTCCAAGCAGCAATTTAACCAAGGCGAGGTGGCGGCTATTCGTTTCGAACATGCAGGCGCAGCAGGCGGTATGATGGATATGCTGGGCTATCCGTATTGCAGAGGGCGAATGATGTCGTACGTGGAAGAAGACCATGGGCAATACGATGAGGTGGCACCTATCTTTTGGGCTACGGGCGCGTGCCTGCTCGTGCGTGCGAGAGTATATAAGGAATTGGGCGGATTGGATGCCAATTTTTTTGCACACCAAGAGGAAATCGACTTGTGTTGGCGGATACATAGGCAGTGTGCAGTTGATACTGGACGGTTGATAGTTAGTCTTCCACAGTCAGTCGTTTACCACGTTGGTGGTGGCACGTTGGGGTATGAAAATCCACGCAAGACGTTTCTGAATTTCCGAAACAACTTGCTGATGCTCCGTAAGAATTTACCAATGTCGCGCCTATGGTGGGTGATGGTAGTGCGTTTCTTTATGGATTATTTGGCGGCATTACAGATGTTGGCAACGAGACAACCACTGAATGCCAAAGCTGTTTTTCAGGCGCGTTGGGCGTATCATCAGATGAAGAAGCAATATGCGGTATTGCGCACCAGAGAGAGAATGAAAAATAATTGCATTGCCCAACGAAGTATCGTGTGGGATTTTTATGTGAGGCGGAAGAAAAAGTGAAGGATACTTGTATAAGTGAAAAAAAATCACTACCTTTGTAGCGTAAATTTGAATTTATCAAAACAATATAAATATGGAGTTTAAGTATGCACCAATGTTTCAACTAGGAAAGGATGAAACAGAGTATTATCTGCTGACTAAAGACCATGTATCGGTTGGCGACTTTGAAGGTAAACCTATCCTCAAGATTGAGGCTGAAGGATTAACAAAAATGGCTAATGCTGCTTTCTCGGACGTGAGTTTTATGCTGCGTCGTAGTCACAATGAGCAAGTAGCAAAAATACTGCGCGACCCAGAGGCAAGCGATAATGATAAGTATGTAGCATTGACCTTCTTGCGCAATGCAGAAGTGTCATGCAAAGGTCAGTTGCCACTCTGTCAAGACACTGGTACCGCTATTATCCATGGCGAGAAAGGTCAACAAGTATGGACTGGCTACTGCGACGAAGAGGCACTAAGCAAAGGTGTGTATCTCACCTATACAGAGCGTAATCTCCGCTACTCGCAAAACGCTCCGTTGAATATGTATGATGAGGTGAATACCAAGTGCAACCTGCCTGCGCAAATCGACCTCGAGGCTACAGAAGGTATGGAATACCATTTCCTTTGCGTAACCAAAGGTGGTGGTTCTGCCAACAAGACCTACCTCTATCAAGAGACCAAAGCGCGTATCCAAAATCCAGGTACATTGATTCCATTCCTCGTGGAGAAGATGAAGAGCCTTGGTACAGCAGCTTGCCCTCCATATCATATTGCTTTTGTGATTGGCGGTACGAGTGCAGAGAAGAACTTGCTGACTGTGAAATTGGCCTCTACCCACTACTACGACACCTTGCCAACTACGGGCGATGAGACAGGTCGTGCGTTCCGCGACATAGAGTTGGAGGAACAACTGCTGAAAGAAGCATACAAGATTGGACTGGGTGCGCAGTTCGGTGGCAAATACATGGCACACGATATTCGCGTAATCCGTTTGCCTCGTCATGGCGCAAGTTGCCCCATCGGATTGGGCGTAAGTTGCTCGGCTGACCGCAATATCAAGTGTAAGATCAACAAAGACGGTATTTGGATTGAGAAGATGGATAACAATCCTGCTTCGCTCATTCCTGAAGAACTGCGTAATGCTGGCGAAGGCGATGCTGTACGCATTGACCTCAATCAACCAATGGCGGATGTGTGCAAGATTTTGACTCAATATCCAATCGGTACACGTCTGAGTTTGAATGGTACGATTATTGTAGGTCGTGATATAGCACATGCTAAGATTAAAGCCCGTTTGGATGCAGGCGAGGGTATGCCAGAGTATCTGAAGAACCATCCTATCTACTACGCAGGTCCTGCCAAAACACCAGCAGGTATGCCTTGCGGTTCGATGGGCCCAACTACAGCAGGTCGTATGGACCCATATGTGGATGAGTTCCAAGACAATGGCGGAAGTCTAATCATGTTGGCAAAGGGTAATCGCTCAATTGATGTGACCAACGCTTGCCAAAAGCATGGTGGTTTCTATCTCGGCTCAATTGGTGGTCCTGCTGCTATCCTCGCACAAGAGAATATCAAGTCAATTGAGTGCGTAGAGTATCCAGAATTGGGGATGGAAGCCATTTGGAAAATCGAAGTGGAGAACTTCCCAGCATTCATCCTCGTGGATGACAAGGGCAATGACTTCTTCAAACAACTCAAGCCATGCGATGGTTGCTCAATATTGAAGTAATGTTTAATCGTTCGAACCGTAAGGTGAGATATAGCATTAAGAATTTTGACAGACGATAAGAAAATAAGTCTTTGGCGTCGGTTACGTAATCGGCATCGAATCAGTGTATTAGACGAAGCGACCTTAGCAGAGCGTTGGCATATTCATCTCTCAGGGTGGGGGGGCATCGTGGTAATAGCGCTGCTATTCCTGCTATCATTGGTACTATTCTCGTTGGTGATACTCTATACCCCTATACGTAACTATTTACCAGGTTATTCAGAGAATATCCGTCAGCAATTGGTGGAAGAGTCTGCACGTGTGGATTCGTTGGGTACCTCACTTGAGTTGCAACGGCAATACTTGAATGTTATCAAGCAGGTGATGGCAGGAGAAGTGCAATCGGATACGGTACAAAGTCTTGATTCGATGCAAATAATCATGCGTGAGCAATTGCTGGAAGCAAAAAGCGAAGCTACGGCAGAGTTTATTGCTCAGTATGAGGCAAAAGAAAAAGATTACTTGCAACTGTTTGACATTGCCAATACCACGCCTACCGTGTCGTTTTTCCGACCAACGCATGGCGTGATTATACAATCCTATGCACCAAAGGAACAACAATATGGGGTGGTTTTGAAAACACCAGAAAAAGAGAATGTAACCGCAGTTTTGGCAGGTAGAGTGGTGTATCTAAACTACGAGATTGGAAATACCTATACCATCATGCTGCAACACGACAACTACTTGTCGATATATCGCAACACCCTGAAATCGCTAAAGAATGTAGGCGATGCAGTGGCAGCAGGCGAGAGTATCGCACTGGTGGCAGACCAACTGCTATGGTTCGAAATATGGCAAAACGGACAGTCGATTAACCCTGAAGAGATTATTGCGTTTTGAGAGTGGAGGAGATAAAAGGTAAAATGAAACAAATAGCTATATTAGGCAGTACTGGTAGTATTGGTACGCAAACTTTGGATGTAGTGCGTCAGCACCCTAGTGAGTTTAGTGTCTATGCCTTGTCTGCACATCGTAGTTTGGATTTGCTGATTCAGCAGGCGTTGGAGTTTAATCCCGCTGTGGTTTGCATAGCCGATGAGCGTTTGTATCAACCTCTTCGTGAGGCCCTGAGCGATTTACCTATCAAGGTGATGGCTGGGGAGAAAGCAATCTCCGAGATGGTGACAATGCCTGCAATCGATGTGGTAGTGGCTGCTATGGTAGGCTATGCTGGTTTGCGACCAACGATAGAGGCTATCAAGGCGAAGAAAACCATCGCACTTGCTAATAAGGAAACGCTGGTGGTGGCAGGAGAAATCATCTGCCGTTTAGCACAACGCTACAAAGTGCCTATTCTTCCTGTGGATAGCGAACACTCTGCTATATTTCAGAGTTTGGTTGGAGAAGAGGTACAAAGCATTGAGAAACTTTTACTGACTGCTAGTGGTGGTCCTTTCCGTACGTTTACCTACGAGCAAATGCAGCATGTCACTGCGGCACAAGCGCTCAAACATCCTAATTGGGAGATGGGGGCGAAGATTACTATCGACTCTGCCAGTATGATGAACAAGGGTTTCGAAGTAATCGAAGCCCGTTGGCTCTTCGATATACCTGTGGAGAAGATACAAGTGTTGGTGCACCCTCAGTCTGTTGTACATTCGGCTGTGCAATTCGTGGATGGTAGCGTGAAAGCACAACTTGGCACACCAGATATGCGTATGCCTATACAGTATGCTCTTACTTATCCTCATCGATGGCCAAGCGATGTCCCTCAATTGGATTTGTTTTCAACGAATCAGCTTACTTTTGAAGAGCCAGATTTGCAACGTTTCCCCAATTTGCGATTAGCATATGAAGCTATGAAAAAAGGTGGGAATATGCCATGTATTCTTAATGCTGCTAACGAGGTGGTGAATTTGGCTTTCCGTGAGGAGAAATGTGGATTCTTGCAGATGTCGGATGTGATAGCAAAAACGATGGAAAGAACTGCTTTCATTGCCGAACCAACGTATGAAGACTATGTCCTAACCGACACCGAAGCTCGCAAAATAGCAACCGAAACTTTGAAACTATTTAATTAACTTAATAAATCCCTCCGACGGCACGGAGGAGTCTCCCTCGAAAACATCCGAGAAGCTCGTGGCTTTGAGGATAGAGTGGAGGCATCGAGCACCCTAACGACGAGGTCGTCGGTCAATGCGCGAGATTGCCGAACACGAATGCAGTGGATACAACTTATACTTGCTCTTAGTATTCTCGTGGTGATTCACGAGTTAGGACATTTCTGCTTCGCACGTCTATTCAAAGTACGTGTAGAGAAATTCTATATGTTTTTTAATCCAAAGTTTTCTTTGGTGCGTGCCAAAAAGATTAATGGCAAGTGGCAAGTACGCTTCTTTGCTCCTAATGTGGAGCCAACTGCGGTGCCAGTATTGGATGCCATGGGCAACGAAAAGAAAGATGAGAAAGGACAACCTCTCTATCGTCCAATGACCGATGAGGAGTTGAATGCCCTTCCTGAAGATGATTGGCGTCGTTATCCTGATAATACTGAGTGGGGTATTGGTTGGGTACCTTTTGGTGGCTATTGTGCTATCGCTGGTATGGTGGATGAAACCAAGTCTGCTACCGACTTACCATCAGAACCTCAACCATGGGAGTTCCGTGCAAAGAACGTATGGCAACGTTTGTGTATCATTATCGGGGGTATCTTGGTGAATTTTGTGGCAGCCTTGCTAATCTTTGGTATGATACTTTTCCATTGGGGAAAAGATACCTTGCCTCTCAGCCAGATTACTACTGGCTTATACTATTCAGATATTATGCTTGATGAGGGCTTTAAGCAGCAAGATAATATTCTGTCAATCAATGGTGTAGAACCTCAAAGTATAGCAGATGTGATGCAAAGTATTATTTTGGATGGGAATCGAGATGTGGTGGTGTTACGTGGTAATGATACGCTATACCTAACGATGTCAGAGGATTTAGGCGAGCGATATTTGGCTTTGCAAAATGAGGTTGATCGTGAAGAACGCGAGAAAGCGCGTGCTGATAAGTCGTATCAAAAGAAAGGTTATACACTTGTGTCCTACTTTATACCATTTGTGGTAGATTCTGTGTTGCCAGGTGGCGCAGCTTCGTTTGCAAATATGCAAAAGGGAGATAGCATTGTGGGTGTGAACGGAGTAGATGGCTTGTGCTACTACCAAGTGGTAGAAGAGTTGGCAAAGCATCCGTGTGATAGTGTAACGGTGGATTTCTATCGTGCAGGAGAACTGATGCAAGCTCGCTTGTTTATCGGTGACCAAGCCAAAATGGGTGTAGGTGTCAAGACCGATTTCTATACTCCAATCCACATTGATTATACATTATGGGAAGCGATACCTGCAGGTATTGAATTTGGTTGGGATTTCTTGGTTTCGTATGTGAAGCAGTTCCGCCTGATTTTCACAAAAGAGGGAGCTCAGTCGGTAGGTGGGTTTGGTGCGATTAGCAACATGTTCCCTGAAACATGGAACTGGTATGGATTCTGGAAAATCACTGCGATTATCAGTCTGATTTTGGCATTTATGAATTTCTTGCCTATTCCTGCTTTGGATGGTGGATATATTCTCTTCCTGTTGTGGGAGATTATCACGGGACGCAAACCAAGCGATAAGTTCTTGGAAGTAGCGAATACGATAGGTTTTTGGCTACTATTTGCTCTCTTGATTTTTGCGAATGGTAATGATATATTTAAAGCGTTTTTCTGATATGGATGAGGTGTTTGTTCATGAATCCTCTTATGTGGATGAGGGGTGTTTTATAGGGAGAGGCACTAAGATTTGGCATTTCTCGCATGTGATGTCGGGTTGTCAGATAGGTGAAGATTGCAATATAGGTCAGAATGTGGTAGTGTCGCCTGGTGTAATACTTGGTCGCAACTGCAAGGTGCAGAATAATGTATCTATCTATACGGGTGTGCGCTGCGGTGATGATGTTTTTTTGGGGCCCAGTATGGTGTTTACCAATGTGATCAATCCTAGGTCAGCAGTATCTCGTAAGGATGAGTATAAGGACACATTTATTCGTCGTGGTGCTTCAGTGGGTGCCAATGCAACTATCGTATGTGGTAACACGTTGGGCGAATACTGTCTTATCGGTGCAGGTTCGGTGGTAACAAAGGACGTGCCTGCGTATGCGCTCATGGTAGGTAATCCTGCGCGCAGAGTTGGGTGGGTAAGTCGCCACGGTGAGAAGCTAAAGTTTGATAAAGATGGTCTTGCTACCTGTCCCGCCACAGGCGAGAAATATCAATTGGTCAATGATTTGTGTCAATTAATCGATTCTAAACACTAAACAGTAGCCCGCTTGCGGGCGTTCACTAAACATTAAAACAATGATTCAACGTATCCAAACTCTCTACCTCTTGTTGGTAGTAATATTAGGCACATTGTTGTGTTTCTTTTCGCCTGTTCAATTCCTCTTGCCAGATGGCACGGAATATATTTCTTTGCAGGCATTCGATAAATGGCCATTAGCGGTGATTTCTGTGGCTATTCCATTGTTGGCATTGGTAAATATCTTTTTGTTCAAACGCCGTTTGTTGCAAGCTCGTTTGAATATAATGAATGTGATTTTCTGTATTGGTTATTATGCATTGGTGGCATTGTATGTGGCATTTGTGGTCAAAGGCTATGAGCCGATTCATGGTATGACCTTGACGCATGCCGATTGGTATATCAACCTATGGACCGCTATTCCAGCCATTAATATCGTGCTAACGATGATGGCTACTCGCCGCATCTTGAAGGACGAGGCGCTAGTCCGTGCTGCCGATAGGTTGAGATAAATAAGTATAAAATGGAAAAAACGCACTTCTTTATTAGGAGTGCGTTTTTTTTGTTTTTATACGTCTATTATTTTTTATTCACTAATCTCTAATCTAAAAACAAACATCTTCAAGTCCCCTTTAGATTATTAAATATATATTAGTGATTAGTTAGTGATTAGTTAGTGATTAATTAGTTATTCGGAGCACTCAAGTTGCCAATTTGTGTCCAATCCAATAGGCGGAATGCCGTTCCATACACAGCGTCCTACACAATGATGCCACCTCCGACAACTAAGCCGTCTTTGTAGAGTACGAGGGATTGTCCAGGAGTGACACCCCAAACAGGAGAGGAAAAGTGGACTGTTCTAGTTTCGCATTCGCTCAAACAATTATCTGACAGTTGGCAGTTGACTGTGGGAGATTTGTAGCGGATACGGGCTTGTAGAGTAGGGGATTCGGTGAGCCAATCAAGATCGCGGATTCGGACATCGGAGATAGTGGCGTGCGAAGTGAGTAAGTCATCGCGGTTGCCCAGTGTGACGCGGTTGGTGGCTGCATCGATATGCGTGACAAACTTAGGCGCGCCCAAAGCAATACCCAATCCCTTACGCTGACCAATAGTGTAATGGCAATAGCCTTGGTGGGTGCCGAGTACGTTGCCTAGGCAGTCAACATATTCGCCCTGTGGTATAGCAACACCCTGTTCGGCAAGGAAAGTACGATAGTCGTTGTTAGGGATAAAGCATATCTCTTGGCTCTCGGCTTTCTTGCTGAGTTGTTCGAAACCATGATTGTGCGCTATTTGTCGTACCTCTGCCTTGGTGAGTCCACCGAGGGGGAAGATGGTTTTGCGTAGGTTTTCTTCGGTGAGCATCCAAAGGAAATAGGTTTGATCCTTATGGGTATCCACCGCGTTCCTAAGATAGACATGTCCACGGTGTTGAGCAATCTGCGCATAATGCCCAGTGGCAATATAGTCGCAGCCATATTGTTCAGCCGCCTGCATGAGCTTGCCCCATTTGATGTGAGAGTTGCACAATACACAAGGATTAGGCGTGCGCCCGCATGCGTACTCGTGCACGAAGTTATCTATGACATGTTCGCGGAAGGTGTCCCGAAAATCCAAGATATGGTGTTCAAAACCTAATGTGGCAGCCATGCGTTGGGCTTCCATGATGCTCTCTACCGAACAACAACCTTTCTCCTTAGCCAGACAGGATTCTTTGATAGAGTCGAAAGTGCGGAAGGTGGCACCTACCAATTCATATCCCTGCTCCAGAAGCAAGATAGCCGCTACGGTGGAGTCGATTCCCCCTGACATACCAATAAGTACGCGTTTGCTCATTTGACAATTGATAGTTTACAATTTGCGGTGCAAAGGTAGGTGTTTTTTTGCAAATGTGCAAGAGTTTGCATAAAAAACACTTATGATGGTTGTGTATTTCATTATTTTTTTGTACCTTTGCAAGCTGTTAATAATATTCATATTAAAATACTTATGAAAAAAATTACTTTATTATTTTTATCTATGTTTGCGCTCTCTGTTTTTGCGCAAGTGACTACCTCGCCTAGTATCATACAGCAAGGATACGATGGCGAGATTACGATTATCTTTAATCCCAATGAGGGTAGTGGTGGTATGGTAGGTGCCACCCAATGCTATGCGCATACAGGTATAACCTACGACGGCAAGTCATGGCAAAATGCACCAGTGTGGCGTAGTGGAGAAGAAAAACACAAGATGACCCAAAATGCGGATGGCAATTGGGAGTTGAAGATAACACCTAATATGTATGCATATTATGGAGTGCCTACAACAACCGAAATAACTCAATTGTGCTTTGTATTCAATGATGGTCCAAACGGAGAAAAAGAAGGAAAAACAGCTGAGTTTACTGATATCTTTGTAGATTTAGCAGAGCCTGGATTGGCAGTGGCAATAACCAATACTCTGCCTGAAATATCCAAATTAGGCGATAAATTGTCAATCCATTGCGTGGCGACAGAACATGCTGCTCTGACATTGACCATGAATGGCAAAGAAATAGCTGCTGCAGATGGAACAGAATTGCATGCAGAATACACATTGGATGAGGTAGGCGATTTCCTCTTCGAGTTTACTGCCACCAAGGGGAGTGAGGTAAAGCAAATATCAGCACAAACATGCGTAGTGGCAGCACCAGAACAAGCTCCACGCCCAGAAGGAATAGATATGGGTATTTATTACAATGATGAAGACCCTACTAAAGTAACATTGGCTACTTTTGCTGCGAGCAAAATGGTCAATGAAGAAGCAAAACAAATTACCCTGAAAGCAAAATTGCCAGCGCATTGGACCGAAACCATTACAGCCTATGTGTGGGTAGAAGGCGGTGATAGCAAGGTGGTCATTCCAGAGCAAGACGGTGAGTGGTATATCGTGAGCGATTCTTGTACGCAACTCAATGTCATCTTCCGCAATGGCACCGACTGGAATGGCAATAAAAACCAAACCGTAGATATTGTGCTAACAAGCGATGCAGTACTCGAATTTACACAGTCGGGCGATGCGAAAGCAGAATACACTGTGATAGAAATGCAGCCTACGGTATATGCATCTGCACAACATGTATTTGTAGTGGGTGATTTCAACGATTGGAAACTATCGAATGAATACCAAATGAAGCAAGATGGCAACTATTTCTGGATTGAAATAAGTGGCTTGATTCCGCAAAAAGAATATGCGCTGCAATATGCAGTCGTTCGCGCAGATGGTGTGGTAAAGAAGATTTCTGATCTATATTCAGAGAAAGTGTTGCACAAAGATGATCAATGGGAGCCAAAGAAAGTGGATCCTACATTGATGGATTATCCTGCTGAGGGTGATGGGTATGTGACTGTGATTCAAACTGATAAACCAAAATATCAATGGTCGGATGCTACATTGAACTTCAAACGTCCAGATAAAAATAACCTTGTTATCTATGAAGCGTGGGTGTATGACCATACCGTCACACGTGATATCAAAGGTATGACGGATCGTATGTTCTACTATAAAGATATGGGTGTAAACGCCATAGAGTTGATGCCAGTTTGTGAGTTTGATGGCAACCTCAACTGGGGATATTCGCCTAACCACTACTTTGCATTGGATAAAGCATACGGCACACCTGAACAATTCAAGGAATTTGTCGATTCATGCCACGCAGCAGGAATAGCAGTCATCTTGGATATGGTATTCAATCACGCTACGGGTCTCAACCCAATGAATAAACTCTATCCTTATGGTGATGATTTGAAGTATAACCCTTGGTTCAATGTAACAGCCCCTCACGGCGACAATGTGTATGAGGATTGGAATCATGACTTTGAGCCTGCTCATCAGATGTTTATTCGTGTGTTGCAATATTGGTTGACCGAATACAAGGTGGATGGTTTCCGTCTAGACTTGAGTCATGGTCTTTGCGGTGCGATGGGAGGAACATCGGTTCGCAACATCAAAGATTATTACGAGAAAGGTGTCAAGGCAGTATCTCCTGATGCTTATATGATTTTGGAACACTGGGGCGATAACTGTGACAACGATCGCAAAGAGCTCATCAAAGAGGGCATGCTATGCTGGGATAATACAGTGGAAGCATATTATGCCTCTGCCAAAGGCTCAACAGGCTCCTCTTTCTCCAATGCTAACCGTGATGGATATGTTAGTTATTGCGAAAGCCACGATGAGGAACGTTCGTTCTTCCATGCAAAACAGTTCGGTATGGGCGACCTAAAGACCAACGATCAAGCTCGTATAGCACGTGTACCTCTAAATATGGCATTCCTTACTTTGTTGAACGGGCCACAAATGTTCTATCATTTTGCAGAATTTGGATTCGATTATTCGAAATGGCAAAATGCTGATGGCAAATGGGGTAAAGATGACGGCGGAAAAGCTCCTTATGGTATGAAAAATGTATCGAACGAGAATTATAAAATGCAAGTGAAAGCCCGCACCGAAACATGGTTAGGCGAGGGTGCTTGGCGCACAGATGCATTCCATAAAGTGGGACAAGCGATTCAGTTGCGTACACGTATCTTGCCAGAAGTATTCGCTGGTAACCCAACGAAGGTAGATATAGGTAGCGGAAAAATCGTTCGTACCATTCAGTGGGGAGATCATGTGTTTGTGGCGGGTAACTTCAGCGCAACAGATGCGAAGGAAGTTACTATCCCAGCTGGCAAGTGGTATAACTACTATGAGCAAATCGAACAAACAGAGACAACCGTAACGCTTGCTCCAGGTACTTTGATGATTCTAACTGGTATGCCACATGAATTGCCAAAGATGCGTCCATATTACGCATTTGATACCGATGTGGAGAATATTTTTGTACCAGAATCTACATTGGATATGTTGCCTCCTTACAATGTGACGATTTACACAGTAAGTGGTCAGGCTGTATCTGTACAACGTAATGCAGAGTATGTAAATATGAATGGATTGAACAATGGCTTGTATTTGATTCAATTCGAGAAAAATGGTCAACGCGTAACTAAGAAAGTGATTCGTTGAACTTAAAAATCAGCGAAAAAAGAGTGTGCCGATTTCGACACACTCTTTTTTTTTTTGTTACATATAAAGGATTGTGTGTCAGTAGATTACACAACCTTTGCAGGGATGAGTTTCTCGCGAATCTTCACGTAGATAATATGCTCTTTCTTAGCAAACGCTGTTTGCACATAGCCCATTCCAATACCCACTTTGGTAGTAGGGAGCATGATTCCGCTGGTCACATTACCAATCACGTTGCCCTCTGCATCGCAAAGCTCATAGCCACAACGTGGGATAGCACGCTCTTGGCACTCGAAGTGCACCAATTTGCGCTTCACGCCTTCGGCTTTCTGCTTTAGCAAATATTCTTTATCAATAAAGTCTTTTGCATCGAACTTGGTGATCCAACCCAATCCTGCCTCCAATGGCGAGGTGGTGTCATCAATATCATGACCATAGAGGCAGTACCATTTCTCCAGACGCAAACTATCGCGTGCGCCCAAGCCGATAGGTGCCAAACCAAAGTCTTTGCCCACTTCGAAGAGCGCATCCCAGATTTGTTTGCTATGCTCTTTTGGGAAATACAATTCAAATCCGCCTGCACCCGTATAGCCTGTATTACTGAGGATTACGCCTTGTACGCCTGCGAATGACCATTCACGGAAAGCGTAATATGGAATCGCACTCAAATCGGCATCTGTAAGCAGTTGTAACATCTCTGTGGCTTTAGGTCCTTGCACTGCCAACTGCCCATAGCGGTCGCTGGCGTTCTCCAGTTGCACACCAAACGTGTTGTGCTCATTCACCCAGGCCCAGTCCTTGTCAATATTGCCAGCATTCACTACGAGCAGGTATTTGGTGGTGGAGTATTTGTAGATAATCAAATCGTCCACAATACCGCCTTTGCCGTTAGGGAAACAGGTGTATTGTGCTTTGCCTGCTTCGAGTTTGCTCACATCATTGGTGGTGATATATTGCAGGAAGTCCAATGCTTTTTCGCCTTTCACCCAAAACTCGCCCATGTGGCTCACATCGAACACGCCCACGCCTTGGCGCACGATCATGTGTTCTTGATTGATCCCCGTAGGGTATTGAATAGGCATGTTAAAGCCCGCAAAATCTGCCATCTTCGCTCCCAGAGCGATATGGATGTCTGTAAATGGAGTAGTTTTCATATATTCTCGCCTTTAAACTTTAATCCTTAAACTATCTTACAAATCACGCTTTTTGTACAATTTGCAAGATCACCTGCATCGCCTTTTCCATGGATGGAATAGGCAAATACTCAAATCGGCTGTGGAAGTTCACACCGCCTGCGAAGATGTTAGGGCAGGGCAGTCCCTCAAACGATAGGCGTGCGCCGTCTGTTCCACCACGGATAGGTTGCACCTTTGGTGTCACGCCTACCTCTTTCATCGCTTCTTCCACAAGTGTCACGATATGCATCACAGGTTCCACTTTCTCGCGCATATTGTAGTATTGGTCGCGGAGCTCAACCTCCACGGTACCTTCGCCATACTCTTGGTTAATCTTGCGTGCCAAGTGCTCGATCTCGCGTTTGCGGCTCTCGAAGCGTGCGCGGTCGTGGTCGCGGATGATATATTGCAAGGTGGTCTCCTCTACGCTACCGTTCATAGCGATGAGGTGATAGAAGCCCTCATAACCTTGTGTATGCTCTGGTGTCTCCCAACGAGGCAACATAGTGGCAAACTGATTAGCAATACGCATAGAGTTGATCATCTTATGGTAGCCATAACCAGGGTGCACGTTCACGCCATGCACTTTCACCTTGCAGCCAGCTGCGTTGAAGTTCTCGTATTCCAATTCGCCCACTGCGCCGCCGTCCATGGTGTAGGCGAAGTCGCAACCGAACTTCTCCACATCAAAGTGGTCTGCACCTTGACCAATCTCCTCGTCTGGAGTGAAACCCACGCGAATCTTACCGTGCTTTATTTCAGGGTGTTGAATCAAGTACTCGCAAGCGGTAACAATCTCTGCCAAGCCCGCTTTGTCGTCTGCGCCGAGCAGGGTAGTACCGTCGGTGACAATGATGTCTTGCCCTTTGTAATCCAGTATCTCAGGGTACTTGGCCACTTCGAAGACAATGTTTTTCTCTGCATTGAGTACGATGTCTTGACCATCGTAGTGGGTGACGATGCGTGCTTTCACATTTTTACCACTCGCATCAGGTGCAGTGTCCATGTGAGCGATAAAACCGATGACGGGTTTGCCTTCCACATTGGCGGGTAGGGTAGCCATCACATAGCCATTCTCGTCGAGAGTCACCTCTTGCATACCAATCTCTTTGAGTTCATTGGCGAGGTACTTTGCAAATTCCATCTGCCCTGGAGTAGAGGGCGTCATGTTGGTTTCTTCATCCGATGTGGTGCAGAAACTCACATACTTCAAAAATCTGTCGGTTAGTGTCATAGTACTATATTCAATTTATCAATTTCATTGTTTTGCCATGCGAGGATATTATCGCACACATTCTCACACATGGCGATGCGTCCCTCCCATGTACCTGTTCCCGTGTGGGGTGAGAGTACTACATTATCCATCTCAAGCAGTTCTGGAGTAATCTGTGGCTCATGTTCATACACATCCATCGCTGCGCCTGCTATCTCACCCTCTTTCAGTGCCTTTACCAATGCTTGCTCATCCACATGTGCACCACGCGCGGTGTTGATAAGGTAGGCGGTCGGTTTCATCATACGCAATGCTTTGCCGTCAATGATATGCTTTACCTCAGGCGTATAGGGTAAATTCAAACTCACAAAATCCGCTATCTGGAGCAACTCTTCTTTGCTTACATATCTTGCCTCGTAACCTAATCGCCTAATCGCCTCATCGCCTAATGGACGACGATTGTGGTACACAACGCGCATGCCGCTTGCAACCGCTCTTCTCGCCAATGCTTGTCCTATGCGCCCCATGCCTATGATACCCAAAGTCTTGCCATAGAGCGAGTGGCTGAGGTTATTCATCACGCCAAATGGCTCTGCTTTGCCTTCTCTAAGTTTGCGGTCGAACTCCGCTGTACGTCTTGCCACATCGTGCATGAGTGCAAAAGCTAACTCTGCTGTGGGCTCAATCACAGGATTGGGGGTATTGGTCACACGAATACCGCGCTCCCTACAGGCTTCGAGGTCAATATTATTGAACCCCACACCAAAATTCGCCACCAACTGCAATTTGGGAGCTGACATAATCATCTCCCTAGTCACTGGCTTGTCAAAGGTACTAACCAGCACATCTGCTTGCTCCAAAGGAGTATATAATTCGTGCGAAGCGATTCTTCTGAATCCCTCTTCGGGCAATAATGTGGTAAATGCGATGTGCATAAGTTGTTGTGCGTTTAGCGCACAAAGGTAATGAAAAAAAAGCATATGGACAAATGTTGAGCGTAGATTTATCGCAGTAAAGTCGATTGGTTGGTAGGTTTAGTGATGATTTGTTTAAGATTTTCTACTTATGCTTGCATATATGAAAAAAAAGTAGTATCTTTGCAGGCTAATTTATAATTTGGAAACTACAACTGAATAGTATAGAATGAAAAATTTTGCATTGATAGGTGCCGCAGGGTACATTGCTCCACGCCATATCAAGGCGATAGCAGATACAGGTAATAATCTGCTGGTGGCTTATGATAAGTTTGACTCGGTGGGTCGCTTGGATTCGAGTTTCCCCGAGTGTAGCTTTTTTACTGAGAATGAGCAGTTTGACCGTTTTTGTTCGAAGCAGATGCGTACGGATAATCCATTGTCTTGGGTTAGTATTTGTACGCCTAACTATACGCATGATGCGTTTATTCGTTATGGTTTGCGATTGGGTTGCAACGTGATATGTGAGAAGCCATTGGTGTTGAATCCGTACAATATCGATAACTTGGTTGAATTGGAGCAAGAGACTGGTTGCGAGGCATATACGATTCTGCAATTGCGTTTGCATGATAAGATTGCGGCATTGCGTGAGAAGGTCAAAAACGGTCCCAAGGACAAGGTCTATGATGTGGATTTGACATATATCACAAGCCGCGGAAAGTGGTATTATAGTTCTTGGAAGGGCGATATACACAAAGCAGGTGGTATAGCAACAAATATCGGTGTGCATTTTTACGATATGTTGCAGTGGATATTTGGTGCGGTGAAGAAGAATGTGGTGCATGTGATGTCTTTTGACCGCGTGGCTGGATATCTGGAGTTGGAGCATGCACGTGTGCGCTACTTCCTGAGTATCAATGCGGAATGTTTGCCTGCAAATGCAGTTCAAGGCGAGAAAAAGACTTATCGTACATTGTCAATTGATGGTGAGGAGTTTGAGTTTAGTGCGGGCTTTACAGAGTTGCATACCGAAAGTTATAAGCATATTTTGTCAGGCAATGGATTTCGTATTTCAGAAGCACGTCCATCAATAGAGATTGTGAGTGATATTCGCCATGCTACACCAATTGGTTTGGTAGGTGATTACCATCCTTTGGCTAAGTTGCCGCTGGCAACTCACCCATTTGGTTGGGATGAGAAGAGGTAATTATGAATTAAGAATTTTGAATTAAAAAGTAAGATGAGGTTGCGAGCCTATTTGGTACTTATGTTGAGTTTGCTGATGGCGTCCTGCGTGACGAGCAAGAAGGTGAACTTGATGCAAGAAGCAGGTAAAAATGGTATACCAGAGTATACGGATACGTTGTCGTATGAAGACTATGAGATGCGTATTGGTGATCGATTGTATGTGTATGTGTATTCGGTGGATGAACGTATTAGTAATATGTTTAATCCTTCTCGCTCTAACAGCACTATTCGTCAGCAGATACGCAATGGATTTAACACCAATGGGTCGTATGATTTATATACGTATTTGGTGTTAGAGGATGGTTCGATAGATTTTCCTACTTTGGGGCACATTCCAGTTCGTGGAAAGACATCACGTGAAGTAAAATTGCTGATTGAAAAGGAATTGTCTGCTTATGTGAAGGGGTATGGCGACTATCAAATGATTTCAGTGGAAGTAAATATCGTTCGCCGAACATTTAGTGTCATCAGTGATAGGGGGAGTGGCGTAATGTCAATGCCTAAAGAAAAAGTGACAGTGTTTGAAGCATTAGCGATGGCTGGTGATATAGGCGACTTTGGTGATCGTAGCAAAGTGCGTATCGTTCGCGAGATAGAGGGACAAACTAAAGTGATGACGTTTGACCTGCGTTCGGAGGATATTATCAATTCCGAATACTATTATATAGAGCCTAACGATGTGATTTATATCCAGAAGATTAAGGGACAGAGTTTTGGTATCAATTCAGCGGCTACCACAGTCAGCGTAGTGGCTACTACCTTAGCATTTGGCGGTTTTGTATATGCTCTGGTAGCTCGAATCATGAATGCGGTAGAGAAAGGAGGCGAGCAATGATATTGATGATGAAACATATAGGTGTAGCATTCGTTCTGGGAATGCTATTGACCAGTTGCTATGGTTATCGCCAAGTGGGTTTGCTGCAAGAGCGTGACAACCTCCCTCAGTATGATTCTGTGGCATATACGCCTTATCGTTTGCAGGTGAATGATGAGATTATTTATCGTGTGATAACGATGGATGAGACATTGGCAAAGACTTTGTCGAGCAATGAAAATACAAACTCTCAATATGCCAATTCATACCGTATTTATTCAGATGGTACAGTGGATATTCCATTTTTGGCTCCAGTGAAATTGGTGGGCTTGACCGAGTTGGAAGCTCAAGATACGTTGCGCAAAGCTTTTCGTGAGATTATTCCAGATGCTGATGTCAAGTTAGCTATGTATAATAAGCGTTTCACGGTGATGGGTGATGCGCGTTCGGGCGTATATAATATATATAAGGAGCGTATGACCATCTTCCAGGCATTGGCCATGTCGGGTGATTTGATGAATTCTGGTGACCGCCGTCATGTGCGTATCATTCGTCCTCGTGGTAATGGTGAGCCAGAGGTGTTGGAGTTTGATATTCGTCCGAATTCGATTATCAATTCGGAGTATTATTATGTCTATCCAAATGATTTGATATATGTTAGCCGCGACAGCGGAAGTTTCTATAAACAAAGCAGTTATAGTTCGTTCTTAGCATTGATAACGAGTTCAGTGTCATTGCTGATAACGGTGTTGAACTATATTCCTGGTTTGTGGTAAAAATAATAGTTGAAAATATTACGAAAAAGATACAGATATGCAACAAAATGATGTACAACCTCAAGTTGTGATGCCTTTTGAGGAAGAGAAGTCGAATTTTGATATCATGGAGTGGGTACTCCGCATAATTCGTCATTGGTATTTGTTTCTGATAGCAGGTGTTATCGCTTTCTCATTGGCTTATTTGAAAAATAAAAGTGTGATAGAGAAATATCTCACTACAGGTACGATGATTATCCAAGAATCTACATCAGGCAGCTATGGCGCGCAATCGCTGATGCATGGTTTCGGTGTAGAAGCTGGTTATAAGAACGTGAATAACCAACTGATTATTATGGGTAGTTACGATTTGATTCGTCGTACAGTGGACTCGCTCCCATTTATGAATGTGGAGTATATCACGCAAGGCAGATTCAAGACTCGTAATATCTACCACAATACGCCTATAGCAGTGGAGTACTCGCGTGTGGAACCAGCTGCATATGAGCATTTATTCAAGTGTGAAGTAGTGGATGGGGGAATGCTGCATGTCACTTCCACTATGGAAGACTTTGACTTCTCTTATACTACGCAATATGGCAAAGAACTGCAAACATCATTGTTTACGGCTACCATTTGGCCTACCGATATGTTGATGCGCGAAGGTCAACATATCTATTTCCGTTTTCGCAGTGTAGCAAGTCTGACAGAGGAGTTCTCTTCGCGTTTGCAATTAAATTTCTTGACCGAACAAAGTACGGTGTTAGGCATTCAACTGGTAAGTGAAACGCCTGCTCGTGATAGAGATTTTATTGATAAACTTTGTGAAATTTACCTATTGCAGAATGTGGAGCGCAAAAATATGGTGGCAGATAAGTCTATTGCCTTCATCAATCAGCAGTTAGAGGTATTGCAAAGTAGCTTGACAAAGAGCGAGAGTGCCATGACAGGTTTCCGCCAAGAAAATAAGTTTGTGGACGTAGGTTCTTATGCTGGCGAATTGATGGAAAGAGCAAGCGTATATGATCAACAGCAAATGGCATTGCGCTTGAAAGAGACCTATTTGGATTATTTGTCTAACTATTTAGATAAAAAGATTGAGCAAGGCTCAGTAGTTGCCCCTGCATCTTTAGGTTTGAACGAGCCAATGTTGATGCAACTGGTACAACAATTAAACGACTTGCATATCCAACGTGGTGATTTGAGTGAAAAAAATGTATATTATGCGAAATATACAAGCGATATTGACAATGTGAAGTTGGCTATTTCAGAGGTGGTTTCTTCGATGCGTACTTCATTGGAAATTGAGAAGAAAGATTTGCAATACCGCATGCGCGATGTAGAGCGTGAGATTCAATCATTGCCAGAAAAGGAATTGCAGATGGTTGCCATCGAGCGTAACTACCGCATTGATGACAACTATTACACTTTCTTCCTCCAAAAACGTGCTGAGGCTGAAATCCAGAAAGCAGGTAACACCCCAGATAGTGAGGTGATGGATAAAGCACGTACTACCTATGCGATGAATAGCAAGGAGAAACGCAAAAACATGATGACCTATCTGGCTATCGGTTTGATTATTCCATTGTTGCTATTGGTGCTATCTGAATTGCTCAATAATAAGATTCGTACACCAAAAGAGGCTGAGAAACTGAGCGATTTTGATTTGCTGGGTAGTCTGCGTCATGTGAAATCGCAAAATCCAACTTATGCGCGTATGCATCCTCGTTCGAGTTATGCGGAGATGCTACGCACGATACGTACTCGAATTGAGTTTAAACTTCTTCGCAAGACCAATATGCTGATCACGGTCACTTCCACGCAGTCAGGTGATGGTAAGACATTTATTAGCACCAACCTTGCTTCGTTATATTCGATGAGTGGGCATCCTACCTTGCTAATGGACTTGGATATCCGCAAGCCAAACGTGCATGAGAAGTTGGGATTGCCTGCACCAGAAATAGGTGTAACCAACTATTTGATAGGTGATTGCAAACTCGATGATATTATTATCAAGAATGAGAAATTAGGCTTCGACGTGATCCCTGTGGGCACTATTCCTCCTAATCCAGGTGAATTGATTCGCAACGAGAAGCTTACAGAATTGTTCAATATCTTGCGTGAGCGTTATGTATATATTGTACTGGATTCTTCGCCTGTGGGTATCGTGCCTGATGCGTTGGCATTGATTGAGCAAACCGACTTGACACTCTTCGTGTTGCGTTGTATGGAGACCAATAAATCGTTCGCAAAGCAAACTTTGGAAACATTGGCTATTAACCATAAAGAGAAAATCAATTTGATTCTCTCTGATATACCAGTAATGAAGTCTGGTAGAGGCTATGGCTACACCTACGGTAGTTACGGTTATGGTTATGGCTATGGTTACGGCTATGGCTACGGTTATGGCGAGGGCAAGAACAAACGTTCATATGGTGCTATTGATTATATCCGTACGCGTGTAAGCAAGCGAAAGGACGAACCTACTCATAAATATATCGACGACGAGGAGGAAGCATAACACGTGAAGTTTATCGGTATCATACCTGCACGCTATGCCAGTTCAAGGTTCCCTGGAAAACCATTGGCAGATTTGGGCGGTAAGCCCATGATTCAGCGTGTATATGAACAAGCTTCTAAGGCGCTTGATAATGTGATCGTTGCCACGGATGATGAGCGTATCTATCAGTGTGTAAAGTCTTTTGGTGGACATGTGGTAATGACTTCATCCGACCACGCATGCGGCACCGATCGCGTGCAAGAAGCCTATACCATTGCTCGACAAACAGCAGATTGGGTTGATCATCAAACGGTGGTGGTAAATATCCAGGGTGACGAACCCTTTATCCAACCATCTCAGATTACTGCCTTGATGGATTGTTTCTCCGATGTTGATACTGAAATTGCGACCTTGGTGCATCCCTTCACATCGCAGAATACTTGGGATGATTTGGCTAATCCCAATTACGTAAAGGTAGTCGTTGCAGCAGATCGGAATACGTCTTTTCTTGGCAAGGCGGTGTATTTCTCGCGTAGCGTAGTGCCTTATCTGCGTGGAGTGGAGCAGGCGGAGTGGCTGCAACGTGGTCGCTATTATCGCCATATCGGTATGTATGCTTATCGGGCAGATGTGCTCATGCGTATTACGCAGTTGGCTCCTTCGCCATTGGAGCAGATGGAGTGCTTGGAGCAGTTGCGCTGGTTAGAGCACGGACTGATGATTCGGGTGGCAGAATGTCACACATTCTCTATCGGTATTGACACGCCCGAAGACCTTGCGAGAGCAATCGAATATCTACAGAAATCCGAATAATAGATTATTTACAAACAGAGCAATAGACCGTTTCTATTGCTCTGTTTTTTCATATACAAATCTTAGGTTGTCCACCCACAGTGTGTTACCCTCGTAGGCTCGGAACACGCCTGCATCGCTGGATGAGATATACATCACGATATGCGTGGGCTCATCAAGGCTCCAGCCCACTTCTTCGATGCGCACCATCTTGCCTTTGGAGTTGCGCGTCATCATAGCGCGATTGTTCAGGCGTTCATATTCTTGATAATCGGGATCATTGGTGATGTTGCCCCATCGGATAGGAATCTCATGATTATTCACCCATTCAGGAATACTCTCACATATTCGCTCATAGGCAGTGCCTACACGTCGAGCATAAATCTGACCAGTCTCAGGATCTTCCCAGCGGTATTGTAGATAGATGAATATCACTGCGCAGTCGTGTCCAGCTACTACTTGTGGTTTGTTTTTCTCGGTTGTGATGAGGCTGTCGGCATCGGCTATTTTGGCTTTGTAGTCAAGCATGAGTGCCGTAGGGTGGGAGGTGAAAGGTGTACCAAAGTCGATAGCGGTGTATGGTTTGCTTTTGGCAGTGATGCCGAGTGGTTCGAGTGCTTGCCCCATGTAGATGGTGCCTGATACCATGGCGTAGATGTCGCCTACATTCACATGTGATAGCACATTGCTCATTCGGCAGCAGTAGCCATATCCGCGTCTTTCGGGCACCACAGAGCCTTCCATAGCAGTCTCAATGCCCATGAATTTGGCATAGGTAGCACTGCATCCCCACGGATTACCATCGGCTGATACGTATGCTTTGTTCTCGCGTACGGTGTCCGTAGGCGCGATGGCATAGAGTGTCTTGGTTTGTCCACCAAGCAGTTTACTCTCTTTGATATAACGCACTTGCCATTGGTCCATATCACCATATGGAATAGGCTCAGTCCAACGTTGCTGAGCCCATATCCCATTGCCTATAGCCAATAGTCCAATAATTGCTAATAACCTCATACCAGACTAAACGCTACATCCATCATGTGGGTGAAATTGTTTTGTCGTTCTTCAGCTGTAGTCGCTTCGCCTGTGAGGATATTGTCGGACACGGTGCAAATCACAAGTGCTTTGTTGCCGCTGCGTGCTGCGTTCATATACAGCGCAGGTGCTTCCATCTCAACGGCTAATACGCCCATGTTCATCCACTTGTCGTTGTGGGCATTTTCGGTATAGAAAGTGTCGGATGAGAACACATTACCCACTTTGTACTTGTAGCCAAATTGCTCGCATGCTTCTGCTGCACGGCGGCATAGATCGAAGTCGGCGATAGGAGCATAGGTACCTGGCAACTCGTATTGTGCAGCATAATTGCTGTTAGTGCATGCGCCTTGTGCTATCACGAGGTTACCGATGTGCAGGTCAGGATGTATGCTACCTGCGCTACCTACTCGGATGATGGTTTTCACGCCATAGAAATTGTAGAGTTCGTAGCTGTAGATACCGATGGATGGTATTCCCATGCCGTGTCCCATCACGCTCACGCGTTTACCGTTGTGGGTGCCTGTAAAACCGAGCATTCCTCTTACATTATTGAATTGTACTGGGTTGTCCAGATACTTCTCTGCCATCATTTTTGCGCGCAGTGGATCACCTGCCATGATGACGGTCTCGGCTATTTCGCCGTACTGTGCTCCGATGTGTGGTGTAGGTGTATTCATAGTCATTTCGAATTTATAAATTATGAATGATATATAATTTCAGCGGCAAAGGTACAAAAAAAAACGCATAAACACAAAAAAAAGAGCAAAAAGTTTACTTTTATGCGATTTTTGTGGTGTTTAGGCTGCGTGGAGTGGCAGTAGCTTCGAGGTGGGATTGCCGAGAGGCAATGTCGGTGCCCTCGAAGGTACAACCTTGCCACTCTACGTAAGGACGAAGTCCGTATTTGGGCTGCGTGGAGTGGCAGTTTATAGGGCTCCCGCAAAGCTTTTTTTTAGTTTCTTTCCGCTTTCTTTCTCGAAACTACCTCGTTACCACTTCGATACCAATCCATTACCATCCAATACTTTCCCCGTACTTTGCTACCTATCTCTCGGCGTTCATTCGCTGAGTATCCCCCGCCTCTACACCCTACACTCTACACTTTACACCCTACACCTTTCACTTTTCCCCTTAAAAATTTGCATATCCGCAAATTTTGTTGTACCTTTGCACCCGATTCAACCAGCCCGAAGGGATGGGTGGGTCAAGACATAATGGATTTCGTGTTTCACAAATGCCACATATTGTAGATTTGTTTCTATAACGTGTCTCATTGAGAAGCAGGAAAAGGACGTTTTCTGAACGTTATCTTCTACGATCGAACTTCGCAACTTTGGTTTACCAGAAGATATCGCAACGAAGCGTCCATGCCGGGTGTATTATACCTATATGCGAATGTGTGTCCGAGCGGATACAGCGCATATGTCATTATATAATACGCGATTGGCGTGGGCTGGCTGAGTTGCTTATCTTGGTAAAAGGCAATGCGAAGGCCAGATCGTGGGATAAGCAAGAAAGTTTCTCCCACGTCTTTTTTTGTATCCATAATCGTAGTATTAACTTTAATGCCGAAGTAGGGAGAGTGGTAGGCGAATGAAGAAAACAATTATGATTGTAAAAGAAAATTTAATCTCATTTAGGGTGTTATGGGCAGGTAATTATGGTAGAGTTGTAGATACTCAAAGAACTCTCGAATTAGTTTCTCTATGGTTGGTTAATCAGGAGGAAGATGTTCGGTTGGAATTGTGTGGAGCATCAATGGATGGTCCAATAGACTTAGTATTTGAAAGTATTGGTAATAAGAATAAAACAAAATATTTGATAGAACTCATTACTATGTTTCGCAAAAATACTGAAGTTGAACGCATTTGGTTGAAGTGGAATGATATTACTGATGATTTCATTTGGACCGATAAAGAAGCAAAAATTGAAATGAATAAAAAAGAGTACGAAAAAAAAGATTATATATTGATACATAAAAAATAATACACGGAAATTATGAAAACAATTAAACTTTTTCTGACAACGATAGCAATGCTATTGTGCAGCGTAATGGCGAATGCCTATGATTTTGAAGTTGATGGAATGTATTACAATTTGCATTCAGCAACGGATTTAACCGTAGAAGTTACATATGGCGAAAATAGATATAGTGGAGAAGTAATTATACCTTCTACTATTACTTATCAATCAAGGAGTTTAGCAGTGGTAGGAATATCTAGTTGGGCGTTTGGAAATGATTCCGAACTTATAAGTATCACAATCCCCCAAAGTGTTGTATTTATATACCACAATTCATTCAAAGATTGTAACTCACTGAAGCATTTATATATAGAAAATGGAGAGGAAGATATTTTGGTAAAAGGGGTGGAAAGGCAAAGTCCTTTCTGTGATTGTCCGTTAGAAAGTATCTATATAGGTCGCGACTTCACTTACGAAGGACCTACTCACGATCCGCTATTCTACCAACAAACACAATTGAAATCACTAACTATAGGAAATGGTTTTGGTAAGATAGAAAATGACATGTTCAATGATTGTACCTCATTGGAAGAAGTGTATATTGAAGATGGAAAGTCTTCCCTTTTTTTAGGGTATAATGACGGCTATGAAGGTACTGGTGTTTTTTCAGACTGCCCTATTAAACATCTTTATTTAGGTCGTGATCTTTTCTACACAGCAGATGGCTATACAAAGTTTTTAGGTAGCTATAATTCTCCTTTAAGGTCACTAACGATTGGGAAATTTGTAGATGAAATAGAAAATTATACATTTTACGAATGCGACTCAATACAAAATTTGCGTATAAATGATTGTAATAAAACTCTGAAGGTATCAAAATTTTCATTTTCTTATAATGATGATAATGGTAGCATAGATCTCTATTTAGGACGTAACCTTGATTATTCAGGGGGAGTGTTCCCATTCTCACATACTGGCGTAGCATCACTAGTTATAGGAGATAGCGTAACAAACATAAATGATGACATGTTTCATAACTGTTTTTCACTTGAAAATGTCACAATAGGGAATAATGTTGTCCGTATAGGGAATAGTGCTTTTTGCCAATGTAGAGGTCTATATGACATTGGCATTACAATTCCAAATAGTGTTACATATATAGGAGAAAGTGCGTTCAAGGATTCCAGACTTGGAAGCATAACTCTCCCCAATGGTCTTACCAGTATAGAAAATAGCACCTTCTCGGGCTGCAACTTGAGAAGCATCACTATTCCAAATGGTGTTACTAGTATAGGAGATTATGCTTTTTTGGGCTGCTATTTAAAAAGAATCACTATTCCAAATGGTGTTACTAATATAGGTAGGTCTGCTTTCGCAGGTTGTGATTTTACAACTATTATCATTCCTAATAGTGTTTGCAACATAGGAGAAGGTACTTTTAATAATTGTGATAGTCTTAGAAGTATATATGTAGAAAAAGCTACTCCTATAACACTAAACAAGGATATCCTCTTAGCATCTGCTTACATCAATACAACTCTTTATGTACCAGCAGGATCACTTGCTGCTTACCAAAGTGCAGATATATGGAAAAACTTTTGGAATATTCAAGAGTATTATTTGGACAAAAAATTCTGTGTCAATTATTTTATAGATGGGGAACTTTATGCAGTAGATAGTGTTAAACATGGTGATACAATTATACCACGAGCGGAACCAATAAAAGAAGGATATACATTTAGCGGCTGGAGTGAAGTCCCTGAAATAATGCCAGCTCACGATGTGGAAATTTATGGAAACTTTATTTTCAGCAGTGTGACGGATGTGAAGATAGATCCTAAACAGTCTCAAAAAGTATTAGAAAATAATCAACTCTTCATCATTCGTCCTGATGGAAAGAAATACAATACCATAGGACAGGAATTATAACTTCATATTAAGATACGCTCTTAAAAATGCCATCGTTTAGAGCGCGTCCTTCTGAATATGCTTTAGAGTGTAAGCGCGGGCAGTAATGCCCGCGCTACTTTTTATCCCCTTCGGAAAACGAAAACCTAAAAAACGTGAGAACGGGAAACTGAGTTTCACCGAACTACCACCCATGAACCTCGCAGTGGTAATGAAGTGATTTCGAAGGGCACCGTCAGCCAGATTTCGTCTATGACTAAAGCACTTATTCCGCCAAATTTCATGCTTTTTGAACAAAAAAATACAAAAAATACACTTTTTTTGTAGCATATACTTGTGTATATCAGATAATTATTGTACCTTTGTCCGAAAATTAAGTGCTACTTTATATTTGTCCAATTATGTACAACAGAACATTAGAAGCCGAACTGATTCGCCTGTCAGGATTTTTTAGAGTACTGACTATTACAGGACCTCGCCAATCAGGAAAAACAACACTAAGCAAAAAAGTTTTTCCAGAATATCATTATATCAATCTTGAGGATGAAACAACGCGAGCCGAATTAGAATTAGATCGCAAGGAGTATTTACATAAATATCGCAAAGGGTTGATTATAGATGAGGTACAGAATATGCCAGAGATTTTCTCTGTGGTGCAAGTGATTGTAGATGAATACAGCGATGCACACTTCGTACTTACAGGCAGCAACAACTTTCTGCTCATGCAAAAGATTACTCAATCATTGGCAGGAAGAACAGCTGTGCTTACATTGCTGCCATTCGCTATCAATGAACTAACGAAAGAAGACCGTTCTGTAGATTTATACGAGATGCTTTTGCGTGGATTCTATCCAGCTGTATGGGCGCACAATATTCCACCGCAAGACCTCTATCGCCAATATTTTTCTACATATATTCAGCGCGATATTCAGCAAGTGCTGAAGATACGCCATCTGTCAGAGTTCCGCCGCTTTGTCATCATGTGTGCTTCGCGCATCGGCACGGAGTTTAATGCACAGAGTATGTCAAACGAACTCGGAGTATCCATACCCACAATACAAGAATGGATGAATGTGTTGGAAGCATCGTATATCGCATTTAGGCTGCAACCATTTTATCGAAACATCAATAAGCGCCTCATCAAAACACCTAAAATATACTTCTACGATGTAGGGCTTGTATGTTTCTTGTTAGGTATAAAGACTGCCCAACAAGTAGAAACACATCCATTGCGAGGACAGATATTTGAGAATATGGTGGTATGTGAGTTTTTGAAACAGCAATACAATCAAGGACAGGATAATAATCTCTATTTCTATCGAGACAAGGGACAACACGAAGTGGATTTGATTCAAGAAGATGGCATTAACCTCTCAGCATACGAGATAAAGTTATCTGCTAATATCCATACAGATTTCTATAAGAATTTGCAATACTTCCGAACGCTATTTCCACACGAAACAGTTGTTACACAGGTTATCAATACAGGTGAAAACGATAATCGCGACTCACTACATGGACATATCAATTATTTGAATCTATTCGAGTAATTATACATACAGCCAGCCACATTTAGCCCACAGAAAGCCCATAGATGTCCCAGAGATCTCCTATGGTGGTCCCGAAATCTACAGAGAACTTGAAAAGGTGCTATATCACTTTCTGCTTGGTATGAGGATACTGAGCAGTGCGATGAGTCCGATGAACATCGGATAATAGAGATAAGGGATGATACTCAGGGCAGAGATACCCGCAAGCGAACTTGCCATCAGCAGTTGTGCGCCATAGGGCAACAAGCCTTGTACGGCGCACGATGTTGTGTCCAACAACGAAGCACTGCGGCGCGCATCAACACCATAATGTTTGGCAAGTTGCTTGGCTACATCACCTACACTCAGTATGGCTACCGTGTTATTGGCAGTCAGTACATTCACTACGCCAACCAACAGACAGATACTCAGCTCTGCACCGCGCTGAGTATGTATCTTGATGGATACCAATCGCATAAAACGTTCCATCACGCCTTGTTTGGTGATGAGCGCAAAGATACCGCCCGCCATCATGGAAATCAGTATCAATTCGCTCATACCCATGATTCCTGCGGTCAGACTAGATGTCCATTCCATAAACGTGTAACTACCATCGGCTATACCCACAATACCTGTCAGCACATTGCCCATCAGCAATACCAACATCACATTCATACCCATCGCAGCACTTACCAACACGGCTGCGTAAGGAATAATCTTCCACCACATCACGTTGCCTGCCGCCACTTCGTCCGCACCACTACCCATCAGCAGGTAGATGATACATACCAAAATGGCCACGGGCAACACGAGGAAGAAGTTATATCTAAACTTATCGCTCTGTTTGCACCCCTGCGACTGCGTAGCTACGATGGTGGTATCGGATATGAAACTGAGGTTATCACCAAAGAATGCACCACCCACAATAGCTGCAGCCATCAGAGGTAGCGACATCTCGGTCTTATCAGCCAACGAGGCGGCAATAGGCATGAATGCTACGATGGTGCCCACGCTGGTACCCATACATAGCGACACCACGCACGCCGAGATAAACAATCCCGCCAATAGGAAGTTCGTCGGGAGCAGTTGCAAGGTCAGGTTCACCGTTGCATCCACTGCCCCCATCGCTTTGGCAGAAGCCGCAAAAGCACCTGCCAATACGAATATCCACACCATCATCAGCAAGTCTTTTTGACCAGCACCTTTGCTAAACTCCGTGATGCGTTCACGAAATTTCATTCCCCTCGACAGGAGAATTGCCACAATCGATACTATGATAAATATCAACAACATGCTCTAAACACTAAACAGTAGCGAAGCGTTCACTAAACACTAAACTACAGCGAAGCCATATTCTTCTCGTTCATCAACTCCTTACCCTCGGCCGTGTAGGCATACTCGATACGGTCGGCGTAGTATTCCTCCACTTTGCCACGTACAATCTTCATCGTAGAGTTCACCATATGGTTTTGCTCGGTGAATGCCTCTGGCAATACGGCTATCGCCTTGGGCAGCCATTGCTCAGGGAACATACCAGCGAATTTGCCATTGCGGTATTCGTTCACCTCGTCTTGAATCTTCTGAAGCATTGCTTTCTTGCCTTCTTCGGTTGCAGGGTCTAAGCCTAAGGTCTTGACATGTTCTTTGAGCGTATCTTTGTTAGGCACGATGAGCACCATGGTGTAAGGGTCTTGGTTGTTGTGCAGAATGACTTGCTCGATATACTTGCTACCATCGGTCAGACTATCTTCAAATCCCTCTGGGCTGTATTTCTCGCCATCGGCACTGATAAGCAATGACTTGAATCGTCCTACTACCCACAAGTAACCAGGGTGCTTGTCGGTGACATAACCCATATCGCCAGTATGCAACCAGCCATCTACCACGGTCTTGGCTGTGGATTCAGGGTTCTTCCAATAGCCCGCCATCACGTTCTCACCACGGATAACAATCTCGCCTTTCTGACCATGAGGCACTTCGTTGCCGTTCTCATCGCAAATCTTCAGGTCGAGTGGTGTGACAATACGTCCGCTGGAACCAAAAATAGCATGTCCCATTGAGTTAGCACATATGATAGGTGTGGCTTCGCTGAGTCCATAGCCTTGGAACATAGGCATACCTACCGCGCAGAAGTAACGTTGCAACTCGATGTCGAGCAATGCTCCACCACCTACAAAGAACTTCATTCTGCCACCAAAACCTTCACGTACAGCCTTGAAGATGATTTTGTCGAACAGTTTTACCAATGGTGCACGCCATGCTTGCCAACCGCCACGGTTCCAATACTCCTTATTATATTTAATGGCATTGTTGAGTGCAAACTCATAGAGGCGTTCTACCACTTTGCCTTTGGCCTTGATGCTTGTCTCAATGCTCTTGCGGAAGTTACGCGCCAATGCAGGTACAGAGAGCATCAGCATAGGGCGTACCTCTTTGATAGCAATAGGGATGTTCTTCAGCGTTGCGATAGCGGTCTTGCCTACTGGAACTGTGGCTATGCTGCCGCCGTAGGACATCATAGTATAGAATCCTGCTACGTGTGCAAAGCAGTGGTCAAGAGGCAGAATAATGAGCATTACATCGCCTTTGTTGCAGGATATGACACTAGCACCTTGCTCTACGTTCGCTGTATAATTGCGGTGGGTGAGCAAAATACCCTTAGGATCGGCAGTAGTACCCGAAGTATAACTGATGTTAGCGTAATCGTCTGGCTGAACCGACTCGTAAAGAGTCTTAAACTCCTCACTATGCTCCTTCAAGTATGCCTCGCCCATAGCAATCACCTCGCTGATAGGCATCTCGTTAGGCTCATAGGAGGACAATGGGTCAAGCACAATAATCTTCTCCACTTTGGGACATTCGGCAATGATACTGCGAATCTTAGGCAACTGCTGTTCGCTCACGATTACATAGCGCGAATCGGAGTGCTGAATGCGGAACAAGAGGTCGGTTGATTCAGTGAGTTTGATGCTCAATGGCACGTTCACTCCACCCGCATATAAGATACCCAACTCGCTGGTAATCCACAGATTCCTACCTTGAGAGAGTAGGGACACCTTGTCGCCTTTTTTCAGACCTAACTGGTGTAATCCTGCACCAATGCGATGAGCCTCCTCACGTGTCTCACGGAAACTAGTTTCGGTCCACACACCATCCACCTTTTCGCGAAGGAAGGTCAATTCACTATACTCATGCGTATATTTCTCTACGAAATCAATGATTGTTGTTTTCTTCATTGCTTGTTGTTCTTCTTTATGTAAGTGATTATAATGCTTTACATTTTTCTTTCAGCCATGCTGCTTCTTCCTCAGAGAGCAATGGCGCCACTTCGGCATATACCCATGCGTGGTAGTCGTTGACCCATTGGATTTCCTCTGCGGTCATGCGGTCGAGCTCCATCATATGGGTGTCGTATGGGCACAAGGTCAGGGTCTCAAACTCATAGAATGTTTCCCCCGTAGCATGCGCACCCAAATCTTTTGCTTCGCGCACAGCGATGAGGTTCTCAATGCGGATGCCATACTCGTTGGTTCGGTAGATACCTGGCTCGTCAGAGCAGATATTACCTACTTGCAATGGGTTAGGATTGTTGTCGGTACGGATGTTTTGTGGTCCCTCGTGGCAACCCATGAAGTGTCCCACTCCGTGACCTGTACCATGACCATAGGTCATACCTTCTGCCCATAAGAACTGGCGAGCCAATACGTCCAATTGATTACCGCGAGTGCCTTTTGGAAAACGCGCACGAGCCAGTGCGATATGGCCTTTGAGTACGAGGGTATAGTCGCGTTTTACCGCAGCAGGAATCGTATCAGGATTGCCCACCCAAATGGTGCGAGTGATGTCGGTAGTACCGTCGAAGTATTGCCCTCCCGAATCCAATAGCAGTACGCCATCGCCTTCTATCTTCGCACATTCTTCTGGCGTAGCATGATAGTGCACGATTGCACCGTTGCCTTTCCAGCCAGCGATGGTGCAGAAACTATCGTCGGTGTAGTTCTCACCCATCGCACGGAACTCGCCAAGTTTGGCTGCGAGGGTGATTTCTGTTTGAGGTGTCTTAAGGGCTTCCTTCTCCAGCCAATAGAAGAAACGTGTCAGCGCCACCGCATCCTTGTGCATAGCGATGCGCTCGCCTGCGAGTTCAGTGTCGTTTTTCACACTCATCATCTTCAGCACGGGACTAGGGCTCATGTTCACGCGGCGTGCAATAGCAGGATTGATGGCCTCGTAGAGTGCTTCATTCACTTTGCCTCCATCATACATAATGCCTTCTGCCTTAATATGTTGCAGGTAATCAAATACTTGATCATAATCTTGTACGCATACATCAATACGTTGGAGGTATGCGCGTGCAGCATCATCCAGTTTGTTAGGTGCTACGAAGATGGTGCATTTATCCATCTCTACCACCACATAACTAATCAAACATGGCGTATAATCCACATCCTTGCCTCGGATATTCAGCAGCCAACCAATCTCGTCTAGCGCAGAGATGACCAATGCCTGACAATGGCGTTCCTCTAATGCCTTGCGCACGCGTGCCAACTTACTTTCTACGCTCTCGCCTGTGTATTTCTCCTCATACTCGTAAAGCAATGAGGTAGGGATAGCAGGACGACCTTCTGTCCATAATGGCGAAATCAAATCGATTGATACGAGTGCCAGACCGCCTTCCTCTAATGTGGCTTTCAGTTCGCGATAGCCGTTTACGCTGTACATTTCAGGATTGACAGCCACTTGTGTCAACTGTAAACTGTTAACTGTCAACTGCTTACACAGCCATTCAGGGATGGTGGGGCAGTCAATATCGCTCTCGCGCATTAGTTCTACCGTAGTGCCTTGCAACTCAGATTCTGCTTGCAAGTAGTAACGACTATCTGTCCAAAGCAATGCTTTGTCCAAGGTAATCACTGCGGTGCCTGTCTCGCCGAGAAAGCCCGTAATCCACGACATCTCGGTCCAGTGCTCCGCCATATATTCACTGGCGTGTGGGTCAGTACCAGGTACGATACATGCACTCACACCCTTTTCTTTCATCAGCGCTCGTAGCGCAGCCAGTCTCTTTTGAATCATTTTCTCTAAACACTAAACTCTAAACACTAAACTCACTTCACTGCCTTAAACGACATATCCAGACTCTTAATCGAGTGGGTCAATGCGCCTACGCTCACAAAGTCCACGCCTGTCTCGGCATAGCTGCGGATGGTGTCGATGGTGATACCGCCGCTAGACTCAATCTCGATATGCCTGCCATGCTCTTTCTCCCATGTGCGGATGATCTCCACCGCACCTTTGGTGCGCTCTGGCGAGAAGTTATCTAGCATAATACGATCGGGGATATTGGTCGCCAATGCTTCGCGTATCTCCTCCTCGTTGCGAGTTTCAATCTCGATGCGCAGGTCTTTGCCTTTCTCCTCGCAGTAGTTCTTTGCACGTGTCAGTGCTGCGGTGATACCGCCTGAGAAATCCACGTGATTATCTTTGAGCAGGATCATATCAAACAATCCAATACGGTGGTTCATACCGCCACCAATCAGCACTGCCTCTTTCTCCAGATAGCGCAAACCTGGGGTAGTCTTGCGGGTGTCCAAGACGTGGCAACCAGTGCCTTCAATCAGACTCTGATACTTATGTGCGGTTGTCGCTACGCCTGACATGCGTTGCATCACATTGAGCATGGTGCGCTCAATTTGCAAGAGACTCAACTCCTTGCCATACACGCGAAAGGCAATATCGCCTGGCTTTACATGTGTGCCATCTTCGATGAGTTGTTCCATGCGGCACTCAGGGTCAAAGTAAGCGATGATTTGTTTCGCCACTTCGATACCTGCGATGATGCCTTCCTCTTTCACAATCAGTTGTTGGCAACCCATCTCTGTTTCGGGAATACAACTCAGCGATGTATGATCGCCATCGCGGATATCTTCCTCAAACCAGATGGCGATGAGTTTTTGTAATTCTTTTGTATCCATAGTCTTATAATATTTGCTCTGTATGATTTTTGGTGTCCACTTTTTCGATTATTTGTACGAGTGTTCCTTGCTCGTCAAAGACGAAGGTCTTGCGCAGGGTGCCTACACAGGTCTTGCCGCACATCTTCTTCTCGCCCCATGCTCCGAAGGCTTGCAGCATCTCGGTACTTGGGTCGGAGAGCAATGGGAAGGGCAACTCGTATTTTGTAATGAAGTTCTGGTGCGACTTCTGGCTATCCTTGCTCACGCCATACACTTGATAGCCCGCCGCCAAAAAACGCTCGTAGTTATCGCGCAGATTGCATGCCTCGGCGGTGCAACCTGGGGTGCTGTCTTTTGGATAGAAATAGATGACTGTCTTTTTGCCCAAGAGTTGCTCATGGGTCACGGTATTGCCGTTGTGGTCTGCCACGCTAAACGCAGGCATTTTGTCTCCGATAGTTAGCATAGTATTCTATTTATAGATTGATTGATAATTCTCCAATAATGCGTGGTAAGAGTTTTTTCTCTTCTGCTTGCACACGTTGTGATAGGGTCTCGGGGGTATCATCAGGCAGCACCTCCACAGTGGCTTGTGCGATGATACTACCGCCGTCCACCTCGGTGCTCACGTAATGCACCGTACAGCCCGCTTCTGTATCGCCAGCTGCCAATACAGCCTCTTGCACATGGATGCCATACATGCCTTTGCCGCCATGTTTGGGCAAGAGCGAGGGGTGGATATTGATGATGCGTTGTGCCCATTTCTGGCATATCCACTCGGGTAGGATGGCTAAGAAGCCTGCCAGTACGATGAGCTGTACGTGGTTGTCCGTCAGTGCTTGGTCTATCGCTTCCCAGTCTTTGGATTGTAGGGTAGGGATAGCTGCTGCTTGTGCACGTTCGAGGGCTGTGCATGGGCGATTAGCAACGACCAACGCCACATGGTAGCCATGTAGCGCTTGGTTGTCTATCAGGGCTTGCAGCGTAGTGCCAGTGCCCGAAGCCAGTACTGCTATGTTAAAAAGGGTTTTCACTAATGTCCACGTACAAATACGCCTTCGGCTTGATTCTCAACAAAGCAACATTCATCCGAATGATCTTCAGCGAATGCTGTTTGCTGTTCTTGTATGTATTCCTCGTAGGTCATCAACGCAATTTTGCTCCGAATTTCTCCTCGAAGGTCTTGAGCAGTTTCGCCATGATGGCCTCGATCTGCTTATCCTTGAGGGTGTTCTCTGTGTCTTGCAAGATGAATGAGAGAGCATAGCTCTTCTTGCCTGCTTCGAGGTTCTTGCCTTCATAGACGTCGAAGAGGTTGACTGCCTTCAATAGCTTCTTCTCGGCTACCAAGGCGGCTTTAGCCAAATCAGCGAACTTCACAGACTTGTCCACGAGGAGTGCAAAGTCGCGTTTCACCTCAGGGAACTTAGGCAGGTCGTTGATTACTGGCTTGTATTGCTTGTTGAGCTTGAGCAGCATGTTCCAATCCAAATCTGCGTAATACACTGGGTTGTCGATGTCGAACGCCTTGAGCAACTTACCATTGACTATACCCATAAAACCAATCTGCTTGCCGTTTGGTGCTTTAATCACTAAGCCGTCGGAACATAGTTCATTCTCCAGTGGTTCGAGTGTGCAGTTTGCTATATTCACGCCCAGACGACGGAGCACATTATTTACGTATGCATGCAGGGTGTAGAAGCTAGTCTTCTCCTCTTTTTGCACCCATGATTGTGCTGATTTGTTACCTGTCAACCACAATGCCAAGTGTGGCTCTTCGCTATAGGCGTAGAGTGGGTCATACACCCAGTGTGGGTCTTTGGCTTGACGGTCAGCAATCTTCTGTGCGTTGTAGTGGTAGCAGTTGCCAAACTCATAGAACTTCAGATCGGCGTTCTTGCGGTTAGCATTGCGTTGGATACTCTCCAAACCACCAAAGAGCAAGGTCTGACGCATCACGCCCAGGTCTTGGCTCAGTGGGTTCATAATCTTCACGCAGGTAGCCAACGATAATCCTTCTAATGGCTCGTAGTACGATACCTTGGTGAGCGAGTTATTCAATATCTCATTGAATCCTTGAGCAGTCAGTTGCTCGGATATACGGATCTGCAATGCCACTGGGTTAGGCTTTGGATTGTAGCTGAGCGAGGTGTTGAGTTTCTCTGGGAACTCCACGTTGTTGTAGCCGTAGATACGCAGGATATCCTCCACCACGTCGCACTCGCGTTGTACATCCACGCGGTAGCGAGGTACGCCCAGTTGCCATGTCTTGCCTTCTTTGCTGTAAATCTCTACCTCCATTGCGCGGAGAATGTGCTCAATCAATTCCTCGCCAATCTCTTTACCAATGAGTGCATTGACACGGTCAATATTCAACTCTACTGGGAATGGCTCAAAGTACTTCTCACCTTTAATCTCTAATCTCTCACCTTTAACCTGATCCACAATCTCCATAGCGATCTCACCACCTGCTACCTCTTGGATGAGGAGTGCGCAGCGTTTGAGCACATAGAGGGTGTTGTTTGGGTCGCAACCGCGCTCATAGCGGAAGCTAGCGTCGGTAGAGAGTTGATAACGACGTGCGGTCTTGCGGATGTTCACTGGGTCGAAGTAGGCGCTCTCCAAGAAGACATTGGTAGTGGTCTCAGAGATACCTGAGCCTTGTCCGCCAAATACACCTGCGATACACATTGGTTCCTCCGCGTTGCAGATCATCAGGTCTGCTGCGGATAGGGTACGCTCTACGCCATCGAGGGTCACGAACTTCTGTCCTTCGGTAGCCTTCTTCACGATGACCTTATTGCCTTTGATCTTGTCGGCGTCGAAGGAGTGGAGTGCTTGTCCCATCTCATGCAGTACGAAATTGGTGACGTCCACTACGTTGTTGATTGGGCGAATACCGATGGTGTTGAGGGCTTTCTTGAGCCAGTCTGGCGACTCCTTGATCGTCACACCCTTGATACTCACGCCCGTGTAGCGTGGGCATGCTTCAGCGTTCTCCACCACTACCTCAATAGGCAAGGCATGGCTTTGTACTTGGAATGCTTCTACCGATGGTTTGGTGAGTTGGATATCGATACCTTTCGCCTGATAATATGCGTATAGGTCGCGGGCTACGCCATAGTGACTGGCGCCGTCTGCACGGTTAGGGGTGATGTCCACCTCAATGAGGGTGTCGTCTTCCACTCCAAAATACTCTTTAGCAGGCATACCTACTGGTGTGTCGGCTGGCAATACCATGATACCGTCGTGACTGGTACCTACGCCAATCTCATCTTCGGCACAGATCATACCGAGTGACTCCTCGCCGCGGATCTTACCACGTTTGATGGTGAACTTCTCATCGCCGTCGTAGAGCACAGTGCCTACGGTAGCCACGATTACTTTCTGTCCAGCAGCTACGTTGGGTGCGCCGCAAACGATTTGCAATGGCTCTGCCTCGGGTGCTACGCGTGTGGTAGTGATATGTAGGTGGTCGGAGTTGGGGTGATCCACGCAGGTGATGACTTCGCCTACTACGAGGCCTTCCAATCCGCCTTTAATGGTTTGTACTTGCTCTACTTTGCCTACTTCCAATCCGATGGAAGTCAAGATTTGTGCTACTTGCTCAGCGCTGTCTGTGAGCGCGATGTAGCGTTTTAACCAGTTGTACGATATATTCATAATGATTCAATTTTGCAGTTTAATTATCCATAATTAATTTAGCGCACAAAGTTACTGCTTTTTTTTCAAATATACAAATATAAAAGTGATTTTATAGAAAAAAGCAGCTTGTGGCTGCTTTCTTCTTCTATCCTTCTTCACTGAGTATCTCCCACTCGTAGAGACGTTGCTCCATCTCACGCTTGATATGGTCGTAGCGTTGGAAATTCTCCGATGTTTGGTGTGCTACATCGGCTAGAAGTGCCTCGATGTCTTGTTGCTCTTGCTCTAATTTAGCAATGGCAGCTTCGATATCAGCAATTTGCTTCTCTTTCTTGCGGCGCGCTGCTGCGGCTGCCTTCTGCGCTGCATAATCCAACTTCGCAGAAGTAACCTCGCCTTTCACCTCTAATTTTTCATCTTTTACCTCTTGATTCTTTCTCTCCAATTCTTGTAACGAATCAATCCGCTTGCTGCGCAGGAAATCGTAGATTCCGCCTAAGTGTTCTTTCACTTTGCCACCGCCGAACTCATACACTTTTTCTACCAATCCATCCAAGAAATCGCGGTCGTGGCTCACGCATATCACGGTACCGTTAAACTCTTTCAACGCGGCTTTCAATACGTCTTTTGACTGCATGTCAAGGTGGTTGGTGGGCTCGTCAAGAATAAGTAGGTTACAAGGCTCTAATAGCAGGCGAATCATTGCTAAACGGCTACGCTCACCGCCCGAAAGCACTTTCACTTTCTTTTCCGATGCTTCGCCACCGAACATGAATGCACCTAATATATTGCGTATTTGTGTGCGGATGTCGCCCACGGCAACGTTGTCAATAGTTTGGAAAACAGTCAGTTCGCCATCCAATAGCGCAGCTTGGTTTTGTGCAAAATAGCCAATTTTGACATTATGCCCAATCTTGAGTGTACCCATGTAATCCAGTTGCCCCATGATACAACGCACAAGGGTGGTTTTTCCTTCGCCGTTCTTACCCACAAACGCCACTTTCTCGCCACGTCGGATTGTGAAGGTAGCATTTTGAAATACCATATGTTCGCCAAAATCCTTACGCAAGTCCTCTACGATTAGCGGAAAATCTCCACTGCGAGGGGCTGGTGGAAAACGCAAACTCAATCGTGAGTTGTCCTCTATATCTACTTCCAAACGCTCTAGTTTCTCCAGTTGCTTGATACGCGATTGCACTTGCACCGCTTTGGTGGCCTTATAGCGAAAACGTTCGATGAACTCTTCGGTCTCCTGAATCATCTTCTGCTGATTCTGATACGCACGCACTTGTTGCTCATGGCGCTCTTGGCGCAGTACCTTAAACTGGGTGTAAGGCACGTTATAATCGTATATGCGCCCAAGAGTAATCTCTATTGTGCGTGTGGTTACATTGTCAAGGAATGCGCGGTCGTGGCTAACTAATACCAATGCACTACCATTGGTCTTGAGAAACTCCTCCAACCATTGAATGGACTCAATGTCAAGGTGGTTGGTTGGCTCGTCAAGTAGCAGCAAATCAGGGTGTTGCAGCAGTATCTTTGCCAACTCAATACGCATGCGCCATCCGCCCGAGAACTCCGAACAAGGGCGGTCAAAGTCCTTGCGCTCAAAGCCCAAACCAATGATAGTACGATCCATCTCAGCAATAAACCGTGCCTCTCCGCCAATGTCAGTTGTCAACTGTGAACTGTAAACTGACATCACATCCTCCCTCAATGTCTTGCCATCCACGTGCATCATCACCTGTGGCAGGTAGCCGATGGTCAAGTCGCCCATTTTACTGATACGTCCTGCGGTAGGAGTCTCCACACCAGCCAACAGACGGAGTAGAGTAGTCTTGCCCGCACCATTCTTACCCACCAGCGCAATACGGTCGCGGGGATTGATAAGGAAGGTGATATCGTCCAATATCGGACGTGAAGAGAATTCTATGCTGAGATGTTCAACGGAAATCATATCTTATCACCAATCACTCTTATAATACATTCAATACTTGCTCTTTGATTTGCTCAAGGATATCCTTCATTTTTACCACGATAATCTGCATCTCGCTTTGATTGCTCTTGCTGCCAAGGGTGTTAATCTCACGTCCCATCTCTTGAGCAATGAATCCGAGTTTCTTGCCCACACCAGAGCCCTCGTTATCCATCGTCTCGCGGAAATACTTCAGGTGGTTAGTGAGGCGCACTTTCTCCTCGGTGATGTCCAACTTCTCGAGGTAGAAGATCATCTCTTGTTCTAAGCGATTACGATCGATTGCTTGTTGAGTAGCAGCACTGAGTTGCTCCAGATTAGCTTCGATGCGTGATTTGATCTTCTCTACACGCCCTTGCTCGTAAGGTTCTACCTCAGCCAACAGCCCTGCGATAGTATCCAATTTCTTGCTGAACATCTGGTAGAGCGATGTGCCCTCTTGTTCGCGGAAAGCATTGAATTGCACGATAGCCGCTTCTATGGTTTGTAGCACTACAGCCCATTCCTCATTGCTCACATCGCCGCAGTCTTGCACTTTCGTTACATCGGGCATGCGCAAGATAGCAGAAACAATATCTTGGTGGTTAGTCCAGCCCAATTCCTGTTGCAGGGCGGTTAGTTCCTTATAATAATAAGCAAAGGCCTCGCGGTTGATAGGCGCAAAAGTGGCAGTATTCTCGCCTTGTGCAGCATCTTGGTAGTAGATGCTTAGGTCGATTTTTCCGCGTTCGAGGCGTTGCGCAATCAGCGTGCGAATATCCAACTCCTTGCTGCGCAATTGTGGGGCTATACGCACACTGAGGTCCATAGATTTGGAATTCAAACTGCGTATCTCTACCACGAGTTTTTTATTGTTCGCTACTTGGTTCTCGGCCTTGCCGTAACCTGTCATGGAATATATCATAATGATTTACTATTTTTTGGTATCTCTACCTTGTTTTGTTGGAATGTGTTGGGTGGAGTTCGTCGGTCGTCATTCTTAATGGTGTCCTTAACTTGCTCGTGGAACACAGCAGGCGGACCATACAATACCATAACCTTCTCGTTTTGCAAAGGTATATCTTTGGGGCTTTTGCACCCACTCAACAGTGCAATCAATGCACCTAATATTAAATTGATTTTTGTTCTCATTTTCCGATACAGAATTTACTAAAGATATTATTTAGTACCTCTTGCGAGGTGATTTGTCCTGTTATTTCGCCAAGTGCAGTAAGGCAGTCTTGCAAATCCATACTAAGGAACTCGCCGCTGATTTGCATGCTCAATCCGTCTTGTACGCGGTGTATGGCTTCTTGTGCACGCACTAACGATTCGTAATGCCGTGTATTGCTGATAGTTACGGCATTTCTTGTGTTGAACTGCTCTTTTGCGAATGATATAAGCTGTTCTTTTACACTACCCACTTCGCCATTCTTCGCGGAGATATAAATAGCATTTTCTGGCGGAGTGAACGAAGGCAGAATATCAGCCTTGTTAAAGACGTGAATAATCTTCTTTTCTTGTATATCGGGGAGCGAGGATAGTATGTCGCTCGCGTCTTGTGTAGGGTCTTGCAAATGGATGATTATTGCAGCTCGTTGTGCAGCTTGGCGACTGCGCTCAATTCCTAAATTTTCTATTGTGTCATTCGTCACGCGCATGCCCGCGGTGTCAATAAAACGGAATAGCATACCGCCCAGAACAAGGGTGTCTTCTATGGTGTCGCGCGTGGTACCTTGTATGTCACTTACGATGGCGCGTTCTTCGCCAAGCAGGGCATTGAGTAGGGTAGATTTGCCTACATTGGGCGCGCCGATAATTGCCACAGGAATACCTTGTTTGATGGCATTGCCCGTCTTGAATGAGGAAACTAGCGCACCGATAGTGCTGTCAATTTCGTTGGCGAGAGCATTGAGTTGTGTGCGGTCGGCAAACTCCAATTCCTCGTGATCGGCAAAATCCAATTCCAACTCGATGAGCGAAGTGAAGGTCAGTAGTCGTTCGCGCAATGCTGCCAACTCGTTGGATATTCCACCACGCAACTGGCTGAGTGCCAAGTCTTTTTCGGCTTTGGTTTGTGCGGCAATCAGGTCGGCTACGGCTTCTGCTTCGGTCAGATCCATCTTGCCATTAAGGAAGGCGCGTTGGGTAAACTCGCCTGCTTTAGCCAATTGGCAACCTGCGTCCACGAGCCATTGCAGAAGCGTTTGCTGGATATACATGCTGCCGTGGCAGGCAATCTCTACTACATCTTCGCCCGTGAACGAATGTGGCGCACGAAAGACACTTGCAAGTACTTGGTCGAGTACCTCATACTTTTCACCTTTCACCTTTCCGTTTTCACCTTTCACAATCTCCCCGTAATGCACGGTGTATGCTGCGGCTTCCGCAAGCGATTTCCGCCCACGAAACAAGGTGTCCACAATTGCAATGGCATCCTCTCCGCTCACGCGGATGACGGCTATTCCTCCACTGCCGTAAGGTGTTGATATGGCGCAAATTGTGTTCATTTCTTTAGTCTAATCCATTGCCATTCGTTCTTGCTTCGTGTCTCAACATGCTGTAGTCCTACAGCTTCTGCCGCTTCCATTAGGTATGGGATATCGTCTGCGTAGAAACCGCTCAACCAAACTTCTCCGCCATGTTTTAGATATTGGGCATACAAAGGTATTTGTGCGACTAGAATATTTCGGTGGATATTGGCAAGGATGAAATGATATTCTCCTGCGGGAGGTGTGTCGCCTAATCGCACATCCAGTTTCACATGATTAGCTGCGGCATTTTCCAATGTGTTGGTGACACTCTTGTCATCTATATCCACAGCAACCACATGTGCTGCGCCACATTTCTTTGCCATGATGCCCAGCACACCCGTGCCACAACCCATGTCTAATACCAACGCGTTTCGATCCAGTCGATAGTCTTCAGCAGCTTCCAGCAATGCTTCTATCATCATACTGGTTGTTTCATGATGCCCTGCGCCAAAGGCGCAATGAGGCGTAATGCGTACACCAAAAGGCAGTTCTTCGACCTCGTGTTCTGCTTCCCATGCAGCATTCCAATTGATGTCTTCACATTCTTCAATACCAAGCATTTCGACCCCCTCTGTGTCCGCAATTAAGGTGTTCAATAGGGCTTTGTTGGCCCTCAATACACTGGTTTGAATATAGGCGTTGGATTGGTCGAAAACTTCAAAACCAATATCGCACATTGCCTGCTCAAACACGTCTTGTTGCCAGGGCTCTTCGAATTGATATGTCAGATGTACAACGGAGTATTGCATATTTCAAGGCAAAATTTCCCGCAAAGGTACAAAAAAAAATGCAATTGTGCAAATGAAAAGAAGCAGGAAGTTCTGTTTCTTTGTGAGATTACTTGTTTTTTTGCTTCGGCATAGCTTCGAGATAGACTGCTATATCATACGTTTATCATACGTTTATCATACGTATATGTTACGTATATCCTACGTATATCATACGTAACTAACAAGTGATAGATAGGGAATATCAATGGGGGTAAAATGATGTGAAAATATATTTTTGAGATGGTAATTGGAGGAGAAAAATATTATCAATGTATATAAGTTGCTGATAATGAGTTGGTTATATCTCTGGGGGGGGGTAATAATCGTTTTGAAATAATAAAATGCCTTTTATTTTTCTTAAAAATTTGCATAAGTCGAAAAAAAGTCGTACCTTTGCAGACTTTTTAAATCCGCCTCAATAGCGGAACGTATAAAATTTTAATTTTATGAAGGGAATTGTATTAGCAGGAGGTTCGGGAACACGTTTGTACCCTATCACCAAAGGAATCAGTAAACAATTGATGCCTATTTATGACAAACCAATGGTTTATTACCCTATCAGCGTGCTGATGTTGGCAGGTATTCGTGATATATTGATTATCTCCACACCATACGATTTGCCTGGATTTAAGCGTTTGCTGGGCGATGGCAGTGATTATGGTGTGAACTTCACCTATGCGGAACAACCTTCACCAGACGGTTTGGCGCAAGCATTTACCATTGGGCGTGAGTTCATTGGTGACGATAGTGCATGCTTGGTTTTGGGTGATAATATCTTCCATGGTTCGGGCTTTACGCAAATGCTTCGTGATGCTGTCCGTACAGCAGATGAGGAGAAAAAAGCGACTGTGTTTGGTTACTGGGTGAGCGATCCAGAGCGTTATGGTGTAGCGGAGTTTGACAAAGAGGGCAACTGCTTGAGTATTGAGGAGAAACCACAAAATCCTAAGAGCAATTATGCGGTAGTGGGATTGTATTTCTACCCAAATAAAGTGGTGGATGTGGCAGCAAACATCAAGCCATCGGCTCGCGGAGAATATGAGATTACGACTGTGAATCAGGAGTTTTTGAAGGATGGCGAGTTGAAAGTGCAAACTCTAGGTCGTGGCTTTGCGTGGTTGGATACGGGTACGCATGATTCATTGTCGGAGGCTAGTACATATATTGAAGTACTGGAAAAACGTCAGGGTTTGAAAGTGGCATGCTTGGAGGGTATTGCATACCGTCAAGGCTGGATCACAGAAGAGCGTATGCGTGAGTTGGCACAACCGATGTTGAAGAACCAGTATGGACAGTACCTGTTGAAGGTGATTGACGAAGTGAAAGAAACGGGTAAGGCGAATTTGGATTGATTATGGAAGTTGTAAAGACGGCGATAGAAGGTGTCTATGTGATTGAACCAAAGGTGTTTGGTGATGCACGTGGGTATTTCTTTGAGAGTTTCTCGGAGAGAGAGTTCAAGGAGAAAGTAGGGGATATACACTTTGTGCAAGACAACGAGAGCATGTCTAAATATGGCGTAATGCGTGGTTTGCATTTCCAACGCCCACCTTATGCGCAAAGCAAATTGGTACGTTGCGTAAAAGGCAAGGTGATAGATGTTGTTGTGGATATTCGTAAGGGGAGTCCGACTTATGGACAACATGTAGCGGCATTGCTGACTGAGGAAAATCATCGCCAATTCTTTATCCCTCAAGGGTTTGCACATGGTTTTGCCGTTTTGAGCGAGAGTGCTGTATTCCAATACAAATGTGACAACTTCTATCATCCTGAGGCAGATGGTGGTATTTCGATATTGGATGAGTCGCTTGGTATTGATTGGGGATTGACAATGGAAGAGGCATTGTTGAGCGAGAAGGATACAAAACATCCGAAGTTAGCAGAGTTTGATTCGCCATTTGTTTATAAAGAGAATTGCTGATTATGAATATACTGGTAACAGGCGCAAACGGACAACTCGGCAACGAGATTCGTATAGTGGCTAAGGATAGTCGCGATACCTACATATATACCGACGTGGTGGAAGTAGAAGGAGTGGAAACCACTCTACTAGATATTACGTCGTTGGAGGCGGTGCGTAAGATGGTGCAAGAGAATGATGTAAAGTGCATCATCAACTGTGCAGCTTATACCAATGTGGATAAGGCTGAGACGGATGAAGCATTTTGCGAATTGCTAAATGCGAAAGCGGTGGAGAATCTGGCTGTTGCGATGAAAGAAGTAGATGGATTGTTGGTCCATGTGTCCACCGATTATGTATTTGGCGGCGACCCATACAATACCCCATGTAAGGAAGACCAGAAAGGAACTCCAACGGGTGTGTATGGTAAGACGAAACTGCAAGGAGAGAACAATATCATAGCATCATGTTGCCATCATATAATCATCCGTACCGCATGGCTGTATAGCGAGTTTGGTAAGAACTTTGTGAAGACAATGCTAAACTTGACCGCTACGAAGCCACAGTTGAAGGTGGTCTTTGATCAAGTGGGAACACCAACCTATGCGTATGACTTGGCAGCGGCGATATACGAGATTGTTAGCGAGCGCAAGTACGAGGGAAACGACGGTGTATATCACTTTAGTAATGAAGGAGTTTGTAGTTGGTATGACTTCACAAAATTGATTGCAGAATACGCAGGACATACGGAGTGTGACATTCAGCCATGCCATAGCGATGAGTTCCCATCACCAGTTAAAAGACCTTCTTACTCGGTATTGGACAAGACAAAAATTAAAGAGACTTTTGGCGTCAAGGTACCTTATTGGACGGAGTCACTGAAGGTGTGTTTGGAAAAGATAATGTAGTGTATGGTTGAGCCATCCTTGAAAAATAAAGCAGTAAATGGAGTCGGCTGGAGTGCAGCGGACGCGATATTGGGACAAGGAGTCACATTCCTTGTAGGTATTGTTTTAGCACGCTTATTATCTCCGACTGAATATGGTTTGATTGGAATCATATCCATATTCATTGTTGTACTTAACGGAGTGGTTGACAGCGGTTTCTCTAATGCTATCATTCGCAAGCAAGATACCACTAATGATGATTACAACACGATGTTCTTTACGAATATGGGATTTAGTCTATTATTGTATGTCGGATTATATTTTTCGGCCCCTGCGATAGCTACTTTTTTCGGCAGAGAAGAGTTAGTCGCCTTAACACGAGCAATGGGCACAATATTGATAATCAATGCATTATCCATAACCCAAGTCACAATATTAACTAAAAAGGTAGATTTCAAGACAAAGACAAAAGCATCGCTGACATCAGCTGTTATTAGCGGTTTCATTGGTATTATCTTAGCATATTGTGGCTATGGAGTATGGTCTTTGGTGGCGCAACAAATCACCAAACAACTATTATATACACTATGCCTCTGGGTACTGAACAAATGGGTTCCTACATTAAAATTTTCTTTACAAAGTTTTAAATACATGTGGGGATTCGGTTGGAAAATGATGGTATCAGGTTTACTAAATAACATATGGAATCAGCTATATCAAGTAGTGGTCGGCAAGTTTTACTCTCCAGCCACTCTTGGTCAGTATTCTCGTTCCAAAGAATATGCCAACATTTTGTCTGCAAATTTTACTGCGATTATTCAACGTGTCAGTTATCCAATTTTGTCAGAATTACAAGGTAATCCAGAACGAATGGTTAATGGATACAGAAAGATTATCAAGTTGACAATGTTTGTAACTGCCATATCAATGATTTTCATGGGGGCAGTAGCAGAACCTTTGATCTACTGTTTAATTGGACCACAATGGAAAGAGGCTGCCACCTATCTACCTTTAATATGTATTTCTATGTCCCTTTATCCCATTCATGCAATAAACTTGAACATGCTGCAAGTGCAAGGACGGAGTGACATCTTTTTGATTCTTGAAATTATCAAAAAAATCATCGCTGTTGGTCCTATATGCTTAGGTATATTTGTAGGCATACAATGGATGTTAATTGGTTCGATTGTTACGGGTATCGTATCATTCTTCTTAAATTCCTATTACACAGGAAAGAAATTACATTATACTTCGTGGATGCAATTACGCGATATTGCACCTTCCTATGCAATTGCATTGGTGATTGCATTATCTGTATACTTTTTTAAATTATTACCCTTATCTTATTTTGCCATATTACCTATCCAAATAGTAGTTGGTACATGTGTTGGTCTGCTATTGTGTAAGATATGTAACCTTCCTGAATACAATGATTTAAAACGAATTATTATAGAAAAAGTTAATGGATATAAAAAACATAAGTAATTATGAATAAAGATATTATTACAGTTACCAGTCCGTTGTTACCAGATCTGAATGATTTTCATGCAGAACTGCAAAAAATATGGGATAGTAAGTGGATTACAAATAACGGTGCATACCACAAAAAATTAGAAGGAGCTCTCGCAGAGTATTTGGGCGTGCCTTATGTGAGTTTATTTACAAATGGAACACTACCTCTAATTACGGCACTACAAGCATTGCGTATCACGGGCGAAGTAATTACTACACCATATAGTTTTGTAGCCACAACTCACGCATTATGGTGGAATGGAATAAAACCCGTTTTTGTGGATATTGACCCTGCCACTGGAAATATCGATCCCGATAAAGTAGAGGCAGCGATTACTCCAAAGACGACAGCCATCATGCCTGTACACGTATATGGGAAACCCTGTGATACACAACGTATTCAAGAGATTGCAGATCGCTATGGTTTAAAAGTAATTTATGATGCCGCACATGCGTTTGGGGTAAAAGTAAATGGTGAGAGTATTTTGAATGCAGGAGACATGAGCACACTGAGTTTTCATGCCACTAAAGTATATAACACCATTGAAGGTGGTGCGATGATAATGCACGATGAGAAAATAAAACAACGTATTGATTACTTGAAGAACTTTGGCTTTGCCAATGAGACTACCATCATGGGACCTGGTATCAACTCTAAGATGGATGAAGTGCGTGCCGCATACGGATTGTTGACTCTCAAGCAAGTGGATAGTGCGATTGAAGCACGTCATCAAGTAGCAGTAGCTTATCGAAACGCATTGAGAGAGGTCGAAGGAATAACATTCTTTGATGATATGCCAGGTGTCACTCATAACTACAGTTATTTTCCCATCTTTGTGGATACTAAGAAATACGGCATGAGTCGTGATGAATTATACTTCCACATGAAGTCACAAAATGTATATGGCAGAAGGTATTTTTATCCTCTCATAAGCGAGTTCTCTACCTATCGAGGTTTGGAGAGTGCAAAGCCAGAGAATCTGCCTAAAGCACATCAAATGGCAAATAGCGTTATTTGTTTGCCAATGCATCACGCACTAACAGAAAATGACATACAACGTACTATTGAATGCATTATTAAGTAAATGACATGAGCAAACAAAAGAAAATAATGCTATTAGGTGGTATTCACTACCTACTGCCAGTGATTAAAGCTGCGCATGAGCAAGGTTATTATGTAATAACTGCTGACTATCTACCAGAGAACATTGCTCATCGGTATTCGGACGAATATTGCAATGTTAATATTGTGGATAAAGAAGCTGTATTGCAAGCAGCAAGAGAGAGAGAGATTGATGGAATCATTTCTTTTGGTGTAGATCCTGGAGTTGTTGCAGCAGCGTATGTACAAGAAAAAATGAGCTTACCTCAAATGGGACCATACGAATCAGTACGTATTCTCCAAAACAAAGATTTATTCCGCAAATTCCTAAAAGACAACTATTTTAACGTTCCTGAAGCCAGAAGTTACACAAAGAAAGAAGTTGCACTATCCGATACCATTTGGTTAAAATTCCCAATGATTGTCAAACCTACCGATTCTGCAGGAAGCAAAGGAGTTACTAGGATTGACAACATTGAAGAATATGCTGCCGCATTGGATTACGCATTTGACAAGTCAATCTCAGGAACGGTAATCGTAGAGGAGTTTGTAGATAAAGTGGGGTGCAGTTCTGACACGGATAGTTTCTTGCTTAACGGAGAGCTTAAGTTCGTTTCATTTAATGCTCAGCATTTCGATGAGAATGCAGCCAATCCTTATACTCCAGCAGCCTACAGTTGGCCATCCACATTCATAGAACACGAAGAATATCTTAAGACTGAACTTCAACGTCTGTTGACATTATTAAACATGCAAACTTCGGTGTTTAATATTGAAACACGTGTCTCAAGTAATGGAAAGCCATATATTATGGAGTGTACTCCACGTGGTGGCGGAAATAGATTGTGCGAGATGTTGCGCTATGCAACAGGTGTAGATTTAATCACGGCCCAAGTTCGCGCTGCCGTTGGTGATACGGTAAATGGTATTGAGCAAAAACCATATGATGGACATTGGGCAGAGATTATTTTGCACGCAGACAGAGACGGGGAGTTCAAGGATTTAAAAATATCTCCAGATATTCCCGCCCAAATTATAGAACAAGATTTATGGATTAATACAGGTGATATCGTACATGCATTTCATGGAGCTAATGATGCTATCGGTACATTGGTATTGAGGTTTGAATGTGAAGAGAATCTTAAAGAGGTGCTATATCATCAAAAGAATTGGATTGAAGTAATTGTAAAATGATTGAGGCAATAGGTGGATATCCAGAATTAGAATTGCGCAAAGGCGAACATTATCATAAAGACGCATTACGGCTCAATACTGCTCGAAACTGCTTCGAGTATGTACTGCGTGCGCGCGGATACACGAAGGTGTACATACCCTACTACACCTGCGAAGTAATGCTCGAACCGCTCATGAAATGCAGTGTAGAGTATGAGTTTTATCATATTAATGAGCAATTAGAACCAGTTGAGACTATTCGGTTGAAAACATCAGAAGCATTTCTCTACACCAACTACTATGGATTAAAGCAACAATGTGTAGCTCGATTGGCACAAACCTATGGCAAGCAACTAATTGTAGATAATGCACAAGCTTTTTTTGCCTCTCCTATTGAAGGTATTGATACCTTTTATTCTGCTCGTAAATTCTTTGGAGTTGCCGATGGAGCATATCTATATACAGATCAACTATTGGATATGGAACTAGAGCAAGATCAGTCTTATGAGCGTATGTCTCATCTATTAATCCGTGCTGACATTGGCGCAGAAGCGGGATATAATGAGTTTAGAAAAAATGATGACTCGCTAATTGGTGAACCAATAAAAAAGATGTCACAATTGACAGAAAAAATATTATGCTCTATAGACTATGAAGCATGTAAGGCGGTACGAAGGAGGAATTATCAGGAATATGAGGATTCGCTAGGAAAGATAAACAAAATACAAGTACTTCTACAACAAAATGCTATTCCATTAGCATACCCATTCCAAACGGATTCCATTGATTTGCGTAAATTATTGATCCAACATCGCATATATGTACCTCATTACTGGCCTAACGTGATTTACAAAACTGATTTTCAGACAGAAGAACATATTTCCAATACTCTTTTACCGCTCATTTGCGATCAAAGATACGAAAAAAAAGATATACTACGAATTTTAGAAATTATTAACATATGAAGACACAAGATTTAAAAGGTAAAAAGCTCCTAGTCTTAGGAGGAACAGCTCTGGTTTGTGACATTGTAGCCAAAGCCAAAGACATGGGTATTTACACTATCGTTACGGATTGGAATGATCCATCTGCATCACCTGCAAAAAAAATTGCAGATGAATACTGGATGGAAAGTATTTCTAACACAACAAAACTTGCACAATTAATCAAAGAGAATAATATAGATGGCATTATAACAAACTACACTGATTCTTACTTACCTTTTTACGCACGCCTTTGTGAATCAACAGGGTTACCATGCCTCGCTACCGAAAAACAAATGGAAGTTATCAGCAACAAAGAACTTTCTAAAAAGTTATGTATAAAGCATGGTATCTCTGTATCTAAGCGATATGAAGTTTCGTCTGTTGAAGACATTGATAATCTCACTGACGTAAGATATCCAGTATTAACTAAGCCCGTTGACAATAGCGGTCAACGAGGCATTTACGTTTGTCTTGATAAAGACGAATTGAAAAGGCTCTACACGACATCCCTACAATTCTCTCAATCAAAAAATGTTATGATTGAGGAATATGTTCAAGGTGACTACACAGTAATGTTCTACACAATCCAAAATGGAGTAGTAACCCTCTCTACAATGTCAGACAAACCTGTCATTGGAGAGTTTGTTAATAATTTGCCAAAACTTCCACAAGGGTACATTCTACCATCTAAATACGTAAATTTATGTAAAGAAATTATGCTTCCTAAAGTACAGGCCCTTGTTAAGGATTTGAACATTCAAAATGGAATTATTGGGATAGAAGCAGTTGTAAAAGATGATGATATATTCGTCTTTGAAATGCAATTTCGACTAGGAGGCATGAAGCACCATAACTTCGTATTAAAAGAAAACAAGATGGATTTATTAGCGATGCTAGTTCGTTTTGCCATAACTGGTCAATTTAGCGGATGGGATATTTCTGAATACGATAATCCAAACTTTAAAAATGTATATTGTTCGTTAAACATTCTTATTCAACCAGATACAGTATCAAAAATCGAAGGTTTGGAAATAGCCCTATCACTCCCACAAGTAACAAATTTTACACAAATGATGGAGATTGGAGAGTCCGTCAAACTACCTGGAACTGTTCAGCAAATTCTTTTTAAATTTTCATTGGTAGAAAATAATTTGCATAATCTAAAGCAAACTATTTTAACCATATACAACACTCTTAAAGTATATAATAATCAAGGAGAAAATATTATTATAAATCCCACATTCCTTGATGAGTTGGACGCATAAGGTATATTTATATGAATACATTAAAACTATGAAATTTGCAATTATTGGAGCAGGAAATGGTGGACAAGCCATCGCTGGTTATTTAGGAAATATTGGGCACGACGTTTCAATATACGATATTGACGTTAATCGTATTGATAAAATACAGCAAAGAGGAGGTATACAATTACAGGGGAGATTACAAGGTTTTGGTAGAATAAATTGTGCTACCACAAAATTGTCTGAAACGGTACACCATGCAGAAGTCATCATGATTACTACCACAGCTAATGCCCATCAAACAGTAGCAGAAAATATCGCCCCATATTTGGAAGAAGGGCAAGTTATCATACTCAATCCAGGGAGAACATGTGGTGCATTAGTATTCAAACAGACTCTTGATAAAATGCAAGTTAATGTACGTTATTTCTTAGCAGAAGCACAAACATTGATATATGCTTGTCGTATAATAGAAGATGGGATAGTAAACATTATCGGCATTAAAGACGAAGTATATTTAGCAGGACTACCATCATGTGACACACAACATATTTTGAATATCATCCGCCCCATATACCCTAGCTTTAAAGAAGTACCAAACGTATTGCATACTAGTCTGGAAAATATTGGTGCCATTTTCCATCCATGCATTTGCCTGATGAATGCGGCAACGATAGAACGTCAAGACGAATTTTGGTTTTATCGCGACATGACAGAAAGAGTAGCCGATTTTATTGAGCAATGTGACAATGAGAGATTAGCAGTAGGTAGAGCATACGGAATAGACCTTGTTGGTGTAAAAGACTGGATTAAAGTTGCTTATAAAGACACGATTGGAGAAACTTTATGTGAACGAATGAAAAATAATCCTGCCTATCACGACATTAAAGCACCTGGTTCTATCTTTACACGCCAATTAACCGAGGATATCCCCACTGGTGTTCTTCCTATTGTTGAGTTAGGGCAAGTAGCAGGAATAGCTACTCCATTGTTATCATCCATTGTTGCCATCTCACAAGCACTGCTCAATATGGATTTCTACACAAGAGGAAGAACATTAGCGAACATGGGATTGTCTAATAAAACTCCAAAGCAAATTATAGAATATATCGAATTAGGATTTTAGTATATGGAAACAGATAAAATTTTTGGATTTGTTAAGCCATTAGTAGATGTACATACCATGGGTCTACACACCATGGCCAATTTGGTGCGTGAGTGCGGTTATCAAGCTATTATTGCATCTCCAGAAATAAACTCTGCACTTGAGCAAATACAGAAAATAAACAATTACAGTCTTGTCAAAGCGTGGATTATAAACAACCATATAACACATTTGTGTTTTAGCTATAGATTGGATCCGATGGATGCATGTAATCATTTCATGCAATTATATGAAAGACTCCTTGGAGACCACATGGCTTCTGCAACAGGAGGAATTATTCAAGCATTCTCTTTTGCAGGACTACCAGAAGCATGCCAGTTGATAGCCGAGAAAACCAAAAATCAGGTTATACTATTTCCCGGCAGCGAAACGCCTATTGAATCGTTAGAGCGATACAATATTCCTCCAGAAAAAATACAAAAAGGTTTACAGACGGATAACGAATATGATAATTTGCGTATAGCATTCGCAAAAAAGATTATTGAGTCAGAATCGTATAAGAATGTTATTCCACAAGATCACTATGGCTATTCCACATGCGGAACAGACAACGATACATACGTAGACCGACTTAATTATGCAAAAGCAAAAGGAGCGCTTCCTATTATCCGCACACACTCTGGTCCATATAATCCAAACAGGATGGAGGCAATAAAGGAATACAATTCATGGGTAGAAGATTTAGCCAAATCTAAACTATTGGATATATTGTCCATTGGATCTTCACAGTTGACACAATCAAATTTTGGTGAAAATTGGGAAGGTTTACAGAACGGAGGAGGTGTACCCATTAACTCTCCATTGGAATATCGCGTAATACACGAAAAAGCCAAACCCATGTTGACACGCACTTATTCTGGCACAAAAGACGTACCAACGTTAGCAAAGATTCATGAAGAGAGTTTAAATATTTCCTGGCATGCATTATCATTCTGGTGGTTTAATGAGTTAGATGGACGCGGTAAAAACACGTTATTAGAGAATCTCAAAGAACACTTTGAGGCAGTACGCTATATCATCTCAACAGGGAAACCTGTTGAACCAAATGTCCCACATCACTTTGCTTTTAGGGGAGCAGATGATATCACCTATATCATCAGTGGATTTTTAGCAGCAAAAGCATGTAAACTACTCGGTGTACGCCATTTGATTCTACAAAACATGCTAAATACTCCGAAGAACACTATCGGGATTCAAGATTTAGCGAAAGGTCGTGCTATGCTACGTTTAATCAAAGAATTGGAAGACCATTCATTCTCTGTAAGTTTACAAACCAGAGTCGGTCTAGATTATTTCTCCACTGATTTAGAGCAGGCAAAAGTTCAACTATCTGCAGCAACCTGCTTAATGGATGATTTGGAACCTAACAACCCAAATAGTCCAGAGATTGTACATGTCGTTAATTATAGCGAAGCAGTACGTTTGGCCACACCTGATATCATTTGCGAAAGCATCAAAATCACATTGGAAACACTCAAAGAATACAGGACAGCTAAAATGCTCGGTAGAATTCCTAATATGGAGCATGACTACGAAACTAATTACCGAACAGAGCAACTATACACTGAAGCAAAAGAAGCGATAGATTTCTTGGAAAACAACATCCCTAATTTATATACACCTGAGGGATTCTACTATATATTTGCTCATGGTTTTTTACCAGTCCCTTATTTAATGGATTATGAAAGCAAATATCCCAAAGCCAAAATGTGGCAAACTGCATTTAAGAATGGTGGAATCGTAGTAGTTGACAACGATAATAAACCTATATATACTCTACAACGATATAAAAAAATAATGCAATCACTATGAATAAAGAGCCCAAATTCACAGATACTCAGAAGCCATTGGTAGCAATTCACTGCATGGTTTACAATCATGCTCTTTATTTACGAGAGTGCTTCGAAGGATTTGTTATGCAACAAACTAGTTTTCCATTCGTTGCGATTGTACATGATGATGCATCTACAGATAATTCAGCAGAAATCATTCGTGAATATGAAGCAAAATACCCACATATCTTCAAGCCCATTTATCAAATAGAGAACCAACACTCAAAACAAGGAGTTTCGGTTGTACGCTTGATTAATGAGGCCATCCTGAAAACAGGAGCAAAATACATTGCTATGTGTGAAGGAGATGATTATTGGACAGATCCTATGAAACTACAAAGACAAGTTGATTTTTTAGAAGAAAATCCAGACTATAGCTTATCTGCAGAAAATGCGACTCGTCTATATATTGGATCTAATAAAACGGAATTATTTTCGACATTGCCTAGTAGGGATATTACAATAAGCGAAATGATTATAACGCGCCAATTTGCGACAGCATCCGTGGTTTATAGAAGTGGCATAAATATTCCTTCGTCTGTAAAAAGGATTTACGATACATTACTCTGGTGTATTATAGCACAATATGGCAAGGTTCATTATGAAAACATTATCTCCTCTATATATAGAATTGGAGCTGGTGTCACGCAAGTCGACAAAGTAGCATGGGCACATAAGATAATAGAGTTAAATAACTTGTTGTACGCAACTATAAAAATAGACAAAAAAACATGTGTTCTACACGACAAAGAAATGCTTGCCATATTATTAGCAGGAATACGCGAGGCATTACGCAAAAAAAAATACGCTGATGTTCGCTCATTAGGAGTCTATATATTAACAATAGGAATTGTTCCATGGATATTACTTATAAAACAAGTAGTTGACTATAAAATATTTCAACGTAGATAATTGTTATGATGTTTCAACTACAGACCATATTAGTATATACCCTTTTGGCTATAATAATGTATATCTTTGCTCAAAAAGCATCTCTCACGCAAAGAGCAAGTTATCATATAGTTCCGATCATCGCGTTTATCTTGGTATTTGGACTTAGATATAGTGTTGGTATTGATTGGGAAAACTACAGAGCAATCTATGAAGAAGAACTCTATGGGTTGTCCTTTTCAGAAATGTTAGAAACGCGATATGAGGTGGGATTCTTGTTTATAATATATTTATGCCACCTATTCCAATTACCAACGTATATGCTATTTGTATGTATAGCAGCCATTCAAATAATATTCCTATATCTTGCTCTTAAAGAAGAACACGGGATTTTACCATATGTCTATTTAGCTTTTATCCTGTCTGGAATAGCAATACAAGGTTTTTGCAACGTGATGAGACAAGATATCGCATTCTGTATATTTCTATATGCTTTAAAATATGTTAAGAAAGATAAAATTATAAAGTATTTCCTCTTATGCGCGCTAGCCTTGTGTTTCCACAAATCAGCAGTCATATTATTCCCAATATGTTTTTTGTGGGTAAGAAAAAATAGTTTCTTTAGTAATCAAAGCATACAATGCATCCTATTTTTAGCATGCGTTTTCTTACCATTTTTAAATCCTGTAGAATATATATTAAACATATCAAACGACTTAATAGTAGCAGTGGGTTATGAAGACTATATAGAAAGTACACTTGATTTAACGACTAATAATAAAATCGGACTAACTCGAATTATAATGATAATAGCACACCTTACTATTATACTGAATAGTAAGAACATTAAAGCTTTTTACGACAATAACATGGTGAATAAAATATACGACTTATATTTTATTGGTATATGTTGTTACTTCCTATTCTTAGGTAATATGATGTTTGGACGAATAACATTGTATTTTACCAATATTGCATTTATTATGAATGGATATGCATTGCACTATCTAATACAACAATCTAAAACAGTAAAACATTTGGCTATCTTGAGTATAATAAGTCTAACACTATTGACCAGTTATGCAAGTATGTTGTACAATTGTACAAAAAACACAGATGCATATGTATCTTATTTTCAAGAAGAATTACATGTTATTAAAGATAATCAACGTAGCAACATGTTTGATACTCGTCCATAAAACATAATAGAATAGTATGAATATATTTATTATATCTAGAGGATACCCTACAAAGCAAGAACCTACGTGGGGATGTTTTGAGAAAGATCAGGCCGAGGCTCTCGCACAATTAGGACATCAAGTTACCATTTTGAGTGTGGATACGCGCTTTCGTTTCTATTGGCGAAAATTGGGCATACAATGTGGTATGCAAAATAATATCGCTACATTCAACATCTTTCTTCTACCATATGCATTGCTATTCTTCCTACCGAAAAAGATGAAAGACTGGTTTTATGCTTGGCAGTTAGAGTTGATATATAAGTGCGCTACATCTCAACAAGGGACTCCCGATGTATTATATTCCCATTATTTACACACCACACAAAAGTCAATACGCATACACAAAAAATACAACATCCCGTTGGTAGGAATAGAGCATTGGAGTCAAATGGCACTTTTGCCTATTTCTAGAAATAATCTTTCCACTGCTTGGGAAGTATATTCATCCATTGATCAACTAATTACGGTTTCATCTTCTTTAAGAAAAAATATTTTGGAACAAATGGGACTTGACTCTATTGTACTACCCAATATTGTTGGTAACGAATTTTATTATACAAATCCCACCTGCAAGAATCAGGTATTTACAATGGTTTCTGTTGGCAGATTAGACCATGGAAAAGGGTTTGATTTATTGATACAAGCTCTATTCGAAATCAAAGATCAACTGCCGAAAAATTGGCAAACGAAAATAATTGGAAGCGGAGAATTGAAAGATACATTACAACACAAGATCAACACCTACAATCTACAAGACAACATTATCCTTCTTGGAAAAAAAAGCAAAGAAGATATTGTTCCATTATTACAACAAAGTGATCTTTTCATTTTACCATCACGTAGCGAGACATTTGGTGTAGCATATATAGAAGCCATGGCATGTGGATTACCTATCATTGCTACAGATTGTGGAGGTCCGCGTGATATCGTAACTGAATATAACGGATTATTAATTCCAAATGAAGATGTAGATGCCTTGAGCGCTGCAATACTTTACATGGCTAAGAATATTAACAAATATGATCGCAAAGCCATTGCAGAAGACTGTCAAGCACGTTTTTCTCCAGAAGTAATAGCGAGACAATTGACCAAAATTTTTAAAGAAACAATAAAAAAACATAAAGAACAAGAATAATTTGCATAATCAAAAAAAAAGTTGTATCTTTGCAGCACATAAATGCTACACACACGAAATGAAAGATCTCATAATATATGGAGCAGGTGGCTTTGGAAGAGAAGTTGCGGCATTGATTAAGAGAATTAACACAATAAATCCTATTTGGAATTTGTTAGGATTTGTTGATGATAATCAACAACTATACCCTATTGGGTGCAAGAACGAATACGGTTCTATATTGGGAGATGTTAGTTTTTTAAACAACTATAATCAACCTGTATATGTTATATTGGGCCTCGGAAAACCGAATGCTCTCAAAGCGGTACACAACAAAATTTGTAACCCATTTGTAAGTTTTCCCAACATTATAGGTCCGGAAGCAAAAATATTAGACGAAGATAACTTCAGCATGGGGCAAGGTAATATAATTTGCTCGTATGCTACGATGAGTTGCAATGTCAAACTTGGAGATTTCAACATCTTCAATAATCGTTGTTCTGTGGGACACGATGCTCAAATTGGAAATTTTAATACTTTTATGACTGCCACACGCATAAGCGGTGATACGTTAATTGGAGAAAAGAATTTCTTTGGCGTAGGTTCCATACTCTTGCAAGGCATGAAAGTGGGTAATAATACAACTATTGCAGCAGGTGCTGTAGTAATGAGAAATACGAAAGATAACGCCTTATATATAGGGAATCCAGCAAAAAAAATGGAATTATAAAACAAATATTAATTAAAATTAAAGAATTATGGTAACTATTGAAAAATTTATCGAATTATTTGAAGAACAATTTGACGAGACTCCATCTGTAGAATTGAAACCAGAAACCCGCTTTAGAGAATTGCCAGAATGGAGTTCACTTGTTGCATTGTCGGTTCTATCTATGATAGATGATGAACTAAATGCAAATATCACGGCACCAGAGATGCGTACAGCACAAACTATTGAAGAATTATACAACAAAATACACTAATTAACGAATGAATTCTAATCTTATTAAATATAATGGTATATTTTGTGATGTATTCTGTGTTACAGATCCATCACAGTTACCACTTTTACAACTAAAAGTTAGTCAACAATGGGATTCTGTAGGACATATTGGATTAATCTCTGCATTAGAAGAAGCTTTTGATATAGATATTGAGCCAGATGATATGTTTGAAATCACGTCATATTTGATAGGTATAGAAGTCTTAAAGGATAAATATAATATTGATCTTTAATGTTTAATTTTTCTGCACATATAGACAATATTGCTTGCGTAACACCATTAGGAGAAAAACTCACTTATGGTGAATTAGAGCAACGCAGCTATGAATTAAGTCAGCATATTAGACTAGGCAGTCTATCGTTCATACTTTGTTCCAACACAATATCTTCTTTAGTTGGTTATGTTGCAGCAACAAAGTTGCATAGTGCATGCCTTCTACTTAGTGCAGAAACACCATTAGACTCATTATTAAACCTAATTGAAACTTATCAACCACAACAAATATGGCTTCCTAGTGAATATTGCACAAGGTATCAATTTGAACTATACACTAGAATCTTTAGTGATCACGAATATTCCTTACTCCAAAACAACAACGATATATACACAGCACTCCCAAAAGAGTTAAAAGTCCTTTTAACTACCTCAGGAAGTACTGGCTCACCAAAATTGGTACGCCTTTCAGAAACAAACATAATGCATAACGCGGCATCAATATGCGAATATTTGCAGATTGATTCATCAGAACGGCCAATTACATCGTTACCAATGCACTATTCATATGGGTTATCAATTATAAATAGTCATTTAGTAGCAGGGGCCACATTATTACTAACCAATGCGTCCTATATAGAAAAAACTTTTTGGGAGTTTGCAGCAAATGAAAAAGCCACGTCATTTGCTGGTGTACCATATACATATGAAATTCTAAAAAAACTGAAATTCTTCCATAGAGATTTACCCTATCTAAAAACATTAACACAAGCTGGAGGAAAATTAAGTAAGGAATTGATTGAGTATTTTGTTACCAACTCTATTGCACATTCTAAACGCTTCATCGTTATGTATGGACAAACAGAAGCAACGGCACGAATGAGCTATGTTCCTGAATATGCTTCAATACGTAAAGTTGGCTCAATTGGAATCCCTATCCCAAATGGTACGTTCAAAATTTTTCAAGACGGAATGGAGGTTCTCGATTCTAATCAATCAGGTGAACTCGTATATTATGGTACAAATGTTTCATTGGGATATGCGGAATGCTTAGATGATCTTTACTTAGGAGATGTGAACAATGGAATACTATATACAGGAGACATTGCATACAAAGACGAAGATGGTTTCTTCTATATTGTAGGAAGACTAAAGCGATTTTTAAAATTATTTGGAAACCGCATCAGTTTAGATTATACAGAATCATTACTAAAAGGAAGATATAATGGAGATTATGTGTGCGTCGGTACAGATAACAAGATGATTATTTATACAGATAACTTACAGCCAAATTATTCTGACGTCATCAAATATATTTGTGAGTTCACACATATTCAACATAGTGCATTTGAAATTAGACACATAGAACGTATTCCACGTTCTGCATCAGGAAAAATATTGTATCATCAACTATTAAATGAATAAATATGGCAGGTTTTAATATTGATAATATATCCATTCGTGGTATTGTTTCATGTACCCCAAAAACTATTGAGGAAAACATCAACTATCCTATATTTCAAGAGGGGGAAGCAGAAAAAGTCATTGCTTCTACTGGTATTGAAAGAAGACGTGTAGCAGATAACACCACTACCGCTGGTGATTTATGCTACCATGCAGCCCACCACCTCATTAAACAGTTAAATTGGGAAAAGGAAAGTATTGATTGTATTATTTTTGTAAGTCAAACTCCCGATTACAAATTACCAGCAACATCCTGCATTATTCAAGGGAAACTAGGGTTACCTGTGCATTGTTTTGCAATGGATATTAGTTATGGGTGTCCAGGATGGGTGTATGGATTAAGCGTTATAGCATCTATGATTTCTGCAGGAAATCTCAAACGAGGTTTATTATTAGTAGGTGATACTCCCACAAAATTTAAAAACAGAAATGATAAAACCTCGTGGCCTCTGTTCGGTGATGCAGGATCTGCTACTGCAATTGAATTTGACAATACTGCAAAACCAATGTACTTTAACCTACAAACTGACGGAAGTTCGCATCAAGCAATCATCATAACAGATGGAGGTGCACGTAATCCTATAACAATGGAATCATTACAGGAAAAACAAATTGAACCAGGAATAGCCCGAAGAGCTATAGATAGTAATATGGATGGTTTAGCGGTATTCCAATTTGGTATAAAAAGAGGACCTTCTATCACACAACAATTATTAGAAGAAACTAATAACACGGTAGATGATGTTGATGTATTTGTTTTTCATCAAGCGAATCAATACATGAATGAAAAAATTCGTAAAAAATTACATATTGACTCTAATAAAGTTCCCTATAGTCTTAAAGATTATGGGAATACTAGTTGCGTTACTATCCCACTAACGATGACAGTAGCGTGTGAAAATTATGATTTAATGAACAAAAATAATACTATAGTAGCGACTGCATTTGGGGTTGGTTTATCATGGGGTAGCGTATTAATTCATCAAGCTCCTTTAAAATATTTAGCACATATTGATTATGAAGGATAATCCATTTTCTTTGTCTGGAAAAACAATTCTTATTACGGGAGCAGCTTCGGGTATTGGAAAATCAGTATCCATTGTTGCATCAACACTAGGCGCAACATTAATTCTTGTAGATATCAATAATGAGAATCTACAACTGCTCGTAAAAGAGTTGAATAATAACAAACACGTTGCATATTGTCTTGACTTGACAAATTCGACAGCTACCACTGATTATATTAAGGAAAATTTTCCGTTACTGGACGGTATCGTACATTGTGCAGGAGTAGGCATTACTCTTCCTTTCAAGTTCTGTAATGAGAATGAATTAAGAAGAATTATGGATATCAACTTCTTTGCGCCAATATTGTTAACACAACAACTCCTTAAACAGAAAAAAATCAATATAGGAGCATCTATTGTTTATATGACCTCAATAGATGGTACAGTTTGTGGACATATTGGAAATTCAATGTATGCGTCTTCAAAAGGTGCCATCATGGGATCTGTTCGTAGTCAGGCGTTGGAATTGGCACCTCGTAAAATTCGTGTAAATTGTGTTTCTCCAGCTCGCGTAAATACACCTCTCATCCATAGAGACAATATCTCTCAAGAAGAAGTTGCTGAAAATATCAAGCTTTATCCAATGAAAAGATATGCTGAACCAGAAGAAATTGCATACTACATAATTTACCTCTTATCTGATACAAGTACCTATACGACAGGTTCTAATCTTATCATAGATGGAGGATTTACTCTATCCTAGTGAAACATAAATAACTTTACCTATCTTGCAAAATGAAAATTCGAATGATATTGTGGTCCATTGCCACCAACTTATATCCTGCATTGTTGCGCAAAGTCTATAAAATGGATTTAGGCATAGGCGTGCGTATTGCGCACAAAGCACATCTAGACAAAAGCGTTAATCCAAAAGGGGTACATATAGGAGACCGGACATGGATATTAAATGGCGCATTCATCATGGCACACGACCATTGTCGTAGTTTGCGCATAGATACATATATTGGTAAAGATTGTGTAATTGGAGTTAATGCCATTATTATGCCTGGCGTTAAGATAGGCAACGAAGTGATTATTGGTAGTGGGTCTGTAGTAACAAAAGACATTCCTGATAATTGTATTGCTGTAGGTAATCCTGCGAAAGTAATAAAAACAAACATTCAAGTTCACAACGGAAAGATACAAGATGTATAAACATTTCTTCAAACGATTAATTGATTTTACCATTGCATTGATAGCACTATTGTGCTTATCCCCAATCTTATTGGTAGTTACCATTTGGTTGCATTTCGCCAACAAAGGAGCAGGGGCATTCTTCACACAAGAACGTCCGGGTAAAGATGCCAAAGTGTTTCGCGTCATCAAGTTCAAGACAATGACCGATGAACGAGATGCCGATGGTAAACTATTACCTGATGCTCAACGCCTTACCAAAGTAGGAAGAATTGTTCGATCTACATCATTAGATGAGTTGCCACAGTTATTTAACGTTCTTAAAGGTGATATGGCATTGATAGGTCCTCGTCCATTATTGGTAAAATACTTACCTCTCTATACCCCAACACAAATGCGACGTCATGAGGTTCGTCCAGGAATCACTGGTTGGGCTCAGGTGAATGGAAGAAATGCTATCACACATACTAAGAAATTTGAATACGATGTGTGGTATGTTGATCATTTATCTTTTGCATTGGATTTGAAAATAATTTTCATGACCATTAATAATGTGCTACATCGCAAAGACATTTCTACAGAAGGACAAGCGACTGCACCTACTTTTGATGGGACAAACTAATAGATTTTTAATCTTATAGATAGTTATACTAATCATTAAAGAATTAACTATGAGCAACGAACGAAAAATGATTTACCTCTGTTTGGCACATATGTCAGACGAGGGATTAGAGCAGAAATATATCAAAGAGGCATTTGACACCAATTGGGTAGTGCCTTTGGGACCAAACGTAAATGCTTTTGAGGATGACCTCAAGCAATTCGTTGGTAAAGACCAACAAGGTCAAGAAAAAGAGGTAGTGGCGCTCTCAGCAGGTACTGCTGCTGTACATTTGGCATTGATTGCTTGCGGTGTGAAAGCAGGTGATGAGGTATGTGTGCAATCGTTCACATTCTGTGCTTCGTCCCATCCGATTACATATCTTGGTGCAACACCCGTATTTATTGATTCTGAACCAGGTACGTGGAATATGGACCCAGACTTGTTGGAGAAAGCTATCTTGGATCGTATCGAAAAAACAGGCAAGAAACCAAAAGCAATCGTACCTGTGGCCTTATATGGTATGCCATATGATTGCGAGCGCATCATGGCAGTAGCAGAGAAATATGACATTCCTGTGATTGAAGATGCTGCTGAAGGATTCGGCTCTAAGTTCAGAGGACAAGTATTAGGAACCTTTGGCAAGTTTGGTGTGCTTTCCTTCAATGGTAACAAGATGATTACCACATCTGGAGGCGGTGCATTGGTATGCGAAAATGCTGAACTCAAAAATAAAGTGATGTGGTATGCGACTCAAGCACGTGAAGCATATCCTTACTATCAACACGAAGAGGTTGGTTACAACTATCGCATGTCTAATATTTGTGCGGGTATTGGTCGTGGACAAATGACTATCGTAAACGATCATATTGCTCATCACAAGCATGTGCAAGCACTTTATGAAGAATTACTCGCTGATGTAGAGGGAGTTACAGTACATAAAGCACCATCAGAGAAGTATGATTCCAACTACTGGTTGTGTACTATCGAATTAGACCCTACTTTGCGCATCAAAGACCAAGAGAATGCCTATAAAGAAGTTATCAAAACAGCCGTAGGTGGCGCAGCAGGTGTTATTCATGCTGTAGATACCGCAGTAACTGATTGTCAGCCAAATGATAACGTAGAAGCTCTGCGAGTATATATGCTCAATGCAAAGATTGAGGCACGCCCAGTTTGGAAACCTATGCACAAGCAACCAGTCTATAAGAATGCACCAGCATATGTGAATGGAATAAGCGAAGCAATATTTAAAGTGGGAATGTGCTTGCCTGCTGGACCATACGTATCGGATGAAGATGTTCGCTACATCGTAGAGACTATCAAGTCTGCAATTATTCGATAAAGATTCATTATCCCTTTTGGGGAGAGAGTGTCAAACACATAAATACTGAGATTATGAAACGAAATAGGGAAATATTAAAAACTGATATGTTTTCACATTGGATTAACATTGGTTATCTTCCTCGTTGGGGAGTGCTGTTATTGGACTTATTAATCGTGTTGATTGCTTTTGTGGTAAGTTATTTGATTGGTAGTGGATTACTAACTTATGACTTGACGATGCGTCTGCCATTATGGGGGCAAACTTTGGCTGTAGTTGGTTTGCAGGTACTATCTTTTTGGGCGTTTCATACATATTCTGGTATCTTGCGCTATTCAACCTTCGTTGATACATTGAAGGTTGCATGTTCAGTAGGCGTGACGGGAATAGTCTTGTTGATAGTCAACCTTACTATCAAATATGGTACGGATATTTCTAATCCACCATTCTTAACGTCCATTTTAGTTATATATATATTTGTCGCAATAACGTTGTTGTTTGGTTGGCGAGTGACTATTAAAACAGTTTTTGAACATATTTCACATACATCGAGAGGTGTAGAAAAAGTGTTGATATATGGTACAAAATCGGCAGGGTTATCTATCGCAAAAATGCTACAGTCAAATATGGACAGTAAATATCGTCCTGTAGGTTTTATTGCTGACCAAAATGATGATGCTCATCATAGTTTGCTCACATTGAAAGTGTATAAGCTGAATCAAGAGGTGATTGATATGATGAAGAAAAATCGTATTAAATATGTGATTGTTTCTCCAATCAAGATGAAAGAAATTAATCCAATGAAGGATTTGAAAATTTTTATAGATAATAAAATTCAAATTCTAACTACTCCTCATTTTACTGATTTTGATATAATAAATAATCAGTCTCTTGATGATACAGAACGCGTTGTGGGACGCATAGAGTCTATTCGGGTAGAAGATTTGTTGGAACGTCCTGTTATTGATATTGATACGGACAATGTAGTAACCATCTTGAAGGACCAAACGGTGATGGTAACGGGTGCTGCGGGTAGTATTGGTAGCGAAATTGTACGCCAAGTGGCAGCATTCAAACCACAGACAATCGTTCTATTCGAAATGGCAGAGTCGCCTCTGCATGATTTGACTGTTGATTTACGCAAAGAGTTCCCTAATCAGCAATTTGTACCAGTAATTGCGGATGTGAGAAATGTGGATATGGTAGAAGAGGTCTTTGAGGAGTATCATCCTCATGTTGTGTTTCATGCAGCAGCTTATAAGCATGTGCCATTGATGGAGGATTTCCCAGCGCAAGCGATATTAGCTAACGTGCAAGGCTCTAAGAATGTCGCAGATATGGCAATTAAATACAAAGCGAAACGTTTTGTAATGGTATCTACTGATAAAGCAGTGAATCCAACAAACGTGATGGGAGCGTCGAAGCGTATCGCAGAGATTTATGTTCAATCACTATTCTTGCAAAAGGCAAAAGATAATGCTGATTGTACGAAATTTATTACTACACGTTTTGGCAATGTGTTAGGTAGTAATGGTTCGGTGGTACCTTATTTTAAAAAGCAAATTGCAGAAGGTGGACCTGTTACAGTAACGCATCCTGACATTATTCGCTATTTTATGACGATACCTGAAGCAAGTTGTTTAGTATTGGAAGCTGCAACATTAGGCAATGGCGGAGAAATTTTCTGTTTCGATATGGGGCAACCAGTCAAGATTGCAGATTTAGCGAAGAATATGATTCGTTTAGCGGGTTTTGAACCTGGTAAGGACATCGAAATCACATATACGGGCTTGCGTCCTGGTGAAAAATTATATGAGGAATTGCTGAATCAAAAAGAAACAACGATTCCTACAAAGAATAAGAAAATCCTTGTGGCAAAAGTGCGTGAATACGATTATAAAGAAGTAGCATCGCAAATTGAATCATTGATTAAGTTGGCGCAAGATGGTAAAGTATTTCCTACAGTGAAATTGATGAAGCAAATTGTACCTGAATTTAAGAGCAAGAACTCTGTATATGAAGAGTTGGATGCATAAAAAGATAATTATATGGCGTTTTTTGGATTATTTGGAAAAGAAAAGAAAGAAACATTAGATAAAGGTCTTGAAAAGACTAAAGAATCTGTACTCAGCAAGATTAGTCATGCAATTGCTGGCAAATCAACTGTGGACGATGATGTTTTGGACAACTTAGAAGAAGCCCTTATCACATCTGATGTAGGTGTGGAAACCACATTGCGCATTATTGAACGTATTCAGGAACGTGTAAAGCGTGATAAGTATATCGGAACAAAGGAACTTAATGCCATTTTGGTGGACGAAGTAGCATCGTTGCTGGCTGAAAACAATAGTACGCAAGTAATAGATTTCGCCGACCCATTACCATGCAAACCGTATGTTATTATGGTTGTGGGAGTTAATGGAGTAGGTAAAACTACTACTATCGGTAAATTGGCTTACCAATACAAGCAGGCGGGCAAAAAGGTGTATTTAGGCGCAGCAGATACGTTTCGTGCTGCAGCTGTGGAGCAACTGTGTATATGGAGCGAGCGAGTAGGAGTACCTGTGGTAAAACAGCAACAAGGTTCTGATCCTGCAAGTGTAGCATTTGATACGATTTCGAGTGCGAAGGCAAATGATGCGGATGTGGTATTGATTGATACAGCAGGACGCTTACATAATAAGATCAACTTAATGAATGAGTTGACCAAGATCAAAAATGTGATGCAGAAAATAGTACCTGACGCACCACATGATGTAATGCTTGTTTTGGATGGAAGTACGGGGCAGAATGCTTTTGAACAAGCGAAGCAATTTACCAAAGCTACTCAAGTTAGTTCCTTGGCTATCACTAAATTAGATGGAACGGCAAAGGGTGGAGTAGTGATTGGCATAAGTGATCAGTTTAAGATACCAGTTCGTTATATTGGTTTGGGAGAACAAATGACTGATTTGCAAGTGTTTAATCGTGAAGAGTTTGTTAAATCTCTGCTTGGAGTGAAACTCGATTAATACGCTATAAAAAAGAGGATTGCATGCAATCCTCTTTTTTATGATATGAAGCAAAGTATTATTGTACTTCAGCCAATATACTTTCAAGTTCAGCTTCGTTAAGATTGCGCCCAACGATTACACCATTGCGATCAATGAGAATGGTAGTTGGAATCGCAGAAATACCATACTTGTCGCATGGATTGTATTGCTCGGTACGTTGATCACGAATATGATACCATGGCAACTCATCTTCTTCAATGGCTTTGAGCCATTCTGCCTCATCGCGGTCGCAACTCACGCCTAAAATTTCCAACTTACCAGATGGGTGATAGGACTCGTATAATTCCTTCAATACTGGCATCAGTCGGCGGCAAGGACCGCACCATGAAGCCCAGAAGTCTACCAATACATAGTCGGTTTTCCCTACCAATTCGCTCAGTGCCAACGCGGTGCCGTCTGCCTTCAGCGATACGATGTCGATGTATGGATTGCCCGCTGAGGTGAGCAACTCAATTTGGTATTCCTTGTACACGAGCTTTAGGAGAGGCGTCTCCCAGCGCTCTGCTGGAATGGCTGCAATGAGCTCTGCTTTCTGCTCAGGGGTGAGCATATAGAAATGTGACAATACGATAGAGTCACTGGTCACGTCCTCAACGTTCTCCATGATGAGGGTATAACCTTGTGCAACAAATTCCTCAATGAGTGAGTCTTTCGCAGCACGGTCTTCTACGGTTTCTAACTGTGCTTCCAAATCATTGTACAATTCGGTATATTGTTCGTATGCCGTTTTCTTTGGCGTACATGCTACCAAGCATCCTAATGCCAGTAGCGAAATAAAAATCTTTTTCATATTATTCGGCATTTGCTAATGGGCTTGCTTGAGTATATACGCGGGTTGCCAACTCTTGATCAAGCTGATAGAGACCGTAGCCATTGTTGCCAATAAGTCGGAGTTTGTGTACCAAGTCTGTTGCGTTTTCTTCTTCTTCCACTTGTTCATCTACGAACCAATTGAGACGACTTTGCAATGCAAAATCTTTCTCCTCTACGGCAAGTGCCATGAGGTTATTGATGAGGGATGTCACTTTACCTTCGTGCTCAAGGGTGTTCTCAAATGCAGCCAAAGGACTAGCCCATTCGGTAGGAACTTCTGCGATAGGTGCGAGCAATACGCGTCCACCACGACTTTGCAGGTAATTCAGCAGAATCATAGCATGGTCTTGCTCCTCTTTGAATTGGATAGCAAACCAGTTTGCCATACCAGGCAATCCTGCGTCTTGGCAGTATGCTGACATACTCAAGTATAAATATGCTGACCACATTTCAGCATTAATTTGGGCATTGATAGCCCCTTCTAATTTCTTCGAAATCATAATAGCTGTTTTAGTTAAAAAATGTTGTTAATAGTTCTAAAATTTTATAATATTTTGTACAAAAACTATGCCAATAAATGTTTTTTTATAAAATATTTTGCAATAATAGAAAAAAGTAGTATCTTTGCACATATTTTGTAAGATTCTTATTTTTATTGAATGATAAATCTCTTAATTCATATTCCAAGAGGTAAACGCCTAGTATGGTATCTAGCAGCGGAGGAATATTTCGCCAAGAATATTCATCCCCTTCGGCAAAGGTTTGGCAAAGGTTCGGAGAATACCAACAAAGATATAAGTGGTCTTCTCTTTACATGGATAGTACCCCCTACAGTCATCTTTGGCAGACATCAAGTGATGGCTAACGAGGTGAACATAGATTACTGCCAAGCCAATAATATTGCTATGTATCGCCGCAAGAGTGGGGGAGGGTGTGTGTATGCCGATGAAGGAAATGTGATGATTAGCTATATCGCTCCTTCGTCGCATAGTGAACAAGTATTCCAATCCTATCTTGATAAAATGTCTGATACCTTGTGTCAGTTGGGTTACGATGCAGTAAAATCAACGCATAATGATATTATGGTAGGAGAATATAAGGTGTCAGGTAATGCCTGCTTCGCCATGCCTAATGCTACTATCGTACATGGCACGATGCTCTATGATGTTAATTTTGAGGTACTGCAACAAGCCATTACGCCCTCGCAAGAGAAACTAGCTAAGCATGGTGTAGAGTCGGTTCGCCAACGAGTGATGAATCTGAAAGAAGTATCAAGAGGTATCAAAGGTTTAGAATTTCAAAGTGTGGAGCAATTTGCAGACCGAATAAAGGAACTGTGGTGTAACCAGACTTACATACCCACAGACAACGATATACACGAAATTGATAAGATAGAGCAAGAATATCTCGATCCAACCTTTATATTTCGCCTTTAACCTTTCGCCTCTCGCCTTTAGCCTTTAACCTCTAACCTTTAACCTACACCCTAACCAATCTCGCTAAGTTCTAGCCACCGCATTTCTGCTTCATCCAATTGCTCTTGCACCTCTTGGTAGCGAGCGGATGCTTTGGCTATTTCATCTGGATTCGTTGCACCACCTGATAGCAGTGCTTCTAATTGTGCTTTCTCTGCTTCTAATAAGGGCATTTGCTGCTCTAGTTGCTCTAGTTCACGCTTTTCTTTGAAACTCAATCGGCGCTTCTGCTCGGTTTTGATCTTTTCTGTTTTGGTATCTTGACCGGTTGGTCTTTGCTCCTTGTTCTTGGTCCCTTGTTCCAATCTATACTGTGTGTAGTTGCCAGGAAAATCTTGCACATTGCCCTCACCATGGAATACAAAGATATGGTCCACTACTTTGTCCATGAAATAGCGATCGTGGCTGACTACAATTAGGCATCCTTGAAAATTCTTTAGGTATTCTTCTAATACATTCAACGTGGGGATATCTAAGTCATTGGTCGGCTCATCCAATATCAAGAAATTTGGACTGCGCATGAGAACGGTACATAAATGTAAGCGTTGCTTCTCTCCACCTGATAGTTTGCTCACAAAGTCATATTGCTGATTGGGTGAAAAGAGAAACATTTGCAGAAACTGACTGGCAGTCATCTTCTGCCCATTGCCTAAATCTACAGTTTCGGCTATATCGCGGACAATGTCAATCACCTTTTTACTTTCGTCAAACTGCAACCCAGTTTGTGCATAATAGCCAAATCGCACGGTAGTTCCTACATCCCAACAGCCGCTATCTATGGGTATTTCGCCAAGCAGTAGCTTGATAAAAGTGCTTTTTCCTGTGCCATTATTACCAATAATCCCCAACTTCTCATAGCGAGAGAAAACATAATTGAAATGATCAAGAATCACTTTCTTCTCACCTGTAGAGGGCGATGTAAACGCTTTGCATACATCCTTTGCTTCGAAGATTTTATTGCCGATATACCCTGATTTTACGGTCAATCGTATGTCCGATTCATTGCGTTGTTGTTTCGCTTTCTTTTCGAGTTCGTAGAAGTTATCAATGCGGTACTGTGCTTTGTGTGCACGTGCCTGTGGCATACGGCGCATCCACTCTAGTTCGGTGCGATAGAGGTTGCGCGCTTTCTCTACTTCTGCATTCTGTGCCTCGATACGTTCTGCACGCTTTTCGATATAGTACGTGTAATTGCCATGATAGGCATACAGACTATGCTCATCCAGTTCAAAGATATCGGTGCTAACACTGTCTAGAAAATATCGATCGTGCGTTACCATGAGTATGGTCAATGCTTTCTCGCCTCTGGTGGTGCGGTTGTTGAGGTATTCTTCTAACCACACTACAGTGTCCAGATCCAAATGGTTGGTGGGCTCATCCAGTAGCAGGATATCGGGTTCGTCATCCAGCACTTGCTGCAAAAGTAGTTTCTTCTGTTGTCCACCGCTCAGTTTTTGAAAATCTTCTATACTTGCCTTGTGGCCTAATAGCCTTATCGCCTCATTATCTACCATCTTTTGTGGCAAATACTTGACTTTTAGGTCATTTCGCCATGTTATTTTACCACTATCGTAATCGGTTTTGCCCATCAATATATCAAGCAGGGTGCTCTTGCCTATACCATTACGTGCAATAAGAGCAATACGCTGCCCTTTGTTCAGCGCAAAACTGATATTGCTAAACAGCACTTTCGATCCCACAGATTTAGTGAGATTCTCAACCAATAGATATGGAGTAACAGTAGCCACTATTTAATAGTGTCTTGTGGCAGTTGCAGCGTATAGAGAATAGCTTCTGCTTGGCGCAAAGCGCTACGCTTCTTTTGTCCAGCAGCATAGAGGAATGTTTCAGCTGTCACTACGCGTCCATTCACTTGATCCAAGCGTGTGTGGCTTACATATGGACCGCCCATAGCTTCTCCATCAAGTATCTTCCACAAACCGCGTACCTCAGTAGCATATTCGTCCTCTTGCACTGTGATAGCACGCATTTGAGGAGGAAATACCTTATATTCGGTTCCCATGTATGAGCCGTCAACACTAGCAGTTACTACACGACTTAGCACGGCATCACGCTTAGCATTCAGATAATCTAATGTAAAAGTATTTTCATCCGTATATGGATAATTATATACCACAATGTCACGGCGCATGCTGCCCTTGTTGTTGCAGCACCATAGGAGTCGTACCTCTGGCGCTACCGTGATAGGGTTGCGCAAACTATAGGTAGTAGCGCCTCCTAAAGTAGTGTCCATAATCACAATATAATCTTCAGGAATCAGCATATCATATCCTTGCTTTTGCAATATAGTGCGTGCCTCTTTGTTGGTGCTGGCACGATAGAATTTCATTTGTCGTTTGATTTCCTGATTGACAAACCATTCGCGGATTTCTGTACCATGCTCCAACCAGTAAGCTACAAATTCCTCTTCTGAGGGCGATTGAATGCGGCAAATGGCCTGTGGAGTGGACCAATAGTCGTTAGACACTTTGGCTTTCAACTGTGTATATTTCTGTGGGTTTATGTCCACAAAGAGGATGTTACGAGTAGGCTTGAACATATCATCGAATTGCGCAGTTGGTACATGCGTCAATCGGAAGTATGGCTCTACCTGTGGCATACAAGGCATATCAGCAGCCATTACTGCTTCTACTAAGTCGTAGGTGGTGGTGACGGGTTCTGTATATCCAGAAGCCTCATTAACCAATGACAATTTAGCTACTTCATTGAGTTGCTCTTGCGAAAGAGGATTGTCATTCATCACTACAAGACATTCATAGATAGATCCTGTTGCGGATGTCAGTGTGCGACCAGTACCTTTGCTGCAAGCTGCGAGTATAATGGCAAGCAAGCAGAGAATTACGTGTAATCTTTTCATTGTTACATTTATTTGAATACGTTGCAAAATTACTATATTTTTTGCACATATGCAAATTTTTTTGTACTTTTGCACCCATAATTCACAATTCATACGGACTATGCCACTAACTGAATATATTGAACAGCATTCTTCTCCAGAGAATGAGGCTCTCCAGCTCATTACCCATCGTACACATCTGCGTGTAATCAATCCGCGCATGCTCTCTGGGCATATACAAGGGCGTGTACTAAGTATGATTAGCCAAATGATTCATCCCCACCGTATTTTGGAGTTGGGAACTTTCACAGGCTACTCTGCCTTGTGTTTAGCAGAAGGGCTGACTGACGATGGCACTCTGCTGACTATTGAGCACAACGATGAGATGGAGGATTTTATTCGCGAGAATCTTGCTCTTTCTCCTTTGGGGGAGAAGATCAATCTCGTCATCACCGATGCCAAGGAATATCTTTCTACCTTTAATGCTGCTGAAACTACCCAATTTGATTTGGTATTTATTGATGCGGATAAGAAGGAGTATTGTGATTATCTGGATTTGGTATTACCTTTGATGCGCAAAGGAGGTTGGATTTTGGCGGATAATACGTTGTGGGACGGTCATATCATTGATCCTGCATATGATAAAGACCGTCAAACGGTGGCTTTGCGTGCCTTCAATGATAAGGTAGCACAAGACCCACGTCTTGAAAAAGTCATCTTGCCTCTCCGCGATGGTCTGACGATTATTCGGGTAAAGAGCTAACTATTGCGCACCAAAGATTGTGTTGAAAGTTATACAACAAGTTCTCTGCTGGCTACGCGACCACTTCGCGACCACAAATGCCTATCTGTGGCATCGTTTTGCCCTATCTGTGGGCTGTGATAAATCTTATAAATGTTGCAAGGATAGCGCCTCGCCAACGACATAGTTGCTACCTCCGATGAAGATAATGTCTTCGTTGGAGGCTTCTTTTTGTGCAGCATTGATGGCTGTTGCAACAGAATCAAAGCAATGGCATGCTTGATGCGCAGGATGGAGTGATTGCCATCGCGCGAGCAATTGGCTGGCAGGTAGAGCGCGTGATGTGGCTGGTTGCGTGAAATAATACACAGCCTCTTCTGGCAGCATACTCAACACCACATCAATATCTTTGTCTGCTACCATACCAAATACAATATGCAGCTTCCCATTCTCAGTTTCCCGTTTTCCGTTTTCAGTTTTCAGTTGCTCCACCACATACCGAATACCATGGGAGTTATGCCCCGTATCGCAGATGGTGAGTGGCGATTCGGATAAGATTTCCCATCTACCACGTAAACCAGTCAATGTGCATACTTGAGCAAAGCCAGTGGCAATCGCTTCAGTACTTATTTTAATATTACAATGGTTACGCAGCACTTGCAGAGCTACAAAAGCCGTTTGTTGGTTTTTCTCCTGATAGCAGCCTTGTAACTGACATACGGGTGCTTCTTTCAAGCGGCGACGGCGCATAAAACCACATTGGTCGGCAAACCATATTCGGCACTCTGTAGTCTCTAATCCATCACCTAATATATCGCACTCACGTGCGCGGTTGAGAAATACCTCTTGCGTCTCGGGGTGTGTTTCGCCAATGACACAAGGTATGTGCGACTTGATGATACCCGCTTTTTCATTGGCGATTTGTGCTAATGTGGTACCAAGAAACTCTGTATGGTCTATGCCGATATTCGTGATGACAGAGAGTATGGGAGTGAGGATGTTGGTGCTATCTAATCTGCCACCCAATCCTACTTCAATTACTGCTATATCCACTTGCTGCTCTGCGAAATACCAAAATGCCAATGCCATCGTTGTTTCGAAAAATGATGGACGTACTTCATCCAAGAAAGCATGGTTGTTTTCCACAAACTCTATGACTATTTCTTCTGGAATCATTTCTCCAGAGATACGGATACGCTCACGAAAATCCACCAAGTGTGGCGAGGTGAATAACCCCACTTTGTAGCCTTGTGCTTGCAATGCTGCTGCAATGAGATGGGAGGTTGAGCCCTTACCATTAGTGCCTGCGATATGCACTGCACGTAACCGTTCGTGCGGATTACCAAGATGCGCCATGAGGCGATAGGTGTTGTCTAATCCTGGCTTGTAGGCTGCTGCTCCAACAAGATGAAATGCTGGTTGCGATGCGTAGAGATATTGTATTGTTTCTTGATAGGTCATTGCTTACGAGATTGTTTACCGGCGTGCCATAGTTGAAACGAGTTGAGCAAATTCTGCCATATGATATACGCTGCGGGACCAATTGATGCCAATGGCAATAGGTATGCCTGCGCCATCCACACACCGAGTGCCGTGTTCTTCTGACCAAATGCTTGTCCCGCTGTAATACGGCTGCGTTGATTGACTGTATATTCTGCTGCGGCAGGATTGATTAGTATATCGTGATAGTCGGTGCCATGACTGGTTGCTGGGAAGTGGAATCCAATCCATCTGCCCAATGCAAACTGCAACAAACATGCCACTAGCGAGCCACCGCATAGCACAGCAATTGACCAACCCGAATATTCCTGTGTAATGAGCGTGTAGGTAATGCGAGCAATCAGTACCACTAGTAGTACTACCCATAGGTAGAATGGCATAGAAGCCCAAGTAGGTGTCAGTGCAAATGCTCGCGTTTCTCCTTTGCTGCGATAATAACCTTCGTATGCCAAACGTAATGCCCATGCTGCGAGGAATGGTCCCAATAGCATTGGAGCTACCTTACGCAATATCAGCCACATAGCGGGCACAAACGATATATCTGCCGATGGGTTAACAATTGGGAAGAAGGCTGGCACAAGGATGGCAGTAGCGATATTGCTCAGTAGGCTGAATGTAGTAAGATTTTGAATACTACCGCCCAATTTTCCCGCAATGATAGGTGCTGCTGTGGCTGTAGGCATAATCACACAAACCATCAATCCTTGAGAGATGATGGCTACGTCGGTTGGTGAAAGTTGATTGCTGAACGCTGAAAAGAGAAACGTACAACCATAATAGACTACGACAGTCAGCAACAACTGCACGCCCAATACCAACCAATGCCATGCACGTAGGCGCAAATCCAGTGGATTGATTTTGCAAAACGTGAAAAAAAGCATGAAGAATATCAGCGGAGGCAATAGCCAATCCAAATGCCTAAACCAAGGATAGCCTACCGCACCAATAAGCATAGCGATGATAAGCGCGTATCGATCTAGAAAGAGGCGTAATTTCATAGGAATTAGTTAAAGAATAACGACAAACCAATAGAGAAAGTGAGTGGCCCCGATGGATGTTGAATCTTGCCTTGCTTTTGTGCCGCTTGTTCGATGAGAGTGGGCATCAAGTGTTGGGTGTAGGCGGCCTCAGCAAAGACTGCGAAATTATGGAAGATAAACCATTCCACACCTGCTGAGAAACGCAGGGTAGGTACGATATGGTCAATATTGGTCATCTCATAGGAGGTATTATCTTCCATCAGCGTCGCATTTTTAACCGTAGCGATTGACACACCAGGTTGCATGCTGATATAGAAGTCCCATGGATGGAAATATGGATTCTCGTAGAATGCCTTGATATCCTTTACCAAGGGGAAGCGATAACCTACGCTCATGCCAATCTCGTTGTACCATACCTCAGCATTGCGGAAATTAGAACCTGCAAATTGCAAATCTAGGTCCTCGTAGGTATTACTATGAGTGTCATAGGTAATATATACGAAAGTACCATAATTCTTGTGGTGACGCCACCCCAGTCGCATAGCAGAATTAAAGGTAGCACCTTCAATTCCATTAGGTGTAATGCCAACTCCCAGCACAGTGGGTAAATCCAGTGCATCAAAGAAATCGCCGAAGGTGTATTTCTGTTTTGCTTCGCTCTGGTCGTTGCCTGTCGCGTTATTGGTTGCTGGTTGTTGGTTTGCTTCGCTCACGTTGCTGTTTTGAGCAAAAAGTCCCATACTCATTGCTGAGCACAGGACCAATATTGCGAATATCGTTTTCATATTTTCTAAACTCTAAACGAAGCCGTATAAAGGCGTTCGCTAAACACTTATCGTCTCATTTGTGCTTTCGCATTTTCGCGTGCGAGGCGTTGTTGCTCACGTTGCATAGCCTCAAGGCGTGCTGCGAAACCTGACTTTTTCTGATTGCCTTTCTTCTTGGCATTAGCTTCCATCTCTGCCAACACTTTCTTGTCATCGATTGCCCAACGGAAAATCATGGTTTGAAGAATGGTCATCAAAAGGCTCACAAAATAGTAGTAGCTCAAGCCTGCTGCGTAATCGTTGAAGAAGAAGAGGAACATCAGTGGCATGAGATACATCATCCATTTCATCATCTTCATCTCTTGACCGCCACCTTGCGTTTGCATGGTGAGGTGGGTGTAAACAATATTTACCACAGTCATGAGCAAGCAGAAGAGGCTCAAGTGTGTCCAGCCGAGTAGAGGTAGTGGAGTGTTCCATGATAAGATGGCGTCGTAGGTTGATAGGTCGTCAGCCCAGAAGAGCGACTGACCGCGTAACTCAATAGCGGTAGGCAAGAACCAGAACATAGCCATCAACACAGGGAATTGGAAGAGCATTGGCAGACAGCCCGACATTGGGCTTACGCCTGCTTTTTGGTATAGCGCCATAGTGGCTTGCTGACGCTCTTGCATCTTCTCTGGTGGGTATTTCTCGTTAATCTCATCAAGTTGTGGCTTCAATACACGCATTTTTGCGCTTGATTTATACGATGCAAACACAAATGGCAAGATGATGAGTTTGATTACCAAAGTCATCAACAGAATCACGATACCGATATGCAATCCCCACGAACTGAAGAGGTCAAACATAGGAATCACCAATGCCTTGTTAATCCATGCTACAATCTTCCAACCCAGTGGCACTAACTCATTGAGGTGTAGTCTTTCGCTCTTTTCCACATCCTTGTCATAGGCTTTGAGTGTATTGTAGTGGTTAGGACCGAAATAGTACTTCAAATCCACATTCTTTTTGCCAGTGATGTCAAATGGCAAGCTCGCTGTGGTCTTATACTCTTTGATATGACGGCTCAGTGCGTTCATCGGAGTGGACTCCATTTGTGTGGATTCGAATGCGTCACTAGCAATCAATACTGTGGAGAAGAATTGATCTTTATAGGCAATCCACTTTAGTTGAGCAGACTCTTTTGCTCGGTCGGCTTTCATTTCGGATAGTTTCTCAATGTCGCCACCCACGAACATATATTGCAATTGCGCGTATTTCTCCTCGAATTTACGTCCTTTCTCTTGTTGTGGGATGAGTTGGTTCCATTGCATTTCTAACGACGACATATTTTGCGCCAAAGCCCATTGCATATTGTGTGGCTGAATACTCATATCCACCATGTAATCATCTGCAGCTAAGGTATAGACGAAGTCCATATAGCAGTCCTCAATATTCGTATTGAGGCGCATGGCTAGAGTGGTAGTACCTTCGTTGTCGGTGCTTTGGCTAACAACAGTAAAATAGAGGTTCTCAGTGGAGAGAATACGGCTATTGTTGGTAATGAGCGTAAAGCTGAGGTTACTCTCTTCGCCTTGGAAAAGACAGAGATTGTTGACACTATCGCCGTAGGCCTTATATTCTTTGAGTTCGGCTTTTGCTATGCGACCACCGCGTAGGGCAATTTCTAAACGTACTTTCTCGTTTTCGATGGTGATAGTACCCTCTTCGCCTTGAGCAGATGGGGCAAACGGACCATATAAGGCTGCCACTTGCTCAGCCAATGCGTTTGCATTCTGGGGGGTAGTGCCCTGTTGAGCTTGTGCCTGCTCTGCTGCTATTTGCTCAGAGAGTAATATGGCTTCTTGCTCCATAGCTCGTATAGTAGCTATAGAATCTTGTATGCGCTGACGCTCAGCCAATTCCTCTTTAGAAGGGCGATTGATAAATGAAAATCCTACAATAATTGCGGCTATCAAAAGAAAGCCAATCCACGTGTTTTTATCCATATATTTTATACCTAAATTAAATTTGCCTGCAAAGGTACTATATTTTTCTGGAATATGCAACCACAACAAGTCTTTTTTGCATAAAATGCAAGAATACCGCAAGTATATCAATAGATACTTGCTTGTTTCAAATATTTTTTGTACCTTTGCAGCCAAATAGATTGAATAAATGCTTTAGGGTACATAAGTAAAATACAACAATATGAAGAATTTCAAACTATGGAATGCGGTTTGCGGATGGCTTGCCTTTGCTATAGCCGCTGCAACCTATCTTTTGACAATGGAGCCAACAGCCTCATTTTGGGACTGTGGTGAGTTTATTGTGAGTGCACATAAATTGAACGTAGGTCACCCACCTGGGGCACCATTTTTTATGCTTTTAGGTCATTTCTTCTCGCTTTTTGCGAGTGATACTGCGCATGTGGCCATGTGCGTGAATGCAATGTCAGCATTGGCTTCGGCCTTCACTATTTTGTTCCTCTTCTGGACTATCACCGCCTTGGGACGTAAGTTAATGCGCCCCGACACCTTGGCCAAAGGAATCGGATTGCTTGGTGCTGGTTTGGTGGGTGCATTGGCATACACATTCTCTGACACGTTTTGGTTCTCAGCAGTGGAAGGTGAAGTATATGCATTGTCGTCTTTGTTTACGGCAGTGGTGTTTTGGCTTATCTTGAAATGGGACGAACATGCAGATGAGGAAGGGTCAGATAAGTGGCTGATACTGATTGCCTATTTGATGGGACTCAGTATCGGTACGCACTTGTTGAACTTATTGACTATCCCTGCCATTGTGCTGGTATATTACTTCCGTCGCCACGAGTTTTCATGGAAAGGCGTATGCGCTGCGTTTGGTGTATCGGTGGCTATATTGGCAGTAATTCTATATGGCATTATTCCAGGTGTGCCAACCATCGCAGGATGGTTTGAGTTGCTGTTTACCAACGTGTTAGGTTGTCCATTCAATACAGGTTTGGCAGTCTATCTCGTGCTGATGGCTGCGACATTCGTTTGGGCAATTTGGGAGAGTTACACCGTGATAGAGAAGGAAACTACTATCAATACACGCACCATAATCTCTTTCGTATTGGCAATGGCGCTCGCAGGCGTACCATTTATCAAAGAGAGTGCTGTGATTGGCATAGTGCTGATTATCATTATGTTGGTGGTACTCTTCCTCAAGAAAGACGTTATCTCTGCGCGTTGGCTGAATACTATTGCCATGATGGTGACAGTCGTTGTGATTGGCTACGCGAGTTATGCAGCGATTGTTATCCGTTCTTCTGCGGATACCCCAATGGATCAGAACTCGCCCGATAATGTCTTCTCACTGAAGTACTATCTCAACCGCGAGCAGTATGGCGATACGCCACTCTTCTACGGACAGACATACAATGCGCCTGTGAAACTGGAGGTGAAGGGCAATATGTGTATTCCTGTAGAGAAACAAGGTCATGCACAATATGCTCCAGCAGCAAAGGTAGAGGGTGAAAAAGACCGTTATGTAGTAACAGGATATAAGAATTCATACGAGTATATGGACGAATTTAAGATGCTCTTCCCTCGTATGCATTCTTCGCAATCGCACCATGTGGATGCCTACAAGTCGTGGGCGAATGTCAAAGGCAAGAAAGTGCGCTATGACTACTGTGGACAAACTAAAACGGACTATTGCCCAACTTTTGGTGAGAACCTCCGCTTCTTCTTTAGTTATCAGGTAAACTTTATGTATTGGCGTTACTTCATGTGGAACTTCGCCGGTCGTCAGAACGACCTTCAATCGCATGGTGAACTCACCAAGGGTCGTTGGATATCGGGTATTCCATTCCTTGACAATATGATGTATGGCGACCAATCTAAACTTCCTTCAGAACTCCGTGAAAATAAGGGACATAATGTGTACTACATGTTGCCGCTTCTTTTAGGTTTGATTGGTATGTTCTGGCAACTTGGCAAGCGTCAGAACGAGGGTAAAAACAAAGAAGGAGTTCGTTCGTTCGCAATAGTCTTCTTGTTGTTTTTCCTTACAGGTTTGGCTATTGTGGTCTATTTGAATCAGACACCTTATCAACCACGCGAGCGCGACTACGCGTACGCGGGTTCGTTCTATGCGTTCTGTATATGGATTGGTTTGGGCGTGATGGCACTCATGGATATGCTCAATCGCGTAGTGAAAAATGATAAAGTGCGTACCGCTATGGCTGCGGTAGTGGTGCTTGCAACATTGCTAGTTCCTGCACAAATGGCTTCGCAAAACTGGGATGACCATGATCGTTCGAACCGCTATGCAGCACGTGACTTTGGTGCGAACTACTTGAAATCTTGCGACAAAGAAGCAATCATCTTCTGCAATGGCGACAACGATACTTTCCCTCTTTGGTACAATCTGGAGGTGGAGCAGGAGCGTGATGATGTGCGTGCATGCAACCTCTCTTACCTGCAAACGGATTGGTATATCAGTCAAATGAAGCGACCATACTACAACTCGCCTGGTCTGCCTATCTCGTGGGAAGAGAAGGACTATATGCCTGGTAAGAACGAAGTGGTATGGGTGGAGAACCGCCTTAATGCTCCATTGGAAGTTAAAAAGGCATTCCAATTCTTGCACTCAGATGACCCACGCACCAAGCGTGACGGCGAGGGATATATCCCAAGCGACCAACTATATGTTCTTTCTCCTGATAGTCAAAAAATTATGTTTAAGAAAGCTCGCCGCTTTACTCGTTCGGAGATGATGGTGATGGAGATGCTTTCGACCAACGAGTGGCAACGACCCATGTACTTCGCTGTAACTATCGGCAACGACTATCATTTGGGTCTTGACCCATACCTTGAACTCACTGGTTTGGCATACCGTATTACACCAGAACGTAGTGCAGATGGACGTCCACGAGTAAATACAGAGGTAATGTATGACAATATGCTCCACAAATTCAAATACGGCAATATGAATATTCCAGGTATCTATATTGATGAGAATACTATGCGTATGTGTCGTACCCATCGTATGATGTTTATGGAGCTTGTTGAGGCGCTTTATAACGAGGGTAAGCATGATAAGTGTCTTGAGACATTGGATTTTGCGGAGAAGATGTTGCCTGGTTATAATATCCCATACGACTATACATCTGCGACCATGGCATCCTACTACTATCAGTTAGGCGAGATGGAGAAGGGTAATGCTATTATGACAAAGGTAGCAGATAATTGTGTCGAATATATGGAGTGGGGTGCATCGTTGCTTAAGGAGCAACGTGCCTCTTCACAGCCTAAGGAGCAACGTGCTTCTTCACAAAGTATGTTAGGTTATCAGATGAAAGTGCTTGGTTACGTGCTCCAAAACTTCGAACGCTACGAGCAAAAAGAGTTGTTTAATTATTATTACGATATCTACGCTCAATATGCTTCAGTGCGATAACATTCCCGTGTTGCTGCTGACGGGTTATCTTGGCAGTGGCAAAACGACTTTATTAAATAGAATATTGACCAATCGCCGCGGCATACGCTTCGCGGTGATTGTCAATGATATTGGAGAAGTCAATATTGATGCGGAACTCATACAGAAGGGTGGAGTAGTGGCGCAACAAGACGACAACTTGGTTGCCTTGCAAAATGGTTGTATCTGTTGTTCACTTAAGATGGATCTTGTGCAACAACTCCACGACTTGTGTGCTGCCAATGCCTTTGACTATATTGTTATTGAGGCATCGGGCATCTGCGAACCTGCGCCTATTGCGCAAACTATCTGCTCTTATACCAGCCTTATTGCCTCATCACCTAATAGCCCTTCGCCTAAATTGGACGCTATTATCACAGTGGTGGATGCGTTGCGCATGAGGGATGAGTTCGTGGAGAGATTGTCCAGCGTCGAGAGTCGGGAGTCGGGACATGGGAGTCGGGATACTGACTTAGGGAACGATAACCTCGCTTCGCTCGTCATTGAGCAAATAGAGTTCTGCAACCTTATATTATTAAATAAGGTGTCGGAGGTAAGTGCAGAGGAACGCGAACACATCCGTGCTATTCTGTGCGCTATTCAGCCCAAAGCCAAGATTATTGACTGCGATTATTGCGATGTGCCTTTTTGTGAGATGCTGGATACTAATCTCTTTGATTTTGAAGCGGTAGCCACCTCTGCTGCATGGATTCAAGGCGTAGAAGGTGACGTAGAAGAACATGAGCACCATCACGCACATCATCATCACGATGAGCACGAACATCATCATCATGAGCACGAGCATGAGTGCAATGATCCGCATTGCCATTGTCATGACCAAGATCATGAGTGCGATGACCCACATTGCCATTGCCATAACCACGGCGATGAGTATGGCATAACGACCTTCGTGTATTACCGTCGCCCACCCTTCGACCTCAATCGCTTTGATGAGTTTGTGGCGCGTCATTGGGACAAAGGTATTATTCGTTGCAAAGGAATGTGCTATTTCGAGGAGGAGTATGATATGTGCTACCTTTTTGAGCAGGCAGGCAAGCAGTTCAACCTCAAGCAAGCAGGCACTTTCTATGCCACTATGCCCGAGGAAGAACTTATGCAACTCATGGCGCGTGACCCTATGCTCCAACGCGACTGGGACGAGCAGTATGGCGACCGTATGCAAAAACTGGTCTTTATCGGTCAAAACATCAATCGTGATGCTATAATGAGAGCCCTTGATAACTGCTTAGTATAACAATTCTATAATATCTAAGAAATTCTATTATTAACAACTAAATTTTAGTTTCTATGAAGAAGTTTTTATCTCTTTTTATGGCTACTATGGTAGCGGTAAGTATGTTTGCCCTGCCTAAAAATCCTGTTTTTGCAGGTAATAAAACGGTAGCACAACTTCATGGCAATTGGAGCGCAAAGCAAGCGTTTAAGTCTGATGGAAAGTCTGCCGTCTATATGCTCGCCACTGCGGCTGCTCCTGAGAGCACAGTCGTTTTAGAGGAGGATTTCTCATTATTTACTGCGGGTACAGAAGACCAACCCGATAGCAAGAATATTGCTCCTGGTACTAATTATGTGTATGAGGTGGACCCTGCATATACGCATGTTCCACACTGGTTGGGATATAGCGTGTATCAGGCAGGTGGCTGTGCCGCAATTGCTATGTACGACTATTATGGTTACATGTATGGTGGTTATATCTCTACTCCAGAAGCAGAGTTGTATGGCGAAGCTACTATCACTTTCCGTGCTCGCCGTGCTACAGCCAATCCTACAGTAGGATCGCTGGACTTGGCCTTGTGCGACAACACCTCAGGTCGCTTGGAGACGAAAGAATTTCCATTGACAAGCGAGTGGCAAGAGTTTACTTGGACCACCGACAAAGCGACATTCAATGACAAAAACATCTTCCAATTCACTACTGTAGGTGGTATGATTTTGGTGGATGACATCAAGATTACTCGTGTTCGCAACAAGACTGCCAATGTAGATGCCAACAACCCTATCAATAACTCTCCCACAGAGTTTGTAGCCAGTTGGATGCGCAGCACTACAGCAGATATAGATGGTTATCTCTTCTCATTGTGGCGCACTGAAATGCCAGAAAAAGAAGAAACAGGTAGTGTGTCCATCGACTTTGAGAGCATCAACGTATTATCTGATGGTAAGTCCATTGACACAGATAATCCAGGTTATCCTGAGGGTTGGACTATTGATGTATCTACCAATGGTGAGAAAGATATGTGCACCACCAAAGGCGACTACAACTCTGGCAAACAAGGTATTAACTTCGATGCTGAAGGTGACTATATCTTATCACCAGAGATGCCTGCTCCAATCAGCAAGATCTCGTTCTGGGTAAAGCCAAGTAGCATGCAAGCAGAAGAGTATTACTTCTCATTGGTAGGTGTACAAGTGAAAGATATTTACGGCGAATGGGAGCCTATTGCTGCGTTGCCAAACTATTGGATGAAGAGCACAGGCGGCATGTATGTCTTCGAAGGTGATGAAGTGGGACACTATATCACACAAGTTCGCTTCTCTTGCGAGGGTTCATATGGCATCACTTTTGCCATAGATGATATCACGTTGGAATATGCCACACAAGCGATGCCAAAGATGTTGATTACCGATTCGTTGGTAACCGACACTTTCTGCCTCGTATCTGGCATCGACCCAACCATGGAACACTTCTACAATGTGAAAGTAAAAGAGGGCGATTTGATTTCTGCTCCAAGTAATAGCGTTTGGGTGGATGGTATCACAGGTATCACCCCTGTAGCGTTGCCAGCAACCGACATTACTGAGAATCGTTTTGTCGCAAATTGGGAAGGTAATCATAATGCAGGTTCCTACAAACTGACCATTTCTCAAACAGAAAAGACCACTACTGCTAACCAAGAGGTAGTAATGATTGAAGAAGACTTCAGTGGCATTAAAGATGGTACTTTTACAGACCCTGGATTCTCATGGGATTTGATTCACAACCTCAGCGAACACGGACAAAGTACCCAAGAATGGTTGCTCACTTATCCTCGTTGGGTAGTGGGTATGGCAGGTAGCCAAGGACCTAACGAATTTAGTGGCAGAGCAGGATTGGTATTGAGCCCTAAGATGAAATTAGGCAACAACGCTGTGAAAGTATCGTTCAAGGCGTATAACAAATTGGCAGGTGAACGTATTTGGGTGCTGGCTGTAGAAGAGCACGACTCGCCTCAAGCAGTGGCAGGTGTAGTCGTACCATGCGGAAAAGCAAACACTTTCACCACTGACACGGTGATTTTGGATGGCGTGAACTTTGGCGATAAACCTTTGCACATAGCATTTATGAGTGAGCAAGGTGAGTTCTATATAGATGATGTGAAGATCTCCCTCATCGTTCCAGAGGCGGGTACTGTCATCGAAAAAGTATATAAAACGCTTGAAGTAAAAGAAACATCTTGCGCGATCACAGACTTGCCAGCAGGCACTACCGAATATGCGTATAACGTCATTGTCAAACGCACCAAGGACTTCTTGGATTACACATCCAACATCTCCAATACTGTGTTGGTTAATCTCTTAGGAAGTGATGTGGAGAATGTGCAAATACCTAGTACAAATGAAGCAACTAAAGTCATTTCTAATGGTCAATTGCTTATTCTTCGTGAAGGTAAAACCTATAATGTGATGGGAATTCGTATTGAATAAGTATATTTGCGCAACTTAGCTTAAAGAGGGTGTATCAAAAAGTAGATACACTCTCTTTTTTCTTATACTGTCGGCACACATCACATGTGCCACAAGTGGCAGCGTCGTTCTCTCCAAAGTACGACAATAGTAGTTGTGAACGACAATACTGTTGATTATCAGCATATTCTATCATTGCTTTTAGTTTGTCCACATAGTGATCTTTGCGTTGTGAATAGAAGTGCTCTGGCACACGAATCTCCGCTTGGCGGTTCACAGTCAAGCGAAGCACATTGGCCACCGTACGCGAGACATAGGATATGACGCGTTTCTCTGCCAATGAAACGAGCAGTTGGTGGGTGTGGTCATCAATACCATGAACATACTGCAAATCAGTGAAGATGCCCGTATATTCTCGCATCAGCGACTCCAATAGTGTCATCTGTGCATCGGTCAGATTATAGTTGTCCAGTTCACGTCGTTGCACACGAATCAGCACGCGAGGTTGAATCTCCTGATCTTCTTCAAACGAGAAATAGCCCATCTGACTAAGCAGATGTAGGGCGGAGTAGGTGGTCAGTATGGGGAGATGCATCTTCTGACAGAGGTCATATACATCGAGGAAGAAGGTCGCTCCTTGTCCACTATCGGCTCCTACACCGAGGTAGTTGCACGTCTTGTGATAGACTGTGTGCAGGAACTCCTCTGGCGGATAGTTATCAGCCACGCGTTTGCGGGCTTTGGCTTTGTCTTGCGATGGGTCGTAGAGTAATACGGCAAAGGCACGTTGCTCATCGCGCCCTGCGCGTCCTGCTTCTTGGAAATATGCCTCTATCGTATCTGGCAGATCATGGTGAATCACCACTCGTACATCGGGCTTATCAATGCCCATGCCGAAAGCGTTGGTGGCTACTATTATTCGGATATTGGACGCTTCGCTATTGGACGCCCGTTGGGCTATTGGCGAAGAGTAGCGTTTCCACGCTTCTTGTTTGGCAGCGCGCTCTTTGGAGGTGAGTCCTGCATGGTAGAAGTCTGCGGAAAGGCCTTTCTCATTGAGGTAAGTTGCCAATTCCTGTGCACGTTGGCGATTGCGAACATACACGATAGCCGAACCATGCACCTTGGATAGGATATGTACTATCTCATCGGCTTTCTTGTTGGTCTGGCGCACCACATAACTAAGGTTCGAGCGAAGAAAACTCTTGCGCAGCACATTCTTCTCGCGGAACGCCAACCGCTCTTGTATATCATCCACCACATCGGGGGTAGCCGTAGCTGTTAGTGCCAATATTGGCACTAACCCAGTCTTTAAACTGTAGGCAGCTGTGCTGCCGTTCTGTAGCGAAGCGTCCTCTAAACCGCACGCTTTGCGTGCAACCAAATCGCGTATCTCTGCGATTTTAAGGTAACTAGGACGGAAGTCATATCCCCATTGCGAGATGCAGTGTGCTTCATCCACAGCGATAAGACAGATGGGTAGGCGAGCGAGACGCTCGCGAAACTCCGCTGATTCCAAACGCTCGGGTGAGACATAGAGAAAGTGGTACGGTCCCCATTGGCAGTTGTCGAGTGCCACTTTCTGCTGCTCATAGGTCATGCCCGTGTAGATGGCTGCTGCACGTATATCGCGACGGCGGAGATTCTCCACTTGGTCTTTCATTAGGGCAATGAGGGGGGTGATAACGAGGCATAAACCGCCCATTACCATTGTGGGCACTTGAAAACACAGGCTCTTGCCGCCACCCGTAGGCATGAGTGCCAGCGTGTCGCGACCGTCTAAAACGGATTGGACGATCTCCTCCTGCAATGGGCGGAAATCATTGTAGCCAAAATATGTCTTTAGTGCTTCGTGCGCAGTCATGTAAGGTACTTTGCTGCAAAGGTAGTGAAAAAAATGCACATACGCAATAGTAGGTGCATTTTTTTGGTTGTTGTGTCTTGTTTCGCAAGAGGTTGTGTCGGCTGCACCGAGGTTATGTCGCTTCGCGAGGAGGTGTGCTCATGCTGGGTGAAAGGTGTAGAGGCGGGAATAAAACCGAGCGACATTTAACGTATGCCGCTCGGTTAATATTTACTATATAATCTTTTCGATTATTGGATTTCTGCGCCCATAATGGTGTATGTCTTGCCGTCACGGAGAATGAGGAGTTGACCGTTATGCATGATTTTTTGAATATCTAATGTTGGATATTGGGCGTCGGTGTTTTCAACATCGGTAGGAGTATTACGTTGTGTGGTAAATTCACCAGAATAGGTGCTGATAGTATTATCTGCCTCATCAGTGGTGGTGATATTATACGTGTATGTGGAGTTTTCTTCCAAACCTGTGAAATTAAAGCAATATCCGTTAGCAGTTTGGGTAGCATATTGTGCATGATGTGCTCCTGTACGAGAAGGAACAAACTGTATGTTGAGCAGTTGTCCGAACATATTAAACGTTAATGTGCAAACTATTTCGGAACCTTTGCTAATTTGTATGATATACTTATATGCATTCTCGGCTGTTGGCCATGTAATAGTAACAGAAGTGGTTGAAGGAGTGATTATGACATCATCTGTTTCTACTTCTTCGGAAGCAATACATTGTATATTTGCAAATTGTCCCCACTGCTCGTGTGCTTGGTAAGCTTCTAATGCTTCGCAGGGAACGAATAATGTAGGATTTTCACATCCGTCGAATACATCTCTTCCTAATGCAGGTGGTGTTGTTGCAAGACAAGTAATAGTGTCAAGAGAAGAACAATCAATGAAGGCCTTCCTTTTTATGTTCGTAACACTATTACCAATAATAACAGAGGAAAGACTATAGCAATCTTCAAAAGCGTAACTTTCGATACTAGTGACGCTATTTGGAATCGTGATAGAGGTGAGTGAAGAGCAGAGTCCAAAAAGATCTTCATCGATACTCGTTATGCTATTAGGAAGTGCGACAGAAACGATAGAAGAACAATCAAAGAATGCTCCATATCCAATAGTCGTAACACTATTAGGAATAGTAAGTGATGTTAAAGAATGGCAGCCAGCAAATGCCTCCCCTCCGAGAGCTGTAACACTATGGGGAATAGAGATTGACTTGAGAGAATCACAATATAAAAAAGCATACTCTCCAATACTTGTAATGCTATTAGGAATAACGGTGTTTTGGCAACCAACAACCAGCGTATTTGTAGCCGTTTCAATGATAGCATTGCAATTATTGCGACTATCGTATATTGTATTTCCAACCTCTACTGTCATATTAGTAAGGGAGGAACAAAAGGCAAAAGCGACTATACCGATATTCGTCACGCTCTTAGGTATGGTGATGGATTTTAAAGAAGAGCACTCGCCAAAAGCAAATTCACCAATAGTTGTTACACCATTGGGGATGATGATAGAAGTTAAACTAGAACAACCATCGAATGCATCATCTCCAATTGCTATTATAGTATCTGGAATAATGACTGATGTAACAGATTCTAAACAATCTACGACAACGCTATCTACAATACATAATCCATTTTCTTCATAAA
>JAFTOD010000003.1 GCA_017451525.1 Paludibacteraceae bacterium
CATCTCCAATTGCTATTATAGTATCTGGAATAATGACTGATGTAACAGATTCTAAACAATCTACGACAACGCTATCTACAATACATAATCCATTTTCTTCATAAATAGTGGCACCCCAATATTTATTTTCTTCTGCATTTAGGGAACTATTGTTGATAAAATTATTTCTGGTAAACGTACAACCATCGAACGCATTTTCGCCAATATTTGTTACGCTATTGGGGATGGTGATATATGAGAGAGAAGTATGTCCAAAAACATGATCTCCAATACTTGTGACACTATTTGGAATAATTATTGAGTCAATAGAACAATACCAAAATGCATAATTGCCAATACTTGCTACACCATTAGGGATGATGATAGATTTTAAAGAATAACACCATGCGAAGGCATAATTTTCTATCTTAGTCACGCTTTGGGGAATAATGACAGAAGTGAGCGATTCGCAAGACGAAAATGCATTATCTCCAATAGTCGTCACGCTATTAGGAATTATTGTATTTTTACAACCAACGATAAGTCTATTTGTGGCGGTTTCAATAATGGCGTTGCAGTTGTCACGACTATCATAAATTGTATTGCCTTCCTCAACTTTAATAGAAGCGAGAGAGGGACATCTGTCAAACACGCGAGATCCAATACTTGTTACGCTATTAGGAATAGTGATAGAAGTTAGCGAAGAGCAAGCATCGAAAGCACCATCTCCAATGTTCGTTACGCTGTTGGGGATGGTGATGGAGGTGAGCGATTCGCAAAAATAGAAAGCATAAGGTTCAATGCTTTTTACACTATTTGGAATAGAGAATGAAGTTATAGGAGAACCACAGAAAGCAGCCCATCCAATAATCGGCACGCTATTAGGAATTATTGTATTTTGGCACCCAGCAATAAGGGTATTAGTAGCGGTTTCGATAATCGCATTACAATTGTCACGACTATCGTATTGGGTATTACCATCTTCTACGATGATAGAAGTGAGGGATGAACACTCAGAAAATGCATTGTGTTCAATTAGTTTTACACCATTGGGAATGACAATAGAAGTAAAATTGCAACCATAAAAAGCATATTTTCTTATAATCGTTATGTTATTTGGAATTATTACAGAGGTTATCTGCGAACTTGATGGAGTGCAAGGATGACTAAAAGCGTTATCTCCAATACTCGTAACAAGATATGTGACGTTGTTATATGTAACATTCTCGGGAATGACTATGTCCTTTAAATTTTCATAATTATCACATGACCAATATCTTTGGTATGTTACTTCTACCGTTGTGTCACTGGTGATATTATAATACAAGTCACCTGATTGGAAATCGTATGCCCAAAGGGGTATGGTGGCAAATAGTGCCATGAAGAGAGAAAAGAGTTTTCTCATAATTGTTTGAATTTTAAGGGTTAATATTGTTGTTTGTTTATTGGCTATTTACACATATAGAGACAAAAAAGCGGGACTGCACTGTTGCTGTCCGCTACATGAGGCTCTGGTATTGCCTGTAAATCCGAACTAGCAACACCGAAGCCCACGCCGATATGTACGCACACGCACACCTGTCTTTTTAGGTGTACGGAGATAGATATACATATCCCGAGGACATCAAAATGCTGCAATGTGTTGGATTTACGTTGAATTTACCAGATTCCATGTAGCCAAGCACAAAGCGCGTTGGACACCCGATAAAACGGGTTTTATCGGGGACCCCGTTTTGACGCCTTATTATGTCTGTAACTACCCACCCGAAAGACATAATTCCAAGGCGTGGGCTAATTACGGGTGCAAAGGTACGGAAAAATTTGCGGATGTGCAAATTTTGAGTAGAAAAAGTTTTAGTAGTTTTAAAAGTTTTAAGGTAATAGAGTTGTTTTTTTGTGTCGGGAATCGAGTCTCGGGCATAGAGGTTAGAGGCGAGAAGATTCTCGCGATGGGAAGCGCGAGAGCATAACAGCCAATGGAGCGCAAGGATACTCAGCGTATCGCCGAGCACTTGACAGGTAGCATGGTACGGGGAAAGTACTGGATGGCGATGGAGTGGTTTCGGAGTGGTAATGAGCTGGTTTCGAGAAATATCCATACCTAATGCAATAATGGACAAAACCGACAAACGCATCCATCTTTTCAAAAAAAAGTGCTCGCACATTTGCGTATGTGCGTTTTTTGTAGTACCTTTGCGCCGCTAAAGTATAGAATAATTAAATCATAAAAGCATATGAAAAAGATATTTTTTATCCTTGCATTTGGCTTTTGGCTCTTTGCTCCAATGGCAATGGCGCAGGTGCAGCCAGGCGATACGCAGTATGCCGTGTCGCTGCACGTTGGGTATGGGCACAACCTGACATACGGGTCGTATGCGAACTTTGACATCGATGCCTATCTACCTATTAACCAGCATTTTGATATGCAAGCCAGTGTCCGAACCAGTACCGCCAACTTCTACACGGCGGGGGTGCAACTCAGACCAAAATTCGTATTGCCCGTGGGCGAACTATACCTCGAAGACCGACTGATGATGAGATGGGTCAACAGAGATAGCTTCCGCGATTTTGTACACGCTTTCTCGGTGGGATACAAGATGCAATATGTGAATGTGCAAGTGGGTATGAGCAATCGTATCATCACGCCATTGCCATACACCAATCGCAGCGAAGATGAGATGATTCTCGAACCATTTGATGCCGTGTATCGCGTGGAAGCGTTTGTGCGACCACAGACATCGCCATGGAATATCAGCTTGTGTCTCTCGAATATGGACAACTACCAAGTGGAGCGGATGTGGCAACCGATGTTCTACCTCGGCGGTTGGTACGATATCAACGAGCATTGGCGCGTACGCCTATCAGGCAAAATGAAACTGGCGGGAATGTTCCACCTCAATGCGCACTACTATGGCGCAGAACTGCGTGCGGGTGCGGAATACCGATTTTAATTAAGAATTTTGAATTACGAATTTTGAATTATGAAAAAGAATATACAAATTTGTCTTGGCTCCTTGTTCCTTGTTCTTGGTTCCATCTTCACCGCTTGCGGACCAGAGGCACGATTGGATATGGTGGGTATGTTTGCTGGTACTTCACCAAAGATTGATGAACGATTTGAGGAATCCAAAGTATATAATGACCAGCATGGTTTCATCACGCTGCAAGCCCCAGTGGATGACTATCGCGTGTATGTGTGTACCGACACCCATGTGACCAAAACACAAACGCGTTGGACATACTTCATTGATACCTATCGCCATGACCCGCTGTGTCCTGTAGCTGTGCATTTGGGCGATATCATCGATGCGCAAAACTATTTCGATGAGATGTACTCGGCATATCAGGCAGTGCCGCTCAATCCCGCGAAAAAGGATACACTGATGGCGGTAGCAGGCAACCACGATATTTATTTCAAACAGTGGCCAGAGTATATCAAGTATTTCAAGACGTGCTACTACTACTTCATCGTAGAGACTCCTTCGGGAAAGAAGGACCTGTTCGTGGTCTATGATTCGGCAGACGGCACGGTGGGCAGCAAACAGTTGCAATGGCTTCGTGAGACATTGGAGTGGGCAGATAAGCAGGATTTTCGCCATATCGTAGCATGTACGCATACGCATTTCTTCAAACGTGATGGCTCGCAAGGACATACCTCCAACTATACGCAAGAAGAGACCTATGCGCTGCTCAACTTGTTTGAAAAGCATGGGGTAGATATGGTATGGTCGGGACACGACCACTCGCGCGAAATCACCCAAGTGAAGGATATGACTTGTATCGTGGTGGACTCGATGAAAGATGAGGACAAGAAACCCTTCTACATGCTCGTGACCATGGGCGAGAAGATTGATTATGAGTTTGTCTCGGTAGCTGATATCCAAAAATAGTGCTTATCTACTTTGGCATAGGAACCAATCTGGGCAATCGCGAGGCAAATCTGCAAACGGCACTGCAACTGCTGGATGAACGAGTAGGGGAGCAATTGGCGTGCTCGTCGGTGTACAGGAGTGCGCCACAGGGCTTTGTTTCGGACAATGAGTTTGCAAATATTGTGGCAGTATATGAAACAGAGTATTCGCCCGAAGAAGTGCTACTTCTCACTCAGCAGATTGAGCGCGACATGGGACGCACACGAAAATCGGTGAATGGCGTGTATCATGACCGAGTAATTGATATTGACCTGCTGCAAGCAATCCTAAATTCAAAAGCAATAATTCAAAATTCATCAACCCTCACTCTGCCACATCCTCGTATGCAAGAGCGTGACTTTGTGATGATTCCTCTCCGCGAGGTAGAAGCATTATTACACTAATATGCAGGTATTATACGAAGACAACCATATAATAGCCGTCAGCAAGACTTGCCACGAGATTGTGCAAGGCGACAAGACGGGTGATACCCCCCTGTCGGATATCGTAAAGGCGTATATCAAAGAAAAATATCAGAAGCCAGGCGAAGTGTTTCTTGGGGTTACGCATCGTTTAGACCGTCCTACCACGGGCGTGGTGCTGTTTGCACGTACCAGCAAAGCATTGAAGCGACTCAATGCTATGTTTCAATCGCACGAGCAGATACAGAAGACCTATTGGGCGATTGTGGAGAAGAATGAAAGGCTATTAGGCGATAAGGCTAATGAGGTAATGAGGCTTGAGAACTACCTTTGGCGTAACGAGAAGCAAAATAAGTCGTTTGTAGTCAAGCCAGGAACCAAAGATGCCAAACGCGCTGTGCTAACTTATAAGGTGATAGCCAAGAGTGAGCGGTATATGCTGTTGGAAATCAATCTGGAAACAGGTCGCCATCATCAGATTCGTTGTCAGTTGGCAGCGATAGGTTTGCCTATCAAAGGTGACTTGAAATATGGTGCCAAGCGTAGTAATCCCGATGGAGGTATATCGCTACACGCTCGTAAGATAGAGTTTATTCATCCTGTGAGCAAACTGCCTATCTCAATCACTGCTCCCGTGCCCGATGATGCTCTCTGGCATGTTTTAGAGCAACAGATATAAATGTTTTACAACATAAATGCCTGAAAATTGCACTATGTATTTGCATAGGTGCGATTTTTTTTGTAACTTTGCACACCTAAAAAATGCAATAATACCATGAAACACCTATTATTAGGCGATGAAGCCATAGCGCAAGGCGCTATTGATGCTGGATTGAGTGGCGTGTATGCTTATCCAGGCACGCCATCTACTGAGATTACTGAGTATATACAATTGAGCGAAAAGCGCAAAGGCGATGAGGCGAAAGACAAGATTTTTTGCCAATGGGCTACCAACGAGAAGACCGCTATGGAAGGCGCACTCGGTATGTCCTATATGGGCAAGCGCGCGCTTGTGTGCATGAAACATGTGGGCATGAATGTCTGCGCGGATGCGTTTATGAATGCTGCTATCACGGGCGTGAACGGCGGATTGGTGGTAGTGGCAGCGGATGACCCATCGATGCACTCCTCGCAAAACGAACAAGACTCGCGTTTCTATGCGAAATTCGCCATGATCCCATGCCTCGAACCAAGCAACCAACAAGAGGCATACGACATGATGCACTATGCCTTCGACCTCTCCGAATCATTGCGCACACCTATCTTACTGCGCGTGACTACGCGCATGGCGCACTCGCGTGCGGTGGTCGAGACAATGGACACTCCTCGTGAGCAAAATGCCTTGTCTGCGCCTGAAAATACCAATCATTTTATTCTTTTGCCAGCTTTCGCACGCAAAAACTATGCGGAATTGGTAGAAGCGCAATCTGATTTCGTGCAAACGAGTGAGGAGTCGCAATACAACCAATATACCAAAGGCAGTAATCCGAAGAAAGCCATTGTAACGACTGGTATTGCGTATAACTACCTTATGGAGGCTATAGGCGAAGCATCCAATACCCATTATCCATTAGCCAATAGCGAAGCGTCCATCCTTAAGATTACCCAATACCCATTGCCTAAGGCATTGATCGATCAGATGGTAGCCGATGGTGCAGAGGAGATTCTTGTTATGGAGGAGGGACAACCCATAGTGGAAGAACTATTGCGCGGTATGGTGCCATCTTCTGTGGCTGTCAATGGCCGACTGACGGGCGACCTCCCTCGCATGGGCGAACTCACACCCGACAGTGTCGCCCTCGCCTTATCGCCTCATAGCGAAGCGTCCAATAGCCCATTGCCTATACCCGAACTAGTCGTTGGTCGTCCACCTGCACTGTGCCAAGGTTGTGGTCACCGCGATATGTATGCTGCGCTCAATGAGGTGGCTCGCGAACATGAGAATGCCAAGATTTTCGGCGATATAGGTTGTTACACCTTGGGTGCATTGTCACCTTTCCATGCTATCCACGCTTGTGTGGAGATGGGTGCGAGTATCACTATGGCGAAAGGTGCTGCTGATGCAGGACAGTTCCCTTCGTTTGCGGTGATTGGCGATAGTACGTTTACGCATTCGGGCATGACGGGATTGCTAGACTGCGTGAATAGCAAGGCGAATGTGGTAGTGCTGATTTCCGATAACCTCACCACAGGTATGACTGGCGGACAAGATTCTGCGGGTACTGGCAGACTGGAAGCTATCTGCGTGGGATTGGGCGTAGAGAAAGAGCATGTGCGCGTGGTAGTGCCATTGCCAAAGAATATGGAGGAGATCAAGCAAGTGCTCCGCGAGGAGGTGGCTTACAACGGCACCAGTGTTGTCATCGCCCGCCGTGAGTGTATCCAAACCCTCAAACGCCACCTCAAAGCAAAAAAATAATTCAAAATTCATAATTCAAAATTCATAATTAACTTATGAAACGCGATATAATTTTAGCAGGCGTAGGCGGACAAGGTATCCTATCTATTGCCACAGTGATTGGCGAGGCAGCCCTTAAGGAGGGCCTCTATTTGAAGCAAGCCGAAGTGCATGGTATGAGCCAGCGAGGCGGTGATGTGCAATCCAATCTCCGTTTATCCAGCGAACCCATCTATTCGGATTTGATTCCAAAGGGTGGGGCAGATATCATCATCTCGCTCGAACCAATGGAAGCATTGCGCTATTTGCCATACCTCAAACCCGATGGATGGATTGTCTCCTCGTGCAAACCTTTTGTGAATATCCCTAATTATCCTGATATTGAGCAGGTACTGGAGCACATTAAAGCAGTCAAGAACCACGTGCTATTAGATGTAGAGGTGCTTGCCAAAGAGGCGGGTGCTCCTTTGCAAGCAGCGAATATGGTGCTCTTGGGTGCAGCTATCCCTATGTTGGGCATTGACCATGATAAGATTGTTGCAGGCGTGGAGCGCATCTTCGCCCGCAAAGGCGAAGCCGTTGTAGCTGCTAACCTTGCTGCCATCGAAGCTGGCTTCCGTGCCTCTCGCCTTTAACCTTTCACCTCTAACCTCATAAATATGAGCTTTCCATTAAACAAACAACTCGTTGACCAAACCTGTATTGATTTTGGTTTGCGTAACGCCAAAGAACTTGGTGCATCGTCTATCCGCCAACTCGTGGGCGTAGTCAAAGATATCGAACGTGCTACTGGTCAGGAGTTTATCCACATGGAATTGGGCGAACCTGGCTTGCCAGCCGAACAAGTGGGCATAGCTGCTGAGCATGCAGCCCTAAAAGCGGGTTACGGTTCGCGTTATCCTATTATCACGGGTATCCCCGAAGTCAAGCACTGGGGCAGTGAGTTCGTGCGCGCTTTCCTTGGACTGGATATCCCTACCGATTGCATTGTGCCTACAGTGGGCAGTATGCAAGCCGCTTTTGCGCTTAATATGACGATGGCTCAACTGGATAGCCAGCGTGATACGGTCCTCTTTCTTGACCCCTGTTTCCCTGTGCAGAAACAGCAATGCAAGGTGATTGGTGTGCGTGTGGATGCGTTTGATGTGGCGAATTTCCGTGGCGAAGCATTGGAGAAAGAGTTGGAACGCCATTTTCAATCGGGTAGGATAGCCGCCATGCTCTTCTCCAATCCGAATAACCCATCGTGGATGTGCCTCACCGAACGCGAATTGGAGATTATTGGTCGATTGGCTACGTTGTATAATGTGCTGGTAATCGAAGACTTAGCATACCTAAATATGGACTTCCGCGATAAAGACCGTGGCACACCCTATGAACCGCCATACCAACCCACCGTGGGCAGATATACCAACAATTGTGTGCATATGATTTCGTGCTCCAAGATGTTCTCGTATGCAGGCCAGCGCGGTGCTATTGTGGCGATGAATCCGTATTTGGCACACCGTCGCTTCCCTTCATTGGCAGAACGTTATGGCAACGATGGCGAGTTCATACGTAATTTTGTGTATATTGTGCTCTATAGTCTGTCTTCGGGTGTGACGCACTCGGTGCAACATGCTATGGCTGCTATGTTCAAAGCGGCTTGTCAAGGCAAGATTGACTTCGTGAACAATACCCGCGAGTATGCTCGCCGTGCGAAGATTGTCAAGGAGATAATGTTAAAGAACGGTTTCCATATTGTCTATGACCAAGATGCCGATGAGCAGGAGGTAGGCGATGGTTTCTTCTTTACGTTTGGTTATAAGGATTGGACGGGCGAAAAGATGCTTAACAAGCTGATTTACTATGGTATCTCGGCTATCTCTCTGAGTAGTACAGGTGCGAAACGAGAGGGTATGCGTGGCTGTGTGTCTTGCATCCGCGACGACCAATACGACCTCCTCGATGAGCGCCTTGCGCTCTTCCATCGCGACTATTATGATAAATGATTATTACTATTTTTTAAACAAAATCGCCATTTGTGTTTCATGCACAGATGGCGATTTGTTTATCACTTATGATTTATAGTTTTCAACAAGCACTTTTGTTAAGATTCTTTTCCTTTATACCTTAATATATATGCTCCGTGCTAAAGACCAAGGATGAACCAAGGACGAACCAAGGATGAACCAAAGAACTCCCAAACGTAAAAAAGTACTTTTATTAAGATTGCCATCTCTTTTCCCTTTCTTATACCTTGCCCTATTTTACCGAGAGAAGACCGACCGACGACCGAGAGAAGACCGACAGAACTCCGCCTCAACTCCCTGCCTCCCCAAAAGCACTTTTCTTAAGATTGATAACCTAAAAAAGTTGACTACTGTCCTGAAAAGGTTGACTAAACTCTTAAAATTGTTTACTCCATTCCTAAAAGGGTCGTACTATTAACTCGGCCTCCAAACAAAAAATCACTTAAAAAGCGATTTTTCTTGCACAATCCAAAACATTTCACTATCTTTGCACCCGCAATTCCACGCCGGGGATGTCTGCACGTCATCGGCTGGGGTAGCAGACATATTTAAAAGGCGTTTATTAGCGCTCTGTTCTGACCCTTAGAAATCTCGCAAATTTCAAGAATAATCAGGACTTAGCAACGATAGATGTCCTCGGGATGTGTATATCCTATGCGCTCGTACCTTAATGGTTGTGTGCGTGTGCGTACATATCGGCGTGGGCTTCGCGTTGTCGGTTCTATTATTCTGGGCAATGCGAGAGCCTCTAAGGGTGGAACGACAACAGTCGGACTCCACGCTTTTTATTTTATGCCTATACTTGACCTAATAATTAGCATAGTTGGGAGTTCCTATGCAAAAAAACTTATCAAAAAAATGACAAATTTTGATTCTTATGTAAAAAATGTTTTGAGTACATTAAAGGTATGTGGCGTTCCCGTTATGGCAATGCGAGGCGTATGCGATGATGACAATCTATTTCCTGGTGCAGACCTAAATGGGAGTGCTTATATTTCTATAGCAGATGGCTATACAAGTGCGTTAGGACACGGAGATATGTGCATTTTCAAGGGGAATAATGGTGAAGCAAAGGGTGTTTTACTTGTCAATGTTTCTGCTCAGTTTCTCAACATTATTAGAGGTAATGGAATGCTCTATGGCGCAAGATACAAGAGTATTAAAAATACATTTTCCAATGAATATGTAGTTTATTTCTAAGAAAATAATCCTCATACTACAAAATAATAAACTTCATAGTATTATGTTTGGGACATCTCATTTAAACCAAGATAGCTTAACTCGTATCCAAAATATTGAGAGAGGTTTTAGGAATTATCCTCCATTCTTTACATATCAGATTAAATGTTATTTATATGATATGCGAGCAGGTTGCCATGCTATAGAAATCACTCGCGATGGCAACTTGATTAATTTATATCTGTTTTATCCAGATGTAAGCGGAAGTGGCAAAATTGGTTCTGTTGCTTTGTACGGAATTCATTTGCAAGCGCATTACAACACAATGCGTTCATCAATGACAATGTTTGGAATGCCTATTTCTAACATTCAGTTTGATTCTGGAATAGAAACTTTTCTGGATATCACACTAGATTATTAAACATGCAATATTGATTCTAATATGTAAATAATTATGAGAGCAGTCAATTTAGGATTATCTGTAATGTGGGGTGACAGAAATTTAGGAGCAAGTTCACCCGAAAGGTCTGGTAGTATATATACTTGGGCAGAAGCAACAAAACTAAAAAACGGCATGGATTTAGCAGGTCAAATGCTTGGTAAGGGATGGCGTTTGCCAACCTATCAAGAAATAGAAGAACTGTTAAGTAATAGATTTGCTCCATGTCATTCTCCGTATTCGTTTGGAATCCAAGTGTTCGGAAGAAATGGGAATAGCATATTCCTTCCAGCATCGAATATAGACTTGAATGTTGTTGCATCAACTAATGGTCAATATTGGTCTAGCACATTAGAAAACGGAATGCCTGACTATGCTAGTCAATTCCGATTCGATCAACGAGGAGTTTACGGCGGTTGCAACAAAATAGAGTATAAGCAGTCTATACGCCCTGTTTTTGATCCAAGACTCTAATACTCATACTCTAATGGGACGCTATTACTACCCAGATGCGAAAGATGCTTTAAGTGCAAAAATACAATTTCTAAAAGAGCATCATTACAAAATTAACCATTGTTTCCAAAACCATTGGGGGACAGGTTATGTATTATTCGACACCAAAGCAGAAGTCAATGAATGGTGGAAAGAACACACTGGACATTATTTCTATACAGAAGAATACGAACCAGGAACAACATTTACCGAAAGTGATGCAATAAAAGAAATCGAGAATTGGTATGGTGATTTGATAGACAGAACATTATCTTCAAGGGACTATACGATGCCTATATTAGCCATCGGTATGCCTTTTGCAACACAATTTGGTAATAGAATGGTCTTAAAGTTTGTTAAATCAACGGATGAAGATGACATTGAATGGCGTTTCTACTATCATTATAGCGGAAGGTGCTTGGATGTGACATCTGTGGATAATGCAACTATCAGGAAAACAATCATCAGGATAATGTATCATCACTTCTATGATAGTAGATTTAAGAAACGAATTGAGGGTTCTAAAAAAGCAGGACTATAAGTAAAATATTATAACTACCTTTTATGTCTAACGAACAAGATTATAATGATTCTAACGAAAAAACTTTTGTAAAAGAATCAGAGTGCACAACGCAAGCAGAGCATAGAACGGAGCCAAAGCGCAAAAACAATATATTTTCATTCAAAGGACGAGCCACCCGAACGGAGTATTGGCTTGTAACCTTTATTTGCAACTTTGTAGCTATTCCTGCCAATAAAGATATTGATATGGTACTTCCGTTATTAACATTGTATCTTATCGTGTTATTGGTGGCTATGTGGATATACATAGCCACGATGGTTAGAAGATGTCACGATAGAGGTAAATCATGGTGGTTTATATTAATCCCATTGTATTTCTTGCTCCTCTATGTTTTGCCAGCGCAACAAGAGGGGAACGAGTTCGGACCTAATCCAAGAGATAAAAAGGCAGATGACTAATACTTGCCTAAAATGCCTTGAAGATTTGGTTATTTCACAAAAAAGAATTATCTTTGCAACGAATTTTAATAAATACACATAAACTAATAACAACTATGAAACTTTCTCTTAAAACTTCATCTCTTTTTGCAGCGGTGGCAATGTCCATCTATTGTTTGTTTGCAATTTTAGCACAAACTGAGTTCTATTCTAATGTCATCTTGGCTATAGATAGCTACTTTGTGCTTTCGTATGTTTGCAGTACATTGTTATTTTTAAGCATTGCTGTATTTGGGCTAACTCTGTTCGTCAATCGCCAACAATTACCTATATTGTCTAAATCACTATTGTGGCAAGCATGGATTATTGTTGGAATCTTGGTCTTTGCCCTAATATTTAATATATTGGGGAATATCATTATAATCCATGGTTTACCTTACTTTGCGTGGTATCGTTTTGCGTGGCTGCGTTACATAATGCTGTTACTTTTTACTGCATGGTTATGGCAATATGCATATATCAAGCCCCAAATGTATATTTCTACCAAATATATCGGAAAGATAGGTTTAGCAGTCGCTATTATCATTGGTCTAATGTTTTTGCTTTGGCTAATTTCTTTAGCACATGTGTTCACAACTGGACATGTGTTTGGCTTTAACACCAATGTGCTTGCTAGTTGGATAATACCTATTTCAACAATATTATTGTTTGCTGCATATTTGTTAGAGTATCGTATAAAAAGCTAGATTTATGAAACGCCTCATTCCATTAGTACTGATTGCCTTTTCTTTTTTCTCCTGCCAGAAAACAGAGCAGCCCAAGTCTTCTGTATTGGACCTATTTACTAATGCTTATTACGGAGATATGCATTCGTTTTCCGAATGGGATAACCGTTTTTGGGAAGTCTTCCCCAATCACGGAAAAGTGGAAATCTCTGCATTGACATTCAATGTTTCTATTGCCTATTTTGATTCATTAAGGCAAGTTATTGAAAACGAATTTGGTGCTTATGAGGACTGCAAGGCTACTGTGCCCAAAGAATTGATTGCTGACACTGGCACTTATTGGCACCTTAGTAAAGCATGCTATGATGCATATTATTGGTCGAACGACACGCTTGCTATCGCATGGGCTTTGCATGATTTAACTGATAGTGTCGGTTATGCTTATTTAGATATTAAACGGCTCTCGTTGAATTGGGTATTAGATTTAGAAGAAAAGAATCCGCTCAAGGATGATTGGAGAACAATTAGTGTTTATTTCAAATTCGATACAATCATCAATGACTTTGAAGTAAGTGGTATTCTATATCCTAACTATTCAAAGGAATATGGATGGAGTGCATCTGAAAACGGAGTTCGATTATTTTTCTATAACCTGAAAACGGGGAAAGAATATATTTGGACTGATTGGTCAGAAAAAGCCAAATGTTTTAAAAATATCTTTATGAGCAAGAATGTATCTAATATTGTTTATTCTAAAGATTTCAATGGATTTAAGACCTGTGATTACTATACTTTCAAATATGATACCACTCGAAACAATTATTCTCACAATTCACTTCTACCCAACGCAGAATATCAATTCTACGATATTGATTTCGATGGGGAAGATGAATTACTTCTAAATTACTATCACGGAGGAGCAAAGGGTGGTTCCGCTCATGAAATATATGAAATGACTGATTCTGGACTGGTTCGAAAAGAAGTCATCGGTGAGGAAGGGTATTTTGCTTTAGATGGAAACACGATTATCAATCCCGAAGATAAAACTATCACATCATTCCTATGGAGTAGCGTGTCTGAGTGCGGAATTTACGGATACCAAGTCCATGATAACGGTGACATTTATTCAGCATATCATATCCATAATTATGTAAATCCATCAAACGATTCTCTTATTTCTGATACAACATACTTTGTTCAGTAGTATTATATAGCTATTAGATACTTTCGGCACAATCTTCGGCACGAAGAAAAAAAATAACAAAAAATCGCCCAAGCGGGAGGCGTTGGTAATCAACACCTTCCGCTTACTTTAAGCATCTTTTTATAGCAACATTTACAAATCTTCGGCACAAAACCGCCACAATGCCGAAAATACGGCATTACTATAATATATAGAGGCATAAACATTTGACACACAATCGCTACAGATAAGGCACAACTAGGCGATAGATGTGCCACAGTGCTCGCGAAGTGGTCGCGTAGCCTGTAGCCAACTGGAGAGCAACCTAAAAGCCACCGAAAGCCCATAGATATCCCACAGATCTCCTCATTTAGTTCTATGCTTGCGCTGATTCCTCAAAGTGGGGACTTTTCGGGCGCTGCACTCGGAGTGCGTTCCGTCGCACTCCTTCACCCGAAATATGTAGGCAACTTTCGGTACGTGAAAACGTTTCTGATTACTAATGCCGCCATTTGAAACACACTCAATATAAACTCTTTGCGTATATTTAGCAGAAAAGATTTTGTGATTTCAAAAAAAAGTATTACCTTTGCAGCGTTTACTCATCACTTGTCACTCATAACTCATCACTATACCATGAAATACCTATCTCCAATAGAGGCAGTTGGTCTCGTGAAATCGGGCGACACGATTGTCGTACAAGGTTCCACCTCCATACCTATGGTACTTTTGCGTGCACTCACCGAGCGCGCCAGCGAACTGCGCGATGTGAAAGTCATATCGGGCTTTGGCATACACCCCGAAGAAGCACCATACGCCAAACGCGAACTGATGGACTCGTTTCGTGCGCTGAATATCTTTGTGCCCAACAACCTGCGTCGCGCTATGCGCGAAGGGGTGGCAGATACCATCCCATGTTTCCTCGGCGAAGTGCCCTTCCTCTTCCGTAGCGGACAAGTGCCAGTAGATGTGGCGTTTTTGAATGTGAGTGAGCCCGATGAGAATGGCTACTGCTCCTACGGCATCTCTGCTGACATTGCTTTCTCGGGTGCGGAGTGTGCGAAGAAGGTTATTGCACAGGTAAACAAATACATGCCTCGCACGTTCGGCGACCCAGTGATACATGTCAGCCAGATTGCAGCCATGTGTCGTGGCGATGAGCCACTGATAGAGGTGCCCACACCTGTGCCCAGCGAGATAGAAACGCGCATCGGTAACTTCATTGCCAATGAGATTCCTGACGGCGCAACCCTCCAGATTGGTGTTGGCGGAATACCCAATGCTGTTATTAACGCGCTGAGCGGACATCAGCATTTGGGACTGCATACCGAAGCCATCACCGATGGTGTATTGCCTCTGATAGAGAAGGGGATTATTGACAACTCGCTCAAAAAGATTTATCCAGGTAAATCCCTGGGAAGCTTGGTGTTAGGTTCGAAGCATTTGTACGAATACATGGATAATAACCCCGATTTCGTAATCCGTGATGTTGCCTTCACAAATGATCCGCAAAATATCCGTCAGAACCCTAAAGCTATGGCTATCAATTCGGCTGTAGAGGTGGATCTTACAGGACAAATCTGTGCCGATTCGATAGGCGAGACGATTATTTCGGGTGTGGGTGGACAGCACGATTTTATGTACGGTGCTGCGCTATCTGAGGGCGGCAAATGCTTTATCGCTCTGCCTAGTATGACCAGCAAGGGGCAGAGCAAGATTGTGGCTAATCTAGCACCCGGAGCAGGCGTAGTGACCACACGTTTCCAAGCGCAATATATCGCCACTGAACATGGCATTGTCTATCTGCGCAACTTGCCATTGGCGCAGCGTGCTAAAGCACTCATCAGCATTGCCGACCCATCGGTAAGAGAGGAATTGGAGCGAGCAGCTGTGAAACGATTTGGTATTGGATTTCTAAGACTGAAATAGTCTGTCAAGTATTTCAATTGCGTTCATCGTTAAACGAGAAACAGGGTAGGTGTCCAAATCGTTTAACGTTGTGGTAATACATTCTGCTACATTGGGCAAAGTGGTTACTTTGTGCAGCAAAAATCGCGTGTGAATACGTTGGTGCGACAATATATGACGATATGTGCCAATACACTGTATATCCGTCGTAGGAAAACCATCTGCGTATTCGTTCAATGGAAACTCGTATAAATGTTTCCATATATCATTAGCTGTGCGACGGTGCAGTAGTGTATGCCAATCAGGTGTCAGATAGATATGGTATTCAAAATAGCGGTCGCGTACCTTAGGACGAGGCTTACGCACGGGCAACAAGTCCACAGTGTTATTCTCGAATGCTTTACACCATGTTTGCAGTGGGCAACTATGGCAGTCTGGTGCATTTGGAAGACAGTGTAAAGCTCCCAATTCCATTATTGCCGAATTGAACAAACGCGGACGTGTGCGATCTAATAATTGCTCTGCCAATTGCCTGAAATGCTTTTTGCCTTGCGTGGTGTCAAAAGCAATGTCGCAATCGAATAAACGAGATAATACGCGATAGACATTGCCATCTAATGCGGGGTAGGGCAGGTTGTATGCAAACGAAGCGATTGCTCCTGCCGTATATTCACCTACACCTGGTAGGGACATTAAAAAGTGGAATAGTGTAGCCTGATTTTGAGCAATATCGGTCCAATTATGACCACTTTGTACTATCTGTTGCGCCGCTTTGTGCAGGTTGCGAGCGCGAGAATAATAGCCCAAACCCTGCCATAATCGCAAAACTTCTTGTTCGCTGGCTGTAGCAAGCGACTCTACATCTGGAAAACGATCAATGAAGCGATAGTAGTAGCTAATACCTTGATCAACACGGGTTTGTTGCAATATGATTTCGGAAATCCAAATACAATAAGGATCACGCGTTTCACGCCAAGGCAAGGTACGCCCATTCAGTTCGTACCAATCAATTAATTTTTCGTGCAACTTATTATTCATAATCAAGTGCAAAGATAGTAAAAAACGCTGAAATACACAAAAAAATAAAAAAAAATAATTTTTTCTTGTGTATTTCTTTGTAAATCAAAAAAATATTATTACCTTTGCAGCCGATTTCGATTTTCGGAACATTTTTTTTGATTTTTGAGGTAAGTAAAGTATAACTCATTAAATATAACATTATTATGACAAAAGCAGAACTCGTTAATGAAATTGCAATTCAAACAGGTTATGATAAGACTACTATCATGAACGTGGTTGAGGCAGCAATGACCAACATCAAGAAAACTGTAGCAAGTGGTGAGGCGGTTTACCTCCGTGGCTTTGGTAGCTTTGGCACAAAGACTCGTGCTGCAAAAGTAGCTCGTAACATTACAAAGAACGAATCTATCCTCGTTCCAGAGCACAAAATTCCCGCTTTCAAGCCAGCTGATAGTTTCGCAGATCTTTTAAAATAATTTATTAATACATTACAATTATGCCAAACGGTAAGAAGCACAAAAGACATAAGATGTCTACTCACAAACGTAAAAAACGTTTGCGCAAGAATCGTCATAAGCATAAGTAAGCTTTGATGTTTCACAAACGCTTTGTGGTTCACACCTATTTGGGCGCAAATAGGTTGCCACAAGGCATTTTTTTTAACACGTAAGGGCAAGTGAGCCCTGAATAACAACAAATTGACATATGAAAAGCGAATTGATTGTGGATGTAACTCCGCAAGAGATTGCTATCGCACTGACAGAAAACGATCGCCTTATGGAGGTCAATCGCGAAAAAAGAGGAATAGATACCTTTGCTGTAGGCAATATATACTACGGACGCGTCAAGAAGATTATGCCAGCGCTGAATGCAGCTTTTGTGGACGTAGGACATGAAAAAGAAGCTTTTCTGCACTACCTTGATTTAGGGACAGAGTTCTTGACGCAACAGAAGTATGTGACTAAACTGATGTCTGACAAGAGGAAAATTCCTGAAATTCACAAGATAGAACGACAACCTGCTTGTGGAAAAGAAGGGCAAATTGCAGACTATCTGAAAGTAGGAGATACAATTCTGGTACAGGTAACAAAAGAGCCTATCAACTCAAAGGGACCACGCCTCTCAGCAGAAATCTCTATCACAGGACGTAATTTTGTACTCATACCTTTTATAGATAAGGTGATGGTAAGCAGCAAAATTAGCCGTCAATCAGAAAAAGGAAGGCTGAAGCAATTGGTGCAATCAATCAAACCCAAAGGAGTAGGGGTGATTGTAAGAACTGTGGCAGAAGATAAACGCGTGGCGGAATTGGATAATGAGTTGAAAGTGCTACTCAAACGTTGGGAAGACTGTGTTGTTACGTTGCAAAAGAAGGAACCTGTTGCGCTAATTAGCGAAGAGTTAGGACGGACAATCGGGATAATACGTGATATCTTTTCACCTAATTTCGAAAGTATCCATGTGAACGACAAAGAGGTCTATCAAGAGATTAAGCAATATATTGATTTGATAGCACCCGAATCCTCAAAGATTGTCAAACTGTACACTGGTGAACAGCCGATATTTGATAAGTTTGACATCACCCGACAAATGAAGACGGGATTAGGACGAACAGTAGGATTCAAGAATGGTGGATACTTGGTGATGGATCGTACCGAAGCACTCTTCTCTATTGACGTGAATAGCGGAAGCAAAAAACTATTCGAAGATCAAGAACAAAATGCATTCCATTTTAATATGCTTGCAGCTGATGAGATTGTACATCAATTGCGACTGCGAGATATTGGCGGAATAATTGTCATTGATTTCATTGACATGGATGACAAAGACAATCAGCAAGCGCTCTACGAACACATGCGCAAGTTGATGGATAATGACCGAGCAAAACACAATGTATTGCCCTTGTCTAAGTTTGGATTGATGCAGATTACAAGACAACGCGTGCGCCCAGCGGTGGAAGTAAATGTGACGGAAGTTTGCCCGACTTGTATGGGTAAAGGTAAAATTCAATCTTCGGTGCTGTTTACCGAACAGATTGAGGAGCAAATCCAAAATGTGAAGGCTGCTTATGGCAGAGGAGTAAGACTTCATCTTCACCCTTATGTGTATGCATACGTGGAAAGAAATGGATGGAGAAGTTTGAAAACCAAATGGCGACTGAAATACGGAGTCCATACCATTGAAAATCAGAATTTAGGAATGCTGGAAACGAAGTTCTATGACAAAAAAGGTAATCAAATAGAGCTACCTAATAGCAAGGAAGATACTTCAAATGCAGAAAAGTAAACGAAAAAATCACCTAATTGAATTAGGTGATTTTTTATTTTTTGGCAATTTCTTTTGGTTGTATGCAAAAAAAAGTGTAACTTTGCAGTCTTATTTGAATAAACTTTAATATTGGTAATATTATGAAACGAATTTTACTATTTGTTCTATGCAGTTTCATTGTGATTGCGTTGTCTGCTAAGACTGTAACTCCTGCGGCTTCATTGCCTGCGTATTATGCTAAAATTGATGGCAAGTCTGCTAAATCACTATTCGATGCAGTACACGAAGTGGTTAAAGTAGGATATTCATCCTTAGGCTACGATGGATTGTGGGGGGCATATCAACATACGGATTTGCGTGATAATGGCAAAATATGGGATATGTACAGTGATTGTAGTTGGACATATAAATCAGACCAATGTGGTAGTTATAGTAGTGAGTGCGATTGCTACAATCGCGAGCACTCTATTCCTAAATCTTGGTATGGTGATACCAAGAGTGGTCCTGGTTGTGATATTTTTCATCTTGTACCTACAGATGGTAAGGTGAATGGTATGCGTAGCAATTATGCTTTTGGTGAGGTGTCAAGTGCAAGTTATACATTTGATGGTGCTAAGTTAGGTAGCTCTAAGAGTATTACTATCACGAATGGAAACACTATTGCTGGCAATGAGGGTACTTCTATTTCATGTTCTGCTAATAAAGTGTTTGAGCCTCGCGACGAATACAAAGGTGACTTTGCTCGTGGTTATTTCGGCGCTATGATTAGATGGGCTGGAGATCACCAATCATTTACAGATGGTGATGGGGGCAAGATTTTCTCGTCTAGTTATGCCGCAGGCTCTTTTGGATTGACCAAATATGGTGTAGCACTCCTTATGAAATGGCACCGCCAAGACCCTGTTTCACAAAAAGAAGTTGATCGAAACAATGGTATCCAACAAACACAAGGAAACCGTAATCCATTTATCGACTATCCATACCTTGCCGAGTATATTTGGGGCGAGAAAGCAGGCGAAACGCTTAACCTCGCTGACCTCATCACAGCATACGACTCACGATTCGTGCTTGGTGAGAGCAATGGTTATCTCAAAGGAGGAAGTACTGTAGATCCAGAAACCAAATGTACTATCACCTGGGTTGTGAATGGCGAAGTATATACTGCGGGTAACCCAACTCTATCTGTCAACAAGGGTGGAGTAGTGAGTGTTTTACCAACAGCACCTAAGTCATGCGATGAGATTAGTAATCAATTTGTGGGATGGTCTGAATATCAAATATCTACTAGCACTGATGATATTCCAGAGGACCTTTTCTCTACCGCTGATGATGCACCAGATATTACGCAAAACACCACTTTCCATGCGGTCTTTGCTCAATTAGAAGAGGAGGAAACCATAGTTTCTACTCCTGGCACAATCGCTATGAATTTGAATAATACGCAAGGCTGGACACTTACTGGTTTGGATAAACAATCCAAATACTGGAAAATGATAAAAGATTCATATGCAGAATCTCCTTCGCTGGATGCGAGCCAAATCACTAGCATAACAATTAATATGCGTACATGGGGGGGGGATCAGTACAATACCATTGAGTTCTCTGTGGCTGGTAATAAGATTGGTGAATTGAAGGCGGATAATAATAATCTAAAAGATTATACATGGAAGCCTACAACCACTCCATCTGGAGTAGGTGCATTGCGCTTCTCCAGCCCAACAAGTACTGCAAATGAAGGTCCTGCCTTTAGTAGTATCACTATCGAAACAACTGGCGATGGCACAGGTACTACCACGACCTACACCTACTCCCGCTATATCACCTCTTGCGCGGGAACAGCTACGGAGCATATTAAGGTGGAAGATACGAATCCAGTCGGAAAAAAAGTCCTCTCTGAAGGTCAGCTCCTTATTGAGTACAATGGCGTGTATTACAATGTCTTAGGAGTACAACTCTAAACAACTGCTACACAACTCAAACATGAATATAGTAGAAGAAATACGCTCCCTTTGCCAAGAGAAGAACGCCATCATCATGGCTCACTACTACCAGCGTCCTGAGATTCAGGATGTGGCAGACTTCGTGGGCGACTCTCTTGCCTTGGCGCAGGTGGCAGCCAAAACCGATGCGGATATTATCGTGATGTGCGGTGTACACTTTATGGCTGAGACAGCCAAAATTCTCTGCCCTGATAAGAAAGTGCTTATTCCTGCTCCAGAAGCAGGTTGTTCATTGGCAGATAGTTGCAAAGCGGAAGATTTGGCTGCATGGAAAGCCGAGCATCCAGACCATCTGGTAGTGTCCTATGTGAACACTAGTGCGGCAGTTAAGGCGCTGACCGATGTAGTGGTGACTAGTAGCAATGCACTGAAGATTGTTAAGCAGTTACCCACAGATAAACCTATCCTCTTTGGTCCCGACCAAAACCTCGGCGGTTACATCAATTCAATGACGGGGCGCAAGATGGCTTTGTGGAATGGCGGATGCCATGTGCATGCTCGTTTCTCGGTAGAGGCAATATTGTCGCTCAAGCAACAATATCCCGATACCAAAGTGTTAGCGCACCCAGAATGCAAGGCGATTGTGTTGCAGAATGCAGATGTGATTGGTTCGACTCAAGCATTACTTAATTATGCGAAAGAGCATCCCGAGCAGAAGCGATTTATTGTGGCTACTGAGAGTGGTATTCTCCATGAAATGCAGAAAGCATGCCCTGATGTTGAGTTTATTCCAGTTCCACCTGAATTAACAGAAAGAGTAGGAGGTTGCGATGCGCAACCAATTGCCAATCAATGTGGTTGCAACGAGTGCGAGTATATGCGAATGAATACACTGCAAAAACTATATGATTGTCTATTAAACGAAACCAACGAAGTCTTTGTAAATGACGCAATTGCAAAAGATGCTATTCGTCCTATCCAACGTATGTTGGAGATGAGTTGATGTACAGTGTAGTTATGTATAAAAAACCTCCTAATAGCGAACCTATTAGGAGGATTTTGTATAGTAATGTTATATAGTGATTTACGCTTTATATAGTAGATTAACTAAGCTTCTCCAAAGCGGTGCGGACGCGGCGGAGTGTCTCCTCTTTGCCCAAAACGTCGGTGATGTTCCAAATATGTGGACCACGAGCAGCACCTACCAAGCAGATACGGAAGGCATTCATCACAATACCTACGCCATACTCTTTCTCGGCAATCCATGGCATAATCAGGTTGTCCAAGCCCTCAGCAGACCAATCCTCGTGTGCCTCCAGCAAGGCAAGCATCTCGGTCATATGCTTTGGAGAGTCCTCTTTCCAGCGTTTCTTAAGCGACTTCTCATCGTACTCGGTAGGAGCCACGAAGAAGAAGTTGACTTGCTCCCAGAGTTCGGAAACGAAGTTCACGCGGTCCTTCGTTAAGCCAATCACTTTCGACACTGTCTCAAGTGATGGTTTAGTGTTTAGTGTTGAGAGTTTAGTGTCTAGGAGAGGCATAAACTGCTCAGCGAGTTCTTCGTTGGAGCGGAGTTGGAGGTATTGGTGGTTGAACCATTTGCCTTTCTCGTAGTCGAACTTAGCACCTGACTTGCTTACGCGCTCAAGCGAGAACTGATCAATCAACTCCTGCATAGTGTACATTTCTTGGTCGCCTGTAGCATGCCAGCCAAGAAGAGCCAAGAAGTTGATCACTGCCTCTGGATAGTAGCCCTCCTCGCGGTAACCCGATGATACAGAGCCATCTTTTTGGTTGTGGAACTCGAGTGGGAAAACAGGGAAACCGAGACGGTCGCCATCGCGTTTGGAGAGTTTACCATTGCCGTCAGGCTTGAGAAGCAAAGGCAAGTGTGCAAACTCAGGCATGGTATCTTCCCAACCAAATGCCTGGTAGAGCAGCACGTGGAGTGGGGCAGAAGGCAACCATTCTTCGCCACGGATAACATGGCTAATCTCCATCAAATGGTCATCCACGATATTGGCGAGGTGGTAGGTTGGCAGATCGTCAGCAGATTTGTAGAGCACCTTGTCATCGAGGATATTGGAGTTGATAACCACTTCGCCACGGATAAGGTCGTGCACATGTACATCGATATTTGGCTCCACTTTGAAGCGCACGACATACTTCTCGCCTGCAGCGATACGAGCATCTACCTCCTCCTTGCTGAGTGTCAGCGAGTTCACCATCTGCTCGCGCGTGCGAGCATCGTATTGGAAATTGGCAATCTCAGCGCGCTTGGCTTCCAATTGCTCCGGAGTATCGAATGCGATATAGGCATTACCCGAAGCGAGGAGCTGATCTACATACTTGTGGTAGATATCACGGCGCTCGCTTTGGCGGTATGGACCATGATCGCCCTTGCCGTTAGGCGCATCTTGGCAGATACCTTCGTCAATCTCGATGCCGAGCCATGCGAGGGACTCGGTGATATATTCTTCGGCTCCAGGGACGAAGCGTGTGGAGTCGGTGTCTTCAATACGAAGCAACATGTCGCCACCGTGTTGGCGAGCGAAAAGGTAGTTAAACAAGGCAGTACGCACACCGCCGATATGCAACGCACCTGTTGGACTAGGTGCAAAACGAACACGAACTTTTCTTTCCATTTCTTATTGTATCAATTTTATTTCAGTTTTTCCATTATCTCGTATGATATACATTCCTGATTGCAATTGTGGCATTTCTTTGCCACTATATATCATTCTTCCCATGATGTCCCATATGGCTATTGCCGATTGGCTATAGGTGATTGGGGATTGAATGTCAGTCGGGATATATGTGTAGCCCAATCGCTTATCCATCCATTCAACACGTTTGGTGATATATTCTTTGAGGTACTCAACCTCTGCTGCAAAACTACCACGAGCCACTGGATTCATGTGCTCTTGTCGGTTGAGGATATCCCAACGCATAAACGTGAGTGTTTGCGAGCGGTCAATCTCTGTGGCTATACTGTCTATCCATGCGCATAGGCTAGTAGCATCAATGCCATTGTGGCGAGCTTCACCCCATATCTCACGAAGTTCTGGAATAGTTTGAGCATCTTGCAATACTATACGGCGCACAAATTGCCCCATACTACCAGCCACTGAACCGCCATCAAAGCATACAAACTCTGTCTTGTTATTCAGCGGATAGGTGCGATAGTCGTTGTCAAAAGCGATATCAAAATCCCATACGGGGCCCGTGTAAGCTTTCTTTTCTCCGCGCTTTTTATATTGATATACGCTCCAATAGGTGTCGGTGTTGCCTGACAATTCGCCAATCAAGAAGTGACGCAAAAATGTCTCTGCATCCAATATTGATCGCCAGCCATAGTCTTTGTTATCAAAATACGAAGCATATACTGTCGCTTCCATCTCATCGAAGAAATTCTTTAAATATGTTGATTGCTCAGGCTTGATATCATCTTCATCAGGTGACTTAATTGTCACAGGGATATTATTTTTGGATGTGAACCAACTTTTTTCTTGATTAGCATAGGCGTCAATCTCCCATAAGTAGCCACCCGTTAGTGCTTCGCCAGATATATCAGAAGTTTCCATCTCATCGATATTTACACGGTTTTTGTTGACCTCTATTTGGTCACATAGTTGGTAACAACCTTTGTATTCACCGTTGAGTATCACATCCACAGATCTTCCATAAGGAGTGTATGGCATACCCATTACTTCACTAATATGGAATGCCAGCAAGTTACGCATCAATGTTTTATCACCATAATTGCTGATGAGTGTCCATTTTTTGGCTTTGGCAGGTGCGTCCAATGGCTTTTGCTTGCTTTCGAACTTAATGCGATAAGGCTTTTTAGCAAAGTTCAGTGAAGCATTGCCACGTAGGCGTGTTGTAGCTGTATCCATCACGTAGGTGTTGTCGGTGTCGATGATACGCACATAACTGGGGATATTGTGTTCCTTATCGTATGGCTCCTCAGCATTTACAGTGTTCATTATCACTACTGGTATTCCGCTTGGCAAATAAAACTCGCTTTCATCGCCTTCGCCCGCATGACCATAGAACGCTAGTTCGGCAATATTGCATCGTTTGTCATGAGGACCTACATAGCGCACATAGCGAAAACCTTTGCTTACCATAATATCTGCATAGTGCATCTCGCCTATCACTCCCTTCTGGTCTATCAAATAGAGTGGCACTGCGTCCAGAAAGTCGCTTCGGTTAGCACCTTCTATCATACCCAACACTACGCGTTCTGGTCCTACTCCGTCGTTGCGAGGTGACCAACCCACGCGAGTAATCACGTGGGGCGATCCCAAATCCAAACCAACCCATGTGTAGGAGCGGTCGAAAGAAGCATAATAGGTGTTGAGATCGCCATCGAAAGCATTGGCAGGTTGATTGACGGTGGTGCTGATAGAACCATTACTATAATCTACAGCAGGCGAACCCATAGGGGTGCCCTGCAATAAGGAATCACTTGCCCATAAGGTGGTGCTAAAGATGATAGCAGTTAGCGTAAGCAAATGTTTTTTCATAATATTATTTTTTATTAGTGTCCATATTTTGCATTTCCGCACAGGAGTTGGTTGTAAGGGCTGTTCTGGAATATGTAGCACAAAACGCTTGTAATAGGATACGAGTAGGGTGGTCAATGGCAATGCAATAATCATTCCCACGAAACCGAGCAATGACCCCCATACGGATAGACTAAGCAGAATCCATGCAGGACCCATGCCTGTGACATTGCCCATGATGGTAGGGACAAGTACCATATTCTCTACTATTTGCACGAAAACAAACACCGCTACGATACAGAGTAGTACCACCCACAAAGGACGAGCGGTTTCTGCAGCCTGAATCAGGCCGAGTAATACCGCAGGAAAAGCACCCAATATTTGCAGGTATGGTACCAAATTCAGTACACCAATCATAATACCCAAACCAATGCCCATTGGCAGACCGATGACCTGAAAACCAATAGCGAAAAGTATGCCGTTGATGGCAGCTACAAGGGCTTGCCCGCGGAAATAAGCATTCATATTGCGGTCAAGGTCACGCATCAGCATTACAATGCTATCGCGGAAGCGTTCGGGGATATATTTATGCCAATTAGTGGAAATCTTTTCATAATCAATCAGCAGAAAAATGATGTACATTAAGCATACAAACACTACCGCTAAACTCAAAATGGCATTCACACCACTACTAATCCAATCACCCAAAACAGGGATGACTTTCTTGATGCCTTGTTGCACTTCTTCAGATTGCAGAAGTGTCTTGATATCCAAACTCTGGATGATCTCTTCAATACGTGCATTGACGCGAGGCGAGAAATACTCATTGCCGTCCCATTGGGTGAGATAGGTCTTCACGCTATGCGAAAGAGAAGTGGCTTGACGACTGATAGCAGGTACCACGGCTGCTACTGCACCAGTGAGCAGTCCTATCACCAACAGAATAGTTACCACGACCGACAATACGCGATTCTTCAGTCGGCACTTATGCTGAAAGAAATGCACGATAGGCGCCAACATATATGCCACCACAAAACTAATCAAAAATGGCAACAACACACCACTCAGCCGACGAATGAGTGCATATAATGCTATCAACACAACGACAGTTATTATGCAGCGAACAATCGTTGCACGATTAAATGTCGTTTTGGTATTTTTCATTTCTTCTGCCATAATACTCCATCGTACATAAAATAGCGTGCAAAGGTACAATAAAATTTACGAATCTGCAAGTTATTTTTCATAAAAGTGATTTTTTGTTTGATTCATTTGTATATGTATAAAAAAAATAGTACCTTTGTAGCAAATTTTTTATTTTGATTAATTATGCGTGATTTTCTGAGTTTGTGCCAAATACGGCGCTCGTATAGAAAATATACCAACCAACCAGTAGAGCAGGAGAAGTTGGACTACATCATTCGTTGTGCGCTCATGTCGCCTGCAGGCAAGAGAATGAACCCATGGCACTTCGTGGTAATCAAAAACGAAGAGATACTTCGACAATTAGCAGGTTGCCGCACATACGGCAGTGGTATGTTTGACACCGCTATGGCAGGCATCGTGGTGGCTGCGGATACCAGCGTGATTGATACATGGCAATGCGATGCGGCTATTGCTGCGCAAAATATCTGGCTTGCTGCTGCAGACCAAGGACTGGGTGCATGTTGGTGCCATGTGTATCAAAGAGAAGGCGCGGAGGACTTGGTGCGTAAGTTAACTAATCTGCCAGAGAACTTCACCGTACTCTGCGTGATGTCGCTGGGCTACAAGAACGAAGAGCGCAAACCTTTCGACTTCGAGAAACTGCAATACGAGAAAGTTAGTCAGATCAATTAAAATTATAAAAATATGAAAAACTGTTATTATCTATGCATGTTATTCTTAGTGACGTTCGTGTGCACTAATTGTGAACCAAATAATCCTCATGTAGATTACAAAGAGGGAGAGGTAAATCAAATGATATTGTCAGTAGAAAATAAGGAAACTCTAGATATAATATTTCAACATGTAGAATCTACAAAAGCTAATGATTTGTTAAATGATGCAGAGGCTAAATGTGTATCTTTTATAGTTCGCTCCAAGACAGATTTGCAGCAATTAGCACCCAAAGGAGTTAATGTTCCTGATTTAGATTTTGAAAACTATAGCCTTGTGTGGTGTGTTTATGAATCACCATATTTGACGGCAAAAGTAACTAGTTATCGCATGTTTATGCAGAAAGACGGAGTGGCTCAATTAAATGTAGATTATAAATGTACTTCTATTGCGGCTGCATTTGGTGAAAATTGCCATTATGCGTTGTTCGATGTACCTAGTGCCGCAATAAAATACATCAATGTTGCTTGTGTGCAAGAATCACGCAATTCGAATAACTAAGAATGATATTATATTTTAGATACAAATGAAACCAACAATAGCAATTACAGCAGGCGATATCAATGGAGTAGGGTATGAGATTATCCTCAAGTCGTTGGTGAATCCGCATATCTGCGAGATCTGTCGCCCTATCGTGTATGGCAACGCCAAAGTAGCACGCCAACATATGCAAACCCTCGATGAGGAGTATCGCAATATCCAATGGAATATCATCCAAGACCCCAAACAGGCGAAAGATGGGCGACTGAACCTCATCACTTGCTACCCCGATGACACGCCTGTGCAATTAGGTGTATCCACACCCGAAGCAGGAAAAGCATCGCTCAAGAGCTTGCAACGCGCATGCCAAGACCTCAAGAACGGCCTGGTACACGCCATCGTGACGGCACCTATCAACAAGGATAATATCCAATCGGATGAGTTCCGCTATTCAGGACACACCGAGTACTTGACACAGCTATTCGGCGAAGGAAAAGATAGTCTGATGATGATGATTAGCGACCGTATGCGCGTAGCGTTGGTGTGCAACCATACGCCTATCGTCAAAGTGGCTGAGACCATCACTGAGGAGCGTATCCTCAGCAAACTGGCTGTGCTTAACGACACCCTGAAGATGGACTTCACTTGTCGCAAGCCACGCATCGCCGTGTTGGCGCTCAACCCACACGCAGGTGATAACGGACTGATTGGCGAGGAAGAGACCAATATCATTCGCCCTGCTATTGCCAAGGCGCAGGAACAAGGTATCTGGGCTTTTGGTCCTTATTCGGCTGACGGTTTCTTTGGCGCAGGACAATACAATCACTTCGATGCCGTGTTGGCCATGTACCACGATCAGGGGTTGGCACCATTCAAGGCTTTGGATATGAGTGGCGTGAACTTCACCGCAGGACTGCCAATAGTGCGCACCTCGCCCGATCATGGAACAGCATACAGTTTGGCAGGTAAGAACGAAGCCGATGCAACCAGCATTTTGCACGCTATCTATGCCGCTATAGACGTTCTGCGCCAGCGTGAGGAGAACGAGAAACTGCTCGCCAACCAACTCGTGGTGGAAGTCAAAGAAGTGAAGAAAGAGTACAAAGTAGAGAAATTCGTTCCGCAGGATTGATACCAAATTTCTATTCGAACGCTCTCCCCAACAGATATTCGCCATTTGTGTTTCATGCACAAGTGGCGTTTTTTTTAAGATTTCCTTCCCATTATACCTTATATATACACTCCGTGCTAAAAACCAAGGATGAACCAAAGACGAACCTAGGATGAACCTACCAACTCTCAAACTCAAAAAAGTACTTTTATTAAGATTGACTTTCTCTTTACCTCTCTTATACCTTTCCTTATTCCACCGACCGACAACCGAGAGAACACCGACAGAACTCCGACTCAACTCCTTGCCTACAAAAAGTGCTTTTTGTTAAGATCACCTAAAAAGGTTGTCCCCCTCCTAATACGCATTTCTCTCCCGCCTCTTGTTAAGCTCTCGCGGTTCCGTCCGTGAGAAAATCCCCGCCTCTAATCTAAAAAAATGCACTTTCCCGCAAAAAAAGTGCATTTTTCTTTACATACTGACAAGTTTTAGCAGTTTGATATACTACCTTTGCAGCCGATTTTGATAAGATTGTATGTTTACCCCCCCCTATAGCAACTCACAAGGATTTCTTGTTACTTCACTTTCGACACAATCTTCGGCACAATCTTCGGCGCGCGAAAACTTTTTTTCAAAAAAAATATACTCACGCGGGAAGCATAGTAAATACTACACTTCCCGCGTGTTGTATATACCATCTTACCCTCCAAATTCTCCAATCTTCGGCGCAAAACCCCTTCCGCGCCGAAGATTTTTGCAGCATTATTATAGAGGCGCATCGAAAGTGGAAAGGTGAAAAGTGAAAACACAAAAGCCACCGCTGTGATACAACTAGGCAACAGATGTGCTACAGTGGTCGCGAAGTGGTCATGTAGCCCGCAGTCAACTTGAGAGTGATTTGATAGCCACCGAAAGCCCACAGATCTCCTATAGATGTGCTATGGTGGTCCCGAAACTTGTGGCGGATTTTTGTGGATGATTTTCAGTGTAACTGAAATAAAATAGTTCTAATATTTGCATATCCCGTAAAAAAATTGTACCTTTGCAGGATTTTTGATACAATAGCGAAATTAAATAAACAAAATATATGACAAGCAAAGAGATTAGACAATCCTTTTTGGATTATTTTGAGAAGAAGGGACACAAGATTGTACCTTCAGCACCCATGGTCATCAAAGATGACCCTACACTGATGTTTACCAATGCAGGTATGAACCCATGGAAGGGTATCATCCTCGGTAATGACCCTATACAATATCCTCGCGTAGCGGACTCGCAGAAGTGCCTGCGCGTGAGCGGTAAGCACAACGACCTCGAGGAAGTAGGTCACGATACCTATCACCATACCATGTTCGAGATGCTCGGCAACTGGTCGTTTGGCGATTACTTCAAAGCAGGTGCCATTGACATGGCGTGGGAGTACCTTGTGGACGTGCTGAAACTTGACCCAAAGAACCTCTATGTAACCGTGTTCGAGGGTTCGCCAGAAGAGGGCATCGAGCGCGACAACGAGGCAGCAGAGATCTGGGCTAAGCACTTGCCTGCCGACCATATCCTCAACGGCAACAAGCACGACAACTTCTGGGAGATGGGCGATACAGGTCCTTGTGGTCCTTGCTCTGAGATTCACGTGGATAGCCGTAGCGAGGAGGAGAAAGCGGCTCTCTCTGGTCGCGAACTCGTCAATAAAGACCACCCACAAGTGATTGAGATTTGGAACCTCGTGTTCATGCAATACAATCGCAAAGCCGATGGCTCGCTTGACACCTTGCCAAACAAAGTAATCGATACAGGTATGGGCTTCGAGCGTTTGGTGCGCACCATGCAAGGCAAACAATCGAACTATGATACCGATGTGTTCCAACCAATGCTGAAGAAGATTGGTGAGATATGCGGTGCTGAATACGGCAAAGAGGAGAAAGTGGATGTGGCTATGCGCGTGATTGCCGACCATATCCGTACTATCGCCTTCGCTATTGCTGATGGTCAGTTGCCAAGCAACGAGAAGGCAGGTTATGTGATTCGCCGAATCTTGCGCCGTGCAGTGCGCTATGGCTACACCTTCCTCGGACAACGCGAAGCGTTTATGTACAAACTGGTGCCACAACTCATTGCCGACATGGGCGAAGCATATCCTGAATTGGTGAAGCAAGAGGCACAAATCACCCCTGTAATAAAGAGCGAGGAGGACGGTTTCCTCCGCACACTGGACAAGGGTATCTCTTTGCTCGACAAACTGATGAAAGAGGCGAAAGGTAAAGAGATTTCGGGTGTGGATGTGTTCACATTGAAAGATACATACGGTTTCCCTCTCGACCTTACTCAATTGATTTTGAGCGAGAACGGCTTTACCACCAATGAGGAGGAGTACAACAAGGCATTGGAGCACCAAAAAGAGATGGGTCGCCAAGCCAACAAACAAGAACTGGGCGACTGGGTAGTGATTAACGAAGGTGAGACAGAGTTTGATGGATACGACATGTTGCAATGCGAAACACAAGTGTTGCGCTACCGCAAAGTGAACCAAAAGGGCAAAGAACTCTATCAAGTAGTGCTTAGCCAAACACCATTCTACGCCGAGATGGGTGGTGAGGTAGGCGATTCGGGTACATTGGGCAATGTGCGCGTGTTGGATACCAAACGTGAGAACAATCTGGCAGTACACCTCTGTGCGGAATTGCCTGAGAATATCAAGAGCAAGATGATGGCTGAGGTAGATGTGGCTCGTCGTCAAGCTATTGCTTGTAACCACACTGCTACGCATATCATACACTACGCATTGCGCCAAGTGTTGGGCGAGCATGTGGAGCAAAAAGGTAGCTACGTATCGGCAGACAGCTTGCGCTTTGACTTCTCACACTTCCAGAAAGTGAGTGCGGAGGAGCTTCGCCAAGTGGAGATGCTTGCCAACGAGATGATTCGCCAAGACTTGCCTCTTGAGGAATGTCGTAACACCCCAATAGAGAAAGCCAAAGAAATGGGTGCTATGGCACTCTTCGGCGAGAAATATGGCGATGAGGTACGTGTCATCAAGTACGGCCCATCCGCAGAGTTGTGCGGTGGTTGCCACGTGGCAAGTACGGGTAAGATTGGTGCGGTGCGCATTGTGATGGAGACCAGTGTGGCTGCGGGTATTCGCCGTATTGAGGCAGTGACAGCAGCCAAGGCCGATGAACTCTACTACAAGCAAGTGGATATGATTGGCGGTCTGCGTGCGCTGTTCAACAACGCTCCTGACTTGGCAGGCGCTATCCGCAAAGCCATTGATGAGAACGCGGGCTTGAAGAAGCAGATTGAGGCCTTCATGGCTGAGAAAGTAGAACGTTTCCGCGATGAACTCCTTGCCAAAGCAGAAGACTACAATGGCATCAAACTGGTGCGCGTAGAAGGCACCGTAGATGCTAACTTGCTGCGTAATGTGCCCATGTTGCTGAAAGGCAAGTTTACGGATGTGAAGTTCGCTGTAGTAGGTGCTACCGAGTGGGAAGGCAAACCAATGATTACCGTGGTATTGTCGCAACCACTGGTAGATGCAGGCAAGAACGCAGGTCAGATCATCAAGTCGGCTGCTAAGCATATCCAAGGCGGTGGCGGCGGTCAAGCATGGATGGCTACCGCAGGTGGTCGCAATGTAGCAGGATTAGGTGCTGCTATGGAGGAAATGTTAAATGCTATTGTTGGATAAGTGACAATATATCAGGCAAATATTCTATTTACATCGTCGCCTACACAATTCGAAGTGTATGAGCGAGGGTATATCGCTGTTGATGAACAGGGAGTGATTCAGGGAGTATATCACTCGCTGCCAGATGGTCTGATGTATGACCAACTGGTGGATTTTGGTGACAAATTGCTGATACCAGCGATGAATGATTTGCATGTACATGCACCACAGTTCTGTAACATGGGAATAGCTATGGATATGCAACTGATACCTTGGCTCAATACCTATGTTTTTCCAGAGGAAGCCAAGTTTGCAGATGAAGCATATGCTGAAACAGTTTACCATTCTTTTGTTTCGGAACTATGGCGTCAAGGTACGATGCGTGCTGCGGTATTTGCTACATCTCACACACCTGCAACGCAAATACTTGCTCGCAGCTTTGCTGATGCTGGTATGGGGGCTCTGATTGGTTTGGTAGGCATGGATCGGCATGCGCCAGATAACTTGTGCAATACACCAATATCATGGGTTAGCGGTATGAAAGCTTTGGTAGATACGATGGCAGAAATGCCATTGGTAAAACCAATCATCACTCCGCGTTTTATTCCTTCGTGCACACCAGAAATGCTGCAAACGATGGGAGAGATGGCACAGCAGACCACACTGCCAGTACAATCGCATTTGAGCGAAAATCAGCAAGAAATAGCCTGGGTACAAGAATTAGAGCCAGCATCTACATGCTATGGCGATGCATATCATCGCTATGGTTTGTTTGGAGATACACCTACGCTAATGGCGCATTGTTGTTATACCGAAGGTGAGGAATTGCGTCTGATGCGCGAGCAGAATGTATGCGTAGTACATTGTCCGACATCCAACTGCAATTTGGCATCTGGTATAGCTCCTGTACGAAAATTTTTGCAAGCAGGACTGAACGTTGTACTGGGTTCTGATATTGCAGGTGGACACCATCTTAGCATGTTCCGCGTGATGCAGTATGCTGTGCAGATGAGTAAATTGCAATATGTATCATCCAATGGTCAGTATCCATTCTTGACATTATCGGAAGTGTTTTATATGGCTACAAAAGCAGGTGGTGCCTTCTTTGGGCAAGTAGGCAGTTTTGAACCTGGGTATGCTTTCGATGCACTTGTCATCGATGACCTCTGTCTTTCGCCTCATAGCATGGATGCCACATCGCCTATTCATCGCCTCGAACGTTTTATCTATTTGGGTGATGATCGCCATATACAACATCGCTTCTGTCAAGGCAACGAAATCAATCAACCATAGATAGTTATATAGATGAAAACCCTAACTGGGCGACTGCCTATGAAATATCGTTCTGCGGTTCGTTTCGTGCTCGTTGGAGCACTTGGAACGGGCATTCAGTATGGTATCTACTATCTGCTGTTGGATATATTTCAACGCCATTGGCAAGACTTGGGCATTCTTACTTCTGTTGCTTTTACAGCAGGTTTCATCATTGAGATGATATGCAACTATTTCATCACTAGTTTCTATACTTTCAAGATGCGTCCTAGTTGGAAGAATGCAGGCGGTTTTCTATTTGGACGAGCCATTAATTATGTGCTTCAACTCCTGCTACTCAACCTGTTGATATGGTTGCATCTCTCTGAAGAATATTCGGGAATATTAGCCATCATGTTGGCTGGTGTAATCAACTATTTTGTGTTACTACCTTTTTATAAGGATAAAAAACGAGAAAAATAATGTCACTTGGCAAATGGATATTAGGAGGGTTAGGCTTTGCAGTAGGTGGACCAATAGGTGCACTGATAGGTGTATTCATCGCCTCGATGTTTGATACGTCTAAATATATATTGCAAGGCAGTGATTCCGATACGCAGACTACATATCAACGTCGTCAACGTGCTACTCAAGGTGATATAAGCGTCTCTATAATCGTGTTGATTGCTTGTGTCATCAAGGCAGACGGACGGGTACTCAAATCTGAGATAAATTATATAAAACCTTTTCTATTGCGCACTTTTGGCGAAGAACGTGCGAAACAAGCTCTCTCCTTGCTCAAGCAGCTGCTGGATCAGGAGATAGACCCTGTGGCAGTGTCTCATCAAATGGCGCAATATATCAATTATTCCACTCGATTAGAACTAATTCGCATATTGCTTGAATTGGCTAATTCGGATGGTGAGATTGCTGCGCAAGAACTAAATATCATTCAGATTATAGTTACCAATATGGCTGTTCAGCAAGCTGATTATCAGTCTATATTGGCATTATATCAACGCCATAAAGATGTCAATTGGGCATATACGGCATTAGAGATAGAACCTTCTGCTAGCAACGACGAAGTGAAGAAAGCGTATCGTCGTATGGCAATGAAGTTTCATCCAGATAAGGTGGGTAATGCAAGCGAAGAGGTACGAAAACAAGCTACAGATAAGTTTCGCGGCATAAATGAAGCTTATGAGCACATTAAGCAACAACGTGGCATGTAAATGGCAATTCTTAATTCACGATTATGAAAGTAACGCTTCTGGTAGTCGGAAAAACCACTGATGGGCATATTGACACATTGATACAGGAATATCAAAAGCGTCTAACTCATTACTTACCATTTACATTGCAGGTTATTCCCGAACTCAAAAATACGAAATCTCTTACGGCGGAACAGCAAAAGCAAGCAGAAGGTGAAATGATTATGCGTGCTATAACGCCATCTACAGATTTGATTCTGTTGGATGAACATGGCAAAGAATATCGGTCAATAGAGTTTGCTGATTATCTGCAAAAGCGTATGTCATCGGGTAGGGATGTGGTCTTTGTTGTGGGAGGACCTTATGGCTTTGCAGATGCAGTATATCAGCGCGCCAATGGTAAGATTTCGCTTAGCAAGATGACATTTTCACATCAAATGGTTCGCCTTTTCTTTGTGGAGCAACTCTATCGAGCTATGACCATATTGCGTGGCGAGCCTTATCATCATGAATAAAGATTAGTTATTTGATTTTTTAAGGTATATGAAAACATTTTTTTCTTTCAAAGAAGTTTTTAGTCCAAAACTTTTTTCATCACTACGCACCTACAATAAGCAGCGTCTTCTGCAAGATGCCATTGCTGGTATGATTGTGGGTATTGTGGCTATCCCTTTGGCTATTGCCTTTGGTATATCTTCGGGAGTGGGACCTACTGAAGGTTTGGTTACTGCTATCATCGCTGGTTTTATTATTTCGGCTTTTGGTGGTAGTAAAGTGCAAATCGGTGGTCCTACTGGTGCTTTCATTGTTATTATCTATGGCATCATTCAGCAGCATGGACTCACGGGGTTACTAATAGCCACTATTATGGCTGGTATCTTGCTTATTTTCATGGGATTATTCCGACTGGGAAATGTGATCAAGTTTGTACCTTATCCTGTGATTATAGGTTTTACAGCAGGTATTGCTGTTACCATATTTACTACGCAAATGAACGATCTCTTCGGTATGGGCATACAAGATGCACCAGCAGATTTTATTCATAAATGGATATGCTATTTTGAGCACTGGCGCGACATCAATTGGTGGGCATTTGCAGTAGGTGTAGTATCCTTGCTTATCATTGTTTTCTCTACGAAGATGAGCAAGAAAATCCCTGGCTCATTGGTTGCTATTGTGCTGATGACATTGATTGTATGGCTATTACGTGAATTTGGAGGAGTCACATCTATCACCACCATTGGTGACTTATATACTTTGCCAGATGGTATGCCTGCTCCTCATTTGCCAGCATTGCACTTGGCAGAAGGTGAAACGCTCTTTAATCTAGTACGTGATTTGTTTCCTTCAGCATTTACTATTGCCATGTTGGGTGCTATCGAATCACTACTGTCTGCAATGGTGGCTGATGGTGTGATTGGTGATAAACATAATTCCAATACCGAACTCATTGCACAAGGTGTTGCGAACGTGGTAGTTCCATTCTTTGGTGGTATTCCTGCTACAGGAGCGATTGCGCGTACTATGACCAATATCAACAATGGTGGTCGTACCCCAATAGCGGGTATTATCCATGCGGTTGTGCTTTTGCTGGTGTTGCTGTTCTTGGGTCCTCTGGTGGGAATGATTCCTATGGCATGCCTTGCGGGTGTATTGATAGTAGTTAGCTACAACATGTCGGGATGGCGCTCCTTCTTGTGGCTTGCCAAAGCACCTAAGTCTGATTTTATTGTGATGCTTGTGACATTCGTATTGACTGTGATTTTTGACCTCACAATTGCTATTGAAGTGGGATTGCTATTAGCTGTTATTCTATTCTTGAAGCGTACCAACGAAGCTACTGTTATTCGCTCTTTCTCGGATGAGATTGATCCTACTTACCACAACGATGTTCGCCTGCATGGCAATGATTTGGACATGCTTCATATTCCTCCACATACTGAGGTATATGAGATAGATGGTCCATATTTCTTTGGTATCGCTAACAAGTTCGACGAAATAAGCCAACGTATAGGTGCCGATGGACAAAAAGTACGTATTTTGCGTATGCGTAAGGTTTCGTTTATGGATTCGACAGGTATTCACAATCTTGAACAACTCTATCTGCGTTCTCAGCGTTGCGGTATGACCTTGGTGTTGTCAGGAGTGAATAAACATGTATTCAAAACGTTGGAGAAATCAGGTTTAGTTCAGTTGATAGGTCGTGAGAATATCCGTGATCATATCAATGGCGCTTTAGCTCGTGCCGAAGAGATTGTGAAGAGCAACCTATAAGCATATGTATAAAAATGCGAGAGTTTTCATAACTCTCGCATTTTTTCAATCTCCGCCTCATGCTCTTGCGTATTGAGTTTGCGGATATGTGTTTCTGTACGGATGTCAGTATCTTCTTTATACACCAAATAATGATGTTCGCAGCGAGCTGCTACTTGAGGTAAGTGGGTTATAGTGATAACTTGCCTTGATTGAGCCATCTGGCGCATAATCTCTCCCATTTGACTAGCAATAGCGCCACTGACACCTGTATCAATTTCGTCGAAGATTATCGTTGGTAGTCCATTGTTGCTTGCAATAAGTGCTTTGATACATAGCATTAATCGACTAATTTCACCACCAGATGCCACTTCCGCGACACGGCGAAGCGACTGGTTCAGATTGGCAGCAAAGAGGAATTGTACATTGTCTTTTCCTGTCTCGGTAAAGTCGTTGTTGGGCTGAATATCCACTGCTACTTTGGCGTGCGGTACGCCTAAACGAACCATATCTTCAATAAGGCGAGAGGCTATCAGGTTACAAGGTGCGAGACGAGATGCCGTAAGTGCTTCTGCTGCGATGGACAATGCGCTGTGTGCTGTATCCACCTCTGCTTGCAGACGTGCAAGATCATCGTCGATATTTTCAATCTGTTGAATTTGTACAGCGAGTTCATCGCGTAGGGCAATCAGTTCATCTATAGTCTGTACACGATGCTTCTTCATCAATGTTTGGAGCATACTGATGCGCTCTTGCACTTGCTCCAGACGCATTGGGTCACGTTCGGTGTGGTCGTAGAGACGTTGAATGTCGGATACAATATCTTTGAGTTCTATCTCTACACTATTTAAGCGTTCGGATAGTTGACAGTTGACAGTCGATAGCTGACATGCATGTATGAGCATTATTGCGCTATTGCCTTCGCCGTCCAGTTGTTGTAGGGCAGTGGCGAGCGCGGTTTGTATCTCTTCGGCATGTGCAAGTCGGTATTCTTCTTCTTCTAATTCTTCCAATTCGCCAGCAATCAGTTGTGCTTCAACGAGTTGGGTGTATTGCCATTGTAGATAATCGGCATCAGTTTGCGCCTTTTTAGCAAGGGCTTGTGCCTCGCGTAGAGCAGCTATTGCTTCTTGGTAGGAGATATAGGCATGGCTATATGCTTCGCGCTCGGCTGTATTTCCTGCGATAGCATCTACTACTTGTATTTGGAAGAGATCGTCGCCAATCATTAGGCTCTCGTGCTGTGAGTGGATGTCTATGAGTTGACGCGCGAGGGCTTTGAGCTCTGCTTGAGTAACTATTTCATCATTCACAAACGACCGTGAACGTCCGTTGGCACTTAATTCACGACGGATAATGAGATCTTCGCCAAAAGTGGCTTCTATCACGCATCGTTCTTCACCTTCTGTGATGCTTTTGATATCAGCACGTGCACCCATCACAAGGTTGAGTGCACCGAGAATGATACTCTTACCAGCACCCGTCTCACCTGTCATGACAGAGAACCCCTCATGGAAATCAATATCCAAGTGAGATATTAACGCATAGTTACGTATGTGAAGATGAGTAAGCATGTCTTTTACAAATAATTTGCAAAAGTACAACTTTTTCTTGAATTATGCAATACCTAATGTGTTCCTATTTCAATTTTGTGCCTTGGATGGTGTATATTTCACCGTTGCGTAGGATGTATATCATGCCATTATGTAGCAATTTCGTTGGTATATTGTCTTTTTCCCATTTAGTAGAATTTCCTGTGGAAGGATTATTTATGTAATATGTCTGTGCAGGGATAGTAATTGAGTTGTTTTCTGTAGGAAGGGTGAATTTATAGAAACGTTCTACTGAAGCTGATAAAGCAACCAAATCACCTGCATAATCGAATGCTATACCATCAATATTACTTCCTAAAGTAGGAGTGGTAAGCCATTTAGTTAAAGAAGGTTTACCATCCATATCATAGTTAACTTTGTACAATATAACAGTACCATCACCTCCAAGTGCTAAAATATCTTGCTGGGCGTAATATGCAATATGTCCACGTGCTGTATTAGTAGGGAGAAGCATTTTGATTTGAGTATCAGAATTGATATTTGCGTTGAAATCAATCTCTCCGTTGGCGGCAATATGACTTAACATATCATATGTGTCTAATTGATAGCGATATTGTGTTAGCCAAATACCACCACGACCATCACTAACAATTGAGTTGCGATCATTGCCCCATTTGTTCGATTGTGCTAATATATTGGCATTTCCATTTGTGATTTTATACAATGCACCACTATCTGTGGTTGCGTCGGCATCCAATATGTATAATACTCCTTCTTCATCAAAACAGAGTGATTGTGAATATGAGATATTTTTGATGTTAGCAAGAAGATTGTCTGCAGCAGTTTCATCTTTTAGAGCTGATGCATCAATAGTCCAAACATTTGCCCCCGCACTTTGAACAAAGGTAACAGCATCAGTAAGAGGATTGATAGCAATGCGATGTAATTGTTGATGTTTGTGGGAATCGTTAAATGTTACATTCGACGGTACGTAACCACTTGCATAATTCTCAATATTCAACAATGGGTCATATACATAAATACCCTTGGTTTGAGTTTGACTATGTGTGGTTTTTCCGTCGTTAGCTCCAGCATATGGCTCTGCTACATATATCTTACCAAAGTGTTCGGATAATGGATTATTGTTGATGGCTACGCCTTGGGGCAGATAATAATAGAATTTATCCTCATCAGCAGAAGTAATTTCTACTATATTTTTGATAGGATCAGCATGTAATTCCAGAGCCCAATGTACTTGATTTTGATATGCAGCGATGTCACATTGCAGCAGTGTAAAAGTATTTTGTCCTTTCACCACATTGTCTAATGGGTATCTGCCAATCTCCTCACCATCGTTGTTATAGAAGAGAATATATGCTTGATTGGCAGCTGTAATAGCTTTAAAATTAAAGGTATAAGTACCTGTTTGTTCTGTTAAATTCAAATCATATGCCCAAATGCGTCGTGCTTCTGCATCATTCATATATGCATATACCCATACCGAACATGAATCAAGCACATTGATGTCATCTTCTGCTGTGGCATAAATAGTGGTTTGTCCTTTATTATGAGCAGTTACCACACCATTTTCTACAGTAGCTATATTTGTATTAGCCGAACTCCAAATAATATTAGGATTACTAACATTATTTGGTAGTATGTTTGCAGAAAGCGAGAAGGTGCTATCTACTTTTAGTTGGATGTTTTGTTCGCTAAGTGTGATACTCTTTGGTGCGATGTAATTTTTTGCAACACTTTGTGTGGAACTGGCAGGAATCAAGGTGTGGTTTATTGCTGATGGTATGGAGAATATTGTAATATCTTCATCATCACCAGAGCACACAAGGTTACCTGCATAGTCGAAGTGCATTTCTCGAATATCAGTGAGTCCTGTAGGATAGGAGTATCGCAATGACATTTTAGGTGTATGATCAGCAGCCCATTGAATATCCCAAACCATGATATTACCAGTTGCATCTACGAAATAGAGAACTGATTCATCACTATTCATGGTGCATGCTCCAGAGTAAGAGCCATTAATGAGTTGGCTGTATGGTGCTTCAGCTGAACACATCTTGCGATTACCATCCCAATCAAAGAATTGCAAGGCAGCATTGTCTGATGAGTTATTTCCATTGCTGCGACGTAGGGTTATCCAAAAGCCATGTGAACAACCTAAAGGGTAGGCATAGTAGGTGCCTACTCCTGATAGGTCGATATTTTTGGTAGGTGTTGATGACCATGAGTGGATATATGTGCCTTTATTATTTCCAATATGATATACAGATAGCGAGTTGCTTGCTAAGGTAGTACCTGCATCTTCGTTAATGGCTAATAATTGGGTGTTTTCGCCATTTCCATAGATGGATAATCCAGTGCAACTGGATCCTACCTCCATCTCACCATTGGTAATTAAACCAGTAGCAGTATTTCTATTACCATGGAAGAATTGCTCATGTATGCCATTAGGATTGTCAGGGTTAGCAATAAAGATACCTGAATATTGATCTGAGCCATCGGAGAGCCAAATGTAGCCTTGATCGTCTATGGCGCAAGTATAGGGTGAACCTATGGTGGTGCGACCTCCTCGGTATGGAGAGTTGTTCACTCGTGTATAATCAGGGGTGAAGACATATAATCCATTGCCCGTTGTTGCATTTCCAGTACGCTCACTAATATAAAGGTACTGGAAGTATTTGGATTCAGGATTATTGTTTATAGCGATGAATGGACGAGTAAAATTATATTCCTTAGTGCTGTAAATCTTGTTCCAATTGCTAATAGCTAATCCGTGTAAATCTATTGCCCACGTAATCTCTTGTCCATGACTACCAGGTAAGTCTTGAATATGGATGCTAATCTCGTTGTGACCTTTGACAACATCAATACTTTGTCGTCCTATTTCGTTGTTTGTAGTCTTGTCATAGAAAATGATAGATGCAGATTGAGCGGCAGTATTGGCAGTGAAAGAGAAGGTGATGATTTCCTTGTTATGTTTTGCAGTAAGATTGTATGCATTGATATGTGGTACAATCGGTTGTACTACGCCAGAGGTGGTGAACTTGCTGAGTGTTTGGTCCTTAAGCAAGTATAGCGTTAGGTCTAAACTATCTACTTGTGCAGCAGCCATAGAATAGGTTGGGGTGGTAGCTTCTAAAGTAGTATTGGTGGTGCGCACTAAAGGAGCATTAGCCCAACCATCTGTAATATCAAATACAACTACTCCTGTATTTTGACCATTTGCCATTGAAGGTGTCACCATCAGAGTGTGGTTGGCATATACAAAATAGTTGGCTCCATATGAATGAGTAATGTTTTGGGCGTGAACGGTAGGTGCTGAAGCTGTAGTATTAGATATTTTCCATTCAAAACCATTCATGGTAGAAGATGTAAAGATAAATCGATTATCGCCAAAAGGTGAATTATTCAATTGTATCTTATCACCATATGTATTAACGGATACATCGCTTGGATGGTTGCGAATGACAGTTTTTACATTGTTTCCGTCTATTTGATAGATAACAAAGCGGATATTATTATTTGAACCAGTATTACGGGCTATTGTGACAATAGTGCCGCTGTGTGAAAGTCCTTCATAAGCGAACGTGCCACCTACAAGTGCATTATTATAGTTGCCAGCTGTCTCGTTGTTGGCATGAGATAACCAGAGTGATCCAGTCCAACTGCCGCTATTGTTTTTATGCCATTTGTATAGTTGCCATTGGTTGCTTGGGGTATATGTTACTGCCTCCATATTGCATCCTATGAGTACGCCATCAGTAGTGAGAGCAATATCACTGAGTGGGAGGCCGTTTGCACCATTTGCCGTACAATGGTTGGTAGGAAGCGTAGCTAATACGAGATGTGTATCTGTATCTACCTCTAATAAGGTAGGACTGCCTATATTATCCACAGCGAGCACATACATTACGCCGTCGCCATATATGGCACGACGAATTGTTTTTCCGCTTAATGCTTCATCAATTGTTTGATTCACATATGACTGTTGCATTTCAAACAAATCAGGTAGTTCAAGATAGGATGGTTGGTCCAGTTGAATGGTATTGGTGGTATTCGGTTCAGTGCCTGTACCTACTTCCATAAAGATATTGAGGTATGTGGTCTTGTTAGCAGTTACCTCTATGGTGCTATAATAGTCGGCATAGCCCTCCTTGTGTACAGAAAGATAATAAGTACCAGGTGTCAGGTTTTTGTAGGTAAATATACCATTCCAATTATTATCGGTGGTGTAATATGGCTGATTCTTCAATTCGCGTGCTACGTATGGATAGCAATTGCAGTAGATGAGTGTGCCTTTGGAATTGCGGAGTACTACTTTTGCTCCGTTGATAGGTTGATATTGGTCATTTGACTTGGATATATATGTGTACAAAGAGTTGTTCATAGTGGCAGACTTGGTACGTATTGCGCCCATAATATATCCATTTGCTTCGGTGTCAGCATCGTAATAATCAACAATTCCGCGATAGTATGCTAATCCTTCCATGGTGCAGTAGTCTGGGTTTAATGCACGGTGGCGCGCAGGTTGGTAGGAGTGGAAATATCCTTCTACAAGGAATCCTGAAGCCCCATGTTTGAGTGCTCCGAGGTAGCCATAATATGTTTTACCACTATGACTATTTTGGCTATCGTATGGGTTGGCATAGAAATCTTGATCTCCTACGATGTACTTGCTTGTTTTATAAGCAGTGGAAGGATTGATACCGCTAAGCATGATTTCGTTGCAATAATCCCAACTTGTAGAGGCTTTTTCGTAGCTTCCTGGTACATATGCGTAATTGTTGGTAGTATTAGCTGTGGAATAACTATTCGGTCCGCGGTATAGGTAGAGAGGGTAATTGACTAAATCGCCATCAGTACCATCTAATGCGTTGGAGTGAACGGAAATAAAGTAATCGATATTATTTGCTTCTACTTCAGCACAAACAACAGTGAGACTTTTGTTGTATTTGCGGTAATCGGAGCGTTTGAGATACGCTGATTTGTCATAGGTGGGATAATCTCCATTAACCATCTCATAATCCCATGGTCCATTGGCTTTGCGGGAATATAATACAGTCGCACCTGCTTCTTCTAATTTATTGCCTAAATACAAGCATTTCCACAAGTTGGTGTTAGATTCGTAGAACCCCAATGTGTCGGGCATGCCTGAAGTTGTCAGATTAGGATAAGGTATGGTGGCGCATGGGCGATCATCACTGCCCCAACTACCATGTCCTGGATTTATGTAAATGCGTTTACCAGTTAAATCTGCAGCAGATATATTTGCTGCAACAACAAGGAATACAATAATTGATATTCCTGCAGAAAAGATTTTATTCATATATTTTGAATCCTTATATTATCTTACTTTTGTGCCTTGGATGGTGTATATTTCACCATTGCGTAGGATGTATATCATGCCATTACGCATGATTTTGGTTGCTGTTTCTTGTGGTTCAGTAGGTATTAAGACAATGATGTCTTCGGTGGTTGAACCTCTATCTACTGAAATACGTGCACTCATTTGCATTGGTGATGATTCTTCCGTATCAGCCAATTGGAAATATGCACGCATACCATTCATGTTAGCAGTTACGTTTGGCCATGCCAATATATTGTTGCTTGTCAAGAATAATACACTTTTATCTCCTTCAAAGAGGGTTACTGGGGATAAGATACCATTGAATGTTACAACATCAAAACCATCTATAGTGCCTTCCGTGGTGGCAATCATTACGTTGTTAAATTCCATAGGTAGAGTGATGTCGCTAGTAGGCTGAATGAGATAAGGCATACCTGCTATCAATTTAGAAGTTTCCGTAAACTGTAAGTTAATATCTTGTGTAGTTTCGGTCTCTCTAACTTCTACATTATTCAATTCTAATAGCTCTGCTCCAGCCAATGGTGTGCCATCCAAGGTTGTTAAATCGAATGGCAAGCAAAGGGTATTGTACATGCCAGATGTCAATGTACGGAATACGCGTACATTGGTAGTTTGGTCGATTGCATCATTGAGTTTGATAGAGTTATCTTCAGTATCACGCAAGTTAAGTTTCTTGTCAATCACTTGAGCCTTCTGTGCAGGCACAAAGCATACGTTACGCTCAGTAGGAACAGCGAATTTTCTAAATTTCTCTTCAGTAGAGTTCACAACATACAAGTCACCAGCATAATCAAATGCAAGACCATCTGTGTTATTTCCTGTAAGAGGAGCTTTTAGCCACTTTGTAATAGTTGGAATATTTGTTGCACTATCATAATTAACCTTAAATAGCATTGCACAGGTGTTGCCATGAACCGCAAGTATATTTTCTTTTTTGTTGTATGCTATAGCACCGCGATAACAATTTCCAACAAACCAATCTGCGTATTCAGCCTCTGAATCTAACATGAAATCTATCTTATTTTGTTCTATGTTTACGTGCGATAGTATGCTATATTGGGTTATTCCACTTCTTCTTTGTGCCATCCAAAGACCTCCTCGTCCGTCAGAAGTGATAGCGACATCAGAGTCTACAAATGGCTTTGCATTATTCAAGGTTAGTTCTGTTTTATTTCCATTGGTAAATTTATACAATTTATATGTGGTATAGCCCGTATTAATATTGGCGAGAACATATAACGAACCTTCTTCGTCATAACAAATGGCATTTACATGACTAATACCATCAACACCATCTATAAGATTGCTTGCTAAACTAGTTAAATTGTCACGACTAACACTCCAAACAGCTCCCTCTTTAGCAATGTTATTACAGAATACGAAATCTCTTGTTTTTGGGTTAATCGTTAAACGTTTCATAGCTTCACGATTAGTTCCTAATTCTGTGTAACCATTGGGTAAAGTTGGTAAAATACCTTTGTTTGATGGATTGTTCAATTCATTGAGTTGTTGGTCGTAGATAAATATACCCGCAGTTTGATTTTGGGCGCGAGTTGTTTTTCCATCAGAAGCCCCATTAAGTGCCATTTGAATATAAATTTTACCAAATTCATTGGACTCAGGATCGTTATCTACAACAACGCCCATCATGCTATAGAAATCATAAATACCACGTGATTGATCTGTGATTTCTACCAACGTAGCAGTTTCTTTGATTGCATCCGCGTGGAGTTCAACGCCCCAATTCAATCGGATATTTGGGGTAGGGATGTCGTGTTCGGAGAGGGTGATGGTATTAGCACCTTTTGCCACGTAATCCAATTGATATCTTCCCACTTCATTTCCTGCTTCGTTGAAGAATACGAGGTATGCATCTGTGGCATCAGCTACTGACTTGAAGTTGAAGGTATGGGTATCGATATTTGAAATTAAGCGCAAGTCATATGCCCATATACGTTGTGCTTCTGCATCATCCATATAGCCATAGACATTGACTACGCATGTGTCGGAATATCCGCCATCTACGGTAGTAGCAATCACTTGCGTTTGTCCTGATTTCTTGCCAGTAACAACTCCATTGGCTACCGAAGCAATCGTAGCATCAATGGAACGCCATGTGATTTCTTTTTGTGAAGCATCATTAGGCGAGATGGTAGCCGTTAGAGTGATTGTTTTATCAATACCCAAGCGGATACTTTCTTGATCGAGTGCTATACCTGTTACACGAACACCCAAACCATTTTGACATGTTACGGTCAACGCTTTACGTGCAGGAATGAGTGTTTGGTTGTTGTTGGTAGGGATAGTAAATACGGTAATATCTTCGTCTTCTCCCGAACATACGAGATTGCCTGCATAATCAAAATGCATTTCACGAATAGAATTCAGATCTGTTTCATATGTATAGCGAAGGGTCATGTTGGGTTTATTGCCAATCCAAGTGATATCCCATACCATAATATTTCCCGATTCATTAACGAAATACAAAACCTTTTCATCGCTACTTAAGGCACAAGCACCAGAATAACTGCCCTTAATTTGTTCCGCATATAGAGAATCTGCAGAATTAAGTTGTATCTTACCGTTCCAATCATAAAATTGCAGTGCCCTTGCACCATCATTATTTTGACCACTATAGCGTCGTGTAGCAATCCATACTCCATGAGAACATCCCAATGGGTACCCGTCAATGGCTGCCATACCACTCAACGCGAAGTTATTCGATGGTGCCTTATCCCATGAATGTGCATAAATACCACTTGATTTGCCAATATTATAGATGGCTAAAGAAAGACTGTCTAACGTATTACCGCCATCTTCGTTTATTGCTAACAACTTGGCACCTTCACCTGTACCATAGATAGATAATCCAAGGCAACTAGACCCAACTTCTATATTACCATTCTTTATTAAACCATCTGGTTGACGTTCTCCAACAAAAAACTCAGAAAAAGTGCCTGATAAATTAGCAGGATCTGCAACTAAAATTCCCGAATAGCCATCAGAACCATCAGCAAACCATACATATCCTTGATCATCTACATAACTGCGATATATAGACCCGATGACACTGCGTCCTCCTTTATATACCGTGTCATTGATACGGGTATAATCTGGATTAAATGCATATAAGCCATTATTTGCATGACTGGCTCCTTCACGCTCTGCGATATACAAATATTGAAAATATGGGGATTCGGGTGAATTATTGATCGAAATAAATGGGCGAGTAAATTCATAATCTTTTGTTGAATATACTTTATTCCACTCCTTTACAGGGTATGTTTCTAAATCTACAGCCCAATTCAATACTTGTCCGTTTGTGCCAGGCAGATCAGCGGCTGCGATGGTGAAGGTATTTGCTCCTTTAACTACATTATTCAAGGGTAATGTACCTATCGAATCTCCCGATTGGTTATCATAGAAGATGATATTGGCATTAAGCGCATCGGTATTTGCATTGAAAGTAAATACATAGTTACTACCATTGGATGTTACATTTAAATCATATGCACAAATATGTGGAACGACAGGGATAACAACCCCTTTATTGGTAAATTCGCTTAATAAATTGTCTTTGAGCAGATATAAAGTAATGTCTTCATCTTCTACTAGTCCAGCAGCCATAGCGTAGGTTGGAGTAGTGGCATCTAAAGTAGTATTGGTAGTTTCAATCAATGTGGCATTATTAAGACCATTGGTAATGTTGTATAATTCTACACCGATGTTATTGCCACTTCCATCTGTTTTAGGTGCTACCATCAGTGGCTTGCCTGAATATGTAATATAGTTGGCTCCATACTTGATAGATGGGGATGTTCCTGTAAAACTTGGCTCGGAGCCAGTAGAAGAAGTGGTAAAGGCAAATTCAAATGCTGGTTTCGTTTTGGAAGATAAGACATAGCGATTGCTACCTCGTGGAGAAGCAGTCAGCTGGTGTTCTGGACCATATTTGTCATCGGCAGCAGAGAACTTATTGGCATTGTCTCCTGTATTTGGGAAATTGTTGCGCATTTCGCTACTATATGCCCCATTGGCTATTTGATAACGCACCAAGCGCATGTTTTTGGCAGTTCCTGCGGTGGAGTATGCTGTGGTGAGAATAGTTCCGCTATTAAATGAGCCTGAATAAGCAATGGTGCTACCGACCATTGCATCATAGTAGTTACCAGCAGTTTCATTAGATGCTCGTGAGAACCATTTGCTGCCTGTCCATGTGTTGCCATCGCGTGTCCATTTATATAGGTTCCATGGATCGGATGAGCCATAATATGAAACATTTCGAACAGTATCCATGCTACAACCAATCAACACGCCATCAGATGTCAATGCGATATCGCTCAGCTTGTAGCCTTCTGGAGAATTAACTACACAGAAATTGGTTGGTAATTCTGCAATGACGGTGTGTGTAGTAGGATCAACAGCAAGCAGGGTAGGGTTCTTGCTTGCATCTACTGCCAAGATATACATCACTCCATTTCCGTATATAGCGCGGCGAATGGTCTTGCCTGTGATTGCATTTCCAATCGATTGATTGACATATGTCTGCTTCATTTCGATGTATTCAGCAACAATATCACCTTCACTATCTCCGCTGACGTCTGGCTCAGTGCCTGTACCAGGAGTGAGGAATATTTCGGGGTAAATGGTCTTATCTGCTGTCACTGTGACCGTTCTTTGATAATCTTCGTAGCCACTCTTGTGTACCGAAATGCTATAGGTACCAGGTTCGAGGTTTTCGAACATGAAGATACCATTGTAGTTATTATCGGTAGTATAGTATGGTTGGTTGGTCAGTTGACGCTCTACATATGGATAGCAGTTACAGCGAATTAGCTTTCCACTAGAATTGCGCAACACCACTTTAGCGCCATTGATAGGTAGGTATTTGTCATTTGATACGTTATGAGGTAAATAAAGTGGATCGTTGGTTAATGTTTCTGCTTTTGTGCGAATATATCCCATGATGTAGCCTACACTCTCTTTAGGCTTACCGTAGTAATCCATGATACCACGATAGTAGCGGATTCCCTCTTGACGACACCAATCGGTATTTAATGCACGGTGACGGGCTGGGCTATAAGTATGGAAATATCCTTCGGATAAGAAACCTGGAATACTATGTTTTAATGCACCCAAATAACCATAAGTAGATGTGGTGTTGTAGAAAGAGAGGTCGCCTACTATATTCGGATTGGTAGGAGAATAATACGATGTAAATTCAGGTCCTCCACCTAGAGTTTTTGCTGTTGTGTAAAATACTTCATACAAGCGTGCTATTGAAGCTTTAGCCATTTTGTCGCTGTTGGTGACTTTTGGGCTACCTGTATAGCCTCGATATAAGATTACAGGATAGTTGGCAAAATTGGATGTACCATTGGCATTTCCAATAGGTCCAGCATTTGAGTGAATGGAGATATAATAATCAGCATTGTATGCCTCAGCTTCGGCACATATGGTTGTTAATGCTTTATTATAGGTTTTATCCTCATATCCTGCATATGGATATGGACCATTTGCGCGACGTGATAACTTGACATCAAATCCACCAGCAGCAAGCAGTTTTTCTTCCAAGGCAAGTGCTTTCCATAGATTGGTGTTCGATTCGTAGAACCCCAATGTATCAGGACGCCCTGATGATAATGCAGGGTAGGGAATGGTGGCTTGTGGACGACAGTTGGGTCCCCAACTACCATGGCCAGGGTTGATATACACTTTGATATTCGCTGCAGATGCTGTAAGAGTTGCTACTGATATTGATATGAATATGAGTAGGGATTTGATAAATTTCATACGTATGATAATTATCTAATTCTATTTCCTTGGATGGTATATACTTCATCTCCGCGAAGGATATACAGATTGTTGTTGTATATTACTTTTTTGATTTCGGTTTCTGTAGTGGTGATATTTTCCATATCGGTAGTCACCGTAGGTTCTCTCCTTATATATGCACGTGTGCGCGCGGAGAGCAAACTTGGCTCGTTGACATTGAAGTAAGCACGCATACCATTCATATTAGCAGTTACGTTTGCCCAAGCAAGATTGTTGTTCTCTACCAAGAAAAGGATACTCTTGTTGTCGGCTTGCAACGGAGTAGGATGGAGAATACCGTGCATAGTGACAGCAGTATGTGCCGCTATCTCGCTACCTTTTGTGACAGAGATGGTTATATTCTTAAACTCCATAGGTGCTTTAATATCCTCTGCGGGCTCTACCAAATATGGTTTGCCTGCCTCGATAGCAGTTACCTCTTCGAAGTTGAGGAATATCTCTTTGTTGGTGGCTTCGTTTTCTACTGTTGCGCCATTGTATTGCCATATGGTAGCGTCCTCCAATGGAGTGCCAGTGAACTCATTTACATCGAATGGCAAGCAAAGGGTATTGTACATTCCTGCTGTGAGGCTGCGGAAGACAGACATATTTTGAGTTTGATTTTTGTGTTCTTCCAAAACTTCAGTATTATCCTCTGTGTCAAGTAAAGTGATTTTGTTGCTGACTGTCAATCGTGTACGCGCAGGAATAGTTGTGGTATTGTTGTCAGTAGGGGTGGAGAATACAACAAGGCGCATGTCGGATGCCTCCGAAATTTTATTGCCTAATTGATCGTAGGTGGCATAACTTGTACCTGCCATTGTCACTAAGTTGCCTGCATAATCAAAATGCATTGAAGATATAGCTTGGTATGGTATTCGATAAGTTGTATGAAGTGTTATGGTAGGAATTTCACAACCTTCAGAATCATTGTAATTCCATTCGATATCAAATAACATAATACCATTGTTACCATTAATCATAGCTAATTTGCTTTCATCCGCAGAAACAGCCATACCTGCACCATACGAACCATCAATCAATGATGCATCGACAGATCGAAAATACCTTTTTCCATTATTCCCGTAGAACATCAGTGAATAGGCTCCTGCTTCATTTAGATTTTTGCATCGGTTTTGGCATAACCAAGCGCCGCGTGAGGTACCAACAATCGAAAAATTCTGAGCGCCATTGTCTGCTACAGTTATCTTTTGACTTGGCGCTTCATTCCATGTTCGGCGAATTGTCCCATCGCTTTGACCAATATTATATACGAGATAACCATTTGCTACCAATGTTTCTCCTGCGTCTTCATTCATGGCAAAGAGTTTTGTATTCGCTCCTGAACCATATATAGAAACAGCGCAACAAGAGGAACCTATTTCCACTCCATAGGTATTGGTCCACAACCCAGTCTGTGCTTGTTCGCCAACAAAGAAAGACTTGGATTTTAATGTATTTGGATCCATCACATATATACCTCCATATAAATCGCCATATGCAGACCAATAGACAAAACCTTCTGTGTCCACAGCAGGACGAGCTGCTGATATGAATGTCCCTATGCCGCATGTTAAATCAGTTAGAACCTTTTTATTATAATCATAGTTGTAGATGTGACATTCACCTGTATTGCTTGTGACACGGTCTGCTACATACATACGTCCAAAATAATCGGATTCGGGGCTATTGTCAATAGCTACGTGTGCGCGGTTGAGAGTATCAGTCGATGCATATATGACTCCAAATGCTTCGTTATTTGGTGCAGTGAGCTGAAGTTTCCATGTCATGTCTACGCCATCAGGTATTTCATGTGTGAGTATTTTGATGGTGTTTTCGCCTTTAGTAATAGATTGGTTGATGGTGACTTCTCCCTTAAGAGTTTCTGTGTTGTCATAGAATAATAATTTGCCTGAAGTAGCGTTGGTATTGGCATAGAAAGTAAAGTCATAGTATTTGCCATTTTGCTTCACATCTAAGTTATACGCCATAATATGTGGGATAGGTTCAGCCAATGTGATGCGTTGGCTAGATGGAGCGGGGGTGGTGTGTGTGTTTGGCGTACTTTCGGTTTCTCTCAGAGCGTAGGCATAGAAACGTTCTTTGACGTTAGAAACCATATATAGGTTGTTCGCAATATCGAATGCCATAGCGTTGATGGTGGTATATCCAGTGGTGAGATCATGTATTTTATCTACTGTCGTAGGTTTTCCATCGCTATCGTATCCTATGGAATAGATTAGTATTCGTTCATTACCATAAAACGCGAGTAATCTACCATCGTGGCTAAGAGCACCACAACCACCATTGTTTGGTGCTGATTCAGGTACCATTGATTTCTGTTCACCAGACGTTGATGTATTAATATCTTGTATGTATTCTCCATCAGAATAGCGATAATGGAGAATAGCAGGGTAAACATCTCTACTACTTCTATTTTGGAAAATCCAAAAACCATTGCGATTGTCAGATACTATAGCATTGTTGGCAACTACAACATCGCATAAATCAATAAGATTATCACCTGCAGCACTATTAGGAAGCGTAGATAAAGCGAATCTTTTAAGGTGTGAAACACTATTATTACCTATTTCCATATTATTATCAATGGCAAACATTGCCTTATGGTCTCCTTCTTCAGTAATAACGATAGAACCTATTCTGTTGTAGTTAGTACCACGTCGTGATGTAGCGAGCACTTCTTCAAAGTTATGTTCTGGATGCGCTGGATTCATTCGCCAAACACCAGAAGTGGATGATCCGTTGTCGCAGATATATAGATAACCATCTTTATCGGCGGTAATACGAAAAGGTCCGTTTGTGCCACTATCCCAAGATACTCCTCCGTCATAGGCAAGGTCACCAGAAGAGTTACCTATTCCATAATTAATATCATTGAGAATAGGATTTAGGATGTATATACCTTCGTCGGTTGTTCTGTTGTAATCAAATTTGGTTGTACGTCCCCCCTTACTTTCCGCGATGTAGATGCGTCCTAAATATGGACTTTCTGTGCTATTATCTACAGTTAATCCTCTTGGAGAAAAGTACTTGTCTTTATAAACAGCACTACTGTTAATATGTGTCAAAGCATTTGTTTGATTTGTGGCGGTGGCTTTGATTGCCCACGAATATTCTCCAGTAGGTATGCCGAAGAGATCGATTTCTACATTATTATGCTGCCCTTTAGTAAGGTAACCAGGATCGTTGAGGGCAATCGTATGCACGATACTCTGATTAGCATCTAATAATTGGAATTCTACCGCAGTGGCTGGTGCATTTAAGAAATAAGAAATACTTGCCTTTCGGTTCTCTGGACTTATATTATGAAGTTTTAAACTTGAAGCATAGATGTTTAATTCTGCGGCATATGAAATGCCCATAGCAATACATAGAATAAGGGATAAAAGTGTTCGTTTCATGGTATGTTTTTTGTTTTTTAGATTTACAAATCGTTTTGTTAGTACAACAACATATTTTGGTGCGCATTAGATGCATTTTCATCCAAAATACAATTGAGCCCACAAAATTACAGCTTTTTTTTGAATTATGCAAACGTTTTCGAAAAAAAGTGATTTTTTTGGTTTTACTAGATGGTCTCGTTCTATTGTAAGACGCAATGTGGACGATGGGAGATTCGGTGTTCCTTGCTTATTAACAGGGTTATCCTACGTATATCCTACGTATATGTTACGTATATGGTACGTAATTGACAGCGGAAAGATTAAGGTTAGCCCTTACTTCCACATAAAAAATGTGTCGATACTACGAATATGGGCGGTCGTACCTACCCTGTACGGTACTACCCTGTAGCCATATGGCTGCGTGACCGCAAGGGTCGCGCCATTCTATGTATTGCGCTATTTCCTCAGAGTGGGGACTCTTCGGGCGCAATACTCGGAGTGCGTTCCGTCGCACTCCTTCACGTAATTGATAAGAGTAAGACAGGTTAGTGGTTAGAGAGTAGGGAGTCGGAACACGCGAAACGGGACACCGTCGAGCATAGTAGATGATAGTATTAGGTAATGGTATTTTTTGAAAAAAAACTGATTTTGCTTGCGTATGTGCATTTTTTGTAGTACCTTTGTAGCCATAATTGAAATGGTATGAAATTTGTACGGACAATATTAGTGATAGTAGTGGCACTGTGTTGTATGTCATTTACCGTGGTAATAGACGCTGGACACGGCGGTAATGATGCTGGTGCAATAGGACATGTGCTGAAACTGAAAGAGAAAGACTTGAACCTGTGCGTGGCACAGCGTTTAGCAAATAAGATTCAGGAACAATATCCCGAAGTGAATGTGGTGATGACACGTACAACAGATGTGTTTCTGCCACTGCAAAAACGCGCGGATATCGTGAATAAGAATCACGCGGATTTATTCATCTGTATTCACACCAATGCCGCAGAGAATAGAAAAGCATGTGGTGCAGAGACATTTATCTTGGGTACAGACCGCATGGAGGATAATCTGGATGTAGCAATGCGCGAGAACGCGGTGATGAAGCTGGAGCAAGATCAGACTGTATATCAGGGATTTGACCCGAATTCAATAGAGAGTTATATCATCTTCGAATTGATGCAGAACCAGTATATGGATAATAGTTTGGTGTTTGCCGAATTGGTGCAACAGCAGTTTGTGGGTACGCTGCAACGTGCGAATCGTGGCGTGAGACAAGCTGCATTTTGGGTGTTGTTGCAATCGGCATGCCCAAGTGTGCTGGTGGAGATGGGCTTTATCACCAATGCAGAAGAGGAGAAGTGGCTTGCTAGTGAAGCAGGTAAAAATGGAATAGTGAACGGCATTTTTAATGCCTTTGAAAATTATTATAAGAGATGAAATACGCAAGAGAAGTGAAAGTGGGAGTGCTGGCAATAGTATGTGCTGGCATCTTGTATTTTGGATTTAATTTTTTGAAGGGAGTGAATATCTTTTCGCCAACAGAGTGCTACTACGGCTATTTTGAACGTAGTAATGGGCTCACAGAACAAGCGCCTGTGTATATCTTAGGTCACAAGGTGGGTCTAGTAGAAAGCATACAATATGATTTCACACGTACACCTGCGTTTGTTGTGGGGGTACATATCGACAAAGGAATTGTGCTTCCTCGTGGTACACAAATGGCGTTGATTGCCGATGGTCTGCTGGGTGGTAGTGCCATAGAGTTGAAGTTGCCTGCACTCGCCAATCGCGCCATGCCTTATCAACAAGGCGATACATTGCCATCTATCGTGGTGCCAGGATTGGTGGATAATCTGCAAACTGGTATCTTGGCGCATTTGGATAGTGTACTGATGCAAGCAAACGCATTGGTGGCTACGCTTAACAACGAGATGGAAGAGGGTAACCTAGCAGCTACTCTGAAGCATATTGAGCAAATTACAGCCGACTTGGAGGTTAGCGGTAAGGATATTCGTCAGCTGACTCACCATCGTTTGCCAAGTATAATGGATAAGGTAGATACTACATTGACTGACTTGCAAGGCGTTGTATCGGATGTACGCGAGGCAGAGATTAAGCATACGATTGCCGAACTGAATCGCGTTATAGCTTCGGTGAACACAGCATTAGAGTCAGAAGAGGGAACATTGGGGCTGTTGTTGAACGATAAAGCCCTATATGATAATCTTAATACGGCGCTGAAAGATTTGGATAGTGCGGTGCTGAATGTGGATTCGGTAGTAATGTCGATAAAAGCTCGTCCATTCATTCAGAAGAAATTACCTAAAGGGAAGTAATTTTTCGATTGTCTAATTTTTGATAAATGTTTAGAAAGTCCCTAATCGGCTGATAATAAAGCTGGTTAGGGATTTTTTGTGAAACAATTTTGTGGAACGTTATGAAATTTTAATATATGAATTTCAGTGAGTTACGCTTGATAGAATACTTAACTTGGTGATAACCAAATGTGGAAACATAACTGACTGATTATTTGTAGAATAAAATTGAACTAAAAATGTTGTTTGAGGTGGCATTTGGTGGAATGAAAAAAAAGCAGTACCTTTGCACTCGATTTCGTGAAAAACGGATTCTTTTGGAGATCCGCTTGTTCGGATTTCTTCTCTATCAATGACAAATGATGTAAACATATTGTGGGCTGATTGTCAGCAGATTTTGCGTGACAATTTATCGCAGAGCGCGTACCAAACATGGTTCGCTCCGATTGTTGCATTGCAATGGGAGAACGATTTGTTGGTATTGCAAGTGAAGAGTCAGTTTGTGGTTGATTATATAGAAGATAATTATTTGGATATCCTCTCGCGCGTATTAAGAAAGGTATTTGGCGCAAAAGTACAATTGGAGTACCGCATTCTTATGGCTGGTGGCTCGATTGATATTCCAAGCGATAGTGCTAAGCAAACAACAGTACGCAGAACATTGGAATCATCCAATCCAACAGTCGTAGAGGAGTGGGAGTCGCAACTGAACTTACAGTATACGTTTGATAATTTTGTCAAAGGTGAACCGAATAAATTGGCTCGTGCAGCAGGCGTGGAGATTGCTAAACAACCGGGTAAGACTATTTTTAACCCATTGTTCTTATTTGGAGGCAGTGGAGTGGGTAAGACGCACCTAGCCAATGCAATCGGTAATTACGTGGCACAACATTTTGATAATGCTCGCGTGCTGTATGTGACGGCTAATACGTTCAAATTGCAGTTTCAAGATGCAGTGAACCACAATCGCGTGCCAGACTTCTTGATGTTCTATCAGTCGGTGGATGTGCTGATTGTAGATGATATACAATATTTCTCTGATTTAAAAGGAACACAAGATACGTTTTTCCAGATATTCAACTACTTGCAGCAGAGTCACAAACAACTGATTTTGACCTCAGACCGTAGTCCAATGGAGTTGCGTGGCGTACAAGAACGTTTGTTGTCGCGCTTCAAATGGGGTTTAGCAGCTGAGATTACTCGTCCAGATTACCAGTTGCGCAAGGATATTCTAGCATTCCATATCAAGAAGAATGGTATCAAACTGAGCGATGAGATTATAGATTATATCGCCAATAATGTGACGGATAATGTGCGTGATTTGGAGGGTGTATTGGCAAGTTTGTTGGCATATTCTACCTTGACAGATAGTGCGATAGATATGGCACTGACGCAGAAAGTGGTAGGTCGTCTGGTGGAGTTGAATCCTCGTACCTATGTGCCATCGGATATTATTACTGCAGTATGTCAACATCTCAATATCCCTGAAAAGGCGATTTCCGCGCGTACACGTCAGCGTGATGCCGTTCGTGCACGTAGTATTGTGATGTATCTTATCAAGAAATATACCGAGAGTTCGCTCGCGGAGATAGGAGCATATGTGCATCGCGACCATGCCACCGTGGCATATTCTCTCAATGCAATAACCAATCATATGAGCTATGATGCTGTCTTAAGGCAAGATGTAGCCATGATTGAGCGTGCGTTGGGTCGATAATAGGACCTTAAATCCATTTCGTTATGAATCAGCAATATCACGAATTAAAAGTGAAGGATGGGGTATATATTCCTCAACCTGCCTTGGATTATCCTCAAACTAATCCGTTTGAACGAACATTGTTTCCAAAATACACCAAAGAGCTAGCTATTGATGAGCATTTTCCATACTTGGATGATAGTTTGGGATACAAACTGAACTTGCTATGGGGATATTATTTGGTGATTCATGTGCTGTTGCGTCTAAAATTGCGCATACAAATGGGTCTGCGTATTCGTGGGCGTGAGATACTGAAGAAATACAAAAAAGAGTTGTCGCAGGGTGCGATTACGATAGCGAATCATGTGTATCGATTGGATTGTCCATGTGTGCTACTCGCTGTGAAAGGGGTGCATACTACGCGCATACCTATGTTTGCGCCCAATTTCCGTACAAAGGATGGATTTTTTATGCGTTTGGCAGGTGGAGTACCTATTCCAGATTCAACTACTAACATGACTGCATTAAAGAAATTTAATGAAGCCTTTGATGAGTTTCATCGTCGTGGTTGGTGGTTTCATATATTCCCCGAAGCATGTAGATGGGATATGTATAAACCATTACGTCCGTTCCAGAAGGGTGCTTTTACGATGAGTTATAAGTATTGCAAACCGCTGTTGCCATGCGTCATCACATACCGCGAGCGCAAAGGTATCTTCCGCCTATTCGGACCAAAGGAATTGCCATTGCTGACAGTGACCATAGGCGAACCGATATTTCCAGATGTTACCCAACCACGTAAAGTGGAAGTGGAACGTTTGCGCGAGGTGGCACATGCACAGATGGTAGAGATGGCAGGTATCACGCACAATCCATGGCCTGCATCGTGGGAAGGACAATGATAAGAAAATAGGAAGAGCATACCTCTTCCTATTTTTTTGTAAGGTATTATGGCTCAACGCATTGTTAGACCATTTTCTTTATCAGTTTGAATAGCTTGTACGGCATATAGCGGAAGGGCATGTCAATAAAGGTTGGGGTAGAGACTACCGAACGGCGGTGGGAGAAAGTCATGAAACTCTCCTTGCCATGATAGGTTCCCATACCCGAATTGCCCACACCACCAAAGGGCACATCGTGATTCACTATGTGCATAATCACATCGTTCACACAAGCACCGCCTGAAGATGTGTGGCGCAATACATAATCACCATTGGTGCCAAAATAATACAATGCCAATGGCTTCTCACGGTCGGTAACAAAAGTGATAACCTCATCTATCTCCTTGAATGTCAGCACGGGGAAGATTGGACCGAAAATCTCTTCTTGCATGACAGGGGCGTCTGGACTGACATCCGTCAAGATTGTTGGACTCATATAACGTTCGGCGCGGTCATAGTGACCGCCGTAATAGATGGACGCTTCGCTATGGGACGGCGTTCCGCCTATTGGACGCTCTGACGGGCTATTGGATATAGGCAAGTAACTAATCAAACGCTCCAATGCTTTGTCGCTGACAATACGCACGAAGTGTTTTGCCTTTTGTGGGTCTTTGGTTAGTAGGTGTTTCCACTCTTTGACAAACAGTTTGAGGAACTGATCTTTTACGTCCTCATGAATCATCAGATAATCAGGTGCAATACATGTCTGTCCTGCGTTGAGTGCTTTGCCCCAAGCTACGCGTTTGGCTGCTACTTCCAAATTAGCCGATTTATCAATGATACATGGGCTCTTGCCACCTAACTCCAATACCACGGGAGTGAGGTGCTTGGAAGCGGCTTCCATGACCATCTTTCCTAGCGAAGGGCTGCCTGTGAAGAATATTAAGTCCCATCGCTCAGCAAGCAGCATTTGATTAACCTGACGGTTACCCTCAACAATAGCGATATACTCCTCGGGGAAAGTGGCGCGAATCATCTCAGTAAGTACTGCCGATACGTGTGGTACGTATGGCGAGGGCTTGAGCATGGCTGTACAGCCAGCGGAGATGGCACCTACCAATGGGTTGAGCAGCAATTGCACAGGGTAGTTCCATGGCGCAATGATGAGCGTATTGCCAAGCGGCTCTTTGATAACCTTGCTGGTAGCAGGCATAATCGCAATAGGCGAACATTTGCGTTCGGGGCGCGCCCAACGGCGCATATGCTTGAGGTGATTGCGAATCTCACCATAGACAATGCTCAGTTCGGTGAGGTATGCCTCTTCGTAGGACTTGTGCAAGTCTGTCCAAAGGGCTTCAGCAAGTGGTTTCTCATATTGGTGCATGGCGTCGGATAACTTGCGTAGCATTTGCTTGCGGAAAGGTAGCGCAAGGGTAGCGCCAGAGCGGAAATACGCTTGTTGCTTGCTGTGGGTCGTGGAAATGTAGTTTTGCATATCGTTGAAAGTATTATAATGTGTCTATTTTCTCTCGGTAATCATACGGTGATGTTCCTATGAAGTCCCTATGAAGTTCCTATGAAGTCCCTATGGTGATAGGTGGCACATAAGTGGCAAACAAAGGGCAAATAGTTGGTTATTTGCGACCAGTAAAGTGGTCCATCGTACGATAGATGCCAAAAACTGTGCCAAAGAGCCAATCAAATACGCGCAATGGCAGAATAGCTTGCCAGAAACGTATGAAATGATAGCCAAAAGGTATGCCTGCAAAGATGGTATTACGTTCAATGGCACGGATAATCTTCTTGGCAGTGGGTTCGGGCTTGAGGATAGGGAAGATAGAACGCACACCTTGGAACATGCCCGTGCTGATGAAGTAAGGTGCGACGGTGGTGACATGTACATTAGCTTTGCGTTGCTGTAATTCGATGCGCATGCTCTCGCTCCAACCGATTACTGCCCATTTGCTGGCACCATAGACCGACATTTTAGGGTTACCTAACATACCTCCCGCCGAAGCAATATTGCAGATATGTCCACGATTGCGCTTGAGCATATCGGGCAATACTTGCAAAGTGAGCACCATGGGTGCGACAGTATTGACGTCCATCGTGAGGCGGATATCTTGGATAGTTTGGTGGTCAAACGTATTGTTACCGCGAACAATACCTGCGCAGTTGATGAGGATGTCCACATTGCCACACTCCTCTTTCACACGCTGGTATGCAGCAATGACCGCATCGCTATCTGCCACATTCACGGCATAGGTAAAGACTGTGCCTAAAGTGGCAAACTCGGCTTTGGTGGACTCAAGGTTATCTGGATTGATATCCCATATAATCAGTGATTTCGCGCCTTTCTCCAGAGCAAGACGTCCCATTATTTTTCCTATTCCTGATGCACCTCCCGTGATCAGTATATTTGTATTCTTAATTTTCATATTAAAATAGTTTTTATTAATATTACTACAATTTCTGTACCAAATCGGCGACAAAGGTAGTGCATTATTTTCGAACAAACGTTCAGTTTTTTGCAAAAAAATTTGCGAGTATAAAATATTTTTAATACCTTTGCAGCCGAAAAAGCATAAAATCGAATGCATTATGGTAGAAGATAGACGAGAAAAAATACTGCTGAAAGCAATCGAATTGTATATGACAGAGGGCTATGCCAATGTGTCAATTACAGACTTGCAAGCAGCATTGAACATGGGGCGTGGTACGTTGTATTACTATTTTAAGGATAAAGAGGAACTATTTCAAGAAGCTGTAAGCATGTATCTTATCCAACCTAAACAACGTGCCTTGAGTAGAGTAAAGGATACTGATACCATTCCTGAGATGATTGAGGCAATGTTGTACTATATCAATCAGTTGCAAGAGATATATAATCAAGTTGAGAATAAAAACATTAATATTTCCAATGTGGTGACGGTGATGTACACGGCTTATAGTCGATTTCCCGAACTGCACAAGAAAGCGCGTAAATTGTACGAACACGAATTGAGTCTTTGGGTACAAGCTATTAAAAATAGTATGCGCGCAGGCGAGATACGTGGTGATGTGCAAATTGAGACTACTGCTCAGATGTTCCTTCATATAAAAGATGGATGGGATCCTGGCAGAAGTAGTGTTCCTATCAATTTTGATATGTTTCCACAACAATATAATTACCTATATAAATTAATAAAGAAGCAAAAATCTTAATTTTTTTATACATTTTATAAAAAAAATAACATAATTGTATATTTTTGAACGCGTGTTCGAAAAATATGTTGTACCTTTGCAGCCGATAATTCATAAAATACAAATAATATGGAATTAAAACATTATTTGGAGTATCTCCAAAACACGATTGTCAACAAGTGGGACGTGTTGGCAATGAAGGATTTAGATGGTAATACATCTTATACATATGGCGAAATGGCGAACGAAATAGCTCGTTTGCACACTACTTTCCGCGAACTAGGTCTTAAGGAAGGCGATAAGATTGCACTTTGCGGTCGCAACTGCGCTAATTGGGGTTTGACATTCTTAGCTATTGAGACTTACAAGGCAGTTGCTGTAAGTATTCTGCCAGACTTTACTGCTGAAGGCGTGCATGCATTGGTTAATCACTCTGAGGCGAAGTTGCTATATGTAGGACCTAATGTGTTGAAGAAGGTTGATGCCAACGAAATGCCAGGTCTAACAGCAATGGTATTCATGGATGATTTCTCGTTGAAACATGCGGCATCCGAAGAGGTGGAGAAGAAGTATGCTGCTATGGATGAGGTATTTAAGAAAGAATGGCCAGAAGGCGTGAAAGCAGCAGATGTAAAATATCCTACTGATAATATTGATGAGTTGGCATTGATCAACTATACATCGGGCTCAACAGGTAATCCTAAGGGCGTGATGATTAGCCATAAGAACTTGAGTGGAAATATCGACTTTGCTGTGAAACGTATTCCTCACCAAGCAGGTGATAAAGTGCTGAGTATGTTGCCTATCGCGCATATGTTTGGCTTGATGTTTGAGTTCTTGTACCAAGTATGCGATGGCGCAGAGGTGTATTTCTTGACCAAAGCTCCAACTCCATCGGTATTGATGCGCGCATTCGCACAAGTGCATCCATTTATGATTTTGACTGTACCTTTGGTTATTGAGAAGATTATCAAGGGTAAAGTGTTGCCAGTGATTCATAAACCACTGATGAAAGTACTTTGGAAAACGCCAGGTATCAACAAACTATTGCATAAGAAAGTGGGCAATACTTTGTTGCAAGCCTTCGGTGGTAAGTTGCGTTTCTTGATTATTGGTGGTGCAGCACTCAACGAGGAAGTGGAGAAATGTATGCATGATATGCACTTCATGTATTGCGTAGGTTATGGTATGACCGAGTGCGCTCCGCTTATCACTTACGAAGATTGGTACAAGTATGTATATCGCTCATGCGGTAAAGGTATTGTGGGCATGGAAATGCGTATTGACTCGGAAGATCCTGCTACCAAAGAGGGTGAGTTGCAAGTACGCGGCGTGAACGTGATGATGGGTTACTATAAGAACGAAGAAGCCACTAAAGAAGCGTTTACCGAAGATGGATGGATGCGTACGGGTGACCTAGGTATCATTGATAAAGAGGGTAACCTCTTCCTTCGCGGTCGTAGCAAGAATATGTTGCTTGGTCCTAGTGGACAGAATATCTATCCTGAGGAGATTGAGGACAAGCTCAATAGTTTGCCATTCGTACTAGAGTCAGTGGTAGTGCAACGCGACCATAAATTGGTGGCATTGGTTTATCCAGACAACTCAGAGGCTGCTAAAAAACAATTGGCTGGCAAAAACATCTTTGAGGTGATGGATAGCAACCGTCTGGAGCTCAATAAGCAATTGCCTCAATATAGCCAAGTAACTGCTATTGAGGTGGTAGAGAAAGAGTTTGAGAAGACTCCAAAGCGTAGTATCAAGCGTTTCTTGTATAGTTAATCCGGGTATCGGTTATCGGATATTGAAAAGTATTGGAAAATGCGCATACCGTTTGTGTATGTGCATTTTTTTTTGTACCTTTGTGCCATGAAATCACAGTCACTTAATTATCAAATATTGCGCCTTGCTATTCCAAGCATTTTAGCAAACATCACCATTCCGTTGGTTGGATTGGTGGATACGGCTATTGTAGGTCATATCTCCAATGCTACCGCCATTGGCGGTATAGCTATTGGCACGATGCTGTTTGATTTGCTATATTGGAATTTTGGTTTCTTGCGCGTAGGAACAAGTGGTATGACTGCGCAAGCTTTTGGTCGTGGAGATAGGGTGGAGTGTGCACGACTTTTCAGCCAAAGTATAGGTATAGCGCTGATAGGTGCCATACTTATCTGGCTGATTCAGTGGATGTTTGTGAATGTGGTGTTGATGTTAGTACCGTGTTCTCCTGAGGTGGCGAGTTTTGCACGTGAGTACTTCTTTATTCGTGTATGGGCTGCCCCAGCCACTTTGTCGCTGATGGCTTTCAAAGGGTGGTTTATTGGTATGCAAGATACTATTAGCCCAATGGTTACGGATATTGTAGTCAATGTGGTGAATATGGTGGTCAGTTATGTGTTGGCAGTCTATACGCCAATGGGCGCATTGGGTGTGGCATTAGGAACGGTGGTCGCACAATTTATAGGTTTGACTGTGGCTGCGATTATACTAGTAGCGAAATATCGCTATCTTTGGAAGGGGCTATCGCCTTGGCGTTTGGCATTTGATGGGAAGGGCATGCGGCGCTTGCTTACGCTCAATGGTAATATATTTATTCGTTCATTATGCTTCATGGTGGTCTATGTAGGTTTCACTTCGTTGGCAGCTAAATATGGTGATGTAGAATTGGCAGTCAGCACCATCATGATGAAACTCTTTATGCTCTTCTCTTATTTCGTAGATGGTTTTGCCTATGCAGGTGAAGCGTTAGTAGGGAAATATGTGGGTTTGGGTCAGGAGTCAGGAACCAAGAACCAAGATAAATCAGATATATCTCGTGTTGTTCGTTTGTTATTTGTCTGGTCTTTAGGAGTAGGTGTGATCTTTACATTGATTTTTGCCCTTTGGTCGGGAGAATTTTATCGTGCCATGACTTCTGATTCCATTGTTTTGGGGCGTTTATCTGATTATATAGGTTGGCTGATTGCCATGCCAATTGTATCTACCTTGGCATTTATGTGGGATGGTATTTATACTGGTGCAACAGCAGGCAAACAGATTCGCAATGGCATGGTGTATGCAGCACTAGCGTTCGTGTTGGGTTACCTATTAACCTATCAAATATACGATGTGTTGTCTATTTATATTGCTTATTTTGCACATTTGTTAGCTAGAGTTATATATCTCTCATTATCATGGAGATATATTTTGCGAAACATGTAGTATAATAGGTTGTCGTATGGCATTCGCAAACATAGTATTTGCGTTTTTTATAGAGAATAATATAACAACTATATGGTAGAGAAATTAGAGAACAGAAAATGGAAAGTATTGCATTCTGAAGCGCTTCTTAAGCGTGGTCCATGGCTGAATATACGTCAAGAATTGGTGGAATTGCCATCTGGAGCTCAAATCCCCACATGGTATGTGATGGACTTCCCAAACTGGATAAATGTGATAGCTATTACTAAGGATGGTCAGTTTGTGATCGAAGACCAATATCGTCATGCTTTGGGCGAAACGCATTATGAATTGGTGGCAGGTGTGATTGATGAAGGTGAGACACCATTGCAAGCAGCTCAGCGTGAATTGAGCGAAGAAACTGGTTTCGGTGGAGGAGAATGGCAGTTGTTTATGACGCTATCGCCCAATCCGACGAATCATACAAATCTTAGTTATACTTTTCTTGCAACTGGAGTAGAGAAACTCACAGAGCAGCACCAAGAAAAGACAGAGGATATTCGTGTACACCTATTTGATCGTGAGGAGGTTGTGGAGCTGTTGCAGTCGGGCGAAATAGTCCAAGCCCTGCATGCTGCACCATTATGGAAGTACTTTGCAATGTCTAATCACAAATAAATTTTTCGTAAAATCCTATTTGAGGTTAAAAATAGGTGCTTTTCTTAGCATTTCAGTACGAGGATGTCACGCAGATTGGTGGTGTAGCAAGGAGAGGGTTTCTCGCGTTTGGTAAGCGGTTTGTTCGTGCTGAGCACTTGCATGGCTACTTTGACTGCTGTTTTGCCATACTGGTTGTTGATATGGTCGATGGCTTTCTGTAGTCGCTCATCGCGCTCCTTGGGGCGCTCATCAAAGAGAATCTGCTGGGCATTGTCTGCTGGAGTGAGACTCATCAGTACTACGCCCGCTTTCTTGTAGGGGTAGGGCTTCCATAGCTTGCGTATGGCTGCAAGCATGTAGCCAACTAGTTCGGCTGTGATAGCCGTCGGGAAGGGTAGTGTCACTACTTGATGAATTACCTGCATTTCCTCCTCGGCAAAGCGCGAGGTATGCGCATAAACGATAAACTGGCGACATAGACTGCGCTGTTTGCCCATGTTGTGGGCGGTGGATATGTCGGTTAGTTTCATAATCGTTCACAACGGAATAATCCTGATTGTGTATATCCTTTAAATAAGTTGTTGCAAAGGTATAATTTTTGTGAGATATATGCAAGGATTTTTTGTAAAAATTCACTTCTGCGGTTAAAAATAATGCTTTTAGCCGCAAAATATGCGTCTTATTAGCATTTTTTTAGCCACATTATGAGATGGGAAGCATATACGCTTTATATATCAAAATTTGAATATAAAAAGAGCGATACGAGGCATTAGTGTTATAACAATAATTATTGCGCGCTTAATGAAAACAAATATCAATTGGAATATAAATCTATAAACCGAGCGACACGCAGTGTTGCTCGGTTTATATTTACTATATAATTTTTTCGATTACTGGATTTCTGCGCCCATCATGTTATAGGTCTTACCATCGCGGAGGATGAGGAGTTGACCATTGTAGAGGATTTTTGGGCTTTTAGGCGATGAGGCGATAGGGCTATTAGGTAAGGCGGTATCGTCTTTTGGAAAGCGGACTGCTACATCATCGTAGGCGAAATAGGCAGGTGCATTGAGTCCCCATTGACCATATAAGTCGTTAGTACCAACGATATTGAAGGCTACAGCATTCACTTCGCCCAAGACAGACAAATCCCATTTCTGCCAGTCTGTCAGAAGGCTATCCTTGCCATTGTAGAGGGCAAAAGTAGTGCGGCTGATCTCGTGACCATTGGCATCTTGTCCTACGGCTACGGCGTATAACTTGGTTGTGTCGTTGGCAGGGGGATTATAGCCATCACCATACACCAGCGAATTAAGCACATAACAGATGTTGGTGACATACATATGGTCTATCACGCGTGCCTTGCCGTCGGCAAAGGCGATAGTCTGCATTGAAGTATAGTCTGCATTGTAATCATCTACATGACCGTTGTGTACGCAGAAGTTCTTGGAGCCATTGTTGCCGCCTTGAAGGGTAGCGAATTGGAGTTCGTACCATGCGGTGTTAGCAGGTAGATCGTTGTTGGTGAAGCCAGGGGTGGTGAAGTTGGAGATGGCATGTCCACCATTCCAATAAGGTGCTGTAAAACTGTGGGTTAGTAGGGTGTTCTGCGCATCGCACCATGTGTAAACACCGCCTGCGGTGTAGGTGAGGGTGCCATTGTACTGCGCATCGTCCACGAGGTCAGACCATGTGGAGATGGTGCGGTTGGCATAGTCGAGGGTGTAAGGCGCAAACTGAGCATCCGCATCCTCGAAAGTCAGGGTTCGTAACTCGTAGTCCTCCGCCATGAGGGCTACATTCATCAGGCATAAAGCCGCAAGAAAGAATGATTTCTTCATGTTGGTTTGTTGATTAAAATGGTTATACAAAATGGTTCAACATTGTTCAACAGTAGTTCAACATTGTTCAACGATTGTTTGGTTTGCGTGTATAACCACACCTCCCTGACCATCTACTTCGGATTTTCCCAAATGCGAAGTAACATGGCAGGGTGACGGTCAGGGGTGTGTGGATAGGCGTTTTGACTCCCGAGAAACACACTGACCATCGGACACAACAAATGGGTACTTGATACATCTATCAAATACCTATACGCGTACAAGCGTACCATAGATACTATTGAAAACCTTTGCGTCATTGTCGTTGGCTCGATTCCCCGAGAGCGTTCAACTTCACCAATTTGTTGGTGGCACGCAGCAGGTCTTCTGACTTATCGCTCCTTTTGTTCAGCCTTCCCAACCCGTTAAGGGTCAGTGACTTTCAAGATTTTGAACATCGGATTGCGAATCACAGCAGCGGGACTGTGCAGGAATTGCACCTGCTTCCCTTGACTGAATGCGGTGCAAAGGTACAATTAATTTTTGATATATGCAAGAAAAATCGCTTTTTTGGGCGATTTTTCTTATAGGTATGTCGCTTATGAGCGAAGTTACGCGCCTGCGGCGGGTGATGTAGGCTTTGCCGAAGTTGTGTGCGCTTAGACAGAAAACTCTAATAGGCACTTTCGGCAAAGGCATTGGTTGGGGTATTGCTCTGCGATATAAGCACGGGTGGCGGGAGAGAGCAATACACCTGCACATTGACACTTGGCGGGATTTTCGTGTTGGCAAATAAACGCAGCTCCACAGCGCGGACAAGATTTGTGTTCCATAGTTGCTTGAGTTACCTATCCCATGATTTGTGTTTGTCGGTTTCGGTGATGGGGCGGATTGGGTGGCAGGGATTGCCTACAGCCACTACATTGTCGGGGATGTCTTTCACCACCACGGAGCCACCGCCAATGACTACATTAGAACCAATCTTCACGCCTGGCATTACTTGTACACCTGCTCCAATCCATACATTATCACCCACTGTGATGGGGTAGGCATACTCCAAGCCCTGATTGCGACGGTCGGCATCAATGGGGTGACCCGCCGTATAAAAGCCACAGTTGGGAGCAATAAACACATTATCGCCAAAAGTGACTTTGGCACCATCGAGAATGACAGTATTGTGGTTGGCAAAGAAGTTCTTGCCTACTTCGATATTGTAGCCATAATCGCACCAGAAAGGTGCCTGAATGCAGCAATTGTCGGATTTCTTGCCTAATAGTTGGCTGAGAATCTGCTGTTGGTTGGCTTCGTCAGAAGGGCGTAGTTGGTTGAACTGGTAGCACAAGTCTTTGGCTATTTGACGCTCGCGAATGAGTTTGGTATCGTAGTTCGCATCGTACAGCATCTGCTGTTGCATTTTTTCTTTTTCGGTCATGATAGAAAGAATTAATGCTGCAAAGGTAGTGCTTTTTCGGAATATATGCAAGAAAATGGCGACTTTTTCGCCATTTTCAGTTTAGAGGACGCTCGCGTGGCGAGCTACAGTTTAAGAGCACCCCATAACGCCACGAGCGTTATCGGGGACCCCGCTGAGCACTAGACCAGTGGCGGGAGAGATAGTAGCACTAGGAGTTCTAGCCACACTAGAGGCTCGAATAGGATTCGAGGGGAAGGGAGAAAGAAAAGGAATATGAGATATACAGCACGCGGGAAGTGTAATGTTTACTAGGCTTCCCGCGTGAGTGTGTTGTTTTGAAAAGAAGTTGCGCGTGCTGAAAGTTGTGCCGATGGTTTCCTATTCGTTTCGGGGCAGGAAGGAATGCTACAGAACGCATTCTAGGTGTAGTGCCCGAAGATTCCCCACCACAGTTACAAAAATAGCGCAAGAGTATGAGGAAAGAAATTTAAAAAGACTTTACTTTTTTGAAGTTGGGACTATAAATGTAAAAGAATTACCTTCACTTTTTGTATAGCCCTTATAAGTAGAATTCCAATATAAATTAGTAGGTTTTCTTTTATATAATCTGCTTTGGCTCAAAACCCTATATGTTTTATAAAAAGAGGTCTCATCTCCAACTGTAATATATGCATCATAAACGATAGGCTGATACTTTTGCGCTTGAATTTCTTTAGGAGTCAAAATATTTTCACATATTTTTTCTCGTTCTACATATTCTGTAATATCTTGTTTAACATAATTCGCGATTTCGCAAATATAGAATTCATTTTCAATACTTTGTAACTGTGAATCTTCGCCAATCTTGAATGTTATATAGTTACCAAATGTCATAGGAGTTGTCAATTCTGAATAAGTTATTTTATCAGACTCTTCAGGGTAATATTTTAAGTCACAACTAATAATCTCATTTGAGATAATAGAGAAGTTATTAACAAATTTAGAAGATTTAGGAGGTATCGCTAAGATAGGGGTGTTAGAGGTAGAAATGCTAGTAGAATGTCCTATCATTGATGTTGCGGTTGAAGCTCCAAATAGCATTGCGCCATAAGACTTTGATGCTCCAAGTGTAGCACTAGATGCCATTGGGTCATACTGAGTTAATGGATTTATACCAAAGTTTCCTGCGTAATATTGCGAAATAGATGCTGAATATGAGCGAGTTGCAGAAAGGTTGTATCCTTTGGTATGAGAAATAGAGGCGTTAGAACTTTCGGTTTCCGTTACTGTCTGATCTTGATAATAATCATATGCTATTCCATTTTTAATAAAGAAGGTCTTACTTAAATCTAAATAAATGATTTTATCAGTTTTGTTATAAAATTCAAAACCAGCATCACCACCATCGCTCCAAAATTTGTAAAATACAGCACAATTATCATCTTCATACAATAATCCACCATTTACTTGAGAAATTGAAGATGACTGATTAATAGGCTTTGCAGATAACATTTGGATGTAATCGTAATAAGTGCCACATGATGGTAGTAGAAGGGCAAAACAAGCAGTTACTAAATAAACTAAATTTGTTTTTCTCATAATATTAAATTTTATTCTGCCTACTCTTTGTCGGATTTTCGGCATGCTCCGTTTATGAATAATTTGATTTGTTGTTTGATTTTGAATCCATTAATATATACGAAAAAGCGTGAACTTTCGTTCGCTTTAATTTGATACTCTGAGGTCTTCGACTACCTAAATCATTCAAATTATGCACAAAAGCCCACGCCAAAAGCGTGAGCGTTCATAGGCTGTGCTTGAATGATTTTGATTTCCTAAAAGTGTCGAAGTTTCAGGGTATCAAGTCTGGGCTTATAACGCTATATTAAATATGTCGGGCAACGGATCGTTGCGGATTAACTATAAACTATGGGTGATGAGTTATAAATAATTTATGGGGTTAGTATTTTATTTTCTAATAAATTTTACGATGCAATCAATACAAATAGGAGTGTCGGAAACAGCATCAATAAACACATTTGCAGGGTGCATATCTTCTAAGTGTAAGCGTTCTCCAATATAATTTACGCCTCGTCCATCTCCGTTATCACGAAAGCCTTTTTGAGCAACCATGAGATCTATCTCTTGCTTGGTAGCTAATCGTTTGCAAGTAACATAGGGCTGCGTACAAATAATACGGAACATTCCATCGGAATCGCGTGTAAAGCCAATCACATTCATAGGCGTTTCCGCAAAAAGTGCATTGTGCAATACGATAGATTCTAATGCTCTGCCCAATGTGGCATAGATGGATGTGCGAAGCTTGATGACAGAGGTGTCGCCATTTTGGTAATAGACTTTCGCTTCTGCTCCTTGGGCAATCATCGGACCGTATTCCGCTTCGATATCCTTTTCGGCATTATCGAACCATATACCTCTGACTTCTGCCCATCGACGAACCAGTTTCTCTTGAAGTTCGTCTATCTCCCAATTTCCTGGGCTAATTTGGCTTGCTGAAGCATTTGCACTTGCTTCAAGGCTTGTTCGCGCGTAGCAGCTGACGATGTACGCCCCAATGAGCATCTCACCTGCGCAGCAGAGACCTGCATGCTCCGCTTGATTGAATTGAGTAAGGTTTGTTTTTCCATTGAGTATGTCGTTTGTGAAATTATCAATAATTTGTGTTGTTTGCTCTGAAAATCCGTTATCACGAATAGCAGCATAGATTGATTCTATGCTTATTGGTGATGTGCTATTCAATAGTTCTTCTGACATGATTTTCTATGCAATTTACAATTCTGCCTGCAAAGATACACTTTTTTTTTGAGATGTGCAAGAAAAATCGCATTTTGGGGCGATTTTTCTAGTGTAGAGTGTAAGGTGTAAAGGCGGGGATAGCCCGAATACATTCGGGATAATGGACAAAGATGCACAAGGTGTTATTTAGAGGCGTGGATGAGGGAGCCGATGATGAAACCGCGGAGAGTGGTGTAGGGATTGGGGTGAGTGTTGGGATAGCGGTCAGCTTTCTTGCGGTAGGCAGCGTATTTCTCCTCCCACTCGGAACGGAGTTCGGGGGTGTTCAAGATGACCGTGGTTTGGTTGACCGCGTCCTTGAAAGCCGTGATAGTGCGTTGGCGTTCGGGCGCAATAGGACCTTTATACGGATGTTTGATCGCATAAGCATGCGTGCGACCATTGCGAGTGCGCATAACAATCTTTTCTTTAGAAGCGAGTTTGCCCGACATGGAGTCGAAAGGATGAGAGAGAGTAGTGCGTGCCATCGTGTTCGGCAATCTCACGCATTGACCAACGACGACGTCGTTGTTAGGGCGCTCGATGCCTCCACTCTATCCTCGAGTTCACGAAACTCTCGGATGTTTTCAGAGGGAGACTCCTCCTTGCCGTCGGAGGGGATAAGGATTAGTAATTATGGGTGCAAAGGTACGGAAAATTTGCGAGATATGCAAGTTTTTGTATAGTTTTTTACTGTTTTTATGTAAATATTTGATAGATACGGTATTCCTACGGTGTGAATATACTAATATACCGTGTATCTACCGTGTATGTACCGTATATCAACCGTATATCTACCGTAGTTGATAGCGAGTTGGTAGCGGGGGATAATAGATCGCTCGCAGGGCGAGCTGTAGTTGGTAGTTCGCTTCGCTGTAATTGGTTGATGGTAGATTACTAGTGAGTAAACTCCCGTCGAGCGCATAGGTAATAGTTCAAATGATAGATAAAATCTATCTTTTTTCAAAAAAAGTGTTCGTTTTCTTGCGTATGTGCATTTTTTGTAGTAACTTTGCACCGAAATTGTGCGTTTCGCGCTAATGGCAGGCGAATATGCACAGAAAAACTGCTAAAAAACATGTCTTGAAGCTAAAAATCAAGAATTGAGAACAAAGACAAGGATTATAACAAAGATTGATTATGAAAAAATTGAATATCGCTTTGGTTGCTCATGATGCCAGAAAACAAGAATTGGTGAAATGGTGTACCTTTAATTCGTGTATTCTCAAACATCATAATTTATTTGCAACAGGTACAACCGGTAGTCTCCTTGCTGCTATTCCTGAAGATTCAGAAAACACCGAGTATCCCCTCAAAGATATTACTCTGCTGAAGTCTGGACCACTGGGCGGAGATCAACAAATAGGTGCAATGATTGCCGAAGGGAAATTGGATGCGCTGATATTCTTTTGCGATAACCTCATTACGCAAGGACACCAACAAGATGTGGGAGCACTAACACGATTGGCATCATTGTACAACATAGCATTTGCAACCAATCGTACAACAGCAGATATGATTATCACCTCTCCTCTCTTTGGCAACGAAGAGTATGAACGGATAATTCCTCTATCTATCAAATCATACGAAAATAGAAAATTAACATTAAAATAAACATAATACTAACTTTTCTAAAATCATGGCAGAAGAAAAATTGAACATGTTAGCCGAGTTTCCCGCCATCTCTACCAAAGCATGGAAGGAGAAAATCGTAGCTGACCTCAAGGGCGCCGATTTCGACAAAAAACTCGTATGGCGCACCACAGAAGGCTTCAACGTACAGCCTTTCTACCGTCAAGAAGACCTCAAAGGTCTGAAAACTACTGTATCTGCACCAGGTCAATTCCCTTACGTGCGTGGTACCAAAACCAACAATGAGTGGGCTATCCGCCAAAACATCTGCGCTTGCAAAAACGCTCGCAAAGCGAATGCAAAAGCGTTGGACGTATTGAGCAAAGGTGTGAACTCGTTGGGCATCTGCTTGAACGCAGAGAAACTTACCTATCGCTACATCAAGACATTGCTTGAGGGTATCCAACTCGACAAAGTAGCACTGAACTTTAGCGTATGCGCTTGCAAAGCTCCTCAATTGGCAAACATCTTGGTTCGCCTCGTAGGACGTAGCGGATATGACTTCAAAGCAGTGACAGGTACTATCAATGTGGACCCAATCAAGAACATGCTGCTCAAAGGCAAACCACTAAGCCGTGAGAAAGTAGCAGAGAAAATCGTGGCTACCGTGAAAGCTGCTAAGACATTGGTGAACTTCCGCGTGGTAGGTGTGAACTCAGTAATCCTGAACAACTCAGGTGCATACTGCGCTCAAGAGTTGGCTTACGCATTGGCTTGGGGTGCTGAATACATGACCATGATGACCGAGGCAGGTTTGCCAAACTACTTGGCTGCTCGTGAGATTCGCTTCAACATGGGTATCGGCGGTAACTACTTTATGGAGTTGGCTAAATTCCGTGCTGCACGTCTGTTGTGGGCAAAGATCGTAGAGGCATACAAAGCTCCTATCTTCACTGCTGCATTGAAAGACGCTGCGAAGATGAATGTTTGCGCAGAAACAAGCCGCTTCAACATGACCATCTTCGATGCATACGTAAATATGCTTCGTACACAAACAGAGACTATGTCTGCTGCATTGGCAGGTGTGGATGAGATCGTGGTTACTCCATTCGACGCTACCTACGAGGTACCTACCGAGTTCGCAGAGCGTATCGCACGTAACCAACAACTCCTACTGAAAGAGGAGTCACACTTCGACAAGGTGGTTGACCCAGCTGCTGGTTCATACTACATCGAGAACTTGACCAACGCTATCGCAGCTGAGGCATGGAAGCAATTCCTCGCTATCCAAGAGCAAGGCGGTATGTACGAGATGGTAGCCGCAGGTAAGGTACAAGAGGCAATGGCAGCTAACCTCAAAACTCGTTTGGCTGATGTGGCTAAACGCAAAGAGGTGTTGCTGGGCTCTAACCAATTCCCTAACTTCACCGAGAAGGCAGGCAAGAAGATCAAAGAGACAGGTTGTGGTTGCGGTTGCTGCAAGACCAAACCAGAAGGTGCTATCGCTACCTTGCCAGTGGCTCGCGCTGCTGAGGAGTTTGAGACCTTGCGTCTGGAGACCGAAGGTGCTAAGAAACAACCAGTGGCATTCATGCTCACCATCGGTAACTTGGCAATGCGTATTGCTCGTGCACAATTCTCTTGCAACTTCCTCGCATGCGCTGGTTACAAAGTAATCGACAACAATGGCTTCAAATCTGTAGCTGAAGGTATCAAGGCCGCTCGCAAAGCAAAAGCAGATATAATCGTGCTCTGCTCAAGCGACGACGAGTATGCAACATACGCTCCACAAGCATGGTTGCAACTTGAGGATGCAAAAGAACTCTTTATCGTGGCTGGTGCTCCTGCTTGCATGGAAGACTTGCAAAAACTCGGTATAGAGAACTTTATCCACGTTCGCGTAAACGTACTCGAGACACTTAAGAAATTCAATGCTCAACTTCTAAATAAATAATGCGATTATGAAACCAAATTTTAAAGATATTGATATCAAGAAAGTGGCTGCTTCGCATGTAGAAGGAGCCAATGAAGCTAACTGGAAAACACCTGAACTCATTGATGTTAAGCCAGTTTATACCAAAGAAGACCTCGAGGGTATGGAACACCTCAACTACGCTTCAGGTATCCCACCATTTTTGCGTGGCCCCTATAGCGCAATGTATCCTCTCCGCCCTTGGACTATCCGCCAATACGCAGGTTTCTCTACTGCAGAGGAGTCTAACGCGTTCTATCGCCGTAACTTGGCTTCTGGTCAAAAAGGTCTGTCTGTAGCATTCGACCTCCCAACTCACCGTGGTTACAACGCCGACAACATGCGCGTGGTAGGTGACGTGGGTAAAGCAGGTGTAAGTATCTGCTCACTCGAGGACATGAAAGTGTTGTTCGCTGGAATTCCATTGAACAAGATGTCTGTGTCTATGACTATGAACGGTGCCGTTCTTCCTATCTTGGCGTTCTACATCAACGCAGGTTTGGAGCAAGGCGCGAAACTCGAAGAGATGGCTGGTACAATCCAAAACGATATCCTCAAAGAGTTCATGGTGCGTAACACCTATATCTATCCTCCTAAGTTCTCTATGAAGATTATCGCTGATATCTTCGAATATACTTCACAAAACATGCCTAAGTTCAACTCTATCTCTATCTCTGGTTACCACATGCAAGAGGCAGGTGCTACCGCAGATATTGAGTTGGCTTACACCTTGGCTGACGGTATGGAGTACCTCCGCGCTGGTGTGAATGCAGGTATGGACGTAGATACCTTCGCTCCACGCTTGTCATTCTTCTGGGCTATCGGTATGAACCACTTCATGGAGATTGCTAAGATGCGTGCAGGTCGTATGTTGTGGGCAAAGATCGTGAAGTCTTTCGGTGCAAAGAACCCAAAATCTATGGCATTGCGTACTCACTGCCAAACATCTGGTTGGTCACTCACCGAGCAAGATCCATTCAACAACGTAGGTCGTACCTGTATCGAGGCCATGGGTGCAGCGTTGGGTCACACCCAATCATTGCACACCAACGCACTGGACGAGGCTATCGCATTGCCAACTGACTTCTCTGCTCGTATCGCTCGTAACACACAGATCTATATCCAAGAGGAGACTAAGGTATGTAAGGCCATCGACCCATGGGCAGGTTCTTACTACGTTGAGCAACTCACTCAAGAGCTCGCTGACAAGGCTTGGGCACACATCCAAGAGATTGAGAAGCTCGGCGGTATGGCTGCTGCTATTGAGACCGGTATTCCAAAAATGCGTATCGAGGAGGCTGCTGCGCGCACACAAGCACGCATCGACTCTGGCGAGCAAAAGATTATCGGCGTGAACGAGCACCGCTTGGCTCACGAGGATCCAATCGATATTCTTGAGATCGACAACACTGCTGTTCGTGAGGAGCAAGTGGCTCGTTTGCAAGAGCTCCGCGCTCACCGCGATGAGGCAGCTGTGCAAGCTGCGTTGGCAGAGATTACTGCTACTGTACAAGAGTGGGCAGATGGTAAAAAATGCTCTAACAACTTGCTCGCTTTGGCAGTTAAGGCAGCAGGTCTCCGTGCATCATTGGGCGAGATCTCTGACGCTTGCGAGAAAGTGGTTGGTCGCTATTCAGCAACTATTAGAACTATTTCAGGCGTGTACGCATCAGGAACTAAGAATGACGAGTTCTTCGTTAAGGCACAAGAACTCACAGCAGAATTTGCTAAGAAAGAGGGTCGTCAACCTCGTATCATGATTGCTAAGATGGGTCAAGACGGTCACGACCGTGGTGCAAAGGTAGTAGCTACAGGCTACGCTGACTGCGGTTTCGACGTAGATATGGGTCCATTGTTCCAAACTCCTGCTGAGGCAGCTAAACAAGCTGTTGAGAACGACGTTCACGTTCTTGGTGTATCTTCACTCGCTGCTGGTCACAAGACTCTTGTACCACAAGTGATTGAGGAGCTCAAGAAGCTCGGCCGCGAGGATATCATGGTTATCGCAGGTGGTGTAATCCCAGCGCAAGACTATGACTACCTCTACAAGGCAGGTGTGGCTGCAATCTTTGGCCCTGGTAGCCCAGTAGCTAAGTCTGCTTGCACCATCATGGAGCTGTTGATGGCTGAGTAATACTCAAACTGAGTATATTATGAGTAGCCATTTATGTTTTTTAGCATAAATGGCTATTTTTTTGCATCTTTTTTTGCTCAATTCAAAAAAATACACTATTTTTGCCACAGGAATCATGTTCTTAATCATTTTTACATTATGCGACACCACCAGAAAATAGCGATTGCACGTCTGATTTCAGACCTCATCAAATCTGATGATGTGATATGTAGAGAGGAGATTACACTTTACAATCAAATTGTTAGTTCATTCGATATTTCGCAAGACGAACTATACGAAGCGCAATTTATCCCACAAGCAGAAGCTGTGGCATACATCAAAAAGATGACGCCTAGCGAACAGAAGAAAATCTACTCAATCCTACAGAAAGCTGCATATTCCGATAATTCATGCGTAGCACGCGAAGCATTGTTGCTTCTGACATTGTCGTTGATGCTCAATGATAACGAGGGTAAGTACCATCTGCTATCCTCCTTGATGAAAGGTTGGCAAAATATCGAAAAATACGTTATGTATATCGAAAGCGATTACATGCCAGCTATCAATGAAGAGATTCAGCAACAATATGAAACGATTTCTAATCTGTTGCATTTATGGAAGTTTGAGTTTATCTATTTTCCTAAAATTGCTCAATCTTTATGCGAAATGGATCGTGACTACCTATGCGACATTATTCGCTATATGAATCCGCGCATTTCTGCTGATATGCTCAATACATTGTATGACCGCTTAACTAAATTCACTACCGAGAGTTTTACGCGAGACTATTTAGGCAATTCATCGCATCAAAATCATTTTTATGACATTGAGCCATCGTTGCTAATCAATGTAGGAACATCGCATGTGCCTGCATCTACGCCTGCTTTGCAAGATACGTATTTTATCAATTTCCTTACTATTCGGCTGGATGATGAACCAAATTGCGTGCTCAACGAGGTGCGACGCTTCTTGGACCAATACGAGACGTTTATCACCGAACCTGAATATCATCGCCCGAAACGAGGAAAGCCCCTCTTTCACTATCATGGATTCTACAAGCAACTCTTTGATTTCTTGGCACGCCATCATACCAATGGCGAAGAAAATAAGATACTGATTGATATTCCTGCGCGACGTATATGGATGCGAGGCATAGAGGTACAGATGAGTGCTACGCAATTGGCTACATATGTCTTCATTCTCCACCAAACGCTTTGTACGCACCATTGCGGATTGGTCAAAGCAGGCCAGCATCATCCGTTGTCTGACAAAGAGGTGCAACGGTTGGGTCGCACCTATCATACGATTTGCAATCTATTTCGCGATACTCCAATCGCTGAACGTTCGTATTTGGAAGATATACAGAATATACGAGGTTATATCGCACGTATCCGCACCTTGATTATGCATCATATTGATGAGCAAGATGTGAACTTCTATCTCCCCATCGATTCCAAAGACAAAAGTATGTATCACATCGCTATTGATTCTTCCAAGGTGTTTCTTAAAACGGTCACGGGAGAACAGCTTTTCACTGATTATGCACTTTGGAAACAGTTATGATTTGCATATCTCGAAAAAAAGTATTACCTTTGTACCCAATTTCAATTATAATCGTATGACTGCATTTGTATTCCCTGGTCAGGGAGCCCAATTCTCGGGTATGGGCAAAGACCTTTATGACGCATATCCAGAAGCACGCACGATGATGTTGCGTGCCAATGATATCCTTGGTTTTTCGCTTACTGACGTTATGTTTGAAGGCACAGACGAAGAATTGCGCCAAACACGCGTTACGCAACCTGCTATATTTCTTCATTCCATTGTAGCTGGTCGCTTGATGACTACGCTACGACCTAACATGGTGGCAGGTCACAGTTTGGGTGAGTTCTCTGCTTTGGTAGCAGCAGAAGCCATCAGTTGGGAGGATGGTTTGCGTTTGGTCAGCCAACGTGCACAAGCCATGCAAGAGGCATGCGAACTGCAACCAGGTGCTATGGCAGCTGTCTTGGCATTGGCAGACGAGAAAGTTGTGGAAGTATGCGAGAATATTGATGATACCGTGGTTGCTGCCAACTTCAATTGCCCTGGTCAGGTGGTTATTTCTGGTTCTATAAGTGGCGTGGAGATGGCGTGCAAGGCTCTGAAGGAAGCGGGTGCTAAGCGTGCACTGAAATTGCCAGTAGGAGGCGCTTTCCACTCACCGCTCATGCAGCCTGCGGCTGAACGACTACAACAAGCTATTATGCAAACAACTTTCCGTACGCCCGCGTGCGCGGTGTATCAAAATGTGAGTGCAAAGGCGGAAACTGATCCAAAGCTGATTCAAAAGCAGGTCTTAGAGCAACTCACTGCTCCTGTTCGTTGGACGCAGAGCGTGCAGCAAATGATTGCTGACGGAGCGACACATTTCTATGAGTTCGGTCCTGGCGATGTACTCAAGGGCCTCATTCGCAAGATTAACCCCGATGTAGAAGTGGGGTAGGGTTCGAAGCATATTAACAATATTTTCAAAAACTGCACCTAAACATACGAAAATTAGCAACAATATTGTTGCATTTTGCATACTTGAATTAATCGCTGTAATTTTGCAGCGATTTTTATTATAGGCTCGTGCCATTAAACCTCAAACCCTTAAAAACCAACCTACAACTATGTTACGCATATCATATCTTTGGACAAAATTGATGCGCATCCATACCTTTTGGTTGATTCAGGCGCTGTTGGTCATCGGATTTGTTGCTTTCGTATCTTTGTTGCTATTGGATATTTTCCTGACGAATCTTTCGTATGAATATGGTTGGATATTAGTTCTTTTGGCGGCAGATGTGCTATTTGACTACCTGATTGTTTTCCTATCTGGTCGTTGGGATAGGCGTAAGCAGCGTTATGTGCTACCTACGTCTATTACAGTTTTCTTGATTATCCTCACTCTTTCTTGCCTCATCACTTACTATCAATCAGTTTTTATGGGGCAATCGGGCATGATTCTTTACATAGAACCATTGGTGCTTGCATTGATTATTTTGTTGTTTGCAGTCATCACTAGCCGCCCTTCCGCCCGCTAAACCAATACCTCCAATATTTTTTTTATAAAAAAATTGCATATTAAGTAAATTTTCATTACCTTTGCACCCGAAACCCAACTTATCGGGTCTATCATTATGCGCGTACTATTAATCAACGGTAGCCCCCGTGCAAAGGGCAATACGAGCATTGCGCTTGCCGAAGTGGCTAAAACGCTCGAATCCGAAGGCATTACCACCTTGACGGTTCATATTGGTAATCAGCCTATTCGTGGCTGTGTCGCTTGTGGTGCATGCAGGAAGTTCAACTCCTTGTGTGCTTTTTCCGATCCTCTCTACGACCAACTTCGTGCTATCGTGGAAGAGGGCATCGACGGTCTTGTCGTTGGGTCACCAGTCTATTATGCAGGTCCTAATGGCTCGCTCTGCGCATTGCTCGACCGCCTCTTCTATTCCAGTGGCGCCCTTATGGCTTATAAGCCAGCGGCTGCTGTGGCTGTATGCAGAAGGGGTGGAGCAAGTGCTACCTTCGACCGACTCAACAAGTACTTCACCATCAACAATATGCCCGTCGTGCCATCCCAATACTGGAATAGTGTTCACGGTGCTGCTGCTGGCGAAGCATTACAGGATCTCGAGGGATTGCAGACTATGCGTACACTCGCGCGCAATATGGCTTGGATGCTACGCGACCTCAACCGCGAACATATCCCTACAGCCGAAGATAAGAAACTCAAAACCAGTTTTATACGATGACCGAACAAGAGATACAACAAAGAGTTGATAAAGCCGTAGCGCTCTTCAAGCAGGGATTCAACTGTAGCCAATCCGTCTTTGCTGCGTGTGCCGATCTGTATGGCATCAATGATGAGGCATTGGCATTGCGCCTATCGGCTTCTTTTGGTGGTGGGATAGGGCGCATGCGCCAAACATGTGGAGCAGCATGTGGTATGTTCCTATTGGCGGGCTTGCACAACGGCAGTGCTATACCTCATGATGCTGATGGCAAAAAGCAAAACTACGCTTTGGTACAAGATCTTGCAGCACAATTCAAAGCCGAGAATGGTAGTTTGATTTGCGCTGAGTTGCTTGGTATCGCACCCAAGCCGCAAGATCCCCAACCTGAAGCGCGTACCGAAGCATACTACCAGAAGCGACCATGTGCTGATATGGTTGCATCGGCTGTGCGTATATTCCTAACACAACATTCCTAATTCAACATTATGAAACATCTTTCTCTTCTTCTCATTTCCATCTTTGCAATTGGACAATCCTTTGCTTTCAATTGCCATGTCACCCCTGCCGATTCATTGCCTGCATACTATGCCTCTATTGATGGCACAAGTGGCAAAGAACTTTTATCGGCGATCCAACAAGTGGCTAAGATAGGCTACCGAACTACTGACTTCCGCTATGACAGCGTATGGCTTGCATTCAAATACACTGATATTCGTCCTGATGGACTAATCTGGGAGATATATAGCGATTGCAACTTCGAGTACGAAAAAGATCGCACATCCAATACGAGCCAAACAGGAGAATGCAAAGGCTACAACCGCGAACATGCCATGTGCCAATCGTGGTTTGGAAAAAAAAGCAATGAGGATTTATATGATTTGCATGGAAATAAAGCAAGTTCGAGCATGAAGAATACTCCTGGCTCAGACATCTTCCATATTTATCCTGCCAGCTATGGCATGAATAGTCGCCGTGGTAATCGTCCGTATGGCGAAGTGCTTACTGCTGCAAACACCTCTGGCAATGGCACCAAGTATGGTACGCCTGTTACCACGAAGTCTGTTACTAATAGCATAGCAGGAGCGTATGTAGAGGGAACAATAACAGTGAGCACCAATGTGTTGGAACCTGCTGACGAATACAAAGGCGACATCGCACGTAGTTATTTCGGCACGATGGTCAAGTGGGCAGGCGAATGGGCATTCAATAAAAACGAATTAGGAAATGTGATTTTCGATGCTACTATCGATGCAGATACACACTATGGTCCAGAGAATAACTATGGTTTTACTGACTATGGACTGGCTCTGATGCTCAGTTGGCACCGCCAAGACCCTGTGTCGCAAAAAGAGGTGGATCGCAACAATGGTATCCAGAAGACACAAGGCAATCGCAATCCATTCATTGACTATCCTTATCTCGCTGAGTTCATTTGGGGTGAGAAGTCAGGACAAGTACTGGATTTTGATCAACTGCTTTGTTCTACAGACGAACTTTTCGAACTGGGGGTTAGCAAAGGTTATTTGGGCGAAGTGCAAGATATGCAATTAGATACCATCTTATGGATGGTCGGTGACACACAATACGATTGCACATACCATCTCCATGGTAGCAAAGTGAAAAACTTGCCCGGAGCTCCTTCTTCATGCAGTGCAACCAGTTCTACTTTCATGGGTTGGACCGACAGCCCTATGACGGAGGTCAGTGCTGATGCGCCTATTATTTTATATACTAAAGTCGCTGATTTTCCTGCGATCAATACCAACACTGCTTACTACGCAGTCTTCGCACAGAAAACAACCTCAGAAATTATCGGACAAACCATAACGCTCAATAAAGCAGATTCTACAGATTGGACACTCACCAACCTCAAGCAAAAGTCCAATAATACCGACGGCGCATACTGGTTACTCGTTAAAGATGCATCCATCACTTCGCCTGTGATTGACCTACAAACACTCGATTCTATTGCAATGAATATACGTAGTTATCAAAGCAAAACTACTGTATCTATCTCTGTTAATGGTAATTCACTTGGTACACTCTCTGCTGAGACCAACAGCATACAGCGCTACGTATGGTCAGCACCTGAACTAACGGGCAGCCAATCTGTAACCTTCACTGGCATAAACGGTACGGCAAGTTACGGAGTTGGAATCAATGCCATTTCGTTGTATTTAGGTGGTGCAAAGGCTACTTACACCAATTACCTCACCCATTGCGATGATGGACCTGCTACTTTATTAACGACACCTAATGTCAATAATTCGATACGCAAGATTATTCGCAACGGACAATTGCTAATCATACACAATGGTCAAATTTATAATACCCTCGGCAACAATATTGAACAATTTTGAACCACAAATATGAAATACTTCCTCGCAATTATTGGCGGTGGTCCTGCAGGATATACTGCCGCAGAAATAGCTTCTAAAGCTGGTAAAGATGTCATTATCTTCGAGCAGAACGCATTAGGTGGCACATGCCTCAATGTAGGATGTATCCCCACCAAGACGCTACTCTATAGTGCCAAGCAGTACTACAACGCTACTCATGCGGATAAGTATGGCGTCAAGGCAGAGGGAGTCGCTTTTGATTATACCAAGATCGTGCAACGCAAGACCAAAGTAGTGCGCAAACTCGTGGCTGGTATCAAGCAAAAGCTCAACAACGAGCATTGCACCGTCATTATGGGAGCAGCTTCTGTCCTTAGTCGCACCGATGACCAAGTCATTATCGCTTGTGGCGAGGAGCAGTACGAAGCAGACAACCTACTGATTTGCACGGGCTCAACCAATTTCGTTCCTCCTATTCCAGGTATCAAGGACAATCCTGCCGTATGGGATTCTACTGATGCATTGGACAGCAAGCAGCTACCATCATCTATGATTATCGTAGGCGGTGGAGTGATTGGTATGGAGTTTGCTACCTTGTACCATGAGCTCGGCGTACCTGTCACCGTCATCGAAGCCATGCCTACTATCCTGCCCAACCTCGATCAAGAGATTGTCAACATACTCCTTGAGAAATACCGCAAAGCAGGTATTCAAATCCTAACCGACACTAAGGTGACCGAAGTGCAGGGCAATAGGGTAGTGACCACCAATGGCGAATACGAGGCAGAGCATATCCTTGTATCAGTAGGCAGACGCGCCAATATGCAGGGACTCGAAGCGCTCACTGATATTGAGATACATCGTGGAGGTATTGTGGTGGATGAGTTCATGCGCACCAACCTTAAGAATGTCTATGCCGCAGGTGATGTTACGGGCAAGATTATGCTCGCGCATGTGGCAAGCCGTCAAGCAGAAGTGGCAGTAGGTCGTATGCTCAAGCAGTTGCCTCTCCAACGCATTGCCTACAACGCTATTCCTAGCGTAGTTTATACCAATCCCGAGATTGCATGCGTTGGATTGACTGAGAAGGATCTTAATGAGATACACGAGGGCGACTTCGCGCCATCTATGTCCACCGACGAGCCATTTGTACCATACGAAGTGCACCAACTTCCAATGACTTATTCAGGACGTTTTGTGGCTGAAAACGAAGGTGAGATGGGACTCTGCAAAGTGATTGTAGATAAACGCAGCAAGACCGTTATGGGCGTACATATGATTGGCAACCCATGCTCCGAGTTCGTGGCAGCTGCTAGTTTCGCTGTCAGAATGGGTTATACAGTTGCCGAATTCAAGCAAGTTGTCTTCCCACACCCAACGGTGGCTGAAGTACTCCGCGAAACAATCGCCGAACTATAGTTCGGCGATTTTCACGGATAACAAGTTGCTGGTAAGCATAGAATAAAAATAGTCCCGAATTTGTATAAGCAATTTCGGGACCACGATAGGAGATCTATAGGACATCTATGGGCTTTCTGTGGCTTTCGGAGGCTTTCGGAAGCCACTTTTGTGGCAAATTATGGGCATACTGCAAGTTCTCTTCGGGCTACGCGACCTGAAGGAGTGCGACGGAACGCACTCCGAGCGCAGCGCCCGAAGAGTCCCCACTCTGAGGAATCAGCGCAAGCATAGAACAAATGAGCACATCTGTCGCCTAAATGTGCCCTATTTGTGGGCGAAATTTGGCTGATTGTACCCTTCGAAAGCACTTCGTTATCACTGCGATGTCCATCGGTGGCTACTTGAGAGAGAAAGATTGCACATTGTTTAGAAACTGATGATGCAACCATTTCAGTAATTAAGTCAACCTTTTTTAGGTTTAGTCAGTTTTAGTTAGAGTTCTTTGGTCGTCCTTGGTTTGTCTTTGGTTCGTTCTTGGTTATTAACACGGAGCATATATACAAGGTACAAGGGAAAGGAATCTTAATAAATGTGCTTTTTTCGAAAAAGTACCCGAATACTATTCGGGAGTAATGGATAAAGAAAATTAAAAAGAGAGCATTTAGGTAGGGAATACCCTCTTTAAGGTTATAGGAAGGCGTGCCGCCTATTGGATGCCGCGTAGCGGCTACTGGTTCAATGAGAAAGGGTTTGGCACGGGATTTGACATTTGACAATTAACAGTTAACTACAACTCGCCTCCATTGTCAGGGGAGGGATTGAAGATATTAAACCAAAAACGTAAAACTATGAAAGGAAACATCTTAGTCATCGCTCTGATGACATGGGCAATGGCGTTGCCCGAAGCAAAAGCGTGTACAGGTATCACACTGCACACACAAAGTAATCAACCCATCACAGCACGCAGCATCGAATGGGCTGCTACACCACTAAATGCGATGTTTGTGGTAGTACCACGAGGACAGAAACAAACATCGTTTCTGCCTGACGGCACAACACAAGGCAAAGAGTTTATTGCCAACTACGGCTACGTAGGCATAGCCGTGGAAGATGATGCATTCGTGATGGAAGGCGTTAACGAAGCAGGATTAGGTGCTGGGCTATTCTATTTCCCCGAATATGGCAAATACATGCCATACAAAGAGGAAGATAAGTCGTTGTGCGTGAGCGATATGCAGTTTGTGGCATGGGTGCTGAGTTCGTGTGCTACCATCGACGAACTGGTGGCACTGATGCCAACAATTCGTGTGATAGGTACCGACCCTCGTGCCTCTACCGTACACTGGAGAGTGACAGAGCCATCGGGTAGGCAAGTGGTGATAGAGATAGTGGATGAAGAAGTGAAAATACATGAGAATCCACTAGGCGTGCTGACCAATTCGCCCGAGTTGACGTGGCATATCACTAATCTGAATAACTATGTAAACATGATGGCAGGCACCGTAAAAGAGCGTGAGATGGGTTCGCTGAAACTGAAAGCCATTAGCGGAGGCACAGGATTGCAAGGCATACCCGGCGATATGACGTCCACAAGCCGATTTGTACGTGCAGCCATACTACAGAGTACGGCACCCACATTGGCAACCGCAGAAGAGACTGTGGCACAAGCATTTCATTTGATGAATAATTTTGATATTCCTATTGGAATACAATTTAGCAACCCTGAAGAAGTGCCCAACATGCCAAGTGCGACGCAGATAACGATAGTGTCAGACTTGCAAAATCAACGTTTGTACTATCGCACGATGTACAATAGTAATATACGCTGCATCGACCTAAAGAAGATTGATTTTAAGCGAACGGACTTTCAAGTGAGAGGGCTGGAGAAGAGTCGAATGCAACCGATAGAACAATTGACAATTGACAATTGACAATTGAGGACGCTGCGCTATGGGATAATGGACGGCGCATAGCGCCTATAGGGTATTGGAATTAAAAAAAAGAGTTGCCGAAGGGGCAACTCTTTTTTTATTATTGAGAGTGGTCTTACTCTGCGTCTTCTACAGCAGCTTGAGCAGCAGCCAAGCGTGCGATTGGAACGCGGAATGGAGAGCAAGATGCATAGTTCATACCTACGCGAGCGCAGAACTTAACAGAACTTGGCTCACCACCGTGCTCACCGCAGATACCAGTGCGCAATCCTGGACGAACAGCACGACCTTTCTCTACTGCCATCTTAATCAATTGACCAACACCGTTTTGATCCAAAACTTGGAATGGGTCAACCTTCAAAATCTTTTGCTCAAGATATACTGGCAAGAAGCTAGCAATATCGTCACGGCTATAACCGAAGGTCATCTGTGTCAAGTCGTTGGTACCGAAGGAGAAGTATTGTGCCTCAGTAGCGATACGGTCTGCAGTAAGAGCAGCACGTGGAATCTCAATCATCGTACCGATCTCGAACTCTACCTCTGTGCCGTACTCAGCAAATACTTGCTTAGCTACTTTCTCGATAATCTCCTTTTGTTGGTGGAACTCGTAGAGGATACCAATCAATGGAACCATAATCTCTGGCATAGGGTTCTTACCCTCAAGCTTCAACTCGCAAGCAGCACTCAAGATAGCGCGAGTTTGCATAGCGGTAATCTCTGGGAAGGTGATACCGAGACGGCAACCACGGTGACCAAGCATTGGGTTGTTCTCTGCGAGAGAGTCAACACGTTGCTTAATCTCTTGTACGCTTACGCCCATCTCCTTAGCCATAACCTCTTGACCAGCAGCATCGTGTGGCACGAACTCGTGCAATGGTGGGTCAAGCAGACGGATATTCACTGGATAGCCATCCATAGCCTCAAGGATACCCTTGAAGTCAGCTTTTTGGTAAGGAAGAAGTTTTGCCAATGCTTTCTCACGACCCTCAGCAGTCTTAGAAAGAATCATCTCGCGCATAGCCACAATTTTCTTATCCTCGAAGAACATGTGCTCGGTACGGGTCAAACCGATACCCTTAGCGCCGAAGTCACGAGCCACTTGTGCATCGTGTGGAGTATCTGCGTTGGTACGTACTTGGAGGTGAGTATATTTGTCGCAGAGGTCCATGAGCTCTTTGAAGTCGCCGCTCAATTCAGCAGCCTTGGTTGGGATTTGACCTGCATATACTTGACCTGTAGAACCGTTGATAGAGATGTAGTCACCCTCTTTGTATGTAATACCTTCGATGGTCAAGGTCTTAGCCTTGTAATCTACTACGATAGCACCTGCACCAGATACGCAGCACTTACCCATACCACGAGCTACTACGGCAGCGTGAGAGGTCATACCACCACGAGCGGTCAAGATACCCTCAGCAGCAGACATACCTGCGAGGTCCTCTGGGCTGGTTTCGATACGAACCATAACGACTTTCTTGCCATCTTTGTGCCACTCTTGAGCGTCGTCAGCGTGGAAGACGATTTGACCACATGCAGCACCTGGACTAGCTGGCAAACCTTGAGTGATTACCTTAGCGGTCTTCAACGCAGCCTTGTCGAATACAGGGTGGAGTAGTTCGTCGAGCTTTTGTGGCTCGCAACGCATGATAGCGGTCTTCTCGTCGATAAGACCCTCGTGAACGAGGTCCATAGCAATCTTCACCATCGCAGTACCAGTACGTTTACCGTTACGTGTTTGGAGGAACCAGAGCTTGCCCTCTTGTACGGTGAACTCCATATCTTGCATATCGCGGTAGTGGTTCTCCAGCTTGGTTTGGATAGCATCAAGCTCAGCGTAGATAGCTGGCATTGCCTCTTCCATTGAAGGATACTTGCTAGCGCGCTCTTCCTCGCTGATACCTTGGAGTGCTGCCCAACGGCGGCTACCCTCGATGGTGATTTGTTGAGGAGTACGGATACCTGCCACTACGTCCTCACCTTGAGCGTTTACGAGGTACTCACCATTGAAGAGGTTCTCACCAGTAGCAGCGTCACGGCTGAAGCATACACCTGTAGCTGATGTCTCGCCCATGTTACCAAATACCATGGCTTGTACGGTAACGGCTGTCCCCCATTCGTCTGGAATTCCTTCCATCTTACGATAGAGGATAGCGCGCTCGTTCATCCAACTGCGGAACACAGCGCAAATAGCGCCCCAGAGTTGCTCAACTGGGTTGGTAGGGAAGTCGTGACCTGTTTGCTCTTTGATAGCTGTTTTGAAGCGAGCCACGAGGAGTTTGAGTTCATCTACGGTCAGGTCTTTGTCAAGCTTGATACCGCGAATCTCTTTTACCTCGTCGATGATAGCCTCAAATGGGTCGATATCCTCTTTGTTAACTGGCTTCATGCCAAGCACCACGTCACCGTACATCTGTACGAAACGGCGGTAGCTATCGTAAACGAAGTGAGGGTTATTGGTCTTAGCAGCCAAACCAGCAGCCACCTCATCGTTCAAACCAAGGTTGAGGATAGTATCCATCATACCTGGCATAGACGCACGAGCACCCGAGCGAACGCTCACCAAAAGTGGGTTGCTAGGATCACCGAAGTTATTGTTCATCAAACTCTCAATGTGAGCAACTGCTGCAGTTACTTCTGCATTCAGTACTTCTACAATTTTCTCTTGACCTACTTGGTAGTACTCGTTGCAAACATCAGTGGTGATTGTGAATCCTGGAGGCACTGGTACGCCCACAAGGTTCATCTCAGCAAGGTTTGCGCCTTTACCGCCCAATACTTCGCGCATTTGAGCGTTACCTTCTGCTTTACCATTACCGAAGGTGTAAACACGTTTCTTGTTGTCCATTTTTTTTAATAAAATTTATGATTAATATTCTTTTTTATACTTAATTTTGTTTCAGTCTGCAAAGGTACAAAAAAAAATGCATATATGCAAATAAAAAGAGCAAAAGTTCTATTTTGAGGGTATTTTGCTATTTTACTTGATTATTGGCTATATAATATTAAGGTGTAGGAATTAGTATATCTTTTGATATGCAATACGCGGAGAAGAGTCGCGTGTGTAGATAATGCCACAGCGTGTGAAGTGGTTTTGCTCGATGAGGTGAATCATGCGGGCATTGGCTTGGTGGGTGTCAATGCGGATATTGCTGCATTGTGCTGAGCACCAGTCGAGTACGGTGCGGAAGATTCCTCGTTGCTGCCCATTAGAGGCGATGCGATGAATAGTGCCGTAGGGTAGGGTGTCATCTAACCATTGGCCGTCCTCAATATACGCATAGGTAGGGTCGTCGCCGATGATAAAAACGAAAGTGGCGCAGGGCACTCCTTTGTGTTCAATGACATAACTCACGCCGCGTTGGATGTCGTTCTCCAACTGCTCGCGGGTAGGGTAACTATCTCCCCATTGCGTAGGATTGCCATCAGCAGCCATCTGCGCACGAGCATAGTCAAAGATAGCCAAAAGGGCATCAATGTCGGCATATGTCGTAGGTCGGATGTTCATTATTGTTTTTGCAATGTGATTACGGTTATTTCTGCGGGTACGCCTATGCGAACGGGTAGGGTGCAACCTAGGCCTGTATTGATGTGGAGGGATTGTCCGTCATTGTGATACCAGCCCTCTGATTCGGTGAACATGAGGGAAGAGAGTGGGTAGCCGAAGAGGCGCACTTGTCCTGCATGCGTGTGTCCGCTGAGAGTCAGCGGAATGTCGGTGGTAGGTACTACCTCTCCTCGCCAATGCGATGGGTCGTGCGTTAGCAATATTTGCATCCCATCGCCTTTCGCCTCTAAACTGTAGCCCGTAGGGCGTCCTCTAAACTGTAGCGCAGCGTTCAGATCCCCTTGGGAGATAGTCTGAAATCCTTGTCCCTGACAAGAGGTATTATCCACGCCAATGATTTGCAGGTGGGCGGTGTCGCGCGAGATGATATACGACTGATTGCGAAGCAGATACCAACCTAACGTGTCGCGTTGGTAGGCGGTTAGTTGGTTGACTTTTTCTTCTTTCTGCTCATCGTTTAGTCCGTGGTGGTAGAGTGCAAAATCGTGGTTGCCGAGTATGCTCGTGATACCATCTTTGGCATGCAGTTGGCGGAGCATATCCGTGAACGGAATAGCTTCTTCTACACCAAAGCCCACGAAGTCGCCCGTAAAACAGATAAGGTCGGGTTGTTGAGCGTTGATGGTATCTATTATGCGTTGCAGGAATGCAGGATTGTCGGCAAAAGAGGATAGGTGCAAGTCGCTGATATGTACAATCTTGTAATTGTTAAAAGCAGCAGGTACTTTGGTCGAAGTGTAGGCGGTAGGTTGCACACGCAGTTGGAAGCGTCCGAACCAATAACCATAGAGCATAGTGCCCATGAAGAGCAGTACGAGTGCAAGTCCTGTATAGGCAAAAGGTGCATACGGCATGGCGTGGTGGCACAGCCGTGCCACAATCCAACAGAGTAGCCATACAAGAGTAGGGCAGAGAAATAGCACTACGATGCAGAATATGAGAAAAGAGGTAAACATATGTTGCAATGGTTATTTTGCTCTACGTGCAAGGGAGAACTGAAACTCTAATCCGCCTTCGGGGCGATTGATTGCGGTGATTTTTCCTCCATGGAAGATCACCGCATGTTTTACGATGGAGAGTCCTAAGCCAGTGCCGCCTGCTTTGCGACTGCGACCTTTGTCCACACGATAGAAACGCTCAAAGATATGTGCCAATGCTTCATTTGGAACTCCCTGACCATTGTCGGTAATACTGAAATATAGATTTGATGGGTCTTGGCTCGTGAGTTGAATACTAATCTCTGCTTTCTCTACATAGTTGATGGCGTTGTCCACAATATTATGAAAAATGGAGTAGAGTAGCGTATAGTTTCCTGAGATAATCAAGTGTTTAGGTATATTGTGCGTAATGGTAGCACCTGCTTGCGAAGCGCGCAAAGATAGGTCTTGCACCACATTCTCCACCACGGTGTAAAGGTCTAATTGTAGGCGAGTGTAGAAGTCGGTTTGGGTGTCGAGTTTGTTGATAGTGGATATATCTTCCACAAGGTTGGCAAGGCGACCCGATTGCTGATAGGCACGCTCAATGAATTGTCGGCGTTGTTCTTCGGTCATGTCGGGGTGCATGAGGATAGTTTCCAATGCTCCGCGAATACTCGCTACAGGTGTTTTGAGTTCGTGACTGATATTCTGCGTCAGCGTCAATCGTTGCTGCTCGCGTGCCTTATTAATCTTCTGCTTGTAGAAGGCGTAAAAGATGCCTACAATAGCAATAATGCCTATTCCTATGATAATCCAAATGTTCATGGTGTTGTGTAGCATTGTGTAGAATGGTGTAGTGTTGTATAGAGTTGTGTAGGAGGGTTAATTTTCGAAGAGGTATCCGTAACCAGATTTGGTGATAATGCGTTTGCCGTACTGCCCAAGTTTGCGACGGAGGTGGGTGATATGCACATCTACGGTACGTTCGAGTACATAGCCGTTGCTGTCCCACACATTATTAAGCAAGTGATCGCGTGATAGGATTTGTCCGCGATGGGTGAGTAGGTAGCAGAGTAATTCAATCTCTTTGCGTGTTGTTTTTACATGTTCGCCATCCACCATGAGCGACATATCGGCTTTGTTCACTACAATCCCTTCAAACACGATGCAGTCGTTGCTGATAGGTCTTTGTTCTTGGTTCTTGGCTCCTTGTTCCGCAGTTCTGCGAAGCACTGCTGCTACTCGTGCCAGTACTTCGGCAATGCGGAAGGGCTTGCTGATATAGTCATCTGCGCCTAACTTAAATCCCTGAAGCACAGTATCTTCGTCGCTCAATGCTGTTAAGAATATGATAGGAATAGACGCCCCTTGGGGGCTATTAGGCGATGAGGCGATGAGGCTATTAGGTGAAAGGCGAAGTTTCTCCGCCATCTCCAACCCCGACATGCCGTCCATCATAATGTCGAGAAGGATGAGGGATATGGGTGATGGGCTATTGGCAATAGGCGATTGGAGCAGGCCCAATGCTTCTTCTGCGGAGTGTGCAACAAGTGTTTCGTAGCCTGCTTTTTGCAACGAATAGGAGAGAATCATGCAGATATCCTCTTCATCATCTACTATGAGTATGCGTTGTTTTGCCATATTGATGATATAGTTTCGGCTGCAAAGTTAGTAAAAATATTTCAATCAACCAACCCGATTGTTTAATTTAATGATTTATTAATATTTTTTGCCGATATTGCAAACAAAAGGTGTGTCAGTATCGTGACACACCCTTTTGTGGGAAATTGTTGTTATTTTTCTTCCTCTTCTTGCTTTTGTTTAGCCTCTTTGCGGTCTTTGATGGCACTAATAATAAAGAAAGGACCCATAAAGACTGCTACCATGCCCAGGGCAAGGAGAATCATTGTCAAATCATCCATAGTTGTTTCATGTTTTGATAGTTAAACTTATAGTTATCGGACGGCGTTCCGCCTATTGGATATTGGACGGCTGCGCCTATTGGATATAGGTTAGATCACTACCAAAAACTATGAAACGGAAAGGATATTTGTTCTGTGGGTAAACTAAGTGGCGTTGTGCATGATAGTGCCACTATACGCTTGATATTGTGGGAAATACTATTGGCTTGGTAGCGCAATGCAGCACATAGTTGCTGCATGTTGGTACGCAGTTGCCACGATGTAGAAACACGCTCCTGACGGCGAGTGCGCAAGCGATTATCTTCGCTGCGTGTACCGATTTGGTACGAGGTGAGGGCATCAGTCCAATCGTATTGTTGCTGAAGACGTTTGGCGTAGTCCTCTGATATATCATTTAATACGGAAGATGATGCGCTTGCACTCGCTGATGGGCAAGATGCTGTATCTTGAGCAGAAAGGTCGGACATATGCACAGAAGCACATAGTCCGATTATCAATACGAGCAATATATAGCGCAAGTCTTTCACTACAAATCTATTTAATGCTGCAAAGGTACAAAAAAATATGCACATGTCCAATTATATTTCCAGAATTTAATAATTTCTTAACAAAATCTTCATACTTCTATAATAATATTGTGCTACTTTTGCACGAGAATTGTTGATTGGATGGTAGAGCGACCGCCTGTAGACTACAGCGAATGCAATGAGCGAACTACAGTGAGCATTGCGAACGATCTACAACGAAGTGAGCTACAGCGAATGAAATGAGCGTACTAAAACTTATTAATTATGGAATATATTATTTTGATTGTGACTTTGGTAGGCATCGTGTTTGGTGCTGATTTGCTGCTAAATGGTAGCGTAGCTATCGCTAAACGCTTTCATGTATCGGATTTTGTGATTGGTGCTGTTATCGTGGGCATTGGTACAAGTGTGCCTGAGTTGGTGGTCAGTTTCTTTGGCGCGCTGAAAGGCAATGCCGATGTGGCGATTGGCAATGTGGTGGGCTCCAATATATTTAATGTGTTGGGTATCTTGGGTTTGACGGCATTGCTCTTCCCAATCGCAATAGACAAGAAAAATATGACCTTTGAGATACCATTGTGTATTGGTGTTTCGGTCTTGCTGACCTTATTGGCGCTTAATTTCTTCAATGGCACACCTGCCACGATAAGCCGTATAGATGGTATCGTATTATTGTTAATTTTTGCGGGGTATATGTGGTATTCTATAGCTCGCGACAAAAGAGAGTCTACCCCCATTCCCCCTCTAACGGAAGGGGCAAATGACAAGGAGATGCAATGTTTGATGCCTGTTTGGAAAGCGGTTATGAAAGTTGTTGTGGGGTTGGGCATATTAATTGTGAGCTGCGATATGTTTGTAGATGATGCAGTGGCTATTGCTAAATCTTGGGGCGTTGATGATGCTATAATCTCGCTCACATTGGTTGCTTGCGGTACTTCGTTGCCAGAGTTGGCTGCTTCGGTAGTGGCAGCATGCAAGAAGAATACCCAACTGGCATTGGGCAATATCATCGGTTCGAATATCTTCAATATCTTGCTGATCTTGGGTCTTAGCTCACAAGTCATGCCTTTGGTTTCTGCGGATATCACGATTGTGGACTATGCCGTCATGATTGCCGCGGCAGCTTTCCCGTTGCTCTTTGGCTTCAAAGGCAAGATCGGCAGAGTAGGTGGCGCGTTGATGGTGATCGCTTTTGCAGTCTATACTTGGTATTTGATTGCAGGTGTTTGATTTCAGAAGAATAGTTACTTTGATATATATGCTAACGCGGGAAGTGTAGTGTTTACTATGCTTCCCGCGTAGTGTATTAAATAAGTTTTCGCGTGCCGAAGATGGTGCAAAGATGTATCATAAATTCCACACATATACACACGTTAGGCGGTCACTGTTGCTACATCACAAAAACGGCATAGCAACTTTCACATGGATATGAACATACTATAATCTGCACCATCATCAAGAATGCTTTGGCCAGTGGTTTCTACTGCAACTACAGGCACTATAAAATCGTTTTTTGTCTCACTTTGGTGATTGATAAACAAACCAATGAGTAACCCTATTGCGGCGGCAACGGGAGTGGTTATCCATCCCCAATACTGACTGCGATGGTGTGTTGGCGAATGCGTTATTTCTGGTGATGCTGCTACATGTAGTTTTGCATCTTGCGCTTCACGCAAACGGCGTGCAGAAGCAGTTAGTTGATCTTCAAATGTATTATTCATAATCTTTTAATTTTAGTCGTAGATGATTAGTTAGTGTGTGTAGGCGTGACTTGACTGTTCCTTCTGGTACACCAATAATTACTGCTATTTCGGGAACCGTTAATTCTTGCGTAAATCGTAATTCAAATAATAGCTGTTGTGATTCGTCTAAACGAGATAGTGCTTGTTGCAATGCTTGGTCAAAGGTGACGGCATCAAGTTGAATCGTTGTCGTCTCTTCTTCGATAGGTTCTTCAGTGGATAATGACTCTAAATATGCTTGTTTACGTTGGTTGCTGCGGTAGGTATTCTTGCATAGATTATAGGCTACAGAAAAAAGCCAAGTACGGAATGGTTGACTTGCTGAATATGATGTACGTGATGTCCACACTCGTACAAAAGTTTCTTGTAGTAAGTCTGCTGCTTGTTGTTCGTCCCCTCCTAATCGGCGAAAGAAAAATCCTTGCAATAATCGCGCATATCGGCGATGTAACTCGTTAAAGGCTTTTTCATCGTTCATCAGACGAACATGCTTCATGAGTTGTTCGTCTGATGTTGATTTATAATTTGTAAATAATGAGAATATCATTTCTGCTTATCGTTTAGGAGATTAATGTATTTCACTTTCTCCTCATCTGGCAAGGATGTTTGTACCACGGCAGATAGTAATGATCGCATCAATTGATCAGCGTGAAGCGTATCACCGCTTTCCTTGTAGCTCTTGACAACTGGTGCAAGCATAACTACATAATTGAGTTGAATGCGCTCGCTTCCCTTCCATTGTTCTTCGTAAACAAAGTTCGGCTCTGTGATATATTGCAGGTTATACTTCGTTTCGACATTATGTTTTGCAATAGCCATATTATCGTAACGCTTCGTACTATAACGAAATGCAAGTCCCTCATTATATAGATTCTTCTTAAAGGAATCTATTTCGGGATAGCTATCTGTTGGGAAGAAATAAATAGGGCGTTTGCTATTATCAATAATATGCTCTAATAAGTCTTGGAAATAATCATCCATTGCAGTGTACTCTTTCTTGACCTCAAAATCTTTGATACCCAGGAAGTCGCACAAGGCTTTGCGGTAAGTATCTACAAAAAGGAAGGAAACAGGAACAATGATTTTGTCTGTATGTTGGTTGAGCGCTTCTTGAATGACCAAAGATGTATATCCGGGTACATCGCCATTAACAAAATAGATGGCGTTTTCCTCCATTCCTTGCAACGAGTTATAGGTATAACGCAACAAATAGGACGGATAAGCGTTGGTTGTGTAAAGATGTTGAGCAAACTTAGTGAGATGCTTCTGTTCTACATTAGGTGTTTTATCTTTTGCTAAGGTTTTGCCACTCATCCAAAGATAAGAGATTAGTGTCTCTGCATCTTTGCGGGCAATATTCTCTGGCATTAATTGCAGGGCTTGCTTTGCATACGGGTCTGGATTACCACCACGAACGGCTATTTCAGTCATGTACATGCAGAGATTATAAGTGAACGAATTAGGAATATTCTCTTTCATCTTATCAAGAATAGCCTGTTTGCGTTGAGTGCGTCCCCAGTCCTCAGCCAACATGTCTGCATAACGCGCAGCCTCAAAGGCTTGTTGCCATGCATGTTCATCTGTAGGGTTGTCCTCCGCTTTCTGTAACCATAAGCGTTGCTGCGTTTCATACCAAACACTATCGTGTCTATCCACGACAATACCGCGTATCTCTTGTGGTTCTTCTTTCTTCAATGCTGTGAAGGCTTTAATAGTTCCAATACCGCCAAGCAGAAGAATTACGACGGCTGTAATAATAGTTTTGCGTTTCATTTTGTAAATTTTATTTGTGATTATTATTCGGATTCGAGTGCACTCTCACTACCGCATACACCGATCATTGGTAATCGTTCATTATTATGACAAAAAATATACCAATTATAACTAAAGGTCATATTGAATCTTAACAAAAGGCACTTTTGTGTCACGAGGAGTTGATGCGCTCTTCTCTCGGTGTTCTCTCGGTCGTCGCTCGGTGGAATTAGGCGAGGTATAAGAGAAGTAAAAGAGACGGCAATCTTAACAAACAGCCTTTTTTGAGTTTCGGCGTTCTTAGGTTCATCCTTGGTTCGTCTTAGGTTCGTCCTTGGTCTTTAGCACGGCACAGATCTATAAGGTACAAAGGAAGAAAATATTAATAAAAGTGCTTTTTTTACAAAAGCTTCCGAATGAGATTCGGAATTAATTGACAAAGAATGTGAGACAGAAAAAAACGATTTAACAATTTCTTAATATTTTCTTAATACCTATATAATGATATGGCAGTACTTTTGCACAGGATTTGAAAGAACAATTTTGAACAATACTATTACATTTATGGGAATTTTACAAATCTTTACGCTCCTTGGAGCACTCGGAATGTTCCTCTACGGAATGAACTTAATGTCATCGGGTTTGCAAAAAGCCGCAGGTGATAAACTACGCGGATTCTTGTCTGCCATGACATCTAATCCGTTCAAAGGTGTACTTACAGGACTGGGCATCACCTCCATCATCCAATCTTCTTCTGCCACAACGGTGATGGTGGTGAGCTTTGTCAATGCAGGACTGCTAACCCTCACGCAAGCAATAGGCGTGATTATGGGTGCGAATATCGGTACAACCGTTACCGCATGGTTGGTAGCGTGGCTCGGATTCAAAGCCGACATCTCTATTCTGGCTATTCCATTGATGCTGTTCGGCTTCTTGTTCTCTAACTCGAAGAAGAACAAACATCAAAACATTGGCGAACTTATCGTGGGCTTCTCGCTGTTGTTTCTCGGTTTGTCGTTCATGAAAGAGTCGGTGCCAGATTTGCGTGAGACACCACAAGTGCTTGAGTTCGTGCGCAACTGGTCAAGTTATGGCTTTGGTTCGGTACTGCTATTCTTGGCGTTTGGTACAATATTGACATTGGTGCTGCAATCATCATCAGCTACGATGGCCATCACGCTTATTATGCTCAGCATGGGTTGGATACCTTTCCACATGGCGTGTGCGATGGTGTTGGGTGAGAATATCGGTACAACCATCACCGCGAATATCGCAGCAGCAGTGGGCAATACGCAAGCTAAGCGTGCCGCTATGTCGCATACGATTTTCAATGTGTTTGGTGTGATTTGGGCATTGATTCTGTTTAAGCCATTTACAGCGTTGGTGGGTAAGGTCATCGAACTCTTTGGTTTGCCTAACCCAGCAGCAGAGGGTTTTGCTGTAGTGGAAGGCGATATGGGTAGCAGTACGGCAGCATTGTACGGATTGAGTATGCTGCACACGATGTTCAATACCATTAATACCTTGATTCTCGTATGGTTTATCAAGTACATAGAGAAAGCGGTGGTGTGGATTATCAAACCAAAGAACCAAGAAGCAGAGCCCTTCCGCCTCAAATATATCTCTGCGGGACCATTGGCTACGCCAGAACTCGCTGCTGCGCAAGCGTTTGATGAGATTGTACACTTTGCAGAAATCTCTCGCAATGGTTTGGGCTATGCCAAGCAAGCGATTGCAGCCGATGCAAAGCATTTTGATGAGTTCCGCGAGAAACTGGTGAAGTACGAGGAGATTTCCGACCGTATTGAGTACGAGATTGCTACTTTTTTGAATGGTGTGATAGCAGGCGATATTAGTGAGGCAACCTCTATGAAAATCAAAGCGATGTACAAGATTATCGGCGAGTTGGAGTCGTTGGGCGATTCGGGCGAGGCGATTAGTCGTATGCTTAGCCGCAGAAATGAGCACAAGAAGAGTTTTGATACTGCGACTATCGAGAAGATTAACTTGATGATAGCAAAAGTGGATAGCGCGTATGAGGTGATGATTGCCAACCTGATTGCTGCGCACGAGGGTACGCTGAGTAGCATTGCAAATGCGTATGATGCTGAGGAACAGATCAATGCGCTGCGCAACGAGCTGCGCGAGGCAGAGATTGAAGCGTTGGATAACAACGACAAGAACTACCAAACGAGTGTGTATTACATCGACATTATCAACGAGCTTGAGCACATGGGCGACTTTATGATTAACATCTCGCAGAGCTTGGAGAGAGCGTTTGTGGGGAAGTGATCAACGAATAATTGTTGTTATATTAATAGTACTAAAAATAAAAATCACAGACTCAATTGATGGGTCTGCGATTTGACATATATGAGGGTATGACTAAGTTATCGAGGGGATACTCCAGTGCCTGGCTTATTAACTAACGTCAGTTTGCCATCTACAATTTGAATGCCCTCGTAAGGGTCATTGGCAAGCAGAACATGACCATCCAAATCGGCATAATCCACCAATGGACTCAGCGTTGTCGCCGCAGATATGCCCGCACTGGTTTCCGTCATGCAGCCAATCATAATCTGCATGTCCAACTCACGCGCCAATGCAATCATCTTGCGCGCCTCTGCCACTCCGCCACATTTCATCAGTTTGATATTGATACCATCGTAGTATGGTTGTAACCCTGCTATATCGGCGTAGGTTTGGCATGCCTCATCGGCGATAATAGGCAGTTCCACCTGTTCGCAGAGCCAACCATGCTCCTCGTTCATGTGTTTTGGCATCGGTTGCTCAATCAGCACTACTCCTTGCTCTGCCAACCATTGGCACATCATCAGCGCATGCTCTTTGGTTGGCCAGCCTTGGTTAGCATCCACATATATCGGTTTGTCGCTAATGCTACGTATAAGGCGAATCATACGCTTATCCTCAGCCTCCTCACGACCGAGCTTTACTTTTAGAATTTTAGCCCAGTCAGCTTCACGCACTTTCACCAGCACAATCGAATCGCAGGCATCATAGCCAATCGTATAACTGGTACAAGGCGTAGCATTAGGATCAATACCCCAGATTTGCCACAAAGGCTTGTTCGCTAGTTTACCATATAGGTCGTGCAGAGCGATGTCAATGCTTGCCTTCGCCGCATGGTTGCCAGGAGCAAGGGCATTGACCACTTGCATGATACTATCCACATTCAGTGGCTCTGTACAACTGTTAATTATAGGTTCAGCCAACTCCAGAAAGGCGCACACCGATTCTTGTGTTTCTGTTAGATAAGGAGGCAATGCAGCTTCGCCATATCCCGTTTTGTCGCCTAAAGTGATGCGTGTGAGTACAATGGGCGTAGTTGTACGTGTGTTAGTAGAGATACCAAAGGCATGGTGCAACTCACCAGTAAAGGGCTCGTATGTCAGTTGCGCTGTTTTTTCACACGACTGGCATAACAATGCCAAGACAATGGCAGGGAATAGTACACGTTTCATAATTCTATTATTTATACTTTAATCTTGCGCAAAATTACTACTTATTTTTCATATACACAAATTTATGGACAAAATGTGACATTTTTTTGTTATACTGCTAATCCGTATATACTTCTCCTTTAAGAAACAATATGTGTCAATTTTTATGGAAAAAAGTAAAACAAAAAGACACCCGCAAGAGATGTCTTTTTGTTTTGAGCCACTGGCCGGACTCGAACCGGCGACCCACGCATTACGAATGCGTTGCTCTACCAACTGAGCCACAATGGCAGAAGCATTGCGATTGACTAATGCGAAAATCACGAATGCGGGTGCAAAAGTACTGCTTTTTTGCGAAATATGCAAATATTTTTGCGTATTTGAGGAAAAAATTGTAATTTTGTCGGCAGAAGTGAATGATATAAACAAAAATTATTCAAAAATTAGACCAAAATTATCAAAAATTTCAGGAACTTGCTCAACCAAATAAGTACTATGAAAGTGAATTTTAATACTGTCAGAGAATTTCTTAAGACAACCCTCAATCTGACCAACGATGTGGATATTCAGGCAGCTAGTGAGAATATACGAAAGAATATCCCATTTCGTGGACCAAATGTGTATATTCTGTTTTCTGCTGTTATCATAGCCAGCGTGGGACTCAATGTCAACTCTATACCCGTCATCATCGGCGCCATGTTGATCTCTCCGCTGATGGGACCTATTATTGGACTGGGACTAGGACTGGGCACCAACGACAGAGAACTGGTGCTGTTCTCCATCAAGAACCTACTGGTGATGGTGGGAATCAGTTTGCTGGCAGCCACTATGTATTTTATGCTCACTCCGTTAGAGATCGACAATCCAACCGAGCGATTGGCGCGTACCAGGCCTACGATATACGATGTGTTTATTGCCTTGTTTGGCGGCTTAGCGGGTGTACTGGAGACGGCTCGCAAGGAGAAAGGTACTGTAATTTCGGGTGTGGCGATTGCTACCGCCTTGATGCCACCACTCTGTACCGTAGGTTACGGCATAGCTAATCTGAGCTGGCAATATACGATAGGAGCGCTATTCCTGTTCAGCATCAACTGCATCTTTATCGCTATGGCAGCATACCTGATGGCTAAGTTCCTGAAGTTCCCTGTGAAGACCGTGGAGCAACACCGCACGAGGTATTTCATCCTGTCGTATGGGTTGGTGATCCTGTTGGCGGCGACTAGTATCTTCACGGGATATAATGTGATTCGCGAGAATGATTTTACGAAGCTGGCTAATCGATTTGTGAAGAAGAATCAGAATATCGGCAAGACCTATATCTATGATTCACAGGTGAATATAGACAGCAAACCGTATATGCTGGAGTTGCGATTGGCTGGTGAGACACTCAATGAAGACACGAAGGAGATGCTGCTGCGCGATGCAGAGAACTACGGCATCATGCGTTCGCAAATCGTGATACACGAGGATGCGACGGTACAGGTGGACCGATTCAATGAGACGGAAATCGTCAAGAACTTGATGGCTACCAATGCAAGTAATGTCCAGGTGCGCGATGATTCGATCAAAGTGCTGAATGCGCAGATAACCCACTATAAACAACAAGAATTGCCCGCCAAGCAGTTGGCAGAGGAGTTGCAAGTGCAACTGCCTAGCATCACGCGTCTAACATTGGCTAGGGGTACTGCATTGGAGCAGAATGTGGTGATGAGCGAGGAGCAAGTGGTAGTGGTGGCACATTGTAGCGAGATGCCAAGCGAGGAGGAGAAGACAAGAGTATATGAATGGCTAAAAATACGACTACAGATAGACGGTCTAGAGATCATCTTTGATACGGAGACTTTATGAAAAAGACACTCATTCGGACACTAGCATGCATCGCTGGAGCGGCTATCGTTGCTGCCATCGGAAGAGCATTCAATAACGATAATACCAATATGCCCAATCAACTAACATACCCCATGCAAGTAGATCGCAATGAGCTGCTCACCATCTACGATATTACCGATTGTCCACTTGATTTGGCCTGCGGACAAATGCCCGACACGACACAAGAAAATGTCCTACTATGTGCAGCTGCCGCCTTCACAGGCCAATGCCTTGATCACTTCGAACATAGCAATATTCTTGGACCGCATATCTCGGGTGGAGTATTGCACGAAGGATACAGGGAAGATAAGGGCGGCATCCCATTCGCAGAGCGATATGCGCTGTTTGTATGGGAAGGTAAGGGACTGAATGGTAATATGTTACCGAAGAAAATATGCACTTTTCCATGCGAGGAAGTATTGCAGAAAGCCGTGGCACATGGTGGCATGGCGTTTACCCAGCATTGGGTGATCAAAAATGGGGTGATTTATGAGCATAAGATTCAGCCGTTAGAGCGGGTTGAGCACTTCCGATCGATTTGTCAGAAGGATGGACGATTCTACGTGATGGCCAACCGCGAGGAGATGGTATATCAGGACTATCTGCAAGAGCTATTGGATGTAGGTGTGGAGAACGCGCTATACATGGATATGGGTGCAGGGTGGAATCATTCGTTCTACAGGGATGAGGATGGGCAAGTGCATATATTGCATCCGAAGGGGCATGATTATCCAACGAACTGGATCGTGGTGATGCGGTAAGGATTATAGTGGAAGGTGTAGGGTGTAGAGTGTAAAGGCAGGGGATTGTAGTTCGTGAGCAAAGCGAAAAGGAACAGTAAATATATGAAAAGAATACTGGTAATATTGTTACTCACAGTGTCCCTAGTAGGATATGCGCAGCATAGGACACAAGTGCTAGACCGTGACATACGCACGCTGCGTATGCGGTATATGGTAGAAGCATTGGAGCCATCGGGTACAGTCAATAGACCGTATCTGGTGCTGCCAGAGAGCGGCGTGATAGATGGCAGCGAAGCGGAGAATACTTTGGAGATTAGCTTCGATGAGATGAGCCATGATGTGCATCAGTACAGCTATAAAGTGGTACATTGCAATATGGATTGGACCGAAAGTGATATCAATAGCTATGAGTATGTAGAGGGTTTTACGACCGCTGATGTGATTGATTATGAGCATTCTGTAAATACTCAGCAAGCATATACACACTACTACTTTGGTTTCCCTAACGAAGATATGCAGTTGACCAAAAGTGGCAACTACGTTCTACAGATATATGAAGATGGCGACCAAGAGAAGGTGGTTGCAGAAGTGTGTTTCTCTGTAGTAGAGTCACTGGTGAGTATTGACGCTAAAGTGAGGTCGAACACGGATATTGAGTTGAATGGCAGGTATCAACAGTTGGATATCGATGTGCAGACGGCTGCTCTGAATGTACGTGATGCGGGAACAGTGAAAGTGTTGGTAAGGCAGAATGGCAGATGGGATAATCAGGTTGTGCTAAGCAGGCCTACATTTGTGGAACCCAATAGATTGAGATATGTGAATCAGAAATCGTTGATATTTGAGGGCGGAAATGAATATCGTCATTTTGATGCCTATTCGACATATTATGCTGGTTATCATGTGGATAGGGTGCAGTATGCACAGGGCGAATACCATGCATTGCTGGATATAGATGAGGTTCGCGGCACCAAGAACAGGAATGCAGGTCGTGAGGGCTTGCCCTATGTAACGGAAAGGGATGCCAATGGACAATGGTTGGTGAACTGCGAGAAGACGGATTATGTGGATACGGAAGCAGAATACATGTGGGTACACTTTGTATTGCCTGTGTCGCAGATGGTGATGGATGGACATGTGTTTGTGGGTGGTGAACTGTTTGGTAATCAATATGGTGCGCAGAATAGGATGGAGTATGATGCAGAGCAGAAATGCTATTATTTGTATGCGTATCTGAAGCAAGGCGGATATGACTATATGTACTATGTGGTACGGAAAGATGGAGTAACGACTTTGCCATTGGAAGGGTCGCATTGGCAAACTGAGAATGAATATAGTATGTGGGTGTACTATAGACCATTTGGCGAACGATATGATCGCTTAGTGGGGTGTAAAGTGCTGTAATAAATTGAATATTTATTAAAAAATCGGATAAAATGCAGTATAATTTGCATAGTCCGATTTTTTTTTGTACCTTTGCAGCGCCTATGGCGCTTAACGAAATAAAAGAAAGGATGAATGTATGAAAACTGCTAGTAAAGTGATCACAATACTGACCAGTCTGCTATTGGTGGGCTTGGCTGTATTTGTGTATGTAAAGTTTTTCTTTGTATACAGTCAAGGTGTAAACGAAGGAGATATCAACTACTTTCAGAATGAAGGATATATCTTTAAAACCTACGAGGGAAAGATGATTCAGACTGGCTATAATTCGCGCAACTCAAGTGTAGGAATACAGTCGAATGAGTTTAAGTTCTCGGTTGAAGATGAGGCAGTAGCACGACAAATAGAAAGCAACTCCAGTCGCCAAGTGAAATTGCATTGGAAGCGTTATTTAGGTACATTGCCTTGGCGTGGAAATAGCGAGTATGTGGTGGATTCTGTAGTGTCGGTAATGCCACACGTATTACCAGGTGTTCAACCAGTGGATGACCTATTAACGCTGCCGATAGAGGAGTAAGAATTATGAATCAAGAATCTTGAATTTGTAAGAAAGATTATGCTAAGCAAACCTGAAGAAAATCTGATAAAGATTTACGAGAAGTCGTTTCGTGAGAATTGGGATTTGGAAGCTGTGACCGATTATGGCACAAGCAATACTTTGACCTATGCTCAGATAGCTGAGAATGTGGCTAAGCTGCATTTGCTGTTCAAGCAAGCAGGTATAGGAGAAGGTGATAGAATTGCTGTGATGGGCAAGAATAATGCAAATTGGGTGACAACTTTCTTGGCAACGGTGACTTATGGTGCGATAATAGTGCCTATTTTGCAAGACTTCAAGTCGAATGATGCTATCCATATTGTGAATCACTCGGAGAGTAAACTGCTGTTTATCACCGACTTGATTTGGGAGAACATTGATGCGGAGCAAGTGCCTGAGCTGAGAGCGGTACTATCGCTGAATAACATGGACATGATTCTCAGCCGTTTGCCTATGGAGCAAGCTGTAGATAAGATGACGATTGAAGACTTGTTTGCAGAGGCGTATCCTAATGGGTTTAGCAAGGATGATGTGGTGTACATTGAGCGCAGCAATGCGGAGTTGGCATCCATCAACTATACCTCAGGTACAACGGGCTTTAGTAAGGGTGTGATGACGCCGATGAATGCGTTGGCAGGAAATGTTGTTTTTGGCTTGACCACTAAATTGGTATTCCCAGGTTGCCGTCATGTGGCGTTCTTGCCATTGGCACATGCATATGGTTGTGCATTTGATTTCTTGGCATGTTTGGCAGCGGGAGGACATACCTATTTGATAGGTCGTACCCCATCTGCTAAGATACTGCTGAAAGCCTTTGCTGAAGTGAAGCCAACGGTGATATTATCGGTTCCACTGATATTGGAGAAGATTTACAAAAAAATGATTCAGCCACAGATTTCGAAGAATCCTGTGAGTTGGGTGTTGAAAGTGCCATTGTTGGATCAAGTGGTATTGGGTAAGATACGCGAGAAACTGATGACGGCTTTTGGTGGTGAATTTTCGCAAATCATTATTGGTGGAGCACCATTGAATGCGGAAGTGGAGGCGTTCTTGCGTCGTATTAAGTTCCCAATCACGATAGGTTATGGTATGACAGAGACTGCTCCGCTCATCAGTTTTACCCCATGGACAGAGTTTAGAAGTCAGTCCTGTGGTCAGGTGTTGAGAGGATTCATGGAGGCGCGTATATCTAATCCAGATGCAGATGGCGTGGGTGAGATTCAGGTGCGTGGCGAGAATGTGATGATGGGGTACTATAAGAACGAGCAAGCCACGAAAGAGAGTTTCACTGAGGATGGTTGGTTGCGTACTGGTGATTTGGGTACGATAGATGAAGATGGTTTTATCTACATTAAGGGGCGTTGCAAGACGATGCTGCTTGGCCCAAGTGGTCAGAATATCTATCCAGAGGAGATTGAGGCAAAGATCAACAATATGCCATATGTGTTGGAGTCATTGGTATTGCAGAAGGAAGACGCTCGTTTAGTGGCGTTAGTATGTCCTGATTTTGAGGCAGTAGATGCAGATGAACTGACGCAAGAGCAATTAGAGGTGGCGATGGAAGAGAATCGCAAATTGGTAAACCAACAATTGGCAGCATATGAGCAAGTAAATGTGTTCAAACTCTATCCGCATGAGTTTGAAAAAACACCTAAGAAGAGTATTAAGCGCTTTCTTTACGAGGCGTAAGAAGCCGCTTGAGTTTAGAGGACGCTTCGCTACTGTTTAGAGTTTAGAGATTAGAGGCATGAATTTGTGTATTGATCAAGGGAATTCGAGAACGAAAATAGCGCTTTTTAAGAAAGACGGTCGTATCGTAAAGAATCTGCTATATAAATCGTTTACGAGTGCCGATGTGGAGCGTTTGTTCTCGTTGTATCCGATTACGCAGAGCATCGTATCGTCGGTGGCGAACATGGAGCCTGCTGTGATCAATGCGCTCAATCGATTGTCGAAGAAGTTCGTGCTGTTTGACCACTTGACACCATTGCCCATCAAGAACTGCTATCAGACGCCAGAGACGCTGGGACACGATCGCATAGCAGCTGCCGTAGGGGCGGCACATTTGTGCCCTGGGCAGAACCTGCTTATAGTAGATGCTGGTTCGGCAGTGACCTATGACTTTGTGTCGGCTGAGCAAGGGTATTTGGGTGGTAATATCGCCCCGGGTATCAAGATGCGCTTGACGGTGTTGCATCAGATGACCAAGAAATTGCCTCAAGTAGAGGTGGAGCAAAATGCCCTGACACCTCTGTTTGGAAAGAATACCAAAGAAGCTATTGCTGCAGGTGTGGTACGAGGTGTGGTGTTTGAGGTGAAAGGCTACATGCGCGCCTTGAGTGAGCAGGGAATAGACTTTGTGGCATTTGCTACGGGTGGACACGCACCTTATATATTAAATGGTGTGAAAGATGGTATGCGCCATGAGCCCAATCTGGTGCTGATTGGATTGAACAAGATATTGGAATACAATATGCATGGTGCTTAGTTTTTTAGGAGAATATGCGAATAAAAAGATATATAGTAATGGTTGTGGCATCGATGATGCTGGTGGGAGCGTGGGCGCAGAATGCGACCTCATCACCATCTTCGAGATTTGGATATGGAGAGTTGAATGACAATCTACCTGGTGCTTATCGTGCGATGGGTGGAGTAGGTACGGGTATGCGTTCGAATAAAGCGATTAACCCCTCTCAGCCAGCTTCGTACACTGGTGGTGATTCCTTAACGTTTATGTTTGATATAGCGGGATCTTTTCTCTATACGAATTATGGAGATATGAATGGTCAGCGCAACCGTATGAATGGAAACTTAGAGTATATCACAATGCAATTTCCATTGTGGCGTCGCTATGTAGCGATGTCAGTGGGTGTGACGCCATATTCAGCGGTGGGATATAACTTTGCTTTATCGGATTCCACTACTTCGGGACATCAATACACCAAGACTTATAGTGGTGAAGGAGGTTTCACCCAAGTGTATGGTGGTTTAAGTGTGAATATTTGCGATTGGGTAGCGTTGGGAGCGAATGTGTACTATATGTTCGGCGAAACGACTCAAAAACGTGCTTTGACCTTTGCTGACGCTAATTTGAAGTCGGTGGAGCAAGGTGATTACTTGCATGTGAATAGTTTGCGTCTGCGATATGGTGTGCAGTTGTTTCACACTTTTGGTAAACATGCTGTGGTGTTGGGTGGAATGTTTGAGAATAAACAACGTTTTTCTCGTTGCGAATATCAACAAATAGAAACTAACTCTGCAGATACAGTAACAACGATGGATGCTGGTTTTGAGATGCCTATGATGTATGGCGCAGGATTGAGTTATACTTATGGCGACCGTATTACATTGGCATTGGATTATCAATGCCAAGATTGGGCTAATGTGTTGTACTTCAATAAGAATGATGCTTTGGCAACTCGTCATCGTTGGGCTTTCGGAGCGGAATATAGGCATGATCCTATGGGTAGAAGATTTTTGGATAGGATGTCTTGGCGCGTGGGTGCAAGTTATGCAACTTCATATACTACGCAGTTTGAACAACCTCATTTGGCAGTAACGATGGGTTTTGGTTTCCCTTTGCGTACGATAGGTACAGTGGTAAATACTACGTTTGAATATGGCAGAAGGGGATTTGCAGCAGGTCAGATGAATGAAAACTACTTACGTTTTGTGGTGAATGCCGCCATTGCTGAGCATTGGTTTTTTAAGCGTAAATTGTAATTAAGTAACAAATATTAAATATAAGAAAATGAAAAAAGTACTATTAATCGCATTGTGCTTCGCTATTCCAATGGCGGGTTTTGCACAAAAGTCAAAAAAGAAAAAGAAAGGTGCTGAACCAGAGGTGGTTGCGCCAGTAGTAACTACGTTGACAGACGAGGAGTGCATGATTAATTTATCGCTTTTCCACGAATCTGTTAAAAACAAACAATTTGAGGAGGCTTATGGTTTCTGGTTGCCAGTTTACCAAAGTCGTCCAGATCTTAACAAAGCCATCTATACTGATGGTGCCGAGATTTTGGGCTATCGTTATCAACAAACTACTGATGAGAATGTGCGCAAGGCGTTGCGTGATTCTATCATGCAGTTGCACGATGATCGTATCAAGTATTTTGATGAGGCAAAATATCCAGATAGCTATGTGTTAGGTTTGAAGGCAATGGATTATTTGACTTATTTTCCAGAAGATGAATTGGCTTTGCCTGCATATGGTTGGTTGAAAGAGTCTGTAACTGCTTTGGGTGCGAAGGCACAAATTACAGTACTTCGTAAGTTTGTAGAAGTAAGTTACAATCTCTACAAATCCAATACTGATCAATATGGTGAACAATTCTTAGCCGACTATCAAATGGCTTCTGCTGCATTGGAGCAAATTGCTGTTGCAGGTGGTAAGAACGCAGAGCATGCTGCTAGCCAAAAGGCATATGTAGATCGTCTATATGCAGCATCTGGTGCTGCCGACTGCGGTCAGATGGATCAAATGTACGCGAGTGTGGTGGCTGAGAGTGCCAATGATTTGGATAAATTGGGTTCAATCATGAAACTCTATCGTCGTTTGGGTTGTACAGAGAGCGATGTGTATTTTGCTGCTGCAGAGCATGCTCACAAATTGCAACCAACCGATGAGTCGGCTGCTGGTTGTGCACAAATGTGTATCAAGAAAGGCGATTTTGCAGGTGCTGTAGAATACTATAAGCAAGCATTATCTTTGGTGGCTAACGAAGATGATAAAGCGGATTACCTCTATCGTTTGGCAAATGTATATGTGTCATTGAAGAACTATCAACAAGGTGTTAGTTATGCACAACAAGCATTGGATATTGTCCCAGAGGATGGTCGTTGCTATTTGTTGATGGGTATTTGCTATGCCAGTGCAAAGGTATCTGACGATCCAATCTTGGCTCGTTCGGTGTTCTGGGTAGCATGCGATATGTTCCAAAAGGCGAAATCTGTAGATGCTTCTTGTGCTAGCGATGCTAACAAATTGATTGCTACTTATCGTCAATACTTCCCAAGCAAAGAGGATGTATTCTTCCACCGCGACCTGAACGAAGGCTCACCTTACCGCGTTGGTGGTTGGGTAAATAGAACCACCACTTGCCGTTCGAAGGCTGAGTAATATTAAGCGTATTGATTGCTTGATACTTTGAAACTATCTCAATTTTTACAACGATTAACAGCCAAGAGAATCATGCTGATGGTTCTCTTGGTGTTGGTTATTGTAGGTTGCCGCCGTCGTGATGTGCGTTTGCGTGCAGATGCCATTACGGATCGAGCATCTATGGCGGTTTTGGAGGCAAGCGATGTAACCACTATTATTTCCGACTCGGGGGTAGTGCGCTATCGCATCAAAGCGCAGACATGGAAAGTGTTTGACAAAGCAGATACCCCACATTGGGAATTTCCTGATGGTATCTATCTGGAGAAATTTAATGAGAATTTGGAAGCAGATGCAAGTATTGAGTCGGATTACGCTTTCTATAATGAGCCAGCACAGCGATGGATGTTGCGTGGTAATGTGCATGCAATGAACCTTGAGGGCGAACAATTTGATACACCATTGCTCTTCTGGGATCAAAAATCGGAATCAATCTATTCAGACTCCTCTATTATTATCACGCGCGAGGCATCTATTATCCAAGGGGTGGGCTTCCGCTCCAATCAGGAGTTGACACAATATACCATATTGCGCCCCACTGGCGTCTTTCCTATCAAGGAATGATATGATGTATGTCCAACCATAGTTGAACGTTTATGAAATATAGATATAATTATATTGTCCCCTACCAAGACGTCGATGCTACGCGTCGATTGCGTTTGTACACGATGGAAAATTACCTGCTTAATGTGGCGGGTAAGGTGGCAGATGAGATGGGGATAGGTATTCCTATGCTGCTTCCTATGAATTATACATGGATTATCACGCATTTGAATATGGAGATGCTCTATTTGCCTAAACATGGCGAAGAGATGGTCATCGAGACGTGGATCGAGCGCAATGCCCATATGTTGTCTGTTCGTGATTTTCGTATATATATAAAGGAGTCAGCATCCGATAATCAAGAGTTAAGGCTAATCGGTTGTGCAAAGACGGTGTGGGCAGTATTGGATTTGACATCTCGCGAGATTGTCAATATCTTTGATCATAAGATGTTTGACGGGTCTGTGGATGGCGAAGTGCTGAATATGGCACGTGCACCACGTCTTCGCCCAATTCTGCTGGATGATATAGAAAATGAAGGCGGAGTCGCAGGTGAGGTGTTGCATGAGATACAGTATTCTGATGTAGATTATAATCGTCATTGCAATTCGTGTAAGTATTTAGAATGGATGGTCAATGCACAGCAGGCATACGACAACCAAAAGCCATTTCGCTTGGATATCAACTACGTGAAAGAACTCTATCAAGGGGATAAGATGTGGACTAGATTTTTGAAGACATCTGATGCAGTCCAATACCAGCAAGTGGACGAAAATGGTACAACATGTTGTAGTGCAAAAATTTCACAAATAGAAAATGTAAGTTGTTGATAACTTTTACAAAAGGGAAAACTTTTGGGTGTTTATAAAAAGTGTAAATTGCTAATTATCAGCGATTTGCACTTTTGTTTTGGATAACTTTGTATGCTTGTTGAAAACTTTTTGTGCAAAAATATTTGCACATGTCATAAATATGTTGTACCTTTGCAACCGATTTCGCGTCATCATGAAAAACGCTTCAGCTCCTAACGCTTTAGCTATCAACGCGAAGCTACTTACGTGAACAAAGTAAACAAAAAATATATCATGGAGAAAAAGGTTTATACACAAAAAGAAGCAGAACAAGCGTCGGTGAGTTATTTCGGTGGAGATGAGTTGGCTGCTCGTGTTTGGAGTACCAAGTATGCGTTGAAAGACTCATTTGGTAATTTGTATGAATTGACCCCAGACGATATGCATCATCGTTTGGCAGGTGAAATCGCGCGTATTGAGAGCAAGTATGCCAATCCAATGGCAGAGGCAGAGTTGTTTGAATTATTACGCGATTTTAAGTATATCGTACCAGCGGGAAGTCCTATGACTGGTATTGGTAATGATTTTCAAGTGGCGAGTTTGAGCAACTGCTTCGTGATAGGTCAGGATGGTAGTGCCGATAGTTATGGTGCGATTATCCAGATTGATGAGGAGCAAGTGCAACTGATGAAGCGTCGTGGTGGAGTGGGGCATGACCTCAGCCATATCCGTCCTCACGGTAGTCCTGTGAAGAACTCAGCATTAACCTCTACGGGTTTGGTGCCATTTATGGAGCGTTATAGCAACTCTACTCGTGAGGTGGCTCAGGATGGTCGTCGTGGTGCGTTGATGCTTAGCGTAAGTGTGAAACACCCTGATAGCGAGGCATTTATTGATGCTAAGATGGAGTCTGGTAAGGTCACAGGTGCCAATGTGTCGGTGAAGATGCACGATGATTTTATGGAGGCTGCTATCAATAATCTGCCATATGTGCAAAAATATCCAATTGATGCAGAGAATCCTACCTATACAAAGGAAGTAGATGCTGCCAAATTGTGGAAGAAAGTGATTCACAATGCATGGAAATCTGCAGAGCCAGGTGTGCTATTCTGGGATACCATTACCCGTGAGTCTGTACCTGACTGCTATGCAGATTTAGGTTATAAGACCGTAAGTACTAACCCTTGTGGTGAGATTCCATTGTGTCCATACGATAGTTGCCGTCTTTTGGCTATCAACCTCTATAGTTATGTAAAGAATCCATTTACTGCACAAGCTGAGTTCGATTTTGACCTCTTCAAGAAGCATGTGGCTGTAGCTCAACGCATGATGGATGATATCATTGATCTTGAGGTAGAGAAGATTGAGAAGATTTTGGCTAAGGTAGGTTCTGACCCAGAGGCAGAGAGCATCAAACGTACCGAGCGCGAGCTCTGGGAGAAGATTCTGGCAAAGACCACTCAAGGTCGCCGTACTGGTGTGGGCACTACCGCAGAGGGAGATATGTTGGCTGCTATGGGATTGCGTTATGGTACACCAGAGGCTACTGCATTCTCTGTAGAGGTACACAAGACATTGGCTTTGGCTGCATACCGCAGTAGCGTAATGATGGCTAAGGAGCGTGGTGCGTTCAAGGTATATGATGCTAAGCGTGAGGAGAATAACCCATATATCCAACGCATCAAAGAGGCTGATCCTGAATTATATGCACTGATGACTCAATACGGTCGCCGCAATATCGCCTGCTTGACCATTGCGCCTACAGGTACTACTAGTATCATGACTCAAACCACCAGTGGTATCGAGCCAGTGTTCCAACCTGTATATCGCCGTCGCCGCAAGGTGAACCCAAATGATAAGAACGTACACGTGGACCTCGTGGATGAGGTGGGTGATAGCTTCGAGGAGTATGTAGTGTTCCACCATAAGTTCATCACTTGGATGCAAGCTAATGGCTATGAGTATGACCCTGCTCACCGCTATACTCCTGCAGAAATCGACGAGTTAGTGCAAAAATCGCCATACTACAAGGCTACTGCCAACGATGTGGATTGGATGGAGAAGGTGCAAATGCAAGGTGCTATCCAAAAGTGGGTGGATCACTCCATCTCAGTAACCATCAACTTGCCTAACGATGTGAGCGAAGAGTTGGTTGGCAAACTCTATGAAGAGGCTTGGCGTTGTGGCTGCAAGGGTTGTACGGTTTATCGCGATGGCTCACGTACTGGTGTATTGGAAGGCATCAAGGAGAAGAAGAAAGAGGACAAGAAAGATGAGAAGAATTGCGTTTGCTTCGATAATAAGGTGCGCGTGCGTCCTGCGGAATTGGAGTGTGATGTGGTTCGCTTCCAAAATAATAAGGATAAATGGATTGCCTTTGTTGGTTTGAAGGATGGTGTGCCATACGAAATCTTTACTGGTCTTGCAGACGATGAGGAGGGTATTTTGCTGCCTAAGTCAGTAACCAAAGGTAAGATTATCCGTGTGGTACAAGAGGATGGTACCAAGCGCTATGACTTCCAATTTGTCAATTCACGTGGCTTCAAGACTACTATGGAGGGCTTGAGCTACAAGTTCGACAAGGAGTTCTGGAACTATGCTAAGCTCATCTCTGGCGTCTTGCGTTATGGTATGCCTATTGACCAAGTTATCAAGATGATCAGTTCACTCCAAATGGATTCTGAGTCCATCAACTCTTGGAAAGTAGGTGTGGAGCGTGCGCTCAAGAAGTATATCCAAGATGGTACAGTGGTACAAGGTCAGTCTTGTCCTAACTGCGGTAATGCTTTAATCTTCGAAGAGGGCTGTATGCACTGCCGTGAGTGTGGATATAGCCGTTGCGGAGGATAAGAGAGGCAAAAGGCAAATCGCTTAAAGCCCAAATATGACAAGGATGCAATCACACTTGCATCCTTGTTTTTTATTAGCGATTAGTTCGTTATTCGACTTCCTTATTTTGATTCTTTCCATTTCTCGTTTTCACTTTTCACGTTTCTTACTCGCACCGCACAATTACCGCACAATAACCGCACTATAACCGCACTATTCGAATCTCATATTGAGCTCCGAGAAAACACTATATTGTCTTTTGCTTTATGCAGAATATACCTAATAGAATAAGGTGCCCTCTCGGACACCTTATTTATATATTCACTATTTCTAAATTCTATTAGAACAAGTAGCGAACACCAAGGCTGATACCGCTGTAAAGACCATAAGGGTTGAAGCCTACGTAACTTCCCCAACCTTCAACACCGATGTTTGGACGCCAATCCAAAGAAAGTTGCAATGGGAAATCAAAGCAATACTCAACACCTACGTGACCAACTGCACCAACATACCAAGAGGTGGTAATCCATCGATTAAACAAGTGATAAGCACCAGCACCAGCACCAACACCAAGATACCAATTCCATTGACCAGCATAGTTCCAAGGAATTGCAGTACCAAATGGGTTAATCCAATCATAAGTAGCGGTAGCACCGATACCAGAAAAGAGTGGGAGGTTCAATGAAACATCAATCATATTTGCCTCACCAAGAGCGTGTTGGTAAGAAATGTCAAAACCATAACCGATGTTAGCACCAATTGCACGAGGTTGAGCTACTGCTGCAGCTACACCTGCTACTGCCATAATGGCAACAAGAAGTAATTTTTTCATAATCTTTTGTTTTTTTTTAGTGTTTTTAATTATTTTCCAATCCTTTCTTACAAAACCCCATAGGTTTTTTGTGTGAAAAAATCTTGCGGAAAGTGAGGGATTCGAACCCCCGATACGCTTACGCGTATACCGCATTTCGAGTGCGGCTCTTTCGACCACTCAGACAACTTTCCATCAAACACGACTGCAAAGATACTGCTTTTTTCTCAAATATACAAATACGACACAATTTTTTTTAAGAAAAATATTATTTTCCGTGCATTTTACTTAAAATATTCAATGCTCCGCTGATGGTCTTTACTTGTTGAATAGTGGCGTAGCGTTTGCCAGTTGGTTTGCCTTGGCGGTCTTTATCTTCTACCATTCGGCAGCGTTGTGGGCGAGTAAAGATGAACTCTACCACCTTGCCAAACATTTCCGATTGCCAGTATTTATCGCTCTTTGTCGTGAAATAGATACTCAGTCGTTCTTGCTTGAGAATCACTTTTTCTATACCCATCTTGCAGCATAACCAACGCAATCGAACCACATTCAGCAGTTGCTCTGCTTCCTCTGGCAATTTACCAAATCGGTCAATCAATCGCTTTTGATATGCGAGAAGTGCATCTTCATCACTCAAACTGTCTAATTCGCGGTACAAACTGATGCGTTCTGCGATATTTTCGATGTAAGTGGGTGGAAATCCGAGCGTTAAGTCACTCTCTAATTGGCAGTCATTGCACCAGTATTTAGGTAGTGTAGTATTGTTTAGTGTGGTAGAGAATAGTGTAGAATTGTCGGGTGATGAAGCTAACATCTCCTCGCGGATTTCTTCTACGGCTTCGTTCAAGATGCGTTGATAGGTTTCGTAACCTAAGTCGGCTATAAAGCCACTTTGTTCCGATCCCAACATATTACCCGCACCACGGATATCCAAGTCTTGCATCGCCAATTGGAAGCCTGCCCCCAACTCTGCAAAAGTAGTCAGCGCATCTAATCTTCTGCGTGCATCGCTGGTCAGCAACTCTCTATCTGGAGTCACTAAATAGCAATATGCTTTGCGGTTGGAGCGTCCTACGCGTCCACGCAGTTGGTGCAAATCGGATAAACCATAGTTCTGAGCCGCATGAATAATGATGGTATTCACATTGCTTATATCCACACCCGATTCGATGATAGTGGTAGATATGAGAATATCATAATCGTAATTGATAAATGCCTCCAATGCTTCCTCCATTTCGCCTGGTGGCATTTGTCCGTGGGCAATCACGGTGCGTGCTTCAGGGCAGAGGCGATGGATACGGTTCTCAATGCGGGGCAACATCTCGATGCGATTGCACACCACGTATATCTGTCCATTGCGCTGCATCTCCAGCTGAATAGCCTCCTTGATGATATCCTCATCATCCAGCGTAATCATCTCTGTCTGAACAGGATAGCGGTTGGGTGGGGGAGTGTTGATGACACTCAAGTCGCGCGCCCCGAGTAGCGAGAATTGCAAGGTACGAGGGATAGGCGTAGCGGTCAATGTCAGTACGTCCACATTGGTGCGCAGGGCTTTCAGTTTCTCCTTGACGGCCACGCCAAACTTCTGCTCCTCATCAATAATGAGTAAGCCCAAATCTTTCCACACCACCTGTTTGCCTACCAGTTTATGCGTACCAATCAGTATATCTATCTTGCCTGCTTTGAGGTCTTCGAGTAGTTCTTTCGTTTGTTTGGCACTCTTGGCACGGCTCAAATACTCTACACGCACAGGGAAGTCGCGGAAACGTTCCTTGAAGGTATTATAGTGTTGCAATGCGAGTACGGTAGTTGGCACCAGTACTGCCACCTGCTTGCCATCGGTAGCGGCTTTGAAGGCGGCACGCATCGCTACTTCGGTCTTACCAAAGCCCACGTCGCCACAGACGAGGCGGTCCATAGGCATGGCACTCTCCATATCGTGCTTGATGTCCAAAGTCGCTTTGGCTTGATCGGGAGTATCTTCGTAGAGGAATGATGCCTCCAATTCATGCTGCATATAGCCATCGGGCGTATAGGCAAAACCTTTCTGCTGTTTGCGCGTGGCATAGAGTTGGATTAGGTCGCGAGCGATGTCCTTTACTTTATCTTTCGTGCGCTCTTTCATGCGCTCCCAAGCGCCTGATCCTAAGCGAGATATAGTAGGTTCGCTACCTTCACGACCTTTGTATTTGGATATACGATGCAGGTTATGGATACTCACAAATACAGTGTCGCCACCTTTGTAAACCAGTTTGATACTCTCTTGCGGACGGCCGTGGAAGTTGGTAGTTACCAAGCCCATAAACTGACCGATACCATGATCCACATGCACCACATAATCACCCACTTGCAGTTGGTTAATCTCCTTTAGCGTGATGATGGCTTTACCACGGCGAGCATTCTCTGAACGTAGTGTCACACGGTGATAGCGTTCGAATATCTGGTGGTCGGTATAGCAGCATATTTTTGCGCTATGATCAATGAATCCCTCATGCAATGCATGATCTACTGCCACAAACTGAATACCCGATTCCTTGTCATCAAAGATGGCTTTCAATCGGTCGGTTTGTTTCACTTGATCTGCCAAAATATAAATCTTATACCCATCTTTAGTGCGTTGTTGTAGGTCGTCGATGAGTAGGTCAAAATTCTTGTTAAAAGTAGGTTGGGGGAGGGTGTCGAAGTGAATCGTATCGTATTGATTAAAGACCGATTTGTTTCCTATTTCGATGGTAGAACTTTGGTCAATGGCTTTGGTCAATAATGTAGTGTCTTGATTGGTGATAGTACCTTCGTATTTGTAGCGAACGAGTGAAAAATCATTGCTTATCCACAAGGTATTTTGTGGCAAATAATCAATAATAAGTGTTTCGTTGCCATTATCTGAGTTCGCAGATACAATATCTATTCTATCTACCTTATTTTGAGATAGTTGTGTTTCTAATTCAAATTCGCGAATAGAGTCTATTTCATCACCGAAGAAGTCTATTCGGAATGGGATATCGTGTGCATAACTATACACATCCACTATTCCACCACGTACAGCAAATTGTCCGGGCTCATATACGAAATCTACTCGCTGAAAATGAAGTTCGAGGAGCATATTGGTGAGTGTAGATATGGTTATTTCTTCGCCCACATGCAACGATATTTTATTTGCCTCCAGTGCCTTCGGATTAGGCACACTATCCGCTATCGCCTCAGGGTAAGTAACGATAATAGTATCAGGACTTGTTTGTACCGTTTGATTAGTCCTTACCGATTTGTCTTGATTCTTGGTTCCTTGTTCCTTACTCCTAAGTAACGCACTCAACACTTCCGTTCGCTGTACAGCCATAGCTTCGTCTATTCCTTGACGGCGACGATGTGGAGTAGGGAAATAGTACACTTCATTGTCATTGCCAAGTGCTCGTAAGTCAGCATATAGGTATTGTGCATCATCTGCATTGTCAAGTACGATAAGGAATACGCAGCCTTGTTGGCGTGCCCTCAGCCGAGAAGCAAGTGAGTGCAGTATCAGTGCCCTCGCAGAGGCATGCAAACCATTGAGTAAAAAGTGTTTATTTCCCTTTTTACTCAATTCTTGCGTCAATACATCCAATTCAGGATGCATGCCAAATAACTGTTGCAATTCGTTTATTTGCATACCCCTCGCCTCTCCCCTTTCACCTTTAACCTCTAACCTCTCCCCTTTCACCTTTAACCTCTCCCCTAATCAACTTCATCTCTTCATCTGTGAAAGTGATATTATTGATGGCTTGCAAATTGTCGTCTAATTGCTTCACGCTGCTTGCGCCCACAATCACGCTTGTCACATCTTGTGCCAGCAGCCATGACACTGCCATTTGTGCCAATGTCTGTCCGCGTTCAGCGGCGATAGCCCCCAATCGTTGGGCACGTGCTACAGCTTCATCGGTCACCTGCTCTGGACGGAGGAAGACGTTCTTGCTTGCGCGACTACCAGCAGGGATACCGTTGAGATAGCGGTCGGTCAATAATCCTTGCGCCAGAGGCGAGAAGCAGATAAAGCCCGAACCATTTGCTCTTGCCACAGGCAGGTTCTCCTCCAATGTCTCTGGACAAATGATGTTTGCCTTATACTGACTAATCACGCATGGTACATGTGCTGCACGCAGATAGTCGTATGCCTCTTTCTGCTTGTCTGCGGGATAGTTGCTTATACCCACATACAGGGCCTTGCCAGCGCGCACGATATCCACCAGTGCTTGCATCGTTTCTTCTATCGGTGTATCGGGGTCATAGCGGTGCGAGTAGAAGATGTCAAAGTACTCCAGTCCTGTGCGCTTCAAGCTCTGGTCGCATGACGAGATCAGGTACTTGCGCGAACCACCATTGCCATAAGGGCCGTCCCACATCCAATAGCCGGCCTTCGAGGAGATAATCATCTCATCGCGATGGCTCGCCAAATCCTCACGCAGTACTTTGCCGAAGGTGATTTCTGCTGTGCCTGGGGCAGGACCGTAGTTATTGGCAATGTCAAAATGTGTCACGCCTTTATCCCATGCGTGCAGTAGCATTGCGCGTGCCACATCTGCTGGGTCTTCGCTACCGAAGTTATGCCATAAGCCCAGTGATACCAATGGCAACTGCAATCCACTTTTTCCTGAAAAACGATACTCCATAATGCAAGTTTTTATAGTTTTTTTATATATTTCGCGCAAAGTTACTAATAATTTTGCATACTTGCAAATCCCAACCCAAAAAAGTATAATTTCACAATGCCATATTTTCGGCATTTTAGTGTTTTGAAGCTAAAGATTGTGCTGGAGCACCATAAGTTTTCTTCGGGTTACGCGATCACTACGCGAGCACTGTAGCACATCTGTAGCCTATTTGTGTCATAGCGGTTGGGGATGTGTTTTTTATCTCTATTCGTGGCTCTCATAGCCCCCCACGAAAGGCAATAGAAAACAAACACTCTCACCCCGATTGAGGTGAGAGTGTTCTGTGATGCCTTCAAATTTTGCTGAACGCTAAAAGCGTTTTGCAAAATTTATAGATCCTTGACAAGACGCACGGAGTAACCGTATGCGCGAGTGGTGTAGCTTATGTACGTTCCGCCCGAGTAGAAGTTGCAGCTGTACACGTCGATGATATTGAGCTCAGTGGCAGACCAATAGATGCCAGATTCCTGCACGTTGCCCACATCGGAGCCGTTGCGGCAACCCGCAGTAGGGAGGAAGACTGCACCTGCAGCCTCAAGTTTTGACCATTGGCCTGCAGTAAAGGTTTGGTAGGCTGCGTAATAATCAACACCCCATTCACTATGGAAACCTGACTTAAATGTAATACCTGCAGGACAACTCCAATTATCAGGCAACAATATCAGACCATTCACACCATTAACTTGAGCAACGCCTACTAAATCATCGGCATTAGTACGATTATATCGGAGATAACTCCACTCTTCAGAAGTCAATGTACGCCAGGTATTAGGAGCATCATTACCAATCTTATTCGTACCCCAATCTACGAAAGTAGAATAGTCGCTATATGAAGTACTGGATTTAGTTGGCGCATCACCTGTTCCCCAGCCAAACAAATCTATCCAACCATCATAATCGGCTGCAATATTACTGTTTGCATTACCAATATAATCACTTTGATTCTCCGCAAAACGCCATTCGTTATTCTTTGGATGATACTGCAAATTTCCCTGTGAGAAAGTCACTTGCTTATCTGGGGAGACAGAGAAGGTGCCTATGCCTGCGGAAGGAGTATCTTCACCACAATCCGTTTCTATATATACCGTATCGTGAATATACACCGTATCATGCACTACCTTAATCAACGTACGAGGCAACAGCAGATGCAGCGTATCAATATCCTGCATCTCATCGTAAGTTAAACTATCAATACTCTCAATGGGAGTACCATACAGCAAACGACCATTTGCCCATACCAACTGGTTTACTTGAGCCATACTCAATACACTCATGGCTACACAAGCCAGTAAAAAGAAAAGTTTTTTCATATCATTATAAGTTTTATTGTTTAATTACTTGGAAAGATTGATTGCCACTGAGTAGCAAGTAATTCCCCGTTGGCAACTCTGCCATATCTACTTGTGCAGAGCCATTCTCTACTGCCTGTGTTACCACCAAACGACCATCCATAGAGTACAAGCGCAACACATCACCTTGCGCATGCTCCACCATTAACACATCCTGCGTAGGGTTGGGATACACTTTTACCTGCAAGGCATTGTTACCCTGTGTATTCTCCACATTGGTAGGCGTACTTGGCTGCTCATCCGAGAAGCGGATATGTTGCACGTTGGCGAGCAAGTCGCTGAATACCACATTTTTGGCAACGTCATATACATACAGCGAGTCACCCGAATACACTACCTTGCCTATACTGCCTAAGGCAGTGATACACTCTTTGCCACTTAGGGGTTTGACTACCAGAGAGGGGATAATAGCCCACGCCTGTGAAGAACAAAGCAATGCACAAATGAGAATAAACTTATTCTTCATCGTATAAATGATTTGTGGGAAGTCGGCTCCAAACGACCCGTGAATATATAAAGAAAGCGTGGAACCTTACCTTTGCTTATTTTCCAATTTGAGGTTCCTGCAAGACCCATCCATAAGAATAAGCAACGAACGCCTTTCGCCGATGATGTGCAGACATCCCTCGGCGTTAGTTCACTTTGCAAAGGTACAAAAAAAAATGTATATGAGCAAGAAAATAGCGTTTTTTGGGTGATTTTTTGTTCAGTAAACTGATGAGTCATTCTTTTCAAGTACACCACATACATCGGGTGGGGGAGTAAAAGAAGAATGAATGATAATTTCTGATAATTTTCTATTTTGTTTGCATATGTGCATATTTTTCCGTACCTTTGCACCCGTGATTATATACAATTTATGGAACGACAAGAAAAAGTACTGAACTATCTCTCTGACCATCAAATACCTTACACCTGCTACAATCATCCCGAAGGCAAGACCATTGAGGAGGCTAAACGTTGGTGGCGAGAGGATGGCAGTGTGCATTGCAAGAACATCTTCATGCGCAACCACAAAGGTACACAGCATTACCTTATTTGTTTCGACTGCGAGCACGACCTTGCTATTCACGACTTGGAGCAACGACTCAAAGCATCGCTCCTCGCAGCAGGCAAAAACGCCCCTGGCAAACTCTCCTTTGCCAGTCCAGAACGTATGCTCAAGTACCTTGGATTAGAGCCTGGCAGCGTCAGTCCTTTTGGACTAATCAACGATACCGATCATCACGTGATTCTTTTCTTGGACAAGAACCTACAACAGGCAGAATCGCTCAGTTTCCATCCCAACGACTGCCGTGGTACGGTGGTCATTAGGCGAGAGGACTTCATACGCTACCTACAAGCCATAGGAAACACCGTTGAATGGATTGAACTATACTAACCTTTTGCAAACATTTGAACCTTTAGTTATATGAAACGAATAACCACATTTATCCTATTGTTTACCATAGCAACCGCTACTTTTGCGTGGGGGCCCAAAGGTCACCGCATCATAGCACAAGTAGCCTACGACAATTTGAGTAATCCCGTTCGCAAACACGTGGACAAAGTCCTCGGTAAGCAAGGTATGATTTACCTTTCTACTTGGCCCGACGAAATCAAAAGCGACACCATCTATCCTAACAGCTTCACGTGCCACTACCAAGACTTACCAGGCGGCATGACCGATGCAGAGGTGGTAGCCACTTTATCTGATTATCCTCACGAGGGTGGGGAACTATTCATGGCTTTGGATAGTCTGGAGGCAGTACTTACGCGTCAACCTGATTGCCACGATGCACTTGTCTTCTACGTTCATTTTATGGCTGACCGATTCTGCCCTATGCACTTGGCACACTTGGATGACAAAGGTGGCAATGCCGTGCGCATGAAGTGGTTTGGTTCCAACACCAATCTTCATTCCGTTTGGGATAGCAAACTGATTGAATATAAAGGATTTTCATACACCGAATATGCTAATTATCTCTATAATGTGTATGGCAAGCAGCGTAAAGACATTCTCAGCATGACCGATGAGCAAACATTGCTCCATTGCTACCACGTCACTGATGCCATATACCAATACCATCCTACTTGGTCTGGCAACGCATATCACTATGCTTACCAATGGGTGGAAACGGATGAATACCAAATGTATATGGCTGGTATAAAACTTGCACAAGCTCTTAACACCATTCTCAAATAACAACTGTCAACTGAATATGTTTTGGGCATTACTCATCACCTTCTTGCTTACACAACGTAAAAAAATCAAATCTAAGCGTATCAAAGCGAAGATCTCAGAATGGATTCGCTATATCAAACACCACTTCATAAAGAAAAAATAGCAACTCACAGCGAGTTGCTATTTTTATCATAATTGAATTCGATATTTTCCAAGCTATATTACATTAATGCAAAGTCAATCACCTCTTGAATATCTTGCACATAATGGAATTTCAATCCCTTGAGGTATTTCTCTGGAATCTCATCCACGTCTTTACGATTCTTCTCGCAAAGCACAATATCGGTGATGCCAGCGCGTTTCGCTGCCAGCAGTTTCTCTTTCACGCCGCCGATTGGCAATACCTTACCGCGCAATGTCATCTCGCCCGTCATTGCAATGCGAGGACGCACTTTCTTGCCCGTGAACGCGCTCACCAGTGCCGTCGTCATCGTGATACCTGCACTTGGACCATCCTTTGGAATAGCACCTTCTGGTACGTGGATATGCACAGACGTAGTATCTAATTTCTTGCGTGCAATGCCAAACTGCTCGGCATGAGCTTTGATATAACCTAGTGCGATGGTCGCAGACTCCTTCATCACATCGCCCAAATTACCCGTGAGGGTGAGGGTAGGGGTCTTGCTTGGCGATAGCGAGGTTTCAATGAAAAGTATCTCACCGCCGACAGAGGTCCAAGCTAGTCCAGTTACCACACCGATATACTTATTGGTCTCCCACTCATCACGTGAATAGCGTTTCTTGCCGAGGTATGTTACTAGATCTTCCTCTGTAACTGACACATTATAAGGTTCTTCCAAAGCCATCTTTGTCACTACCTTGCGGCATATAGCGGCAATCTTACGCTCCAATCCACGCACACCCGACTCACGGGTATAGCCATCGATGATAGCCGCAATAATGCTCTTCTTGAGCTTCAATTGCGATGCTTTCAGTCCGTGGTTATCCAACTCCTTTGGCAAAAGATGACGCTTAGCGATCTCCTCTTTCTCCTCTTGCAGATAGCCTGTCATTTCGATAAGTTCCATACGGTCAAGAAGTGGACGAGGGATAGTATCAAGCGTGTTAGCTGTAGCAATAAACAGCACTTTGCTCAAATCGTAATCTACATCCAAGTAGTTATCGTGGAAAGTACCATTCTGCTCAGGATCAAGCACTTCCAATAGCGCACTCGTAGGATCACCCTTATAGTCCGCACCTATCTTATCAATCTCATCAAGTACAAACACAGGGTTGCATGTCTTCACCTTGCGGATATTCTCAATGATACGACCAGGCATTGCACCGATATAAGTACGGCGGTGACCACGAATCTCTGACTCGTCATGCAAGCCACCCAAACTGATACGCGCATACTTACGCCCCAGTGCTTCAGCAATTGAGCGACCCAAACTGGTCTTACCCACACCTGGAGGGCCATAGAGGCAGAGGATAGGAGCTTTCATCTTGTCTGGATTATTGCTCAATGCTTTGATTTTCAGCACACTTAGATACTCAATGATACGCTCCTTAATTTTCTCCATACCATAATGATCTTTGTCCAAAATCTCTTGTGCATGGCGAATATCGTAGTTGTCCTCAGAGTATTCGTTCCAGGGCAAATCGAGTAGGGTATCTAGGTAGTTTTGTTGGGTAGCATACTCAGGCGAATGGGAGTTCATGCGGCGCAACTTCTTGAGTTCTTTCTCAAAGGTAGCTTGCATCTTCTCGCCCCAGTTCTTCTGCTTCGATTGCTCAAGCATGGCATTGACTTGTTGTTCGTCGGAGTCGCCCAATTCCTTCTGAATGGTCTCCATTTGACGGTGCAACAGGTATTCGCGCTGCTCGCGATCCAAATCCTCTTTGGTTTTGTTCTGAATATCCTTGCGCATCTCTAGCATCTTCACCTCGTTGTTGAGGATTTCGAGCAGAGAGAGAGCACGGTCTTTGATGGAGTCGATCTCCAGAAGTTGCTGTTTCTCAGCGATACGAACGCCAAAGTTACCGCATATATAATTGACCAGAGTAGGGGGATTATCAATGCTACGGAGGGTCATACCAGCTTCTGCAGGCAAGTTCTCCATGCTCTTGATAATCTTCTCGGCTACGTTCTTCAAACTGCTCACCAATGCCACAAACTCCTTATCATTGCGCTTTGGGAAAAGTTCGGTAAGGATCTGTACGCGGGCCTTCATATAAGGTCGAACGCCCACAATCTCTTGGATATGAATACGTTCCACACCCTCAAGGATTACCATCAGATTGCCGTCAGGCATATCTAGGGTACGCATCACGCGTCCTGCGGTGCCGACAGGGAATATATCTTCTTCGGAAGGTTCTTGCACGTCTTGCGCCTTTTGGCAACATACGGCTAGTAGTTGGTCGTTCTTGAAAGCGGTGGCTACCAGTTTCTTAGATTTTGGTCTTCCCACAGTCACTGGCAACAACACGCCAGGGAAAAGCACCATATTGCGGAGCGGTAGTACGCCCAGGATGTCGCCATCTTTCAATTTAGGTTCGATGGCATCATCAGTCTCTTCAACCAAAGGTATATATTCCACATCTGGCTGATTCTGCACGTCTAATAAATCATCAAGGTAGGTCATAATCACTAAGTGAATTTAAAATGTTTCAATGTTATAAAAGTTCAATAGCTAATTCTTTTCAATTTAAATATAGGGTATATCTGTATTGCGATATTTTACATAATAATTCACAATTCTGATATACTTCAGATGTAGGTTGCCGTTTCTAAAGCAATATAAAGTTTGTTTAAACTATGGTTGGCATTGTTCAAGCCTTTGGCTTCATATCCATTTGTATCCAAAATGTCACCTGCTTCAAAAAAAGC
>JAFTOD010000004.1 GCA_017451525.1 Paludibacteraceae bacterium
ATAACGCGACCGTTATCATCACGGTACTTTTTTTGACGGTTGATGATACCTTTCTTTGTAAAAGCTCCGTGTACTTCACGGACTGGGTGTTCTAATTTTATCTCTGCCATATTTAGTTGATGTTTTAATAATCTTGGCTGACTAACCTACTAATCACCTACTAATAACCTACTAATCACCTACTATTGATAGTGTGCAAGATGCTAATTGAAGCTTTGAAATGGCGAAATGATGGGTGTAAATAGTAGTAATAGGTGGAAATAGTAGAAGTTAGTAGTAAATTCGTAGAAGTTAGTAGTAAATCGAGTGCAAAGATACGGGAATTTTTTCAAAAAAACAAATGAAAAGAGCAAAAAGGTTTGAGATGGCGCGGTTTTTGTAGGGTGGTAGGTAGAAATACTAAATGATTATTACTATGATTCAAATGACTGTTACAAGTACGGAGATACTTGCTATGGAAAATGGTAAGTTGCTGGGTAAGATAGAGTTTGTGCTATCGGATAAAAAGATGACTATTTTGCACACTTATGCTTATGAGAGTGGGCGAGGGATAGGAACAATGCTTATGCAGACTGCTGTGGAGTGGGCAAAGGAACATGATTATACAATAATCCCTGTTTGCTCCTTCGCACAGAAATATCTGTCTAAAGACGTCAATGGATGATTTGTTTATTATGTAATTAAAAGCAGCACTGGGTGAGGGTGCTGCTGGGGGAGGAAGGAGATTGCAATGTAGAATAAAAGACGATAGTTATGCTCGCAGGGAAGTTCGAGAGGTCAAAACAAGCGCAAAAATCTGTCTATATAGTTATTTTTTGCAATAGTTCGGTTGTGGGCATTTCCATGCGGTTGAAGGCGAACCATTTCTTGCCGAGGTCTTTGATGCTGGCGCCGAGATGATAGACCGTCTCGTCGATGCAGAGGAAGCGGTCGTGTGAGCGGTCGAAGGTGATGACTTCTATCGGAGGATATTGTGCGTTGTGCTTTTGAAGGTCGAGTTGCAGTCGTGCGGATGGTTTCTTGGTATAAATGGTAGCAGCCACCTTGTCTGCTCGTTTGGATAGTATGGTTAGCACGCTATCGTCGATATAGTTGTCAATGAGGATGATGCGTGTGGTAGCTTCGCGTATGCGGTCGTTGATGAAGGTGTAGGCATCGAAGATTTGACCATCGTAGAAGATACCTTGGTGGGGTTGCACATTACCGCTATCCAAACGACGGAATACCTCTTCGAGTTTGTGGTCAGTTTCTGTTTGGTGCGCTACGATTGCTAATTGATTTTGTTCCATCACATCCAAGCGTTGGAATATTTGTGCATTGGAAGCAATGAACTGGCGCATTGCGGTAAAGGCGCGCATGATACGGATGTTTACTTGAATAGCTATTGGCGAACGCAGAACACTACTGAGCATAGCAATACCGTTTTCGGTGAAGGCATAAGGAAGATAGCGCACGCCACCATGACTTGATGTCACAATTTGTGATTTCAAGTTAACATCCTCATTCAAGGTCGCATTTTGCGACCTTAAAGAATGGTTCTTAGTGTTTAAGGTCACAATTTGTGATCTTGGAGAATTCTCTATTGCACTTGAGGTCGCAATTTGCGACTTCAAGTTAATGAGTTCCACTTTAGTTAGTTGAAACAGAAAATCATCTGGGAAACGATCAATATTGCGTTTAACTTGCTCGTTCAAACGCTTAGTTTCAACACCATATAGAATAGCAAGGTCGCTATCTAACAGTACTTGTTGCCCCCGAATGATTCGAATGAGTGGTTCAATTTGCAGTAATTGATTGTTCGTTGTTTGTTCTGTAGTTAGAATCAATTCCTTTTGTGTTTGCTTTGCCATAATTTTGCATTTATTTTGAATTACGCAGCAAAGGTACTACATCAAACTGCTAAAACTTGTCAGTATGTATATAAAAAATGCAGAAAATGTAATTTTTTCTGCATTTTTATATGATTTATGGGGGATAGATTCGGTTTTTACGATGATTTTATTGGACTTGCTCCTTTTTTTGTTGAGTTTGCTGCTTTTTCGTGAAAAAAAAGGAGCAAGCTGTATGTGAGATGGATATTGGGTAGATTACTTATACTCCCCACTCGGTAATCACATCAAGATTGTAAAAGTTGGTTTCGGAAATTTAATTATTAGAGGCAGTTGTTGCAAAATTTGCAATTACTGCTTAGGGTTGTTCTTGAACCTGTCGGAATGTCCGACAAGTTGAAATTTAGTTTTTTGTACAAATGCAATTTTTGCATTTATACTTTCACGCAACTACTAGTTCTTTATGAAATTAATGGGAATCACTCTTCCCTTTCCCCATCTTCGATAGGCAGAATTGCATCCGAAGCGCGCATGGAGGAAATTACACTATGTCCTAAGCGTGATTCAATCTCTTTGCGTGTGTTGCCTGCAATATTGCCACCTTCTTTCGCCAACTTAGCACTTGCGCGAAAACCTTGAGGATTGTTTTGCTTGTGCAACTCAGCCGTAGTGATCTCTGCCAAGGTATTGAGTGTTAATTCGAGATTGGTCATATTATCACGTAAACTCTCCTTATGCAAGCCCTTGTGCTGTTTGTATTCGCCCACAGTCTTTCCGCTCCATGCTTGTGTAATAATATTAGTGAGCGAAGCATATTGTTGTCCTTCTTCTACTCCTGCGCGTTTCCATTCGTCTGTCAGCTCCTTACGTACCTCTATTGAGCGGATGCGTTGGTTGATCCACTTCTCCGAATAGCCCAAGCGTGTATAATCGGCAATGGCTTGTTGGATGCTGAGTTCAGGGTCTTGCATCTGGTCAATACGCTGACTTGCTACTATGGCCATCCATTGCTTGAACGGCTCTGCTTTGGGCGAAGGAACGGATTGGATGATACGAAACAGTTGCTCTTGGTCGGCAACATCGGACATACGCATTTTGCCATCTGCAGCTCGTAATTTGAACTGGTAACAAATTGTTACCGGTTGACCAGCTTCGGCTAAAATACGTCCTTTTAGGACTTTCCAATACTTACGTGCAGTTTGGTAGTCGTTTTCGGTAAGTACTTGAATCACATCTACGACTGAGAAATACCATTTCTCTTGTGTGTCATCCCAAATGGTGCGGACGTTTCGCTCTTCAAAAAGTTTTAATGATTGTTTCTGTGTCATAATGCGTTAATTTTTCATTTCACGCTGCAAAGGTAGTATATTAAACTGCTAAATATTGTCAGTATGGAGAGAAAAGTGCAAATTAATTGTATTTTCTGTGGCTTTATATGTGGTGGATGCGGTTTTTATGATTTCATCTTTGACTTGCTCCTTTTTTTTGTTGAGTTTGCTGCTTTTTGTGAGAAAAAAGGAGCAAGCTATATGTGAGTATATTAAGTATGTGTGAGTATGTGTGAGAATATGTGGGTGTGTATAAATGTATGGGTATGTATAAATATGTGCGGGTGTGAATAAATATGTATGAGTGTGTATAAATGTATGGGTATGTATGATTTGTTTCTTTGTGTGGAGATGGAGGGATTATATCATATCAATCAGCAGTTGTCTGAGTTGTTGGCTTGTATCTTGCTGGATGATGAGGTGATGTTTCTTGTTATATTGGAGAGAAAAGTGCAAATAAATTGGTTTTTATGAGGTATTTTGTGTAATTATGTTAGTTTGCTGACGCTTGTGGTAATGGTTCACAATAATCTTTAGGGACAACTTTATCACGTAGGGCTTGTTTGTCTTTAAAGTTACGCGATATGTTTTGTGCTATCTCAGTATAATTATCTGAGCTATCTTCCTTTTGATAATAAAATGGTTTAATTGAAATACAATTTTCGTGTTCAAATAGTGTATTGAGCAAAGTGCGGTCGGAGTTTCCACATGAGTGTCCCATAATATATATTTGAAATGGAGCAGACTCTATAAAATTAAGTAAGTTGCGATAATTGGTTGCTTCAAGATACTTGATAGATTTAATATTATTCAAATACTCATTATCATTGAGTTCCTCTAATTCTTTATAATGTTTATCCAACTCATCACCGTAACCAAAGATGATAGATTGTGGACTTTCTAGCTCTCCGTGAATATGATTAATAGAGAAGGTATGATTATATTGGTTATCTTGAATATAGGTATCAGCAATATGCGTATAATTAAAATTTACGATCATTACTTGCTCTGGCAAAAACAACTCTGATACTAACTGAAAATCTTGGTCTATAACTTTTTCGTCTTTTTTGATTTTTTCTATGCTATCAGGGATATAGTATTTCAACAACTTATACTGCTTTTCATAGTCCGAAAGTTTATAGTATAATAAGTCAGGATCCGCTTTTTTAAGTTGCTCTATCCAATCTCTTTTCTGCTGACTTGCACAAATTGCTATTTCATTCGGATTTATAGGACTATAAAGTTTCCGTATTATAGCATCGTTTAAATTCCCTTTTATTTCATTATTACCCTCAACATATTTTAAGTACTCAGTTAATTTCTCTGTAAGTACTGCCAATTGTGTATTAAGTTCGCTAGGTGAAACCTTTGAATTTTCTTTTAATGAGTCACACAGTAACCTATAATATATTCGCTCAATATCAACCCAATTCTGATGCTTTACATCATGCATGATGGCTTCTAGAAGAGGAGTAAATGTCTTTATTATGACACCGTAACTCTTGAGATAATCATAGAACTTCATTCCTGCCATTGATTGAAAGCTATGCATATGAGAGTTAAGCAAAGAGTGCCATGTTTCTTTTCTATCTCTAGTTTCTTCTAAGTCAAGTGAGAGAGTGCACAATTCATCATGTGCATGGGGGCTGTGACATGAAATTAATTTATCTCTCCATTGCTCCCAATACCAATTGATAAAATCTGCATAGCTTGTTTTTAAGCCATGTGCGAGGTCAAAGCCATTTCCTATAAGTACAATTCTATTCATGGTTAAAGTTTAGTTAAGGATCTTATTTTACCATCTTTGTTACCTTCTTAAATATTGGGGCCAGTTGAATATACCAATCAAATATTGTGTTCCAGTTGGTTTGATTGTTTGAATCAATGCTCTTCATTATGTATATGCGGCACGCTTTAGATGCTTCACGCCATACTATTTCACCGTCAAACATTTTTGCAATCTCCTCTGAATATGCACCTAATTCTGCATAATATTTCTTATCATCAGGGATATATATACCAATATCTACAGTTCCTTTTGTAGGTTGTACATTCAACGAAATATGACAATTACTTTTTCCTACAGCTAAATCAAACCACGAATCTTTGTGAGCACGACGGAGTTTGAATTCTTTTGTAAAAGTAGGATGAGCAGCAGCATAATTTCGAAATGCTTCCCAATAACTGATGCAGAATTTACCTCTTTCTGTAATTTCGGCAGATGTATTTCTTTCCTCTTTGACCCAATCGTTAGGGCGTTCTACTATGTTGAATTTTGGTGCTGGGAGCGAATCTCCAATACGCCATAACTCTATCTCTAATAAGAAAAAGTTAATCTCGTTGTCTGTATGAGCATTCAACCATTCTATTGCTTGGCGATGCTCATCGCGCGCACGCTTGACAATCCAAATGATGTATTTAGCATCTTTACCACTAGCATAGGTGATGATTTTGCCGAGATGGTCGTGGTTAGTAAATTCTAGTTGGTTTTCAATTATAATTTTCTTGCCAGTACCTTGCTCCTCTGCATATACATCTACAGAATAACCTCCCACAGAAGACTCTCGCTCAATCAGAGATATATCCAGCCCAACAGCATCGCCCAATAGTGCTAGATTTTCTTCTTCTGCTAACCAAGTAGAGAAATCATATTCCTCATGTTTCCATAACTCACGTAATTCAACACGCTCTAATTTTCCTATTGCAGCCATATGTTTATGATTTAAGTTAATACAATATTTATTTTTATTAATTGATACTCTTTGCCTCACGCTATCACTTGAAAATGTGTTGAAAACGGAAATTAGTTTTCTAGTTCCTTTAATGTTGTATCTTTGAATGTTTGCCAAATGTCTAGATGCACTTTTTTATAGTCATCAAAAAGTGGTTTAACAAACTCTATTTCGAAAACTAATCTAAAATCGTTTGGGTCGTTGTCTGGTTGCCCCTCTTTACGAGTACCCACACGAGCAATCTTGATGAAATACAAATCTTTTATACCCTTGCCCTTGATGTATGGCATAAAGTAGTAAAGTTTGTTAAGAGCAACAGTAGAAGGGAACTTTTTGCCCGTGTAATAAATCTTTGCAGACTGATCAAGATATTGCTCCATATTGTCTGCTTTAACTAGTGAAACGAGCAAGTTTTTATCTAATTTCAGTTCTGCATTTTTTGGCAATTGCTCAGCAACAGTATTGTTTACAATTTCATCGGGATACTGCTCTTTTAACTGCAAGAAATCTACAGTTCCAGCTATACCAGGACCATCGGATGGTTTTGCATATTTCTTGATAGTTGCTTTATCGCCAAATAGATATTTAGCAAACAATTTGACAACCTCCACATTTACAGCATTGCCAAATTGTTTATATGCTTGAGCATCCAAGACATCAGGTTGGAATGTATCAGGAAAACTTTGGAGTCTTGCACATTCACGCAAAGTTAGTTCGCGTTTACGACAACCAACAATAGATGTTTGCGTAATAGCTACTAAAGCAGGGAAATATGTGCCAGTTTTGACACGAATACCAGAGGGACGGAATTGCAAAATATGATCCCAAATATTTGGGTTCTTATATTGTCCTGCTTGCCATTCCAATTTTGCCTTTGCTCCAAAGAAAAGTGGATTTTGTTTTGCTCTATTCAGCCATTCATCTATAAACTCTCGATTGTCTAAATACAATTGGTTGTTTTTATTGATAAAATTAACCTTCCAAGCAGGATAGCCAGTAGTATCTTCATTTAATGATGGTTCTTGCAAATACTCTGACCAAATAGGAAAACCTGGTAGTTTCTTGCATTTGATATTTTGGATAAACTCATTCCACAAGTCCACCAACTGAATTTTATCTTCGCTCAAACGATATTTTTGCAAGTCATTTATTTCAGTATCATCCTGCAAAATATTTTCTACACTACATTTCGGCAATTTGCCTTTTGCATTGAACTGAAAGACTGGCAATGTACCAATATCTTTACGCACGCACATGATGAACACACGCTCACGATGTTGTGGTATGCCAAGATAATGAGGACTAAAAATCACTGGTTCTTCCAATACATTATAGCCGATATTGGTCAAATGTTCGTGAATGGTTCGCCAAGTATCTCCGCTGTTATGCGAAGCCAAATTGCGTACATTTTCGAGCAAAGCATATTTGGGCTGACAATATGCCATAATGCGCTCTACATCAAAAAACAGAGTACCCTTTGTTTCATCTGTAAAGCCCAATCTTTTGCCTGCTTTTGAGAAGGCTTGACATGGAAATCCTCCGCACAATACATCAAATGCTGGCAATTTGGAAGGGTCTATTTTAGTAACATCCACATCTGGTTTAAGACCATAATTTGCTTCATATGTTTTTCTGCAATCTGCATCAATATCACACGCAAATACACACTCTCCTCCAAGCGATTCCATTGCTTGATGAAAACCGCCTATTCCGCAAAATAAATCTATGAACTTAAATTTTTTCATGCTTGCTTATAAGTGTAGCGATATACTACATACTTATCCATTTCTTTTTTCTTGATAAGGAATTTCTTTTGTCGGCTTTTTCCGTCTGGTTGTTTACCTTGGTTGAAATCAGTCAGAACATCTCTGAATGTTACACTATTCAACTCAAGAATTGTCATCTTCATAAACCGCACACTATTCTTCATACGCTCATGATACGACATATCGTCCTTTTCGTAATTAGGAAGAACCGAACGAATATACTGATTGCGCTCTATAGTCGCTCTGTATGCAGTTTCTTCGGAATCTTTTATAGTTTCGTGTTCATAAATAACATACCAAAAACGGTCGTGTTTATTGATACACTCTACAAAAGTTTCTTGGTCATTACCAGGAGTAGAAGTTTTCTTAATATCACTTGCTTTAAGATCACCATAGAATTGTTCACGCCCAAACCATATATCAAAATCGAAAGCCCCATCCTTGTGCCCTTTATTGTTAGTCCCCACATATCTCATCAAGTCGAGCACATCATTATCTATGGTGAATTTATTAAATTTGTACTCTAAGAACCAACCAGCCCACTCTGCTTGTTGCCAATGTCGCCAACTATCTCCGTGCATTTCTTTGATTTTATCAACAGCATACAGCCATTGACCAAAAGAGAAACCGTTATTAAATTTAGCAAACAAGTCAAAGAGTTCATTATCTCCAGTTTTTGTACCCGCTAAATAATCAGCAAAGTCTTTTGCTCGTACAGAATAGATATGATTGCCATACTGATCCTCACGATGGAAAACACCATTTCTTACCGCTTGGTAAAGGTCGTTGGTATATACATGTGCAGAAGAATTATGCAAGCCATGTTGCAAATAAGTATCTTTTGCAAAATCTACGAAAATAACATTATCTTGATAGTGATAAACTCCTACAAAACGAATATCATAATCAATCTTTGCAGCAATGGCTTCATTACAGAACTCTTGCCAACTGCTTGGCATTTGAATACGCTTTTTGAATATAGGATGAGGATTGCCCAAATAGGATATCGCTTTATGCAAAAGGATATACTTCTTTCCGTTAGTTCTATAAACAAATAACTTGCGCCCTAAAATCTCTTCTACGGCACAATTTTTCTCTCCTAAATAGTGAGTTAACGCAGCGCGTTGTCGCTTACTAGAACGCAATACTTGGTCATGCGCTACCTCCAAACCAAAGTCAGAACGGATTTGTTCGCTTGGTCTATTATGCGATTTATTGTCGCTTAATTTGCTTTTGTCAAAAAAGAAAAAAAACATAGTTTTATAGTCTTATCTCACATCAAACCACACAGAGGCAATCTCTGCGATTTTATCATTATCGGGTTCTTGGGCAGTACCATCCTCGGTTGGGCGAAGCACATTCTCAATAGGGAATACATCTGCCATCTTGGTCAGTTTCAGATTTGTTATCACATCAACTGCTACATTCAACTTGCCACAGCGTTTCCATACTGCTAACACAGGAGCAGTAGCATAGCAATCTGCCTCTTGCAAATAACCATCCACAAACTCATAAATTTGCTCCTCAAGAGCATAAACATCTTGAATCCTATCCATAATCGTTGCATTTTTTAGTTAGTAATTTTTGAAATCGACTGCAAAATTACTACATCAAACTGCTAAAACTTGTCAGTATCTAGTAAAATTTATATCATTCTTCTAAATAACCAGAGATAGACTTTCTTCTTTTAAATTATATCCACCTCCACAGCCAAGCAGTCTGCAATTACAAACTTAACTTTATTACTATCAGGAGATACACAATAACTGTATCGGTTTTCTTGAACTGTAATCCATTGACTCAAAAAGGAACATGCGTTATTGTTCTCTGAAATAAGCACAAAATTATTCAACAAACTACGACTTTCTACTTCAGGCAGTATATCTCCAATATATGGCTTAAAAAATAATTGTTTTTGTACATCAGACATCTCTTGCAATAACCACATAGATACATTGTATTGATTATCCCATGAAATTGCATCATTCTCATATGCTAGATGCCCCCAAGCCAATTTATGTATAACTCTTTTGAATCTATCTTTTTCGTAATCATATATAGTAACTTCCCCGAAATCTCTTATTTGTGAGGCTATACGCTCTTGCAATTTAGGCGAGTGCAAAAAAGTCTTGCGGGTTTTCTCTCTTTGGATTTTATGAGGATCTACGGTGTTCTCCTTTATACAATCAATAAAACAAGAGACATATTCTTCATCTATAGAGAACTCATAATTGCATTTATGACAGCAAGGAACGACTGGCATGTTTTGTGGATATGGTTGATTGAGGAAACACCGAGATGGTACATGGTCTTCGGTCTCAGCGAAATCACCACAATATGCACAACAATTGTTTAGTCTGTCATCTGCATAATATGTCTTATTCGAATTCATTGCATTTAAGAGATCTAATTAGAGAATCATACCATTGATGATTATATAATGCCATCTATTTTTGTTATATTATAATTTATTATGGTCTCTTGAAATTATGATTAGATAAGTAATCTTGCATTTCATCTATAACTTTATCTAAATATTTTTGTGTACTCTCTTTGTATTCGAATAGATCTTTAACCGTATATTTCTGCCCTATCTCAACGAAAGAAAACTCACCATGCGCTAAGTGATTTCTATTATCTTTAATTGTTTTCAAATCTCTACCATCTGCAATCCTATTGCTTCCGATTTGTTCCATTATTTCTCTGATTTTTTGCGCATCAATATTACCACTTACATGAAAACAACGTGCTTCAAATTTTAGAACTTCATCATTTAAAATTTTATCAATGATAGATAATACTTTGTCATTGTTGAAAGAATTCAGTTCTTGTTTAATCCACATTTTCCTCAATTTATCAGATAGCTGCTTATAGGTAATTGAAGATGCATGAATAGTATTTAGAATAGCCATTATTGAATTTTGGATAGTAGCTTCTATCAAATTGTATAGCAATAAGAAACCATGAGCTTTTAACATAGTTGAAAGTGTTACATCTATTTCTCGTTCTTCTATATTACCAAGAATATCAATACTTTTAATATAACATCTTCCATTATCAACTATCCGTAATGTATTAAAATACAAATCTACTTCACGAAGTCTATTTTTATAATTTTCTCTTGTATTATTCATTATAGTGTAAGTTTTCTACTAGGCCCAACAAGCAATCTCGTACAAATTCTATACGTGCTCTTAATTTCCCTTGGTTATTACTTGCATCAGATGTCGTGTGAATTTTAAACTCCTCGGATTCAATCCACGAAAAATCTGTGGGTTGTAATTGAGGATTTTGTTTTAAAGCTAACAAGATACCAACAGAAAGAGCCTCGAATCGAACCCTAGGAGTTGCCTTATCACGTCCTTTTCGAGCAAAATACGGAGGTTCTAAATATTCTTTAGCAAAATTTAGAACCATATCAAAATCATTTTTTAATGCTTCTTTATCAAAGCCTTTGTTTTGTGCTTTAAGATATTTATCTAAAAATGGTGCAACATCATGGACAAATTCTTGATAGGAATTAGAATATGCAAAAAAACGCAAAGCTAATTCTTCATACTCTCCTCTATTAGCTTTACTCTCAGGAATAGGACAAACTTCCCTGAATAGTGGCAACCTAGAACATTCAATAATAAAATCATAAAAAGGTCCTTGATATGCACCTTTTCTGATTTCACTAGATTTTAATTGATTGGCACTAGTATTAACCCTATTAAATATGTCTGCACGAATATCAGGTGTGGCTTTTTCGGTCACAACATGAAATCTAAAATCTCTTAATAAAAATTTATTTCGTCTTGATTCTGGTAAATCAGAAAAAATAGTGCCATTTAGCTCGGTTAATTTTTGCAAACCAGACAATTTTAAATTACCATTACAATATTCTACTAGTGTTCGAATACGTTGAGAACCATCAATAATCTCCAACTCAGCCTCTTCCCCAGACATAGAAACCAAAAAAGGCATAATAGGAACGCCTAAAAAAACCGACTCTATAAATCGTGATTTTTCTAATACTTTCCAAACAAAATTTCTTTGGTAATGAGGAACAAAAATTTGCTCTTTCTCATATTTGGCAATAATTACTTCAACGGGATACTCTTTCGTGTCATACACATAGGGTACACTCTCTTGTCGGATTTGCTCTTCTATTGAATAGATTTGCTCTTCAGTTAAATGTTTTCTTCTCATATTTCTTTGTCAAAATTTACTATATGATTTATGATACTCATTGCTAAAATCTCACCTAATTTTGGAGGGACAGCATTTCCTATATATCTTGAAGCTTTAGTAATTGATACTTGCTGTTCATCTGGAAAAAACTTATATGATTGCGGAAATGTTTGGATTAAAGCAGCTTCTCTTGCTGAAATTGCTCTATGTTGTTCAGGATGACCAAATCTTCCATTGCCCAATCCTGTACATTGAGTTGTCATTGTTGGAGCTGGTTTATCCCATTCCATACGTCCATATACACTACCATATGTTTTTCCACCTACTTTTTTGTGACAGGCAAGCACTAATTCATCTGGCCAATCATGCCAACTTCCGCCGTATGGAGTTGCCTGAATACGACGCATGTTAATTGGAGTCAAAGCAATAGCCCTATGTAGAGAATCCGATGGATCTGAGGCCCCTGATAATAATGAGGGTAAATGTCCAATAGTTTCTCTAACGGTTACATAGTTTTCTTTATCATGAGTAGGCGGTATAATGGTGATTTGCCCTAGTTTTGAGGCAACTAAAACAATCCTTCTTCGGGTCTGAGGTATTCCATAATCTGGACAAAATATCTTTTGTACATCAACAAAATACCCAAGAGACTTCAACTCGTCGACAAAATCTTGAAGTACTGGCTTTAGTTTAAAATTTATAATTTGTGTCACATTCTCCATTGTTACAATATCCGGCTGTACCTCTCTAACTAACCGCCCAAATTCATATAATAAATCATATTTTTCTGAATCTTTTTCTTTATTCTTGAAGGCATAAGAAGAGAACGGTTGACATGGAGCGCAACCTGCTAAAACCTTAATAACATTTTTCTTTTGAGAATACAATTTATTTATCTCGTCTCCCGAGATAGTTTTCACATCTCTATAGTAAAATTTGCCACCTGTATTTGTTTCATAGGCATATTGGCAAGTATAGTCTAAATCAAAACCTGCAAGAATTTTCATGCCTTGGCATTTAAGTCCATAACTTAACCCCCCTATGCCACAAAATAGGTCAACAACTTCATATGTTATTTTTCTTTTTGCCATAAAGATACAATTTAACGCGCAAAGATACAACTTTTTTTGCATATATGCAAATAATACCGTTATTTTTCTAAAAAAATGGCGGTGTTATTGGTGTTGGCTGCGCCGAGGTTGTGTGCGCGGAGCGCAGGTGGTGTCACGTAGTGAGGGTGTGCGCCTTTGGCGGGTGGAGGGGGATGCTCGGCGAATTAGCGCCGAGCACTAGAATGCCAATGGTGCTACAAAGATACTCAGCATGCATGCTGAAAAGTAAAATGAATAAATGAGAATACCCGACTACAAGTCGGGACAATGGAAGAATATTTGTACAAAGTGCCGCATAAGATGCGGGGATAATGGACAAAGAAATATTTAGATCGGCTGCGCCTGTAGATCGCTCGCTGTGCTCGCTGGAGTTGGGAGAACGGGCTGACGCCTTAGGAGAGGGGAGGGGATATGTCAAAATGGCAGGTGGGGAGGGGATTGGGAGGTTTGGCAAGGTTTTTGATAATGATGAGTTGTGAAGTGAGAAATATGCAAATTTGCTCGGCAAGTAATCGTTTGAGCAAAGGCGAAATAAGAATTAACAAAATAAAATATATTTATGAGCAAGAAAGGAAATATCGGGGTAACATCAGATAATATCTTCCCCGTCATCAAGAAATTTTTGTATTCTGACCACGAGATTTTTCTCCGTGAGTTGATTAGTAATGCGGTAGATGCTACCCAAAAACTGAAAACCCTCGCCTCTGTAGGCGAAGCCAAAGGCGAGTTGGGCGACACACGTGTGCGCGTACTTATTGATAAAAAGAAAAAGACCCTCACCGTACAAGACCACGGTATCGGTATGACCGCTGAGGAGGTGGATAAGTATATCAACCAAATCGCTTTCTCTGGTGCAGAAGAGTTTGTGAATAAATACAAAGACAAAGCCGAAGCCATTATTGGTCACTTCGGTTTGGGCTTCTACTCTGCCTTCATGGTAGCAGACAAAGTGGAGATCTTCTCCCTCTCGTACCAAGAGGACGCAAAAGCCGTTCACTGGTCATGCGATGGTTCGCCTGAGTACACAATGGAAGATACCATCAAGTCAGAGCGCGGAACAGATATTGTATTGCATATCAACGACGAATACGCTCAGTATCTGGAAGATGCAACCGTAGAGGGATTGCTCACCAAGTACTGCAAGTTCCTGCCTGTAGAGATTGCTTTCGGCAAGAAAAAAGAGTGGAAGGACGGCAAGCAAGTGGAGACCGATGAGGATAATATCATCAACGATGTTAATCCTGCTTGGACACGTAAACCAGCAGACCTGACCGATGAGGATTACAAGAAGTTCTATCACCAACTCTATCCTCATCAAATGGATGAGCCACTCTTCCATATCCACCTCAACGTGGATTACCCATTCAACTTGACGGGTATCCTCTACTTCCCACGTATCAAGAATAATATTGATATTCAGCGCAATAAGATTCAGCTCTATTGCAACCAAGTGTTCGTGACCGATGAGGTAGAGAATATTGTGCCACAATACTTGACATTGCTTCATGGTGTAATCGACTCGCCAGATATTCCGCTGAATGTGAGCCGTTCGTACTTGCAAAGCGACAATAATGTAAAGAAGATCTCTAGCCATATCACCAAGAAGGTGGCTGACAAATTGGCAGAGATATTCAAGAACGACCGCGAGGACTTTGAGAAAAAGTGGGACGACATCAAGCTCTTCATCCAATACGGTATGCTCAGCGATGATAAGTTCTACGACCGTGCTGTGGGCTTTGCGTTGCTCAAGAATATCGACAGCAAGTACTTCACTTTCGAGGAGTACAAGGCACAAGTCAAAGACGCTCAAACCGACAAGAATGGCGACCTCATCATGCTGTATGCACAAGATGCTGATGCCAGCTACGCCTATATCCAACGCGCCAAGGAGAAGGGCTATGACGTACTCCTTATGGACGGCGAACTGGATGTACACGCTATGTCGCAATTCGAGCAAAAGAGCTATGGCGATGGCAGCGACGACAAGAAGCAGATGATTCGTTTCGTGCGCGTGGACTCTGACGTGATAGAGAACATCATCCAAAAAGAGGATAAAGCCCAAGTGGAACTGACAGCCAATGAAGAAGATGCATTGCGCTACAGTTTCGAATCTCAGTTGCCTAAAACCGATAAAACCCGCTATGATGTAAGTTTGGAAGCCGTGTCAGCAGATGCACTTCCTGTTTTCCTCACTCAAAACGAGTTCATGCGCCGTATGAAAGAGATGTCGGCTCATCAACAGGGTATGTCGTTCTATGGCAATATGCCTGACCAATACAATTTGGTCATCAATACTGCTAACGACAAGGTGAAAGCCCTCCTCGCAGAGATTACCGACGCATGCGCCGAAGGTACTGCCCCTATCGTAGAGCAGATTGCGGTTAAGCAAGCCGAGGAGAAGACCCTGCAAGAGGCACAGAAGGGCAAGAAAGATGCCGACCTCACGCAAGAGGAGAAGGACGCTGTGACCAACGTGACCAAGGAGTTGGCTGCGCTCAAGCAACAACTCAAGGAGCAATACAGTACCTACGCTGCAAGCAGCGACAAACTTCACCAATTGATTGACATCGCCATGTTGGCTGCAGGTCAATTGAAGGGCGAGGCACTGGCTAAGTTTGTCAATCGCTCCGTGGAACTGCTATAAGATATTGATTGCAGCAATAATCGATCCCCGATGAAGTTGATTCATTGGGGATTTTTTGTGCGCATATTTTGTAACGTGGAAACTACAAAAGTGTTAAAGTTTCCTAAAATATTTGGTTGTTTTAGATAAAAGTAGTATCTTTGCACACTTTTTGCGGGAAGAGGAGTGCTTTGTACTGGGTTGTTCCCTGCTTAAAGGCAGCATTATCTTACGTTTATCCTACGTATATGTTACGTATATCCTACGTATATGGTACGTAATTGATAAGGGAATATAAAAGAATAGATGAGTGATGTAAAAGAAAGCATATTGAAAGCAGCTAAGCCACGTATGCAGGAAGTGGGAATACGTTCGGTGAGCGTGGATGACCTATGCAAAGAGCTGGGTATATCCAAGAAGACGTTTTATGTGTATTTCCCTTCGAAAGATGAATTGGTGAGCGAGATATTGCAGGTACATGAGCAGAAAATGGCACGGGAAGTGCAGCACTTGGTAGCGGATAAGACCGTGGTGCAATGCATCGTGGATTGGACGAAGATTGCCAGACAAACTGAGAAGAGTACGCATCAGACACCACCGATGTTATACGACCTGAAAAAGTACTATCCTACGCTGCATCAAGAACATCTGCAACGCATGCGCAAGATGATGCAACAGTTTTTGGTACAGTTCTTGAAGAAAGGTCAGGGCGAAGGGATATTCCGCGAGGAGATAGATATAGAGGTGGCAGCAATGATGCTGGTGAATACGCATCTGATGTTGGCCGAACGTGCGGAAAGACTGAAAATGAAGCCACAAGACGTTAGACATATGGGCAAAACGACGATGGATATCCTGCTGCGCGGAATGTTTACGGCAGAAGGATTGGCAGTGCTCGAAAAAGAAGTACATAATAAATAAGGTAATATATAACAAAAGATGAGAAAGATTGTATTATTAGTTAGTATGTTTGCCATAGCGGCAAACATGATGGCAGCCGACCATGTGATGGCAGCCACCAAACGTGCACCCAAACAAGAGGTGCCTGCTACCCTAAACCTGAGCTTGCAAGAGGCGCAAGACTATGCAGTGGCGCAAAACCGTTCGCTGAAGAATGCCGACTTGGCAGTGCAGAAAGCGTATGCCACCCGTTGGCAAACGATAGCCAGTATGCTTCCGTCGGTGGATATGTCGTGGGCATACCAATCTATGATGGGCTACAAGATGAACTTTGGTGGTATGCCTATTGAAATGCCAGACAATGGTACATTCGGTATCACAGCATCCGTAGGTATCAATGGACAGGCGATTGTGGGAGCATTGCTCAACAATACTGCGATTGAGATGCAAAAACTGAATCTTGAGATCAGCGAGGACAACCTGCGTGCGAGTGTGAAATCGAGTTACGCTTCGGTGTTGGTGCTGGAAGATGTGGTGAAGTTGCTGGATAGTTCGCTGAAGAACATTGAGAACTTGGCAGCAATGACCCAACGCAGCGTAGAAGTGGGTGCAGCAGAGCAAACAACGGCTGACCAAATCCTCGTGCGTGTGAACACATTGAAGAATAATATCAATGCTAACAAGCGTTCAACACAGTTGGCAATCAATGCGCTGAAAGTGCTGCTGAACGTTCCAGCAGAAACCGAACTGACCCTCACCACCCAACTCAGCGATATGCTGAGTGCGGAAGCAATAGTCGCATTGCTGGGTAAAGACTTTGTATTGGAAAATAACCTCAGCTATCAAACACTAGCTAAAAATGTAGAATTAGCGAAGAAGAATGTACACATGGCAGGTTGGGCGTATGGTCCAACCATAGGTGTGGGCTATCAATACAGCGAAAAAGACTATTTTGGTAAGAAAGAGGGCTTTAACATGACTCCTCCTAATGCGCTGAGCATACAGGTGAGCATGCCATTGTGGTCTTCGGGTAAGCGTGCAGCAGGTGTGGTGGAGAAGAAAATCGCCTTGGAAGAGGCACGCAACACGTTTGAGGAGACAGCCGATAACCTCGGAATTCAAAATGAGCAATTGCGCTATAACCTGCAAAATGCGTATGAGACTTACACCAACGAGCAAGAGAACATGGGCGTGACACAACGCGTGTTTGACAACACTTCGCTGAAATTTCAACAGGGTGTGGCAAGTAACCTAGACCTCGTGAACGCAAGTAACGACCTCATCACCGCACAATCGACGTATGTGCAAGCGGTATTGACATTGGTGAATGCGGAAGTGGAATTGGAAAAGTTCTTGAATTTATAATACTGGAAGTTCCGGATATTCCGGACAGTCCGGTTAACAGAGATAACTAATTAACAAAACGATAAATGAAAAAGATTGTATTAATGATGGCTGCCGCAGTTTGTTTGATTGGTTGCGGCAAGAAAGATGCTCAGGCAACTCAACAAGAAGCTGAGCGCGTGGAGGTGGTAGGTACAATAACCCTCCAAGAAAAAGAGATTGAGCGCGTGCTCAATATTTCAACTAACCTACAGGGCTATGTGACACAAAACGTAGCACCATCACTGACAGGTAAGATAGAGCATATCTTCGTGGAAGTAGGCGATGAGGTGAAAGCAGGCGACATGCTTGTACGTATGGACCAAACACAGTATCTCACACAAAAAATCCAATTGGCTAACCTTGAAATCGAGGTGGGACGTTTGGAGGCATTGCTGGAAACAGGAAGCGTAAGTCAACAGACCTACGACCAGACAAAAGTGGCATACGACCAACTCAAGCAAAACCTCGCTTTCTTGGAGCAAAACACTTACGTGAAAGCTCCATTCGACGGTGTTATTTCTGCTAAGACCTACGAGGATGGCGAGTTATATGGCGGTCAGCCAATCGTGGTGCTCACACAAGTGAAGAAACTGAAAGCGTTGATTGCAGTGCCAGAGACTTATTACCCTATGATTAAGGAGGGCATGAAGCTGACTGTGAAGAGCGAAGTGTATCCAGATGAGTCTTTCCCTGCAACGATTGAGGTGGTTTATCCTACCATCGACGCTGCGAGCCACACCTTCCAATGCAAGGTGGTTATCCCTAATGCGAGCGAGAAGTTGCGTGGCGGTATGTACGTGACTACTACCCTCGGTCTGGGCAAAGAGAACACCATCGTGGTGCCTTATCAATCCGTGGAGAAACTGATTGGTTCGAACGAGCGTTTTGTGTTCATCAACGAAAACGGCTACGCTAAGCGCGTGAGCGTGAAACTCGGACAACGCTTTGACGAGAACATTGAAATCATTGCACCAGAAATCAAAGCAGGTGTAGAATACATCAGCGTGGGTCAACACAAACTGGTTGACGGTGTGAAAATTGAAGTGAAAAAATAAGATCGCCCTTCAGGCTGTAGATAGTAGATCGCCCTTTGGGCTGTAGTTCGGCGCAAGCGCCTGTAGAATACTACAGCGAACAACGCGAGCGATCTGCAACGGAGCGAAAGCGAAGTGATCTTCAGCGAAGCGATCTAAAAACTAAAAAGCTATGGCAATTTATAAAACCGCGATTAAGAATCCCGTAACGACCCTATTGGTGTTTGTTGCGGTGATGATCATAGGTCTGTTCTGCTTCGTGCAACTGCCTGTGGATCAATTCCCTGAGATGGACCCACCATATGTGATGGTGATGACCACCTATCCAGGTGCGTCGGCGTCCGAGATAGAGACCAACGTCTCGAAAATCATGGAGAATAGTTTGACTTCGGTGGATAACCTGAAGTATATCAACTCTACCAGTAAAGATAACGTCAGTCTTGTAGTACTCGAATTGGAATGGGGGTCCGACATTACGGAAGCCGTCAACGACATACGATCATTCTGTGACATGGCTAAGAACCAGTTGCCTGATGGTTGTTCGTCGCCTATGGTGTTCAAGTTCTCATCGAGCACCATGCCAATCTGCCAATATGCTATCACGGCAGACGAGTCGTATCCTGCACTCGACAAAATCCTCAACGATGAGGTGATTCCACAACTCAACCAAATCAATGGTATCGGTAACTTGTCAGTGGCAGGTGCACCAGACCGCTATGTGTATGTGGATATCGACCAACAAAAACTAGACGCTTTTGGCATCTCGCTGGAGCAAGTGGGACAAGTCATCTCTGCCAACAACCTCAACCTCTCTTCGGGTACGGTGAAGATGGAGAAAGAGCAGTACCAAATGCAAGTACGCTCTGAGTTCATCGAGAGTCGCGAGATTGAGGACTTGATGGTGACCATGACCCCACAAGGGCAACAAGTGTTCGTGCGCGACATCGCTACCGTGCGCGATACTATCAAGGACCTCTCATTGGATGAGAAGACCAACGGTCGCGAAGCTGTGCGTCTGATTGTGGCTAAGCAATCGGGCTCCAACACCGTGCAAGTCTGCGAGGATGTGGATAAAGCATTGAAGAAGATTCAAAAGCAATTGCCTACCGACGTGAAGATTCAAGAGATCTACAACTCGGCTGACAATATCCGTAACTCCATTAACTCCCTTGAGGAGTCTGTGCTCTACGCATTGCTGTTCGTGGTGCTCGTGGTGCTCTTCTTCCTTGGCAAATGGCGTGCGACACTCATCATCTCGCTCACTATTCCTATCTCACTGATTGTGGCATTTATCTACCTGAAGATGGCAGACTCCAGCATCAACATCATCTCGCTCTGTTCGTTGACTATCGCAATTGGTATGGTGGTGGACGACGCGATTGTGGTGCTTGAGAATATCACACGCCATATCGAACGTGGCGAGAGTCCACGCGAGGCTTCTATCTACGCCACCAACGAGGTCTGGGTCAGTGTTATCGCCACCACCCTTGTGCTCTGTGCCGTGTTCATTCCATTGACCATGATGGATGGTATGGCAGGTATTATGTTCGAGTCATTGGGTTGGATTGTGACGGTAGTATGCTGTACTTCCACCGTGATTGCTATCACCTTGACGCCAATGCTCTGCTCGAAGTTGCTCAAAGCGAAGAACTTCAAAGTGTTGAATGGAAAATTGGTGGACGAGAGCGAGAAGAAGTCGTGGTACGACCGCACTATCGTAGCTTTCCTTGACAAGGTAGACAAAGTTTACGGCAAATCGCTTGCATGGTGTTTGCGCCACAAGGCATTGACTATTGTTATTCTATTTGCGTTCTTCGGAGCTTCACTCTTGCCATTCATTTTTGGCAAAGTGGGAACCGACTTTATGCAACAACAGGACAATGCTCGCTTGAGCGTAACCGTTGAGTTACAACGCGGTACACGCATTGAGGAAACCCTCAAAACCGCACGCAAATTGGAAGAGCGCTTCATGGTACTCGTTCCTGAGATTGAGATGATTGCTACCTCTGCGGGTTCCAACGATGATGACGGTACGGGTGCTATCTTCTCCACTACCATGAACAATACCATCTCTATGACCGTGCGTTTGAACAAAAAGTGGGAACGCGAGCGCACTATTTGGCAGATTGCCGAAGTGCTCCGTCAGGAGATGGCACAATATCCTGAAATTATTGAATATCAAGCATCTACCAGTGGTGGAGGCCCTGGTGGCGGCAATACTGTAGATATCGAAATCTATGGCTATGACTTCGATATTACCAACCAAATGGCGCAACAAGTCATGGCACTGACCAAGGAACTGCCAGGTGCACGTGACGTCTATGCCGACCGCGATGATGACCGTCCTGAGATAAAGATCGTAGTGGACAAAGAGAAAGCAAGTCGTCTTGGATTGACTTCTGCAACTATTTCGTCTTACTTGCGCAACCGTGTAAACGGTATGGCTGTGGGCTTCTTGAAAGAGGATGGTGACGAGTACGATATTCTTGTTCGCCTCAAAGAGGAGAACCGCAATTCAATCTCCGATGTGCTTGACTTCTCTATCCCAACCCCAACTGGCAAGACTATCAAACTGTCAGAGGTCTGCTCAGTGGATGAGTATTGGGCACCTCCAAAAATCGTTCGTAAGTCACGTCAACGTATTGTGACCGTCAAGGTGACACCATTTGAGACCACATTGGGCGAATTAGCACAAGCCATTGAGACACAAGTGCTTCCTCAAGTAGATGCCCCTGCTGGATACACTATGCGTATCGCTGGTGACTACGAAGATCAACAAGAGACATTCGGCAAGATGGGTATGCTGGGTATGCTGATTATCCTACTCGTGTATATCGTGATGGCATCGCAGTTCGAGTCGTTCAGCAAACCTGCTATCATCATGTTCTCCGTACCATTTGCGCTCTCGGGTGTGATTATAGCCCTATGGCTCACCAATACTTCTCTGGATATGATTGGCGCACTGGGTCTGGTACTCCTTGTGGGTATTGTGGTGAAGAATGGTATCGTGCTTGTGGACTATATCAACCTCATGCGCGAGCGTGGACACGACCTTAACGAGGCCATCCAGATGTCAGGCGAGAGCCGTCTGCGCCCTGTATTGATGACTGCGTTCACCACTATTCTCGGTATGGTGCCAATGGCAGTGAGCCAAGGTGAAGGTGCCGAGATGTGGCAACCATTGGGTATCGTTGTTATCGGTGGTTTGACCGTTAGTACCTTCTTGACTCTATACATTGTACCTGTCATTTATGGTGCAATGTCTAAGAAAGGCGAACGTGACAAACTCAAGAAAGTCCGCGAGAACTTCATCTTCATGGACATCAAAGTGGAGGACTGCGAAGAAAAAGAAAAATAAGAATCAAGAACCAAGAGCCAAGAGCCAAGACAAATGTCTTGATTCTTGGTTCCTGGCTCCTTAATCCAAATGTAATTATGAAATCTGTAATGATCATATTCAATCAAGCCAACACCGAGCGTGTAGAGTATATGCTTGATATGTTAGAGATACGAGGCTTCACCTTCTTCGAAGATGTGCAAGGTCGTGGTAGCAAGAATGGCGAACCTCGCCGTGGCACACACGCATGGCCAGAAATGAACTCATGTGTTATTACCATTGTACCAGATGAGAAAGCTCCTATGCTACTCGAAGCAGTAAAGAAACTCGACAAACGCAACGAAGAAGTCGGTGTCCGTGCCTTTATGTGGAACATCGAGGCGACTGTATAACGGCAGATATATTCTTCCTATTAAACAAAGGATGTGTCAAATAATTGATACATCCTTTGTTTTTACATATAGAGAAGTAGTTTAATTGATATGCGAAGGTAAGATACGTCGGATTGTATTTTCTACATTCGTCGCTGCAAAATCAGGTTGCATAGCAACTTCCAATGGTACTTTTTCTCCCAGTATCGGGTAGACGCCCGCGAAGCCCATTTGTTGGACACTATCGCACATTTCTACACTACCGCCAATAGCCACTACAGGTATGCCTTGTTGCTTGGCGCGAGTCAAAACGCCTGCGGCAGTCTTGCCTTTGGCTGTCTGAAAATCAATTTTTCCTTCGCCCGTGATAACAAGGTCGGCGTTTTGGATGATTGCATTGAAATCGATAGCATCGAGCACCATGTCAATGCCGCGTTTGAGGGTGGCATGTAGGAAAGCGCGGAACGCGCCGCCCATACCGCCTGCTGCACCTGCACCAGCAATGGGTACGATGTTGATGTGATATTTGTCTTCGATGACATTGGCAAAGGATACCATGCCTGCATCTAACTGCTGCACCATAGCGGTGTCTGCTCCTTTCTGCGGAGCGAATACGGGGGCTGCACCTTCTGGACCGCAGAATGGTGTGTCCACATCACATGCCACAATAAACTGGGTTTCACGTACTGCTTTTGACACAAAAGTGTCGTCTAAATCGGCGATATCTTGCAATCTTCCACCACGGCAGTCGGTAATCTCTTTTCCGTTGAAATCGTAGAATTTGAAGCCTAATGCTTGCAACATACCCGTGCCAGCATCATTGGTGGCACTACCGCCAATACCCACTAAGAACTGGCTGCAGCCTCTTTGAATGGCATCCATAATCATCTCACCTGTGCCATAAGTGGAGGTCATCCAAGGATTGCGTTCTGCGGGTTGGAGTAGGGGTAAACCACTGGCAGCTGCCATCTCAATGATGGCTTTTTTGCTTGCAATGCCGTAGCGTGCTTGGATCGGACGCCCCAATGGATCACTAACGGAGGTACATATGATCTCGCCGCCCAAGGCATCTACTATGGCTTCTACGGTACCTTCGCCACCATCAGCTACATTTACTGCTACCACCTCGCAATTAGGATACACGGCTTTAATACCACGCGTAGCTGCTTGTGCTACTTCTACGGAAGTAAGTGATTCCTTGAAAGAATCGGATGCTATAACTATTTTCATTGTTTAGTGTTTAGAGTTGAGCGGTGAGAAAATACATGCCGATGCTACCTAAGGTGAGGATTAAGCCGACTAATGTTTCATAAGGAATGAGGCGTAAGCGTTCGCTGACGGAGAAACCCATTGAACCACCTGTGGCATGGAAGAATGAGCCATGAGGTAGGTGGTCTAAGGTGGTAGCACCCGCATTGGTCATGGCTGCACCCCATACGGCGGCTACGCCTGCTGCCAAAATGACTTCGCCAAACGAAGCAGATGCGATAGTAGCGCCAGCGGTCGTAGAAGCGGTAGCTGCGGACATCAGCGCACCAGCGATAGGAGCCATGAACGTACCGCCGCTGCTCCAACCTGCCAGCATGCCGACCAACACATCTTTGATAGCAGATGCCTTGATGATACCAGCCAATGTACCTGTGCCGACCAGCAGAATTGCGATCCCCGACATCTTCTCCAATCCATAGGTCAAGCATGCTGCTGTCTCGCGCCATTTGCCAGTAGCGATGATACCTACAATACCACCCACAGGCAAGGCAATCATTGGGTCAATCACAATCCCTGCAATGGGGCGTAGTGCCAATAGAATAATCGTGACAATAGGACCTAAAAGACTGCGCCATAGAGCAGGCAATGCCTCCTCATTGTCACGCTCTGTAGCTTCATCGCCAACCATCAGATCGCCTTTGGGAATCAACGGAACAATAACAAACACCGTGATAATCAATCCGATTAGTGCAGGCACAATACCTGCTGCCATCACGGATGAGAGGGGAGCGTCGAAGTTCTCCGCTGCGATAATCGTATTGGGGTTAGGCGATAGGATATTACCGCATTTGCCGCCACCAATCATAGTCAGTAGCAGTTTGAATTTTGACAAGCGCAAGCGGCAACCCATGATAATGGCGATAGGGGCAATTGTAATGACTGCTACATCAATGAATACGCCCATACCCGTAAGAATCATTGCCGAGATGGCTAATGCCAGATAGATATATTTCTCGCCCAATGCCTTGATGATACTCTTAGCGATAGTGGTGGCAGCACCTGTCTTGACAAGCATACCTGTCAGTACACCTGCCGCTAAAATGCGCACGATGGCGGGGGTGATATCCTTGACTCCGCCAATCATATGGGTAACGGTCGTTTCCAATCCCCAACCAGCTAATAGACCGCCGACAATGGCACCCAGCATCAGACTGAATACGGGTGACACTTTGCGAATAATCAATACGATCGATATTCCAAGCCCAATTAGGGCAGCTAATGCGCTATTCATCGGAGCAGGTATTTTTTGCCATTGTTAATACCTATTCCTACGTAATTTTCTGGGTCAATAGGTTGTCCCAATATATTGTACCATTTTCCCGTTTGCGGCACGACGATATTGTCTATCGCGGTTGGCTTGGTAGTTGTCACGAAGTCACATTTGATCACTCCATCAACCTCCTGTATGTTTTCTAGTTTATTGTGCGAAAAAGTCGTATATGAGGTAATATTTCCAGACCCAGGGAATGGAACTTCTTGTTTAGCTTTTCCTTCAGTGTATGGCGATGACACTTTTTTAGCAGAAACTAGCAGGTAGCGTGCCACATAATCATTCGGACAATTGTCAAACCAGTCTTCTTCGTCAAATATCACTCGCCAAATCAGCAAGCCGTGTCCTGGTAAAAAGGCATCCCAGCCCTCTTGCTGACGATTCTCGATGTAATAAACGGTATCTGTGCGATAAGGTCCTGCTGCCACATGCTGCTCATCGCGACTAATCATATAGGTCGTTTCTCCATCTGCTGGTATTTCTAGGCTCTTAGATGTAGCCAATGCTTCTGGATTCACCCACCCCAAATAGTACTTGTCATACACCGAATAATTAGGTGGTGTATTGCCATTGTTGAGGTAGTTGCCATATCCCATCAAAGACCATGCTCCTGGTGTATATCGTTGATCAACAGTTGGATTGCCAGTTGTTAAATAGTAATCTGGTAATCCTAATACATGGCTAAACTCATGGCAGATTGTACCTATTCCTGTACGAGCATTCGAGCTCTTTTTTATTTCATTTGAGCAAGCGTAATTGTTTAGCAGTTTTCCATCTATTTCGGGCAACTTATAGTTTGTCGCAGATGTGGCAAAATACTCTTTTTGATTGGTGTAACCAAAATACAACGCCGAAATCAAATCCCAGTTATGTGGCCAAATGGTGGAGGCTCCGCCTCCTTCTGACTCTGCATAGCCTGCATAGATGATATACACAAAGTCCACCATACCATCATTATCATTATCATATTCAGCGAAGTCAACACCCAATTTATCAGCCCCTTGACATGCATCAATCACAAAATCAACCACATACTGGTCATTACCATCGCTCTTGTTGGCTCCATAGTAAGCCATTGATTGTGGCAGAACTACTGGTCCAACCACATCAAAATGTGGCACGTATAGTCCGTTGGATTGATCTTTGAAATATGCTTGACATGAGCCGCTTGCTCCATTGTAGGTATAATTCTCTCCGTTTGCGAGCGAGTCAAAAGCTTGAATGGTATTGGTTTCATCGAACGTAACATCCGAAAAATCTACCAAAATCAATAATCCGCGAGGCGCAAGATTGATTTTGGGTGTTTGGCGAGGAGCCACTTTCTGTATGTTGGTATGAGCATCATGCGACACTATTGTAAAAGGCGCGCGTGCGCGATATGGCTCTTCTAAATCCAATCCTGGTAGTGGAGCTACTGCATAGGCATTCCCCCCTACTATCCATAGCAAACTTGCTATGACAGCACTATAAAAGGTCTGTTTCATATAAAATCATGTTATTTTGTCCTGCAAAGGTACAATTTTTTTGCAACACTACAAAAAAAATGTACTTTTTTATGAAAAAATTTGGTCATGTCAAAAAAAAGCAGTACCTTTGCACCCGCTTTTGAGAAGCATGGTCCGTTAGCTCAACTGAATAGAGTACCACACTACGGATGTGGGGGTTGCAGGTTTGAATCCTGCACGGATCACAAGAAAGTAAAAACGCTAAAGAATTCTTTAGCGTTTTTTGTTTCCTAAATAGCTACCAGCAGTAATCATTTACATTCTATGAAAGCAGTTTATATCCACGGTTTTGCAGGGTCAATCCATTCTGATACAATCACCAATCTCCGCAAGTATTATCCCGATCTTGAGTGGTGTCCACTTGAGGTTAATCACCATGTGGACGAATCCGTTCAGAGAATCAACGATTTTATTGCTTCCAACTCAGATGTCAAATACCTGATTGGCAGTTCTTTAGGTGGTTATTATGTCCTTTGTGCTGATTTCGCAGGCAAAAAGGTAGTTATCAATCCTGTGCTCAATCCTATGTCTTCGCTCAAGAAAGCGGTGGGGGTGAATAAGTACCGTGGTCGTCGTGAGAATGGTGAGACAGAATTCAAACTGACCATGCAAGATCTCTTCCGTTTCAAAGCTTTCAAACCCAAGGATACGCCAGAAACGATTTGTCATTACACACCTCATGACCCTAATCTTGGTGAGGATATTAAGCGCGAATATCAAAAGTTCTTCGCGCATGCAGAGATGACTCCGCACCTTCGTTCGCACTTTACCGACGAACACTATATAAAGCATAAATTAAAGGATGCTTTGCACTGAATTTCTCTTGTATAATTCAAAAAAACTAACTTGAAAATAAAATTTCGCTTATTTTGTTTGCATATTTGCAATTTTTGTTGTACCTTTGCACCCGATTTTGAGCCGCGATGGTGGAATCGGTAGACACGAAGGACTTAAAATCCTTTGGCCAGTGATGGCTGTGCGGGTTCAAGTCCCGCTCGCGGTACTAAATTAATAGGGCAAAATCACATGAGTTTACTCAAATGTGATTTTGTCTTTTTTATTTGCAAGTGGTGCGCAAGGGCTTTACGGTGTCAGGTAGCCGTTGAGGATTCTTCGTAACGCCGACAGGTTATGTTCATCTTTTGGGTGAACGCGGTTGGTGAGCAGTACTAAGGCGCGTTTCGCCTCTGGCAGAACGGTCACGCTGGTGCCCGTATAGCCTGTATGACGACAACTGGGGGTAAGCTCGCCTGTGGAAGTGGTCACGCTGTCGGTCCAAAGTCCAGCATTGCAACCATTGGCACGAGTTTCTGCGGGCAGGTGCATAAACCATATTGCCCATTGTGCTACTTCTTCTGCCGTAGCAAATAGTCCCGCATTACCCGAAATCCCTTGCATCATGATTTGTGCGAGTGGATCATGCACTTTACCGCGGAGGCAACCATCTTCAAGGCACTCGGTTGGTGCGATACGATAGAGTAGTGAATCGTTTGGTAACCAGCCTATTGTGGGCAGACCGAGCTTCTTGTAATGCGTATTGCGCAGATAGCTATTGATATCTGTCCCCACAATGTTTTCTACTACTCGTTGCAAGGAGATGAAGTTGAGGCACGAATAGCGATATTTCTCTCCTACGGCTGATGGACGTTTGCATCGTGCGATGGTGTCAATCATGAAATCTGAAATCGACATGACGCTGTCCAGTTGGCGTTCGTGATAGATTTTTTCAAGTCGTTTGGCAGTCATGTATGCGGGCAACCCTGAATAGTGTGTCATGAGATGGCGAATCTGCACATCGGGATGATAGTTCGGTATATATTGGCAAACGAAGTCATTGACATTTAATTTCCCTTCTGCACAGAGCAGTAGTGCTGCGGTACCTGCTCCAAGGGGTTTGCTCACCGATGCGAGGTCAAAGATGGTGTTGTCGGTCATCGTTTCTTTTTCTGGACAGACAGCGCGATTGCCATAGGCTTTGATATAGGCTATTTCGCCATTTTCTACTACGCATAGCACTGCACCGGGCATGATAGTGTCATTGATAGCGTCCATAATCGCCTGATCTGCACTGTCTTTCGGAAAAACAGGATTGGCAACAATACATGCAGCAGAGCTCCACATGGCCGCAATAAGGATGAGTGATTGGATTGTATTTTTCATATGTTAGATGGTATATTTTTTGCAAAGGTACAATTTTTTTTGCATATCTCAAAATATTTCCTTCAATTGATGAACATTAATTGTCGTGTATTATCTAATAGTCTTTCACCTAATTTGTCGAAGAACCCTGTCTTTCCCTTTTCATTTATGTACCATATACGTAGGATACACGTAGGATATACGTAGGATAACCGAGTTGTTAACCTGAGAATGCCCTATCTTCCTCCTATCTTCTATATGCTTCTTTCCCGCAATCTTTCTCGAAACCACCTCGTTACCATTCCGATACCACCCTGTTACCACTGTATTACCATCCAATACTTTTCCCGCACCATACTACCTGCCAAGTGCTCGGCGACAGTTCGCCGAGTAAATATTCTTCTATTGCCTCGACTTGTAGTCGAGTGTTCTATTTTTTCTTTGTCCATTAGCCCCGATTCGTATTCGGGTATTTCTGTTATGGTTTTACCACTCAGCGTGCACGCTGAGTATCCTTGCGTCCCTCTTGGCAGTCAAGTGCTCGGCGATAACCCGCCGAGCGAAAAACACAAGAAAATGCAATTTTTCTTGCAATTCCGCAAATTTTGTTGTACCTTTGCAACGAAAAACGAAAATATACTATGTCCAATCTATTATCTCCTGAAATAATCCAACTCCGCAGCGATATAGAAAAACAGTTAAGTCAAACTCTCCACTCGCCTGCTGATTTCCAATGGCTTATTCAGCAAATTTGGAATAAACAACATACCATTCTCTCCTTATCCACCATCAAACGCCTCTGGGGGTATGTGCCGAGCAATGGTGTGCCTCGGCTTTCCACGCTGAACACATTATCCCAATTCCTTGGCTATGCCGACTGGAACGCATATCTCGTGGCTTTAGAGCAACGTGGAGGCAACGAGAGTGCCATGTTTCAGGGCGAAGGCATCTCTTCTTCAGCTCTGCAACCCAACGATAGAATAGAAGTCTGCTGGCAACCCAATCGTAGGTGCGTATTCTGCTATTTAGGTAATAACCAATTTGTTGTAGAAGAATCAAAAAATGCAAAACTGCATATAGGTGACCGATTTAGTACTGCCACTTTTATGGTGGGACACCCTATGTATTTAGATAATCTGCTTCTCTCTGATGGCACCTGCACTTCCTATGTCGCAGGTAAAATAAATGGTCTAACATCTGTAACAAAAATCAACAACTAACTACATAATACTATGGACATCTCCGATTCTGGCTTCATATCTCCCGCAGCTTTCTCTGCCGACTGGCAGGATATCACGCTTCTCCAGCAGCGCAATCACAACTGTCTGTACACCGCCTCTCGCTATGGCAAACGCTATGTGTTGAAGGGCTTATCTGCTGATTGCCAGTCATTAACAGATATGCTGCTCCTCCAGCAGAAGGAGTTCTCGTTGGGCATCACGCTCAGCCATCCCAATATCGCAGAAACCTATTTTTTGGAAGAGGTTGCAGACTGCGGTAGATGTATCGTGATGGAGTATGTGGATGGCATCACATTGGCGGAATGGCTTGCTACCAACCCCTCGCATTCGGCACGCCAGCGCGCTATGCTACAGCTCTTAGATGCGTTGGAGTACATCCATTCTCTACAACTCGTCCACCATGACCTCAAGAGTAGCAATATCCTCATCACTCGCAATGGGCAGAATGTCAAACTCATTGATTTCGGACTGAGCGAACTGGACACCACCAATCCGCAGAACGATATACAGCACGATATACAGAAGTTCGGAGAGATTCTTCAACTGCTTTTCCCTTCTCGTTACAAACGCCTCCGCCAGCAATGTCAAAACGGACGCTTTGCTAATATGGCAGCTATCCGCCTCTCTATCGAAAAACGCCAACGCCGCCAAAAATATATCCCTTATATCATTGCAATCATCATTTTGATTATCAGTGCTTTGCTTTCTATCCATACCTATCGTCTGTACCAAGAATCCGAGCAGATGGCACAAGTGGCAAACGAGTATGTACAAAATCAGCAACGCGAGCAAGAGATGATTGAGCAGATATACAGATTAATAGACAAAGAGATAGAACAATTACAATCTGTGGCGGATAAGTCAACCTCATACTTCTCTTATACCCAGCACCCATTATATATGGGAATTTGGGCTTTGCAAGCGCAAGTGCGCGATTCGCTGGCGAATTGTTATGCCGATAATACAGACTTGAAGTATCGCTGCGTTGAAATCTGGGCACAGGAATTTGGTACTCGAGTAATGCAAATCGACGCCCAAGTCAAGGAAACCAAACCTCTTTATTGATAATAAAGAGCAGTAATATAAGAAAAAATCGCTCAATCGGAGCGATTTTTTTGTATATATGCTAAAAAAATAGTATCTTTGCGCCCGAAAAGATGATAGTAATATAAAATATTCCTCAATAGGTAAGCAAGCGTGCCGACCTAATCTTTTCACGACATAGATAAAGTAGCATTTGCTATTTGTTCGCTAACATACCTTGAAACCTGAGAAATTTCAATTTGTATAGCGTCAATTGGGGCACGAATGAGTAGAATCATTGTTGCCGATTGGTGGTATATTTGTATGTGTATTCCGAATAAATGAGCGAATGCCCACGTGTAGGCGTGGGCGATTCGTTGTTTGGATGCACGGGTTTTCTCAGGACCTCAAGGTATGGACAAGGAATCGTTCATGCCTTTTTTGTGTGCATTCGCTACTAATTTGAATACGAAAACCATGCCACTAATACCCTTTGGCAGACGGTTGGCAGCCAAAAGAACCAACAAGAACCAGCACATTTCTTGCCTACCCAACGAAAAAGCACTACCTTTGCAAAGCAAAGAAAACGAAAAGCAATAATAACTTACTAATCAACAATTTAAGATGAAAAACAAACTTACATTTCCCCTTATTTGTTGCATAGCCATCACAATGGCAGCATGTGGTGGATCGTCTAAAGGCAAACCTATGTCAGCTGCTCAGTTAGCAGAGTATAATGAAATAGTAGCCAAAGTGCAACAAATCGAAAATCTACTCTGTGACATCAGTGGTATGGAACCTAACGATGCTATCCAACTCTCGCAGTTGGCAAATCAGTTATGCTATACCTATGATATCAATGGCTTGGATTCTGCTTCCATTGCCAATTGCCAAGCGCTTCAACTTCGTACAGAGCAACTCAAGCAGAATATCCACCAGACTATCAAAGATAATATGCACAATATCCAAGTGCCAGTAGTGAACGATGACGATTGCCTTGTGGAGAAGAAAACTGCATACCCCGTTTACCTCAAACGCGGCGATAAACTCTATGTGAATATCAAGACTAAACGCGCTGCCACACTCAAAGTCTATAACTACGACTCACATTCCACGCTCAAAACCATTGCTGATAAAACAGCGTTCAAGTTTAATATGGAAATAGAGAACAGCGCTATCTATTTGGTAGAACTCAATCCTGGCAAAAGTTCGCAATACGCCTCTATTCATATCACCTACACTACCAATCAACTTGATCGCCTCACACCTGTGCAGGTCAACGAGCGCACAGTAGAAGCCAAGTCGGGTGATTTCCGTGCATGGTCTGTCAAGGGTATTAAGATGACGCCTATCTTGGATGAGCCTCGCAAATTCACACTTCGTGGGCAACTGAAGGCTGCCTTTTCTGGTTCATATCGAGGCTTGGTAGGTGTGGAAGTACCTGCTGGCGCAACAGATATTTTGTATCGCATGCGTATTTCTACTAACGAAGCTGATCGAGGTAGTGATGGTGAGTTTGATAGGAATATGAATGCGTCCTACCGCAAAATCAAGGCACTTGGTTTGCCTATATACGAATCAACCAAGAGTTCGGGTATCTTAAATACCATTTTGGGTGAATACACGCCATTGCGCGAGGAGGATGCGTATATCAATATGTTTGTATTCAATAGTTCATCGCAAGCTAAGAAGTTCCAAGACAACAAACCTACCAATCAGTTGAGTTATGATGTCAATAGTTCTATCATGGGTATGCAATCTAGCAATGGTCGTATTCCTGTGAAAGGTCGTAAAACGATCTACTTGGGCTTTGAGAACGAGCGTATGCGCTACAATAACTATGTATGGGTAGAGGTCTTGGCGGCTAAACCTATCAACGAATATTTCAAATCAGAGTATTATATTAACTAATCAATATTATGGCAAAGATTCCAGGACTTAGTTTCTCGCTCAAGCGAGCAGTAGGTATCTCAGGCTTGAAGACCAAAGTAGCCCGAGCAGCAGGTATCCCCACCACCAAACAAGGCCTCGAGCGCAAAATCGGTGGCGCTATCCTTAAGGGCTTAACGGGCAAGAAGAGAAGATAACCTTTAGAACTTTTTAAACTTATAAAATTATGGGACTTTTAAATTCAATCAAAGACCACTTCACGAACGCAGAGTTCGCTGTGGCACCAAACAAGAAAGTTAAAACTATTTGTGCAGACTTCAAGAAAGCTTTTGGCTGTACTTTGGCAATCTACAAAGGCAAACAATTGGCTGATGGCGACTTGACACTCAACCAACTCAACCAAAAGACCAGCAAGGATGTGAAAACAAGCGCAACAGCTGAGTTGAAACTCAAAGCATCGATGAAAGTAGGTGATGCAGAGAAACTCTTCAACGATCTCTTTGGTCTGATCGTACAAATCAAAGACCCAGCAGGCAAAACTTGCGTGGACAACAAACTCACCATCGGCCAAGCCGCCCGCGGCGAGTAATCCCCATCAGGCATAGGAGTTTAACCGCTCCTATGATTACAAAACAGAATCAAATTATTGCTATGTCCACCTACAATCGAAAAGACGACTTATCTAAAGCTTTCAATGATTTTTGGCGAAAAGCTTTAAACTCCAAGGAAGACTTTTATTCTAAGTTAACCTTACAGGAGTTTGTTATACTCAAAAAGGCTATTACCAACATCAATAATATTGTCACAATGTTAGCAACAGAGGGATTTATCCATACTTTGAGAAATGATGGAGTTATTTCTTCTCAGCAAGAGGCAGAGATGTTACAACAACTCTTAGCTACCCATGCTAATACAAATGGTTTTGATGTCGAATATAATCAAGAAGTTAAGATTGTAGCAGAAGTAAAATGTAATATTCCAGTCAATGAAAAGTCTTTTGGTGCTGCTCAAGAGAGTAGTATCATGGATGATGTGGAGCATCTATTTAATAGCAAAAAGAAGTCTGATTTGACGCAAAAAGCCATCAAGGACTATTACAAATTTATGGTCTTTCTAGAGGAAAAAGATGTGCAACCTTCAGCCCAAAAACTCATAAAAAAACTAACTAATAAAGGGTTTCATATTAAGGAATACGCACCTCAGATAACACTTCAAAAAGACACTGTATATTTCATTTACATAAGTACAACCTGAAAATAGGACAACGCTCGCAGTCCTAAAGTTGCGGGTATTATTGATCAATTATTCAAAATTTACAACTATGGCAGAAATTGCATTGAAAGGCAACATGAAGGTTAAGACCTTGAAAGCCGAATTTAAGAAAGCGTTTGGTTCTACCTTGCGCGTGTACAAAAGCGAAAGCTGCAAAGGCGCATTTGCAGATGACGATGCTACATTGGCATCCATCCGCGCAGAGGGCGCTAAGGGTGGCGAGCTCGCAGTTAAAGGTAATATGCAAGTAGGCAACTTCGAAAAGAAAGTAGCTGAAATGTATGGTATCGGCGTACAAGTAGCTAATGCTGATGACAGCAAGTTGGCTGACAACAGCGCTACTCTCGTAGGCGCAGGTAAGTAATTACCACCACCAAGGCAGGCGGGCTTGACCGCCCACCTGCTTACTAAGGATATCACCCGTAGTCCTCAAGTTGCGGGCAACAAACATAACAACAAATAAAAAACGAAACAATTATGGCAAGTAAAGTACGCGTTTATGGCAAGGCACAAAATCGCACTGCTTTGGGTATTGTGAATGCCTATTTAGTAATGTATCCTCATGCAACTGCGGAGGATTTGAACAAAGCATTCCCATTGGAATTGCAATCACATGGCACATGGAAATCACTCTTTCGTACCCCAAAAGAGTATGCTGCCAATGAAGCTAACCAAGGTCTTTGGTTCGCAGAGGAAGATGAGATTCTCCACCTGCAAGATGGTACCCAATTAATATTCCTAAAACTCTGGCCCAAAGACAAATTTGACAACATCGTTAATCATGCCAAATTATATGACATCGAGATTGCTGAATTTGAGAAAGGTGAGAAAGGCACTAAAGGCGGTTATCGTCTTGAGTATCTCAACGGCTATGTTCCACCTGTACCAACCAAGAAAGGTATGCCTAAATGGTTGTTGGCACTCATCGCTGTATTGGGCTTGGCAGTAGTAGCATTGCTCCTCTTCTTGCTCCTTGGCAAGAAAGCAGAGCCACAAATCGTAGAGGTAGAGAAAGTGGTAGTGGTACACGATACACTCTATATTCAACAAATCGCTGAGATTGAGAAGAACTTCAACGCTGCTCAGTTTGAACAAGGCAAAGCCGACCTCAATGAGGACGCAAAATTCGTATTGCACGATTTGGCTAAAGTGCTGAATGCACACACCGACATCAAACTCACAATCAAAGGTCACACTTCCGCAGAAGGCGATGCGGCTTTCAACCAAAAACTGTCTGAAGCACGCGCGAAAGCAGCTGTGGACTTCTTGGTAGAGCGCGAAGGCGTTGCTGTAGAGCAATTGTCATACGCTGGCATGGGTAGCTCAGAGTTGAAGAACGCAGACAACCCAATGGCACCAGAAAACCGCCGTACCGAATTTATTATCGAATAATCACTCTTTAATAACTATCACAAACATGAAAACGAATTCTAAAGCATTAGCATCATTCCTGGCAGCAGCTGTCTGGGCTGATGGCGAATACTGCGAGTTTGAGCAATCGCTCGTAGCAGACATGGGGGATCTATTGGATGCAAAGACCCTTACACAAGATTTAGAGGCAGCTATCGCTGCTACCGAGAATATGTCAGGCGACGAACTGACCGCACATTTGGAAGAGGCAGTTAAGCAAGTGGATGCAACTGAGAAAGAGGGTATCCTGACTCTCTGTTTGCAAATGCTCTGCTCTGATGCATTTTTGTCATTGGATGAGGTAGAGAACTTCTTCACTTTCGCTGAATTGCTCGGCGTGGACGAAGACGATGCACAAGCTATTCTCGATGTGTTCATCGACGAAGAGGAAGACTTAATTATCGAAGAGTAATCAACCAATAAAAAGGAATACAACTATGGCTATACAAAAAACAGCAGCTGGTAAGGTTGATAAACGTACCAAGGAATATAAGGAGATGGTAGCACGCGCTAAGAAAGCGCGCGCAGCTTTGAAGAAAGAATCTAAAAAATCTACCGTTAAGAAGTCTTCTAAAGCAGGTCGCCGTCAAGATGGCCATCTCGACCAACGCACCAAAGCGGGTAAAGAGGCAGCAGCACGCATGGCTGCAGCTCGCAAGGCTAAAGGCAGCTTGAAGAACAAAATCAAAAACCTCTTCAAGTAAACTTCCATCGCCCCCGATGGGGATATAAACAAGGCAGAGGAGCGGTCAAGCTCCTCTGCTCACAAAGAATTACAACTATTTAATAACGATTGCATTATGGCAACCTACAAAGACTTAATCCTGCAACATTGTGCAGGGATTGTAGAGCAAGTGCTGAATAACACGGAACGCTATCGAGTAGGATCAGGTAAGATACCTGTACCCAAAGAACCTATACTCTATCGATGGTGGTTTCCCGCTAACTCTGAAGTCGTGACCATGTTGCGCGCGTGGAGAGGTAAGGACAGTAAGGAGCCAACCAACTTGCTTGAAGGGGTATTGACACGCGAGATAGAGGGAAAGACCTACTATGCGTTGTATTTTGGCAAAAGTAATAAGGGATATCGTCGTTATATACAGCATAGTACGGGCAATATTCACACCTCTACCCTGCGCAGAACTATCCATAGTCTGCTGACGGATGAGGATTACAACAAACCCATTCACGAACCGCAGATTGATAACATACTTAAAGACTGCTACTTCGAGTGGGCAGTTATTGACAAAGAAGAAGAGAGCTTGGTGGAGTGCATCGAAGCGATATGCATTGTGCACGGCACCTATCCACTCAATATCGATGGCAATCCCGCTATCAATGAGACATGGCGCGAGCATATGATGAATAAGCGCGGAAAAGTGAAAGATAAAATAATATTAACCCTTAAAAACTAATCATTATGAGTTTGGAGTATTACAAAAAGCAAATGGTGGATTTGCGTGCCAAATTGCAAAAAGAGAAAGATGCAAAGAAAAAAGACAATGAGTATTACGCTCGTATGGTGAAGTTCTCATCTACGCCAAGTGGTAAAGCTTCTTATCGCAAGTCAAAGATTGACCGCTCAGCTTCACATGATCGCCAGATAGATTACATCAAGCGTCAAATTGAAAACTGCAAAGAGAACATCGCTCGTGAACGCAAGCGCAAATAAAATCATTAGGTCAGCGGGATTGGTTTTCCGCTGGCTTGCAAAGAAAAAGAAAATCATAAATATGGATCTAAGTAATTTTTCAAGCAAAGCCCAAGGGTTATTGGGTAAAATGTCGGAAGTAACACAAGAATTTTCTGAAAAGGCAGAGCAACGTGCTGCTGAACGAAAAGAACAAAAGGCGAAAGACCAAGCAATGAAAGAGGAGGCTCTTCGCTTAGAGGCTGAAGAAGCGTCAGGATATTATATCCGCGATGGAAAACTGATTATAAGTACCATTGATGGTATGAAGCAATGGTTAAATAATTTAGGAAAAGATACAACCCCTGCTTTGATGCAAACTTTACAAATGCAGTTACAAGTACTGAAGCATGTTCAATCTCCATCTATGACTGGCATGGCTCTAGATAATATGATTCTATGTCTGGACAAAGCAGTCAAATCAGCAAGCAGTGAAGTAGAGTTGAGCAATATCAGGGAGTCGTTTGCTTCCATGATACAGAGTTATTTCTTTATGCAAGAAGCAAATCTAAGATGCGCTCAATTGAAAAATAAGGAAGAAGGAAATCAATTGCTCAATCAAGCAGGGGAAATATTATCGGAAGCTGTGACAAAAACTGCACAAGCTTTGACTAAGAATGAAATAGATATGACAAAGACTATTGTGCGTAATATTTTTGACACGACAGAGAAACAACAAGGATATTTAAAACAACTATTCTCTTGGTTTGGTAATAAAAAGGAGGTTCAATCAAAAGAAAAAGAATTTTATCAAACTTTGGAAATGTTATTTGAAACTTTTGATTTGCATGCAGAATTACTTGGGGCTTCAATTCTGATAAAGGGTATGTTATCGCGATATAGAAAAGCACTGGTTGAATATCGTACGGATGAAAAGATACAAATGTATATAGATAGAGGACATGTAATTGATACTCAAAAAATTGCAGGTTTATCCAAAGGGCTTGTAGATACAACCAATTCACTCATTGGCCCAGCTAAAATAGGGGCAATATCAGGGATTGCTCAATCTTTAAATTCTATAGTCGGTTTGATTACAGATCGTATCAATAGCAATAAGAAAGGATTAGATATTAAAGCATATTGCACGTTGCAAGACGCGCTTGAAACAGATTGTGAGCATCTACAAAAAGAATTAGAGATACGAGAGAGCGAACGTCAAGAACTTAAAAATCAGCTCAAAGAAATAGGATTACTTCAATTCGCGCAGAAAAAAGAACTTCAAGAAAAGATTGTTAAAAAGACTGCAGAAAAGGATGCAATATATAATTCGCTCAAGTTGACCCGCGATAGGATAGCGGAGATGAAACAGATGTTCCCAGATTCGTATGCAATGAAAGCCGAATTAGAAAAATACGAAGAAAATCTGTTAGTAATTGAAAACAAGTTTCTATAATCTATGAACTCAAAACTCCTTACTTTCAAACAAGAACTTAATCGCGTCTTTGATGATAACTTGCACACTAAACAATGGCATAACCTTTTGGATTATGCTATCATCGGTTTTATTGTTCTATCCACCATCGAAGTATTCCTTTCTACATACGATAGTATTGTAGAACGATATGGCGTATGGCTACATGCTATTGATTATTTAACAACCGCTTTCTTTACCATAGAGGTTAGTTTGCGTATCTGGAATGCCGACCAGTTAGACCCTAAATACAAAGGCTTCTGGGGACGCATGCGTTATTGCTTCTCTTTCTATGGATTGATTGATATCCTATCTACCTATCCGTTCTACTTGCACTTCTTTATGCCTATCCCATACGTGGCACTCAAGGCACTGCGTATTGCTCGTCTGCTGCGTATCTTCCGCTATATGAAGGCATTTAGTATCCTATCGCGTGCTATACGAGCAAAGAAGAACGAGATGATAGTATCGCTTCAGTTCTTAGCTATTGTCACGCTGATACTATCTTTTGTACTTTTCTTTGTAGAGCATGAAGCACAACCAGAGGTCTATGACAATGGTTGGACATCCGTGGTATGGGCTTTTGCGCAGTATATCGGCGACCCAGGCAACTTTGCTGATACACCACCTATCACCTTCACAGGACGCATCATTGCCTGTATCATCGGTATATTAGGTATTGCTATATTCGCCGTGCCTGCCGGATTGATTGGCTCCGCCTTCACCGAAGTGATGGAGAAAGATGAAAAGAAGGAGAAGATAGAGGGTTGGAAAGAGCGCCTGCACTTAGCATTTGAGCGCAAAGAGGATAGATTGACTAATTTTCAAATAGTACCTCGTTATTTATCTGTAACAGAGATACAAGCGCGTCTAGGATTAAAAGAAGACGAAATATTTGAGGCTGTTTCCAATAGCGATGACTTTCGCTTTACCAATTTAGCATGTACTCGTCCTGCCGATGAGCATCCTGAAGATAAATTAGCGATCGAACATTTTACCGTTAATACATGCTATGGACAATGCATTGATCGCGGATCAAAAATTACTATTTACACACCGTCTAATATTGTTGATCCTATCATGGGTTGGTGGGGATACTATTTGGCAAAGATTGGTGGATTCAATTATATAAGTCGTGAATTAGGAGAAACAAGACCATATGGCTCATTCTATGTTTACGACAAGAGTAAAAATATAGAAGGAGGAGAAGAATGCTTAGCTGATATCAATCGTCTTGCCAATAGCGATGACCATTGGGTTATATCTGTTTTAGCCGCAAGCGGTGCCAATGAACCGACTTTCCCTACACAATTCCACTTTACCTATGGTGCCAAAAAGGGAGACGAGACATACGATGACCCTAATATTACTTTAAATGACATTGCTACTTTTGAGCAGATATATCAAGCATTTAATAGTTTGTTATCAGAGAAATATCAATTTTCAGCTGACAAACAGCGCTATCACACCAATGCTTCTAAGTTGTTTTTTGCACGCCAACTAGAGCATAAACTCAATGCCATATCATTGCGCATAGCGTGGAGTGTCACTTGTTGGGATATGCGTGCTATTCAGATTGCACAGGACTTGGCGCAAATTATTAACCAACAAATCAATCATTGCGATAATCCGATAGTTCCTGAGCTCAAAAAGAAGGGTATTGGATATAATGCATAAACAAACGTGTATTCTACTAACCGCCTTTGAGCCTTTTGGTGGGGCGGAGACAAATATCACACAATCTATTCTTTCTCTATTGCCTGATTCCTTTGCGGATTGGGCGGTAGAGAAAGTGTGTTTGCCAGTGAGTTTCAAGCGCGCACCTATCGTATTGCGAGAGGCAATAGCGACCTATTCTCCTGATTTAGTCATCATGCTTGGACAATGTCCTGCGGGCGAAAACATCCGTTTGGAGCGCTTTGCTATCAACATTATGGACAGCACAAAAGCTGACAATGATGGCTATATCCCGAACGAAGAAACCATTTATGCTTATCAACCACTCGCCTTGCAAACACCACTGCAAATCAAGGAGTTAGTAAATTTTTGTACAGGTAATGTACTGCCTATACAAATATCCAATTCCGCAGGATTATACGTCTGCAACCGCGTATATTACGAAGCATTGCATCTGCAACAAAATGCACTCTTTGTGCACGTACCGAAAAATATGGATCTAACACTTGCTCAACAGACAATTGCGCAAATAATGAAAAACCTATTGTATTGATTTTTTGGGGTAAATATTATATATACGAAAGCTACCGAAAGCCCATAGATGTCCCACAGATCTCCTATGGTGGTCCCGAAACCTACAACTAAAGTACAACCTGCGTACTAAATTTCCTCTTAGCTTTTCTTCCACATAGGAATAATTGGGGAAAAGTATTCTTTGACGTATTGTAGAGAAAAATTACATATCTTCTAAACTTAGAGGTATAAAGTTGACTTCATATCCTCTGAAATGAGATCGGATATGGGCAAATCGCTCTTTGGTTGCCTCCATAATCTCCTGATTTCTTCCGTAAAACTTCATAGTTGTATAATTTTACAAAATTGTTTTTTACAAATTTGTTAATTTGCGGTGCAAAGATACAACTTTTTTTTGATTTTGCGGCTCATTTTGAGCGAAAAAAAACAAAAAAACTTACTTTTTTGAGCCGCAAGGGCTAAGTTGCAAGCATTTGGGCAAAAAAATACGATTTTCTCTATCTTACGCCGAAAATGGTCTGCTAACCAACAGCCATTTCAAGTAACAAACAGCATGTGATTGACTGTCTTATACTACCTCTTTGCCGAAGGGGATGAGAGAAGCAAGGGCGAGTTTGAAATGTTGCATACCCCATGGGATGCCTACAATAGTGCAGCAGAGGATAAGTCCGAAAGTGAGATGCGTAAGCGCGATTTCCCACCAGCCAAGTACAATCCACAAGATATTGAAGATTATCTGCAGGCAACCTCCATCGTTGGCAGTTGACACCAACTCATGACCAAAAGGCCATAAAGACAATGTGCCAATCTTAAAGAGTTGTACTCCAAAAGGAATACCAATAATGGTGATACACATTATTAGACCTGCCAGCCAATACATCAAAGCGGTGATGAATCCGCCACAAATTAGCCAAACGAGATTACCAAGAAGTTTCATAAGTGTAAAGAATGTATAATGTTCAAGAGGTTATAAATATTCTAAAGTCTCAAGGTGGAAAAATTATTCGGTTTTGAAGTATTTGGTGTAGTTATCTAAGAAACGTTGTACGGCTTCGGGGAGCGGTCCATAGAACTCGCCACCAGCAGCATTGGCATGTCCTCCGCCGGCAAAAATCTCCTGCGCAAAGACATTGACAGGGCGATTGCCTTGACTGCGGAAGGAGAGTTTAATCTTGGTCTTTATTCCGCCATTTTTCGCCATTTCATCGGGAGTTGCTTTGTCTTCACGCATAAAAACAGAGTAGTGAATATCCTTGCTCTGGAGTGGCATATTGACAATACCTTCGGCATCGCCTTTTTGGAAATTGAAACGATATAGTTCTTTACGACTCAAGTAAATGAGTGCAGTGTGATGCTCGGGAAAAACACGCATTTTCTGATAGAGGCAATAGCCTACTAATTTTACACGATCCACCGAGTACTGATTGAAAACAGCATTGTATATGGCATCTTTGTCCGCTCCCGCAGCTATGAGTTGAGCAATCATTCCATAGATTTGTGGGCGGTTGGAATTATAAGAAAAATTGCCCGTATCGGTCATTAGCCCAGTATAGAGGCAAGTGGCAATGTCAGTAGATAGTTGGCAGTTGGCAGTTGACAGCACTTCGTACACCAATTCGCATGTGGATGATGCTTCTGGTACAGAGATCATAGCATCTGCGAAATTAGCAGGGTGTAGATGGTGGTCAATCATGAGCTTTGGACAAGTGAGCATGAGCATCTTATCGCCCAATGGCCCAATGCGTTTAGGGTCGTTGAAATCGGTACAAATTACAAGATCAGCTCGCTCAATGAATGCGTCGGACTGGGACGTTTGCGCGTCATATACGAGCACATCGCTTGCCCCAGGCATCCAAGCCAGAAAATCGGGAAAAGCATTGGGGACGATGACTTGCGCTTGTTTGCCAAGTGACTTAACATAGTGGTACATGCCCAAACTACTACCCATCGCATCGCCATCGGGTGATTGATGGGTGAAAATAGCAATGTTGGTGGCATTTTGGATATAAGAAAGGATTGTTTTCATAGCCATTTGTACATATTTCGAGTGCAAAGGTACGATAAAATTTGCGCATCTGCAAATTTCCAACAAGAAGGGTATGATGGATAGATAAAATCTATCTTTTGTAAAAAAAAGTGTTCGTTTTCTTGCATATGTGCAATTTTTGTAGTACCTTTGCGCGCTATTTATGCCACAAAGTGTGGCAGAGCTACAGCAAAAATAATTAACAAAACATACAACAATGAAAAAAACAATTTTATCAATCGTGTTAGCAAGTGCAAGCCTATTGGGTATTGCACAAGAGGACAAAGTCCTGATGACCATCAATGGTGAGGACATCATGGCGTCTGAATTCTTGTATATCTACGAGAAGAACAACCAAGAGACAAGTTTGGAGAAAAAGACCATGGATGAGTACTTGGATTTGTTTGTTAACTTCAAGTTGAAAGTGGTTGAGGCCATGGCTCAAGGTGTGGACACCACCGAGGCATTTAAGAAGGAGTTGGCAGGCTATCGCGCACAAGCTACCCCTAAATACATGCAAGACGATGAGGCCATTGATAGTTTGGTGGTGCTGAGCTATAATCGCATGGCAAGAATCCGCAAGGCATCGCATATAGCAGTTCAATGTCCTATGGATGCTGATTCTGCAACCGTGGCTGCGGCTGAGGCGAAGATCAACGAGTTGCGTGAGCGCGTGACTGTAGGTTTGCCAAAAGAAGTGAAGAAAGGTCGCAAGAAAGTGACAGTGCGTGAGCCAGAGGAGTTTGCAGAAGTAGCCGTTTTGTACTCGGAGGAACCATCTGCTAAGCAAACCAAAGGTGCGTTGGGTTGGATTCAGCCATTCCGCTATGTCTATTCGTTTGAAGATGCTGTTTACACCACTCCTGTAGGTGAGGTAACACCAGTGTTCCGCAGTCCTTATGGTTTCCACATTGCGAAAGTAGAAGGCGAGCGCGACTTTGAGGAGGTAAACGCATCGCATATCATGAAGATGACTCCCATGGGCGATATTCAGCGTATGGCAGATGCCCAAATGGCGATGGATAGTCTGTATCAATTGGCTATTCAAGACACTGTGGACTTTGCGGCATTGGCCCAAGCCAATTCAGAGGATCGCGGTTCGGCAGTGCGCGGTGGCGAACTAGGCTGGTTTGGTCGTGGCGCGATGGTGCAACCATTTGAGGACATCACCTTTGACTTGGAAGTAGGTCAAATAAGCAAGCCATTCCAAACACGCTTCGGTATTCATATTTCGAAGTTGCACGAGAAACGTGGCATTCAGCCTTTGGATAGCATGCGTGCTCAAATCTTGCGTCAAGTGCAACGCGACCAACGTATGCAGATTGCAGAGCAGAGCTTTATCGCCAAGACACGTGCGGAGTATAACTTGCCTGCTGAAATGAGCGATGCAGATGTAAAAGCCTATGCTGACGCACATCTGGAGGAGAAATATGTGGATTTGCGCAATTTGGTAAGAGAATATCATGATGGCATCTTGCTATTTGACGTATCACTGCGCGAAGTATGGGACAAGGCAAATCAAGATACAGAGGGATTAGCAGCCTATTTCAAGGCAAACAAGAAGAACTACACATGGGAAGCTCCACGCTACAAGGGTTGCGTAATCTATGCAAAGAATGAAGTAGCAGCAAAAGCAGCAAAACAAATTGTAAAGAGCGCACATCCAGACTCAGTGCTTAGCTATCTGAACCAACGTGTGAATGTGGACAGCGTGATGTACGTGCGCGTTGAGCGTGGCATTTGGGAAGCTGGTAAAAATGCTGCTGTGGATAAATACGGCTTTAAGAATAAAGCAGCAGAGTTCACTCCAAGCGAAGAGTTCCCAATCGTAGTGCCTGTGGGTAAGGTGATCAAGAGTCCTCAAGAGTACACCGACGAGCGTGCCAAAGTAACTACTGATTATCAAGATTATTTGGAGAAAGCGTGGGTGGCAAGTTTGCGCGAGAAGTATCCTGTAGTAATCAACGAGGAAGTGTGGGCTGAAATAAAGAAATAACGTGAAGAAAGGGTATTGGATATTGCTATTGGTGGCATTAGCACTCTTGAATGTGCTGATGAATTATGTGGTTTGTCGTTGGGATATGACCAACGACAAACGCTATAGCATCTCCGAGCCCACAAAAGCACTACTGGAGTCGTTGGATAAGCGATTGGAAGTAGAAGTGCTATTGGACGGCGAATTGAACGCTGGCTTTACACGCCTAAAAAAAGCCACCAACGAGATGGTGGAAGAACTGAGTGTATATGCTGGTGAGGGACTGAAATTACAACCAGCTTCGGAGGCGTCGTTCGAAAAATTGACACCCACCGTTATACATGAGCGTACTCACAAAGGACAAACCGCACAAACGACCGTATATCCATATGCTTTGGTGAGATATGACAATAAGATTGCCGTAGTGCACCTGCTGAAGAATCAACGCGGATTGAGCGGAGAGGAAAATCTGAATCACAGTATTGAAAATTTAGAATATGCCTTCGTGGAAGCTATTCGCGGTTTGACTCAGACAAAGGTAGAGAAGATTGCCTTTTTGGAGGGACATGGCGAGTTGGACGAGCGATACGTATATGACTTGACGCAGGCTTTGGCTCAATACTACCAAGTGGATAGAGGAGCTTTAGGACTGCAAACTGGTGTGTTGGATGAATACAAGGTGGTGATTATAGCAGACCCGCAAACTGCTTTCAGCGAAGAGGATAAGTATATATTGGACCAGTACCTCATGCAGGGAGGAAGCATCCTGTGGGTGGTGAATGGTGTGCAGTTTTCGGACGATTACCTCAGTACGCAGGGTATGACCCCTATTGTGGCATTGGATTTGAATATCAACGACATGCTTTTCCGCTATGGGGTTAGGGTGAATCATGGTTTGGTGCAAGACCTGCAATGTTTGCCAGTACCTGTGGATGTATCGCAAGACGCATCGCAACCCAATTGGCAACCTATGCCGTGGACGTATGCACCATTGTTGCTAACCTCACAGGCTTCACCCATCACACGCTATGTGGCACAAGTAAGCGCTACCATGGCAAGTGCAGTGGACATTGTGGGAGGTGACGACGGATTGAAGAAAGAGGTACTACTGGCTACATCATCCGCAAGCAAATTGACTGGCGTACCTGCAAAAGTGGATTTGAGTTTGGGCGTGGATGAAGAGCAGAGTTTTGTACATGCATTCATCCCTGTGGCTGTGAGTGTAGAAGGTGTCTTTGCTTCGCTATATGCTCACCAGCTTCCTCCCGAGAATGTGGAACTACATGCACCATCGCAGAAACAGAGCAAGGCAACGAAGATGATTGTGGTGGCTGCGGGTAGCGCCATACGCAACGAGTGGCAACAAGGCAAACCGCTGCCATTAGGCTACGACCGCTACACCCAAATGCAAATGGGCAACCGCGACTTCATGGTGAATGCCGTACTCTATTTGGCTGATGATCAAGGATGGATGCAGTTACGCCAAAAAAGTTTTACACTCCGCTTGCTGAATGACCAGCGAGCACGTCAAGCACGTGTACAAGCACAAGTGGTAAGTATTGTAATACCATTGGCGATATTGGCATTGGTGGGCGGTGTGGTGATACTGGTAAGAAGAAAAAAATATGTCAAATAATCCTACTTTACTTATGCAAAGACTACGCGTTATATACTTATTCGTGATCATTTTGATGAGCACTGCGGCGTTATCAGCGCAAACAGTATTACCTTATCCGTTGGACACAATAGACGGAAAGGTGTATTATCGCTATACGGTGGAACGTAGTATTGGGTTGTACCGTATCAGTAAGAATTTTGGCGTCAGTCAAGAGGAGATATTGCAAGCGAATCCTCATTTGCAACATTCGGGCTTACGCTATGATGAGGTGATACTGGTCCCTGCTAAAGGCTTGGAGGTGTCAAGTACTGTGGCAACATCAATCAAAGAAGAGACTTCAGCTCCAACAAAGGTAGCAGATAAAGGCAAGAAACTAATCATGCCAAGACGCAGATGGCAAGAGGAGAAACAACCCATAGTTGAGATAGACGCTGTGGCTGTGGATAGCATGATGGCAGAAAATGATACTACCATTGCATTGCGTGATAGCAATGCGATTCGATTGGCTATGCTACTACCTTTGCAGACCGATGCGCTGAAACGTGATAAGAACATCGATCGCTTTTATGACTACTATGCAGGTGCTCTAATAGCCATCAATGAGGTGCAAGCGGCAGGACAGGCAATAGAAGTGTTTACTTATGATGTGGGTAAAACAGCTCAGAAAACCTGCCAACTGCTCAATGATAGCACATGGACCCAAGTGGATGCTATCATAGGTCCTGCCTATACGCAACAAGTGGCTGCGGCATCCATATTTGCCCAACAAGATAGCACGTGGTTGTTGGTGCCTTTCTTGTCGAATGTAGCAGATCTTGAGCACAATCCATATCTTCTGCAATTTAATCCATCGGAAACCGCTGAAGCTGATACATTGGCGAAGTATTTGGCGCAATACGGCGATAGCGTTAATTGCGTATTGATAGAAACCAAAGCAGGCGACGTGATTCCATCGGGTATTGAGGCGTTGCATCAAGCGTTGAAGACGTATCATGTACCGACATCCACTATTTCACTGACTGCCATACTGACTGACTCGTTGGATGGAGCTTTCAAAGCAGGTATTGAGAATGTTGTGATATTCAACACCGAAAAATTTAGCAATTTGCAAGCAGTGATGCCTCACTTGATTCAAGGACATTCTGCTTATCCAATAACATTACTCTCGCGCTATTCATGGCAAAATGAAAAAATCATACTGCCACAACTATATACCACAATCTTTAGCGATTCGATTAGCGTGACAGATGCATATGAAGAAATATGGCAACAATATTTCAATCATACACTATCTTCAACGCAACCACGTTACGACCTATTAGGATACGACCAAACACGCCACTTGCTGCAACTATTGCAAACTTCGACTGATACCATCAATACGCAAGTATGGCATGGCATACAATCGGATATTCAATACCAACAATTGAATCCAGAAGGAGGATACGAAAATCAACAAATTCATATTATCCGTAAATGAAACATAGTCGCTACATATTCGTTTTGATTATGCTCGTCGTGAGTGGAAGTATGATAGCGCAGCCCCGCTTGCGTCGCCCTGAGATATACATAGGTGGGCATGTGGGAGTGATGGCTTCTTCGATGCTCTTCAAACCAACCGTTCAAGCGATTGATATAGCGCAATCTCCATTGAGCTTGAATGGTGGATTGATGTTTCGCTATGCAGGGCACAAAGTGTGTGCTATACAAGTGGAGGCAAATTACATGCAACGAGGATGGCGAGAAGTAGGCGAAGGATATGACTATCGTCGTCAATTGGAGTATATTGAAGTACCATTGCTGATGCATCTTTACTTTGGCAGAAAGCATTTTAGAGGATTTCTCAATCTGGGGCCACAAATTGGCTATTGCTTCCGCGATACGGATTATGGTATCAAAGATACTTCCCAATCGCACCAATACATCCCTATTCAACACCCATTCGATTGGGGGTTAGCGGGAGGTTTAGGAATCTACTACCGCACCAATAAAATAGGATTGTTCCAATTGGAGGCACGATTCAATTATAGCTTTGGTAGCATCTTCGACAACCAAAAAACAGACCATTTTGAATTTGCCAATCCTATCAACTTGAGCATCAATTTTGCTTACTTGTGGGAAATTAAAGTCAAATAACGCAAACAAAGGAAAACCTAAAAACATATGGGAAAAATTATTTCATTAGCTAACCAAAAAGGGGGCGTCGGCAAAACAACTACCTCCATCAATCTCGCTGCAGCATTGGCGCAACAAGGCAAGCGTGTGCTGCTCGTGGATGCTGATCCACAAGCCAACACATCGTCTGGTTTGGGAGTGGATATCCAACAATTGGAAAATACCGTATATGAATGTCTAATCAATGAGATTGACCCAACTACTGCTATTCTACCAACGAGCATTGACAATCTGTATATGATACCATCGCATATAGATTTGGTGGGTGCAGAGATAGAGATGCTCAACCTTGAACAACGCGAGAATATACTCAAACGTGTACTTAGTTCACTTAAAGCAGATTATGACTATATTCTAATCGACTGCTCACCTTCGCTGGGACTGATTACTATCAATGCTTTGACAGCAAGTGATAGCATTATCATACCTGTACAATGCGAATTTTTTGCCTTAGAGGGTATCGCTAAATTGCTCAATACGATTAAAATCATCAAATCGAATCTCAATCCAACATTGCGTATCGAGGGCTTTTTGCTGACCATGTACGATGCACGTTTGCGCCTCTCTGCACAGGTACACGATGAGGTGCGTCGTCACTTTGGCGACTTGGTATTCAATACCGTCATCGCGCGCAATGTGCGCTTGAGCGAAGCACCTAGTCATGGTATGTCGGTATTGGAGTATGATCGCAATAGTAAAGGTGCAAAAAACTATACAAATTTAGCAAAAGAATTGATTAAGAGACAATAACTATGAAAAAGACACTCGGTTTAGGAAGAGGTTTGGATGCGTTGATTGACACCACCCATGTGTCCACAGCAGGTTCATCATCCATTAGTGAGATTGCGCTCGATAAAATATATGCCAATCCTGATCAACCACGTCACACCTTTGATGAAGAGGCATTGCAAGAATTGGCACAATCAATAGCAGAACACGGCGTAATTTCGCCAATCACGTTGCGCAAAGATGCCAATAATCGTTACATGATTATTGCAGGTGAACGTCGCTATCGTGCAGCAAAATTGGCAGGTTTACATGCTATACCAGCCTATATCCGTACTGCTAAAGATGAGCAAGTGATGGAATGGGCATTGATTGAGAATATCCAGCGCGAAGATTTGGATGCTATTGAGATTGCTTTGGCATATCAACGCTTGATGGATGAATATAATCTCACTCAAGAGCGTATGTCAGAACGTGTGGGTAAGAAACGTGCTACTGTAGCCAATTACCTGCGTTTGCTGAAATTGCCAGCAGAGATTCAATTGGGTATTAAAGAGAAAAAGATTGATATGGGGCATGCACGGGCGATTTTAGGTTCGCCATCACCAGAACAACAACTGCTACTCTACAAGAAAATCGTGCAGAACGGATTGTCGGTGAGAAAAGTAGAAGAACTGGTAAATTCTACGAAATCTACTAAAGAAAAGAAGGTGGCAACATCATACAACGAACAACAAGTAAAATTGCAACATGCATTGCAATTACCAGTGAAAATCAATGGCAATAAAATCACAATTACGTTTAACAACGAAGGAGAATTGGACGCCATCATTCAACGATTAGTTTGAAACGACTCGTACTGTACATATTATTTGTGTTCTTTGCCTCTAATATCTTGTCTCAAACAGAAATGGCAATTGATACCACCGAATGGATGACCACCGAGGAAATTCAGATGTTGCATCAGCCTGAGCCATTGGTTGTGCATGATGATTCTGTATCGTTGACCCAAAAGGAGATAGACCGACTCTTTTGGAAGCCAGACCCTATGCGTGCAGTATGGTTAGGAGCCATTGTGCCAGGATTGGGACAAATATACAATCGCAGCTATTGGAAAATACCTATAGTCTATGGAGGACTTATGGGCTGTACATATGCTATCATTTGGACAAATAGTCAATACAATGGTTATAAAAATGCTTATCGTGATATCTATTTTGACATACGCGATGGAAAAGTGAGCAATGACCCTAGCAAATCTTACATTGCAATTCTTCCAGAAGGCTATACAATTGATCGAATGGGTGGTACATCTGCTTATCAGAGTAGGCTCAAAGAATGGCAAAATAAATCACGCAGTAATCGCGACCTTTCCATCGCTATTACAGTGATTGTTTATGCGCTCACATTGGTAGATGCGTATGTAGATGCACAATTGTTTGATTTTGACATATCTACCGATTTGTCGCTCAACGTATCACCTCAACTCTACTATGATCTACAAAACCAACGTAGTGCAGAAGTCAAACTCGCAATAACTTTTTAATTTGTAAAACTCAATCATTTAAAGAATTTGAAACGACTACTCTACATACTATTGCTGACGGGGACACTTATCCCTGCTACTCGTGCCAACGATAGCACCAATCTATTAATGACAGATACGGTAGAATCTCCTATTTTCTTTGATGAAGCATTGGCATGGCTTGATACTACCGAATGTTTGTCTGACACGATTATAGCTGAATTACCTGATTCCATTTACAAACAACGCTTGCAGGCATTACCTTTCGTTATTGAAGTGCCCTATAATGAGGTGGTAAGACGCTATATCTTACGCTACGTAAAGCATAGTCCTCGTCAGTTAGCAGCGCTGCAGCGCAAAGCAGAATATTATTTTCCTATCTTTGAAAATATCCTAGCCAAGCATGACTTGCCTTATGAGTTGTGCTATATGCCCGTAATAGAATCAGCACTCAACCCACAAGCACGCTCTCACATGGGGGCTACAGGATTATGGCAGTTTATGCCTGCTACAGGTAAGAAATATGGTTTGGAAATCAACTCCCTGGTGGATGAACGAATGGATCCCATTCGCTCTACAGAAGCAGCATGTTTATTCCTCAAGAACCTTTACGGTATCTTCCAAGATTGGAACTTAGTAATTGCTGCCTATAACTGTGGACCAGGCAATGTGAACAAAGCAATTCACCGTGCGGGAGGCAAACGCGATTTTTGGAGTATATACCCATTTCTTCCCAGCGAAACAAGAGGCTATTTGCCTATCTTTATTGCAGCATCATATGCTATGAATTATGCACAAGAACACGGCATATGTCCTGCTGATCCTTTGCCCACAATGGCTGCTGATACGATTATTACCACCCATCGCCAACATCTCAAGCAGATTGCTGATAATATTGATATTCCACTGGCTGAATTGCGTCGCTTGAATCCACAATATCCTCGTGATATCATTCCTGGTGGCAAGTCATATGCTATCTGCCTACCGATTGAAAAGGCAGGAATGTATATTGACCTTCATGATACTATATTAGCATATCGTGCAGAAGAGTTAATTCATAATCGTCGTGATGAAATCGAGTTGTTACATCGTACATCCGTTAATGGAGGCTACTCAATCAATGGTGTCACATATTACAAAATCAAAGAGGGCGACACCTTAGGTGGCATAGCTAAGAAGTTCCGCGTTAGCGTCAAACAACTCAAAGCATGGAATGGGCTCAAGTCAGACATGATTCGTGCTGGTAAAACGCTCAAGATAGGCAGTTAGATATACCATAAATATTGATGAAACCCACGAAAGTATATTATTCTATGGCAGAGGTTAAGCAGATGCTTAATCTACCAGCTTCTACGCTCAGGTATTGGGAAGATCAATTTTCACAATTGTCGCCACGCAAAGATGAACATGGAAATAGATACTATACTGAACATGATATTGAATTGATTAAGCAAATCAAGTATCTGCGTGATGAGTTGCATATAGTGCGCATTGCAGCGATTAAAAATGAATTGAACAACAAGAAAAAGCAAATCGATGTGCGACAAAAAGCGTCTGAAATTCTCCAGCAAGTTCGTGCAGAACTTATGGAAATTCGCGCAAAATTATAGTATTTGTTTGCATATCTGCTTTTTTTTATATAACTTTGCAGCATTATTTGAAAAATAAATGGTATTTAGCCAACACCATATCATCCGATATTTGCATGTTATACTGATAGCATGCATCGTGATAGGACTATCGGGGTGCAGAAAAAATAGTCCACAACCAGTCCGCCACTTGGGCGAAGAAAACACCGTGGATTCCACATTGTTGGCCAAAATGGAGTTTAACCAACGAATGGCTAGCGCCGCGGATAGAGAATGCTTGGCTTGGATTAAAAACGACTCAAATGCCTATACGCTTGATGATTTTGGTTTTTGGTATAAAAAGGAAAATATAACCAATGGTGAAACGATACAGAGTGGTCAAACGGTACAACTACATGTAATGGTACACGAATTGAATGGCAATCTGTTGGCTGATTTGGAAGACGCATTCGTGTTGGGCAGTGATAATATGCCGATTGCTATGAACCGCGCGTTAAAGGCGATGCGCATTGGAGAAGAAATGACAATTGTTACGCCGTGGTATTTGGCGTATGGCGCAGAAGGAAAAGGAATTATCAAACCATATACAAACTTAGTAATAACATTAGAAATAGAAGAATGAAACATACTTATATATACATCCTATTGTTGCTAACAGGCATTGTTAGTAGTTGCAACAAAAACGTTTATTCGGAGCAGTTGAAAGCAGAGGAGAAACTGATTGAATCTTTTATTGCACGACAAGGTATCAAAGTGGTAGATATAATGCCTACTACTATGGAGGAATGGAGCGAAAACGTATATTGGCGTGTACCTGATTACGACAATTTCTATTTTCATCTCGTAGAGCAAGGAGATACCACTTCTGCTGAAATTGAAGCAAAAGAAATAGTTTTACTTCGTTTCAAACGATACACATTAGAAGAATATGCTGATACATTAAGCTTATGGACTACACAAGATAGTCCAGAACCTATCAAGTTTCAGTATATGATAAATTCGCAAGAGTCTTGTACGGGTTGGCAAGTGGCGCTTAAATACATGAAGTACCACAATTCACAATGCAAAATTATCTGCCCGAGTAAATTAGGATTCAGTGAGGAGAACAGTACTGTAACTCCGTATGGTTATGACCTTAAAATTAAAATCAAAAGATACTAAGAAAATGGCACTTGTAAAAAGTATTTCAGGCATTCGCGGTACTATTGGTGGTCGCGTTGCAGAGGGCTTGAGCCCAGTAGATGTTGTTCGCTTCACAGCCGCATACGCTACCCAGCGTTTGGCGATGATTCCAGACAACAAGACAATCGTAGTAGGTCGTGATGCTCGTTTGAGCGGCGAAATGGTAGATCAATTGGTATGCGGTACCTTAATCGGTATGGGATATGATGTTATCAATATTGGTTTGGCAAGTACTCCAACTACCGAATTAGCCGTGACAGGTTTGGGCGCAGCAGGTGGTATCATTTTGACAGCAAGCCATAATCCAAAACAATGGAACGCGCTGAAACTACTTAATGAGAAAGGCGAGTTTCTCAATGATCAAGAGGGCAAAGAGGTATTGGCTATTGCAGAGGCAGAGGACTTTAACTTTGCCGAAGTAGATGACCTTGGTCATATCACTCATCGCGATTATTTGCCAGACCACGTTCGCGACGTGATGGCACTCGAATTAGTGGATAAAGCTGCGATTGAGGCAAAGAACTATACCGTGGCTATTGATTGCGTAAACTCGGTTGGTGGTTTGGCTATTCCTGCAATCCTCCGCGAGTTAGGTGTAAAGAATATTATTGAACTCAACTGTGAGCCAACAGGTCACTTCGCACATAATCCAGAACCAATCCCACAAAACTTGACCCAAATCAGCGACCTCATGCGCGAGGGCAAAGCAGATGTAGGTTTCGTGGTTGACCCAGACGTGGATCGCTTGGCCATCATCTGTGAGGATGGCGAGATGTTCGGCGAGGAGTACACTCTTGTTTCCGTTGCCGACTACGTACTCAGTCATACTCCAGGTAACACCGTAAGCAATATGTCTTCTACACGCGCACTCAGCGACGTGACTGTAAAACATGGTGGTTCATACAGTGCTAGTGCCGTTGGTGAAGTCAACGTCACTACAGAGATGAAGCGAACCAACGCTGTCATCGGCGGAGAAGGCAACGGCGGAGTCATCTATCCTGCTAGCCACTATGGTCGCGACGCACTCGTAGGTATCGCACTCTTCCTCAGCAGCCTCGCTCAAAAGGGATGCAAGGTAAGCGAACTACGTGCTACCTTCCCAGACTACTGCATCTCCAAAAACCGCATCAACCTCACTCCTGAAATCGACGTGGATAAGGTACTCGAAGCGGTCAAAGGACAATTCGCAGGAGAACGTATCAACGACCGTGACGGCGTAAAGATTGACTTTGCTGATGGTTGGGTACACCTACGCAAATCCAACACAGAACCTATCATTCGCGTTTATTCAGAGGCCGCTACGATGGAAGAAGCAGATGCCTTAGCGAAGAAAGTGATTGACGTGGTTTGGGCTGTAGTTGGATAATCAGCAACAACCAAAAATATTTTATACATTCCGTATGGAGATATTAATAACCAATGATGATGGTTGGGGAGCCAAAGGCATCCTGACGCTCGTACGTATCTTGACCCAATTGGGGCACGTGACAGTCGTTGCCCCAGATGGGCCACGTAGCGGCATGAGCAATGCTATTAGCGTGCAACAACCCATGTATCTTCGCCCACTCAATGACCCTAATTGGGGCAATGAAGAGTGGCAAAAGAACGCAACCGTCTATACCACCAATGGTACACCTAGCGACTGCGTCAAACTGGCATTAGATGTGCTGTTTGAAGGTGACCCTACACGTGTCAATCTACTGGCAAGTGGCATCAATCATGGATCAAATGCGGCCATCAACGTCATTTATTCTGGAACAATGGGAGCATGCTTTGTCGGTGCAGAACACGCTATTCCGTCGATTGGTTACTCGATTGATGACCATAACCTAGATGCTGATTTTAGGTATTTCGAATCGTATATCCTAGAACTCACGCGTCACCTCTTGGAAGAAGGTATGCCCTATGGCGTATGCTATAACATCAACGCTCCTATAGGCGAATTGCAAGGGGTAAGATGGACGCGTCAATGCCGTGGATTTTGGCAAAAAGAGATGGAAGAGCGTGTGGATGAAAAGGGCGAAAAATACTATTGGCTGACAGGAGAATTTATCAATATGGAACCCGAAGTAGAGGATACTGATATATGGGCAATGAACAATCATTATGTCAGTGTTCATCCTTGTACAATAGACCAAACGGCTTACGCAGAGATTTGATAAATATTGGATAGGTATCTTATTGGGATTGATTATCCCAGTGGTTATAGGATATATTTACATTGAACGCTTCAACTTGTGGTACACTTTTGAAGCGTTCAATATGGATTTGATGGGAGGGATTTTAGGAAGGATAGTGCAGGTAGGTATATTTCCTAATTTGGCATTGTTATTTGTATTCTATACCATGGAATTATGGAAATTAGCAAAAGGTGTCCTAATCGCTGCTTTGCCTTATCTTATTGCTAGTATTATATTGATGGCATAAATATGAGATACTTTATTATAGCAGGAGAAGCATCTGGTGATCTTCATGGAGCAAATTTGATGAAGGCATTGCGGAAAAACGATTCGCATGCGTCTTTCGTTGGGTTAGGTGGAGACAAGATGCGTGCTGAAGGTTGTAATATTCGTGTAGATTATCGTGACATGGCATATATGGGCATCATAGCGGTACTACAGAACTTGGACAAGGTGAAGCGCAATCTTAATATTGCTAAGCAATCGTTGTTAGAGGCTCAACCTGACGCATTGATTCTCATTGACTATCCTTCATTCAATCTAAAAATAGCTAAGTTCTGCAAACAATATATACCACACACCAAAATCATTTATTATATTCCACCTAAAGTTTGGGCTTGGAAAAAATGGCGTGTACACAGCATAGCTAAATATTGCGATGAGATATTAGGTATCTTCCCCTTTGAGCCTGCTTTCTATGCCAAATATGGCTATAAGTGCCATTATGTAGGTAACCCTACTGCAGATTGTATTCGAGAATTTAGAATCAAGAATGATGAATTAAGAACTAATCATGCAGAAGAACTCAAAATTCATTATTCAAAATCCATAATTGCTATCCTACCAGGTTCTCGTCGCAGTGAAATTAGCCTCTGCTTACCCACTATGTTAGACGCAGCAAGGCAAGTGGCGGGGAATGAATATCAAATTATTGTGGCAGCAGCGCCTGGAGTGGAGGATGCTTTCTATCAACCATTTATACAAGGTGAAATTCTCACACGTGATACGTATAAGGTGCTAACAGAAGCCAAAGCTGCAATCGTAAATTCGGGAACTGCAACGTTGGAAGCGGCTCTTATTGGATGTCCACAAACGGCTGTTTATTATATAGCAGGTAGTAAATATCTTGAAAAATTGCTTCGTCCAATCATCTTTAGCATACCTAATTTCACATTGGTAAACATTATCTTGCAAGGTCAAGTAATCCAAGAATTGATTGCTAGTCGTTTTACGGTTGAGAATGTTATAGAAGAATTAGATCGGTTGTTGCATAATGCAACTTATCGTTCGCAGATATTGTCAAAATATCAACTATTATACGAAATATTAGGGAATACCTCTGCTTCTAACAACGCTGCAGAAAGGATTATAGCCTTATTAGCTTCGGACAATAGTCCATTATAATCAGCCGAGGTGGCTGGTTATAGGGTAGTTTAATTACGCAATATTTTCACCTCATCTAGCAATTCACCTGAATGCATTTTATATGTACCAATGTGTAATGCATTTGAAGTAATTTGCACATATTCATACACTGGCTCGCCAGAGAATGAATAGTCGTATCTCGTATTTTCTTTGATAGGGTAGTTCTTTTTTGAGGCATTGGTAGCAATGAACACTGTGGGTTCTTCTTTCTTCCAAAAACGCTCCTTATACTCCTCTGTGCGGCGAGCGTAGTTATGATCGTGACCAGAGAACACCACATCCGCTTCGCGCATAGCACCATAAAACGTTAGCCACATGAGCGGATTTTGTCTGCCTTTAGCAGTGCTATACACAGGGTGGTGCATCATCACTATAGTAAACTTATCACCTGCCTCACGCAAGGTTTTCTTTAGCCAAAATGCTACTTGTGTATAGTCGGACATACGATGCAGACCATCCATGTCAATTGCTATTAGTCGCAGGTATGGGAAATCCACAAAGTAGGTCGTACCTAAGAATCTAGCAGGACCATTTTGCGGATTGGGGAAGATGGTTTTCCAATGTTCAGGCAAAGTTTTCACCACGCCTTTGAGGTATTCGTGATTACCAGGAATCGCTACAATAGGCAGCGAGTCAAGACGTGTACCCAACAACGATTGGTACATCATCTGCTCATAGCAAAGATAAGGTCTCTCCATCCAGTCGCCCGTTTGTGCCCAGAATTGTACATCAGGGTAGCGATTGGATAATAATGCCATTTGATTATTAGTGAGCGAATTGTGAATATCGCCCAATAAAAGAAACGACAATGTGTCACGTTGCAAAGCACGCAACACACTATCATTGTTAAAAGTCTTAAACTGATGCGTGATGATAGGTTCTGTCCATTCTGGCTCAGGCGGATTACCAAACCACGCCTCCCAGCGGATGGCGCAAGTAGTAGCGCCACCTGCCAGAAGGCAAAGCATGATAATCCATCCTATCCAACGACGCATTAGAATGGGAGATCAGTAGTTTCATCTACGCCTGCAGCAGCATCGAATGTCTCCACATTAGCTTGTGGAGCAGGCGCTGGTTGAGCTGCAGGAACGACTTGTGGAGCAGCAGCGTCAATTACGCCTTGTTGGATTTTCCATGCACGAATGGAAGTATACCAACGGCCGTTGAACTCGCGGCTTTCAATATCGAAACTAACAGTTACAATATCATCCAATTGGCATGGGTTAGCTTTGATACGATCTTCGCCAAACACCTCAAAATACACCTTACGAGGATATTGCTCCTGTGTCTCAAGTACGTATGCTTGGAGTTTCCACTCTTTACCAGAAGTCTTGCTTACGCCACCTTGCTCTGGCAATACTTGTATAATCTTACCTGAAATTTCCATATTCTTAACCTTTAATTGCTGCTACGCCTGGGAGAACTTTACCCTCGATTGCCTCGAGTAATGCGCCACCACCAGTAGAAATATAACTTACGCGGTCAGCCATACCGAACTTGTTGACACAAGCTACACTATCGCCACCACCAATCAAACTATATGCACCTTCGTCGGTTGCTTTAGCAATTGCCCCAGCGATTGCTTTAGAACCAGCAGCGAAGTTGTCGAACTCAAACACACCTGCAGGACCATTCCAAAGGATAGTCTTTGCACCTTCGATAGCAGCAGCAAATGCTTTGCGACTCTCTGGACCAGCGTCCACACCTTCCCAACCCTCTGGGATAGCGTTGCTTGGGCATACTTGTGTATTCGCATCATTAGAGAATGCGTCAGCAGCTACGCAGTCAGTAGCCAATACGAGGTTCACACCTTTGGCTTTAGCTTGAGCTACAATATCGAGTGCGAGCTCGAGTTTGTCGTTCTCGCAGATAGAGTTACCAATCTCGCCACCGTTAGCCTTAGCGAAAGTATAGGTCATACCACCGCAGAGGATGAGGTTGTCCACCTTGTCCATAAGGTTCTCGATGATACCAATCTTGGTAGAAACCTTAGAGCCACCCATGATAGCGGTGAAAGGACGTTTGATGTTACTGAGGATATTATCCACAGCTTGTACCTCTTTCTCCATGAGGTAACCGAGCATCTTGTTATCTGCATCGAAGTAGTCAGCGATTACTGCAGTAGAAGCATGTTTGCGGTGAGCAGTACCGAAAGCATCGTTTACATAGCAGTCAGCATAGCTTGCGAGAGTCTTAGCGAACTCTTTTTGGCTTGCCTTCATAGCTTTCTTTGCCTCTTCGTATGCAGGATCCTCTTTGTCGATACCTACTGGTTTGCCTTCCTCTTCTGGATAGTAGCGGAGGTTCTCGAGAAGGAGTACTTCGCCTGCTTTGAGTGCAGCAGCTTGCTCAGCGGCTTTAGCGCAATCCTCAGCGAATTGTACTGGAGCACCCAGTGCAGCACTCACAGCGTCAACGATTTGCTTCAAGCTATATTTAGCAACTACTTTGCCTTTTGGTTTACCCATGTGGCTCATGATGATGAGCGCACCACCCTCTTCGAGGATGTGTTTGAGGGTTGGCAACGCACCACGGATACGGGTATCGTCGGTAATCTCTCCATTCTCGTTCAATGGAACATTGAAGTCCACGCGAACAATCGCTTTCTTTCCAGCGAATTTGTAATCATTAATTGTCATAATCGTATAAAATTTGTATTGTTATAGTAGTTCAGTGTTGTGTAGTATGGTGTGGTATCGTGCATTTTGCCGAATTAGGGTGCAAAGATACAACAAAATTTGCGGATGCGCAAGAAAATAGCGAAAAAAATCGCTATTTTCGGGATAAGGGACGTCCGTTAGGCTATGTGAATTTCGGCGTTCCTTGCATATTAACAGCCTTATCTTACATAAATTGAAAGATAAGGTTAACAGATATTAATTGTTCTTTTCGATATATTTCTGGGCGAAAGGGCAGATTGGAAGAATCACATATTGTTGAGTTTTTGCCCATTCCATCGCATTTTTCATCAGCAAACTGCCAATGCCTCGTCCGCTTTCGTAAGCATAGGTGTGCAAGATAGATAATTCGTTTCCTGCAAGAGCAAATTCAATCTTACCTACTAACTTGCCATCTTCGGTAGCAAGAATTTCAGTGTCGGTAAAAGTTATCTGAATCATAATGACAAATTATTTCCCCACTTTTCTACGATTTCATCCATGATTTGGAAGACTTCGGCTTTGGTGTCGGCACGGAGGAGCGCGATACGCGTTTGGCGGAAATCGCGCAAACACTTGAAGGCTGGCGATGCAGCAAAGTGGCGACGGCTATGTACGATACCCTTGCGCTCATCGCCAATCCACTCAATACTGCGCTCTACATGCTCCTTGAGTATATCCACGCACCATTGCATGCTACGAGGAGGAAGCAATTCGCCCGTTGTGAGGTAGTGCTGCATATCCTCGAAAATCCAAGGGCAACCGAAAGTAGCCCGTCCGACCATAATAGCATCTACTCCGAATTCATCGAAACATTTCTTCGCCTGTTCAGGCGTAGTAACATCGCCATTACCGATGATTGGGATATGGATTCGCGGGTTATTTTTCACCTCTCGAATCAGTGACCAGTCCGCTTCGCCGCGATACATCTGGGAGCGTGTACGACCGTGGATAGCGAGTTCGGCTATACCACAATCTTGCAAGGGTTCGGCAATATCGGTGATGATACGATTGTTATCATCCCATCCCAGACGAGTTTTGACTGTGACTGGGGTATTGACTGCCTTTACCACCGCGCGAGTAATATCCAACATTTTAGGAATATCTTTTAGCAGCCCTGCACCTGCTCCTTTGCCCGCCACTTTCTTAACAGGACAACCGAAATTTATATCGATGAAATCGGGCTTTGCTTGCTCTACGATGCGTGCAGCATCTGCCATACTCTCGGGCTCACGACCATAGATCTGTATCGCTACAGGACGCTCCTCGTCGGAGATTTGGAGTTTGCGTGTAGTGGATGCCACATCGCGCACAAGGGCATCGGCATTGACAAACTCGGTATAGACACGCGTCGCGCCAAACCGCTTGCAGAGCAGACGGAAGGCAGGATCGGTGACATCCTCCATGGGGGCGAGGTATAATTTATGTTTCATAAATTGGGGTATTGGGTAATGGACGCTACGCTATTGGACGCCCTGCGGGCTATGGGGTAATGGATATGGATTATTGGGTAATGGTGGGATAGGTGATGCGGTGATGGTTGATTTCGATGAGTTTTTGCTTGAAGACAACACGTATGTCTTCCAAATCCTTGAAAGATAGTTTCGTTTCGGCGAATTGTCCATCTGCCACTTGGGCATCTATCATCTGATCCACCATGTCGGATATGCTTTGCTCCGTCAAAGTGTTCAGTGTACGCGAACGAGCCTCGATAGCATCTGCCATCATCAGGATAGCTGCCTCCTTGGTGGATGGCTTAGGACCTGGGTACATGTAGTCCTCTTTGCGAACATCTGCGGCACTCTTGCCATTCGCGATAGCCTCATTCACAGCAGTATTATAGAAATATCGGGTAACGGACGTGCCATGGTGCGATTTGATAAAGTGCACAATCACTTCAGGCAATCGGCGTTTTCGAGCAATACGCTCACCGTCATTCACATGCTCGATTATCACCTTGGCTGCCTCATCATACGGCATATCTTGTAAGGGATTATGCCCAGTCTGATTCTCAATGAAAAACTCAGGATGAGCCATCTTGCCTATATCATGGTATAGCGCACCAGTACGCACCAGCAACACCTTTGCACCAATACGTTTGGCAGCTTCAGTAGCGAGGTTGCTGACTTGCAGCGAGTGTTGGAATGTTCCTGGTGCTTTCTCTGCAAACTCCAGCATGAGGTTGGAATTGACGTTGGTCAACTCTACCAAAGTGATATTGCTGACCAGACCAAAAGTACGCTCAAACAAGAAAATCAATCCATATGCACAAATCACCAATACTGCATTGATGGCAAAATAGAAATAGTATTTATATTCCACGTTAGCAATACTACCCGCCATAAGCATCGTGGAGGCTGTATATAATATGCAATAAGATAAGAATATGAATGCTGCTGTTTGTGCCAATTGTGCTCGTTGAGTCATATCGCGGAGACTAATCACAGCGATGATACCCGTCAAAGCTTGAATAAACAAGAACAGGTAGGGTGCAGGCGCCGCTAACGACACGATGAACACGGTAATAAGGTGAACAAAAATTGCCGTGCGCGAATCATAGAATACACGAGCGATGATAGGACACCATGCGAATGGAATCAAATAGATATACCCTACTGGGGCATATTGTAGCACCAAAAAGGACACCGAAATGATGATAGCCATCAAGATGGTGAAAAACAATATATGGCGCAGATTATCCAACAACTTACGGCGGTAGGTCAGCAAATATAGGTAGAATAACAACAATAGGAGCACAATGCATAGTCCGCTACCTATCATCGAAACGAGCGATTGACGCTGTGAGATGTTTTTTTCCTCCATCGCACGACGCAAGGAAGTCAGTTGCTGATAACTATCTTCTGTCACGATTTCACCAGTATCAATAATCTTTGTTCCCGACTGAACCATCCCATGAGTCAGCGATACATTTGATAGCAAATTCTGACGCAAATTAGCCGATGTAATCGAATCAAATAGCAAGTTTGGAGTTAACTCAGTATGGGTGTGCTGATAGGCCGATTTAGGCGTATAGACATCCTTGAGTGCTATCGCCGTAGCTACCCTATTCTCCATTAACGATATTTCCTTGGCATTGGTTGCTTTGATGCGTTCCATCTCTTCCAGTGACACCACATACACATCCCTTTGTGTTGCATCTGGAGCAATCGTATAGCAAGGTGTATATTCTTGCAGTGCTTGAGCATACTCCCGCTGCAATTGCTCATCTGTCTTGTAGATTGAAAAATCATATTCAGCCGTTACCAACCCATAGCCCCAAGGTTGTCCTATTTCAAAATGGTATTTGAATGGATTAGTATATCGCGGACAAAGGTAAATGCACAATGCCGCTAATGCTGCGAGAGACAATACTTGAAAAGTGATTCTAATAGATGGTTTCATAGTACACTGAATATTTATTACTTATAAACTGCGTTTCTTAGCAAAAAATGATTGTATCAATTGGCGACATTCTTCTTCCAAAACTCCCGATGAAATCGTACATTTTGGGTGTAATGCTTTAGGAGCGTATGCCATAAATCCGCGTTTCTCATCTGCTGCGCCGTACACGATACGTCGTATCTGCGACCACCCAATTGCTCCAGCACACATCACACATGGTTCCACCGTCACATATAGCGTACATTGGCTGAGATATTTTCCGCCTAAGGTATTAGTAGCCGCCGTGATGGCTTGCATCTCAGCATGAGCCGTCACATCTTGCAATGTTTCCGTCAGATTATGTCCTCGCCCCACGACTTGTCCATCAGCCACTATCACACACCCTATAGGCACTTCACCCATAGCTAATGCTTTCTGCGCTTCAGCCAATGCCATAGTCATATAGCGAGTATCATTCTCCATATCGTTCGCGTTTAATTCGAACAAAATCGCCCATTTCATCGGGATTTTGTTCGAAATGATTGCCAATAACTACAATGTCTGCACCTGCTTCAAAAGCATGCAACATTGCCTCTGGGGTACAGATCCCTCCTCCAACTATCAGCGGCACCTGCAGTTGAGATCGTACAGCACAGATAATGTCGGATGAAACCGGAGTTTTTGCGCCACTACCAGCTTCCAAATAGATGAGTTGTTTGCCCAATAATTGTCCTGCTACAGCAGTAGAAACTATTTTATCTACCTCATTTTGAGGGATAGGAGCGCATTTTGATATGATTTCAACGCTACTTTTCCTTCCGCCATCTATCAATATATATCCCATAGGAATGGCTTCTATACCTGAATTTAGGATAGGCATCGCCATGTGTACATGTGGCTCAATCAGCATGTCTGCTGTACGCGCATTGAGCAATGTGAGAAATAGCAATGCATCTGCCATCGGAGAGAATTGAGCGATATTACCAGGGAATATTACCAATGGAGCATTGGTGTGTGCCCTTAGTTTAGTAATACATGGCTCAATGCTATTACCCGTACTACCACCCACAAAAACCAAATCCACTTGATGCAATTGCGGCAACAAGGGTAGGTAAGCCTCTTCTTTGTCAGGGTCAATAAGAATTGCCAACAACGGAAAAGATTGTCGGTGATGGGACAATATGGTTGAATAAACGCTCATTCTTTTTTGATTTTAACGCCATTTCATAGACTCCATTAGTACACGTACATCCATGCGCAAATAGTCATATATCGGTGCTAAAGAATCTTGATTGGGAACGCTATTACAATATACAGATCCTCGGAAGAAATGTTCGATGGAATCGGTCAAAACGAACTGAATAGGTGTGGCAGTATTACCATGTAATTCAGAATATAATCCCCATACGTTGTTCGGTGAATTCTCAAACTCTTGCACTGGTATAGCAGATGCTACTGTAGAGTGTTTATACAAAAACTCTTGTGCATCGCGCGATAATGTACGTAGATTGTTCTTGATGGGCTTATAACTGCAGTGAATGGTAGCATTTAACTTCGGATAATGAATATCAATCCAATATCTCTCCCCTTGCTCATGGCGCTCTTGAATATATGCATTGGTTGACAATCGAAATGCGTAAGGATAATGCAAAGGTTGGGCATCTACATAGGATGTATCTGGTATGGCAATCCGAAAGTAGCCATACGGCTTAGGCATAGCAGTACGTTGGCACCCCACTAAGATTGTGATTATTACCAATATTCCTATGTATTGCCAAAACTTCACTTTATCAATGTTGATTAAGTATTTCTACTGCCTTCTTTGTGATGTCATCATCGCGCTCGAAGAGAGGGAAGAAGCCTTCATCATTCAATATATTGCGCACGATATACGCATTCACCAAACGCACCAACAATGGTTTGGATTTCGCCAATTGTTCGGGATTAGGTTCTACACCTTTCTCTTTGGCGAAAGCTACGAATTCACCGAGCCAATTCGCTTTCAGCAGGTGCTTCTCCAGCGATTGCCAATCTTTGTATTTGCTCAGTTCCTTGCGATGGCGATCGGTGTATTGATATGCAAACTGATAAGTATAGGCGCGATTGACTACTTGATTAAAGTATGGTGTATAGAGTGTTGTATCTCGACCTACAAACACATCTGGCATGATTCCGCCGCCGCCACGTACTACGCGACCTTTCTTGGTCAAATATACGGTGGAATCGGCGATTTGTACACTATCTGCCGAATAGAACTCGCCATGCTCAAAGCGGTTGAGGAGGTCCATAGCATAGTCCTCTCCCTCGCCCATCTTATATGGTTTTTGGATGGAGCGTCCCGATGGTGTATAGTAGCGGGCCACAGTCAGACGGATGGCACTACCATCAGCAAATGGTATCTGCTGTTGCACTAGTCCTTTACCAAACGAGCGGCGACCAATGATAGTAGCGCGGTCGTTATCTTGCATAGCACCTGCGAAAATCTCACTGGCAGAGGCAGAGAAATTATCTATCAGCACCACCAATTTTTCTCGTTGGAATCGACCTGAACCGTTGGCTCTTGCCTCATAACGAGGATAAGCACGACCTTCGGAATAGACAATCATATCGCCCCTAGTCAGGAACTCATTCGCCATCTTGATAGCTTGATCCATATATCCTCCTGAGTTCTCGCGCAAGTCAACAATATACGAAGTTGCACCCTGTCCCTTCAGCGATGCCATGGCAGAAATGAATTCATCATAAGTATTTTCGCCAAAACGATTCACACGTACAAATCCTATCTTTTGTCCTTTCTCTTCGATGATAAACTTAGCATCTACCGAGTGAATAGGAATATCGCCACGGGTGATGGTAAAGTCATATACTTCGTCCGAACCACTTCGCATTACGCCAATCTTTACTTCAGTACCTTTAGGACCACGCAAGGCATGCATCACTTTTTCATTGGTAATCGTTTTGCCCGTAAAGTTCGAGTCGTTGACCATCACGATCTTATCGCCAGCCAACACACCCACGCCTTCGCATGGACCGCCCGAAATGACAGCCACCACTTGTACGGTGTCGTTTTGAATAGAGAACTGCACACCAATGCCAGAGAAAGATGCAGAAAGTTCGGAATTGACCATCTCCAAATCCTCTTTAGGGATATAGGCAGAGTGTGGGTCAAGGCGCTTGACAAGCTCCTGCATGACATCTTCAGTAATACTATCTACGTCTATTTCATCAACATAGGCCTGATTCATCAACTGAAGCAGTTGATCTACTTTTGACTCGGGTTGCTGAAAGAGTTGACCGTTTTGAATAAAGAAGCGTTGCGCATTCACCTTATTAGACACAGCATTTCCGATAAGGAAACCTATCAACAGACAGGCAACGGTCAGGGTTGGGAATAAATACTTTTTCATAGTTCTTTTGTTGGTTTTACGTTATTCTTGGTCAGGTAAAAATTCTACTTTCACTCCTGCGCGTTCGAGCAGTTCTACTCCGTCCATGATGCGGTATTTCTCGCCATAGACTACGCGCTTGATACCCGATTGGATGATGAGTTTCGCACATTCCATACATGGCGAAGCGGTCACATAGAGAGTTGCCCCTTCGCTGCTATTATTGCTGCGTGCCACTTTGGTGAGTGCGTTAGCTTCTGCATGCAATACATATGGTTTGGATACATTATTCTCCTCACAGATATTCTCAAAGCCGCTGGGTGTACCATTGTAGCCATCGGAGATGATCATTTGGTCTTTGACTAATATGGCACCCACTTTGCGGCGAATGCAATAACTATTTTCTGACCATGTGCGCGCCATACGCATATAAAGGTAGTCACGTTGAGTTTGTTTATCCATATATCATCTAATTAATTCACGTGCAAATTCTGGTATATTGATGCCATCAAAAGTGCCCGAAGTCATCATCAAAAGTGCGGTGTTTTCGTACTTAATAGAACGAAGACGTTGTTGCAGCATTTGGCTGTCTGTAAATACCTCTACATTTTTCGTGCCAAACGCATCACGGACAGCTTCGGCGGTGATAGGTGTGAGTTTCTTGTGCTCAATCACCTTCGGATTGAAGTACACCAATGCCACGTCCGCGTTCTCCATACAGCCCTCGTACTGAGGCAAGAAGTCTGCCATCAAACTAGAGAAAGTGTGCAACTCCATCGCTGCTACCAACTGCTTTTCTGGATAGCGTTCGCGTACTGCATTAACCGTGGCACGGAGTTTACTGGGAGAGTGTGCGAAGTCCTTGTATGCAACATTCGTGCCGATTTCATCGATAAGTTCAAGTCGGTTGCTGGCTCCTGTAAAAGTTGAAATCTCGCGGTAGAAGTCATCCAACGACACGCCAATCTGCTGGCAAGCAAAAGCAGCTGCTTGCAAATTTTCCATATTGTGCTTACCAAAGATTTTCATATCCACATTTCCTTGGTATGCTTCGTATGGAAGTTGTTTAATATCTGGTCGTGCTTGAGATGCTATCTCGCATAAGTTGGTGTCGTGCTTGTAGTAGATAAATGTGCCGTTTTCTTCGATTCCATCGACAAACTTACGGAAAGTGTCCACATATCCATCAAAAGTTGGGAACACGTTGATATGGTCCCATGCAATGCCAGTAAGTATCGCCACATGGGGGTGATACCAGAGGAATTTAGAGCGCAAGTCGAGCGGAGATGTTAGGTATTCGTCGCCCTCAAAGACTGCATACTTAGCCGTATCAGAGAGGCGTACCATACGCTCGAAGCCTTCAATCTGTGCACCCACCATATAGTCGGCTTCAATGCCGAGGTGCTGAAGCACATAGAGAATCATAGAGGTGGTGCTGGTCTTACCGTGGCTACCGCCGACTACGATACGAATCTTGTCTTTCGTTTGTTCGTATAGGTACTCTGGGAAAGAATAGATTTTAATCCCCAACTCGCGTGCGCGCACCAATTCGGGGTTGTCCTCACGCGCGTGCATACCTAAAATAATAGCATCAATATCAGAGGTGATATTCTCGGGATGCCATCCCATCTCTTTAGGTAGCAGACCTGCCTCCTGTAGATGTGTGCGAGCAGGGTCGAAGATCTCATCATCCGAACCTGTCACGATATATCCTGCTTTGGTAGCCACCGCCATCGCCAAATTGTGCATGGCGGCACCACCTATTGCTATAAAGTGTATACGCATAGTTCTTTATTGCTGTTAATTAGACTGCAAAGGTAGTGAAAAGTTTTGAGTTGTGCAAGATTTTGGTAATTTTTCCGTTATGTAATCAAGTGTTACTCCTTTTTAGACTCTATTGGGAGAATATAATCGCTAGCTTTTTCGCTTGATATGATTGTTCTTCCTAATTGTCGTTCCAATTGTTTACGAGCAACTTTGGCTACACTACCACCATCTTTTGCAACATGCGTTTGTTGTCTAAATCCCTTTGGATTGCGTTGTTTAGACAGTTCTGTTGCCGAAGCTTCTGCCAAAGTATTCAATGCTATCTCAAGGTTAGTCATGTTATCTCGTAGGTTTTCTTTCTTTAGTCCTTTTAGATGCTTGTACTGCTTGGTGGTCATTCCGCTCCATTCTTTGGTGATAATGTCAGTCAAAGAAGCGTATTCCATACCCACATTTACTCCTGTTCTTTGCCACTCATCTGTTAATTCCTTTCGCACTTCAATAGACTTGATACGTTGGTTGATCCAAGCATCAGAATACCCCAGACGCTTATAGTCTAATATAGCTTGCTCTATAGAAAGTTCTGGGTCTTGCATTTGATCCAACCGTTGTGCAGCGACCATCGCCATCCATTGTTTGAAAGGTTCTGCTTTGGGCGAAGGGATGGATTGGATAAGACGGAAAAGTTGTTCTTGGTCTGCTACATCAGTGAGATATCTTTTCCCATCCGAAGACAATAATTTCAGTTGGTTACAATTTGTAACCGACTCGTTACCCTCTTTTTTTAATCTATTTTTTAGTACTTTCCAATAATTACGAGGTGTGGCACTATCAGTTAGAATTGCAATAACATCTACTATAGAGAAATACCATTTCTCTTGCACATCATCCCAGATAGTTCTAACCTTTTTCTCCTCAAAAAGTTTTATCGCTTCGCTTTGTCCCATAACATTAACTGAATTTATGCTGCAAAGGTACGGAAAAATTTGCAGATATGCAAGCTATGGTGTGTGAAATGGTGATTTGTTGGTGTGATTTGTATAAAAACTCTTTACTCGTATTGGGAATAAATATGCTACAAGTTAGGCGACCACTGTAGCACATCTATAGGAGATCTGTGGGCTTTCTGTGGCTTTTGTGTTTCAAGTATTTGTGCCTCTATAATAATGCTGCAAAAATCTTCGGCGCAGAAGGGATTTTGTGCCGAAGGTTGGAGAGATTGGAGAGAAAAGAGGTAGATATAACATGCGGAAATGCTTATAATATAGCTACTTCCGCATGGGTGTATTTTTTTGAAAAAAGTTTCTTCGCGCGAAGATTGTGCCGAAGGTCTGCAGTAAAATTGTAGAGATGGCAAATTACTTCTGTATTATTTCCCAATGACCACTATAACCGCTGCCAACAAATCTAACTTTATCCTCTAGTTTTTTAAGATAGCGTCCAATAGTCTTTGTACTTACTCCTATTTGTTTGGCAATATCCTCTCTTGTTATATTTGGATTATTATAAATTAGTTCGATTATCGTTTGAGGAACATCTTGAGGGACATCTTGAGGGACACCTTGAGGGACACTTTGAGTGTCACCTTCATGGAGCACATGCAGAACCAATTTGACTTGCATTAATTCGGTTTGTTCTATCAGTTCGGGTTTAATCCAATGCTTTTCATTCCAAGCGCTCAATGGATTTTTCGAGAGTAGTTTATTATAGTGCCCAAAATGATTTAGACTTCCAGTCCGTAGGAAAGCCCATTGCTGCAATGTCAACTTGTGGAAACTCCTCCAATAATTTCGATAAACGCTTTGCAAATGTGGTTGCTGGGTTTACTGTTTTCAAAAGATATTGCATGATTGCCAATATGTAATACAAGCGATTATTTGCTACGGGTGTATCAATAAAAGCATTTGTTGTTTTGCGAGGGAATAGCGGCTGTATGCGGAGCATACGATTCCATAGGCGACTATGGTGCGCACAGATATTACGAACATAGACAATGCTATGCAGCCACGATTCGAACACACTATCACTAACCCCATAGAAATTAGCAATCTTTCGTTTGGATGTGCCTGGTTTTAGCAATTTATAGAGCATAGACAATGTTCCAAATGAGGTGACTTCCATAGTCATCCATGCAGGTGGGAAAGGATTGTTGTAATTGGTTTTGAATCGAAGTATTTGGTCATCGTCGCTACGCTCAAGTTCCGCTTTGAGATTGGCTAAAGTATTAGCATGGCGATTAGAATTGTGGAAGTGACTATTTTCTGCAAACCAATAAATGCCTGTATCTTGCGCTAAGATATAAGCCATTTGTGTGCGGATGGACACTTCAATTTTTTCTAATTCAGAAGCTATGAGTTTGCGCAGACGGCTATCAAACTTATAGAGGTTGTAGGCTTGTTCAAAAGTGGTTCCAGATTTGAAGATGTGGCTTACCTTATCGCTCATGAGAGGCATAAGGTAACTTTTCAGTCTGAAATAACTGATGTGTTGCAGTGTATGGAGTGCCTTTTGCTTGTTTTGAAAGGTCAATCCATTTGCCTCCAACAATTGTACTTGTTGGTTGAAATCTAGAGGTTTATCGGTGTAATTCTTCATAATAATAAAAAAAGACTTACCCTAAGCGCGCTGATCTACGGGAAGCGGGGTAAGTTTGTTGGTGCAAAGGTACTGCTTTTATTTGAATTGACCAAATAATTTATAAGAAAATAGTGATTTTTTTGAAAAACAGTGTATTTTCTTACATTTTAGAATAAAAAACTCTCTACGGATGGGATAGAAGTACTACAAGTTTCAGGCCCATAGGAGAACTATGGGCATTCGGTGGATGTCAGTATTATAGGGACGCTGAGTACTCAACGTTTTTATGTACAATATAGTAGTAATGGTTAAAAATATTAATAAAGCCATATGAACACTTCGTTCTTCTTTTTTGTTTATAATTCGTTCTTCATTTCACTATAGAAAAAGTAAAAACACCGCAGAAACAACCACGATTAGGATTAGCTTCCGTAGTAAAGAAAAAGACCTAATATATTAGGTCTTTCTTTAAAGGGTTAATAACTTGCAATAATATTGCATTCATTTCTCCTACGTAACACTATCCTTCAGTGTCATCCATTATAATTCTTTTCATAATTAATAAATTTTTTCTTATTTATTCTTTTGCAAAGCCATTATAAAACCTTGCTTAGGTAATAAGATACCTCTATAACGTTTTGATATTTTGTTACTTTTTTGTGGACCTACATCTTCAAAATTCTCACGTGTTCCCCTAGATTCAAATTGAATATGTATATTCTCTGGGACATCATACTCCACTCTACAATTTTTAACAATATACTTAGCTCTAAATCCTTTGCAATGATCCTCCTTAATGTTTAGAGTCTTCTCTACGTGATATTCAATATGATATTCCTTACTTCCAGATAAGGGAATATTGCGTTTCTCACAACGTTCTCCATTTTCTATCAAAATTTCAGGTTCAATAATATTTGTCAACTCCTTTTTATTAACCTTAAAAGACTTCATTTTGGAACTAGCTTCATGTTCCGCGTTATTACCAACCTTAAACCATATCTTTAATGGGTATATAAATTCTCCTTCTGTATCTGCTATCAAATCGAATGATACTGTATCCGTTACTTTGACTATATCATTTTCTTCATCCACCCAACTCATTGAAGAAATCATTTCATAATCATTGTAATAACTCACCTCATCAGTCGGAAAATAGGAATTTATTAAATCCAAAAAGTCTTCATGGATATTAGGGAACTTATTTTCAAACATTTGTTTGGATGTGATTTTCCAATATTTAAAAATTTCCTTTTGATTTGCAAGGAATTCTTTGCCATATACAACATTTTGGATTGCTTGTTGGAAAATAGATAAAAAATGTTCTCCATTTGAAAGAAAACCTAATACTACCCCAACAATAAGGATATTTCCCGCTTGAAAACAAAAATCATGCCATCCCCCTGTTTTCACAACAAAAAACCCAAAAATATACGCTACTATTCCCAAAGACAAAGAAATCAGTAGCCATGTAAGTCGCTGCTTAAAAAAGTCGGACAATGTTTTTTTTAAACCATTTATTCATGCTATGAATGATATTTTTCATGCAAAGGTACTACTTTTTTTTGAATTGAACAAATATTATTTCATTTTTTTGAAAAAATAATGATTTTATCAATATAATTCATATAATAACATCTAAGATAAACAATGCTATCAAGAATTTTTATATGACAATCATGTTTATTTTTAACTAACAATAATCGTACAATTAATAACTCAACATGAATTACTATCACCAGCTTTTTTCTTTAATTAATTCTCTTCAAAAAACATGCCAAAAGGAGTACAATGTCATATGTCTTTAAAAATATTTAAACTAAATTGCATCATTAATTACTTATTCTATCTATATCTATAACAAGCTTTTTTACCATTTATATCTAAACACTTAATGTCATAACTTTTTCTATAATTGGTGCCATGTCGTAGTACTTGTATTCTGCTAGGCGACCGCCGAAGATAACATTTGTTTCTTGGTCGGCGAGTTGCTTGTATTGCTCGTAGAGCGCGGAGTTCTTATCATCGTTGATGGGATAAAAAGGCTCCATCCCATCTTGCCACTCGGTGCTATACTCGCGGCTGATGATAGTTTTAGGGTTGTCGTAAACCGCTTGACCAAACGACTCAAAATGTTTATGCTCAATCACTCGTGTATAAGGTGTTTCACGGTCGGTATAGTTAATAACAGCATTGCCCTGATAGTTTGCAGTATCTATCGTTTCCGTCTCAAAACGCACAGTGCGGTAATCCAATTTGCCAAAGCAATAGTTGTAATACTCATCAATTTTACCAGTAAAGACAATCTTATCAGCGACAGCTTCCCATTTCTCACGATCGGCAAAGAAATCGGTATTCACCTGTGTGTCCACTCCCTCTAGCAAACCTTCAATTAGTCGGTTATATCCACCTATAGGTATTCCTTGGTAGGCATCGTTGAAGTAGTTGTTGTTATACACCATACGTACTGGCAGACGGCGGATAATGAACGCTGGTAGCTCGGCACATGGGCGTCCCCATTGCTTCTCGGTATAGCCCTTGATGAGCTTTTCGTAGATATCCCGTCCTACTAGACAAAGCGCCTGTTCCTCTAGGTTCTGCGGTTCACGCCCATTGAGCGCGGCTAGAGCGGCTGCTCGCTGCTCGGCAATCTTGGCTTCTGCCTCGGCAGGCGTAACGACACCCCACATTTGGTGGAAGGTATTCATATTAAATGGCAGGTTGTACAATTCGCCTTTATAGTTCGCTACTGGGCAATTGGTATAGCGATTGAAAGGCACGATGCCATTCACAAAGTCCCAGACTTGTTTATTATTGGTATGGAAGATATGAGCACCATACTTATGTACATTAATGCCCTCTACTTGTTCGCAATATACATTTCCACCTAAATGTGGGCGTTTGTCAATCACAAGACATGTCCTACCTGCCTGCTTGGCGCGGTAAGCAAAAGTAGCTCCGAACAAACCAGAGCCAACGATGAGATAATCGTAATGGTTAGTTAACATTTTCTTTTCTCTTGTATAAATCTATATTACAAATCGTAGAATCCGTCTTTGCCACCAAATCATACCTCTCATATAGAATATGGTCCGATTTTTCTCTTGGATCTTTTCTATCTTTAATATGAACTTTGATTACCCATAATGGATTATAGTCTGCAATATTGTCCTTTTGATGTAACTCATTACTTTGACCACATGTAATCTTATTACATTGTACAATTCCATTGTTCCATAATATAGGAAAACATGCCAACATACTTGCACCACATCTGTTATTCTCATAATCTTTACTTGGAACAGCCCAAAATAAATTGTAATTCCAAATAGAATCTCTTTCAGACATCGGTACGTTGGATAATAATTGTTTTACTTCTGAATAAAATCTCTTTGCGGAAGGTTCTCCACTTGCTAATACTTTGATATTGCTAATCGTCGCACCTTTTGCAACTTTTAAAATTGGACGTTTTTCGAATTGAGGCAAAAAGAACAAAATGAATGTACATATAATCAATAATACCTTATCTTTTGTCAAAAACAGAGCTATTATATAGAGCATAAACATAGGAACTAAAACAACGTAGTAATATATAAATCCTACATGGAATGTTCCCATGAATGTTAATTGAAGTATGATTAGTGGAATAGTTATCCACAACACCTGTTTATATTCTGTTTTATATAACATTCCCCACATAGCGGCAAAAAACAGTACATGAACTAATTTATGGGTACTAAACATTGAGCGAATTAACTTAAATATTCCGCCCGAATATGTCATATTAAATCCTATCAAACCATACCAGAATTCACCTAAAGCATTATGATATATAAAATATCCAAATATTGGTATGGTAACAATAATAAATCCTACTAGAAACATTCCAATATTGTACATTGCATTTTTATAATGTTTGTTATAAAAAAGATAGATTACTACTCCACCCATTATACCTGCAAATTGTGCAAAGGCATCATTGGGACGTATAAAGAATGCAAGACCAAAGCACAAACCATAAATTAAACTATAAGATAATGGATGTGGTTGTGCTGGCGATTGGATTATATATTTCAAAATATAGTACGTTGATATTGCAAAAAATAGCAACATCCAACTTTCACATTTATTACCTTCACATATTATTCCACTATAGATATACAACGTTACTAAAAGTGTAACAAAAGATAAAGTATTATTGAGGAAAAGTTTGGATGTTTTGAATAAATAGAGTAATGTAACAAATAGCGCAATCACTTGCAAACAGAAAATACCAACACGACCTGGTATCAGCCATTGACCTAATGCCTGAATAAAATAAATAATTGGACCTTTATGATCAAATATATCTACATAGGGGATTTTGCCTTGTAAAATAGCTAGACCCATTGTCTTAAAAACCGCACTATCTACCGCATCATTTATATACAATGGGGAAGTAGAATAAGAGTACAATAGTAGGAATCCTACTGAAATTGGCAAAAATAACAATACAAAATATTTGTTGCCACAAATTTTCTCTAATGCTTGATAAAATTCTTTCATCTTTTCTTTTATTTCAAATTCTTATTTATCATTCTAAAATCACCTAATGCTTTAACTCCTATCTTGAATATGCGCTTCATATTGATTGAGTTCACGCCGCCTTGACGGGAACGGAATGTAATAGGATACCAAGCAATCTTCTCTTTCATTTTGACTGCGATAGCAGATACCGCCACATTCGCCAAGAAGAAATCTTCTGGGATAAGTTGCATAATCGCTTGCAGATGAGCTGCATTCATCAATCGGAATGGTGTGTTTGCATCTTTAACCCATACGCCAAACATTAGCCAAACTACCCAGCGCAATACTTTCGTTACAAATACACGACTTGCACCGTCTTCTCTACCACCGCGTGTACCTATCTGAAAATCATACTCATGGCGATGTTCCCATAGTTGCCAAAACTCTTCTGGTAATGTTTGTCCATCACTATCTGTTTGGAAGACAAAATTTGCACCCTCTTTGATTGCATAGCGATATAGATATAGTACTGTTGCGCCATGTCCCGAATTAGGTTTATCAATTGGAAGCAAGTAAGGATATTGGTTACATAGACCTTGCATAATAGCAAAGGTGTTGTCCTTGCTACCATCGTTAGCAATAACTAATTTTGCCTCATTGCCTTCTTTGTTGATTCGTTCACAGACAGGATGCCATTGTTGAATCACCTCTTGGATGTTTGCTTCTTCATTGTAAGCTGGCATCACAATATAGAGTGTGTCTTTCATGATTGTTTGGTTTTGAAAGTGATATATTTATTTAGTACAAATTGTATCAGAGCAACAACTACTACGGAGATGAGTTTGCACAATAACTCATTCCATCCGCCAATAGTCACCATCACATATAACATTAACTCGCTAATTCCTAAGCCAATTAAACCTACCACATAAAAGGAGACAAAACGTTGGGGAGTTTTATCCTTGACTTTGAAATTGAATGTGCGATTGAGCAAAAAGCTACATATAATACCGCAATGAATACTAATCACATTCGCCCATAGATATGGGAGAACCGCAAAATGGCATAGTAAGGTATAAATACCAAAATCCAATGTAGCACAAAAGCCACCGATGATTCCATACAAGATGAGATGACGGAATTTGTAGTAGAGATATTTGATTGTCTGTTTCATGTCAGTGTTTTTTACCGACATAAAAAAAGCGTGAAACTTGCCTTTGCCAGTTCCACTCTTAGAGGCTGTCGCATTGCCTTGTATCTTAGAACCGACAACGCGAAGCCCACGCCGAATATAAATAATACTCTCGTGCTATATCATAGTTAAGGTACGCGTGTGCGTAATACATATATACACAAATGGCGTACCAAATAGGCACAAGAGGGATAATCTATATCCCGTAGGGCATCTATCGTTGCTAAGTCCTGAAGATACTTTGAAACTGCGACATTTCTAAGAGTCAGAACAGAGCGTAATAAACGCCTTTTATTATGTCTGCTACCCTCCGCCGATGATGTACAGACATCCCTCGGCGCAGGTTCACGGTGCAAAGGTAGTGAATTATTTTGAATTGAGCAAGAAAAAATGCTTTTTGGGGGTGTTTTTTCTGGTGTAGGGTGTAGAGTGTAGAGGCACAGAGTGCCAGTTTAGAGGACGGCGCAAAGCGCCTACAGTTTAGAGTTTAAAGGCATGCAGTGCCCGAATGCCATTCGGGATTAACAAACAAAGAAAGGAAACATTTTTAGGAAATTAGTCAACCTTTTTAGGAATGGGGACAACTTTTTTAGGAAGCAATATTCCAATACTTCATACAATTGGCGGTCGTGCCTACCCTGTACGGCACTACCCTTTAGCCATACGGCTGCGTACCCGCGAGGAGTACGCCATTCTATGTATTGCGCTCAATCCTCAAAGTGGGGACTTTTCGGGCGCAATACTCGAAGTGCCATTCAAGGCACTTCTTCACGGTCGTCTCTCGGAGTTCTCTCGGTGGAATTAGGGTTGGTATAAGAGAAGTAAAAGAGACGGCAATCTTAATAAACCGCACATTTTGTAATTTGGCCTTCTTTGGTTCATCCTAGGTTCGTCTTTGGTTCGTCCTTGGTCTTTTACACGGTGCTTAAATATAAGGTACAAGGGGAGTGAATCTTAATATTTGTACTGTTTAGAGGACGGTGCAAAGCACCTACAGTTTAGAGATTAGAGGCAGGAAGACACGGCGAACTACCGCCGTGCACATAATAGACTGCGGGAACAAAATCAAACAACAATAACCACTTTAATCCAACAACTACTTCGCGCGTCAACCAGAAAATAAACAAAAGACATCGATAGGTTTCCTACCGATGTCTTTATGTTTTGTATTGTCGGCTGTCGCCGAGGTTGTGTGCCCATTGGGCAGGTTGTGTCGCTTCGCGAGGGCTGGCAATTACGCGAAGAGTTTGCCGAAGTCAGCGTGGCTGATCTCTTTCTCCTCAACCTTCGCTACGCCCTTGAGTGCGTCGTAGATCTTGTTCTCTGCTACGCGCTCAACGATGCCACGGAGTTGCTTCTCATCCTTGAGCATTTGCTCTGCGTAGTTAGCCAAGTAGCTATCCTCTACGTGCATCAAACCATATTGCATAAACTGCATGCGAGCTACCTCTTTAGCATATGCCTCTACGTCCTCTTTCTCTACTTGAACGTTGAAGTGCTTAGCCAATTGGTCTTTCGCCAAGTGCCAACGGAGCTCGTCCACCATAGCTGGGAAGTCTTTCTCGAGTTCCTCCTCAGTCATCTTCTCGTTGGTAGCTTTCACCCAACGTTTGAGGAATGCCTCTGGGAACTCTACCTTAGCCATCTTCTTCATCACAGCTGCCTTAGCGTCCAAACCGAACTTGTACTTAGCATCCTCTGCCATGTTTTGCTCGATCTCAGCTTTGATGCGTGCACGGAAGTCTGCCTCATCAGCGATATTGTTCTCGCCATACACCTTTGCAAAGAGCTCACCGTCGATAGCCGCAGCTTGGTGGCGGGTGATAGCTTGCAACTCGAAGGTGAAGTCAGATGTCAATTCTTTTGCCTCCTCTTTGGTGATACCGAGCATAGAGCTTACCTCTACTTCGCTACCGTATGCTTTGGTTGGATTGAAGGTGATGACGTCGCCTACCTTTGCGCCTGCAAAGAGCTTAGCTTGCTCTGCATCCTTCATGTATTGAGGGGTGAGCATGCCGTTCTCCTTCACGATACCGTTCTCTTTTTGCTCGGTGAGCAGACCTTTGAGCACGTCGCCGTCTTGCACCTCTTCAGCGTTTACGTAGTCGCCAAAGCGTTGTGCATAGCTTTGTACTTGGTTCTCCACCATCTCATCGGTAACGGTGATGGTGTATTGGGTGAGTTTGTTCTTGCCATTGAGCATTGCATCGAACTCTGGAGCCACAGCAATGTCGAAGCAGAAAGTGAAAGTGTCTTGCGTGTCGAAGTTCACCTCTGGAGTGAGTTCCTCGTTTGGCAATGGATCGCCGAGGAGGTTGAGGTGTTGCTCTTCGATGTACTTGTTGAGGTTCTCGCCGATGGTTTTGTTGATTACCTCAGCAAGGATGCTCTTGCCGTACATCTTTTGCAACATACCCTTAGGTGCCATACCTGGACGGAAACCTGGGATGTTGGCTTTCTTACGAATTTGGATAAGTTCTTTTTGAACTGCCTCTTGGTAGTCTGCTGGCTCCACAGTCATGGTAATTACCGCAGTGAGGTCTTTGATTTCTGATTGTTCAATTTTCATATAACTAAATTTTTAATTTGATTTCTTTTTTGAGTCAGGATTCGGGAATCGAGAGTTAAGATTTATTCGCGCGTTTGCGCTCGAGTTCATCGAGGATAATCTTGCGGATACGCATATAGTTTGGTGTTACCTCTACGTATTCATCTTCCTTGATATACTCCAATGCCTCCTCCAACGAGAAGATTACAGGTGGTGGCAATACCGCCTTGTCATCTGCCGATTTCGAGCGCATATTGGTCAGTTTCTTCGATTTGGTCACATTGATTACGATATCGCCTTCTTTACTATTCTCACCCACTACCTGACCTGCATACACCTCGTCTTGTGGCGAGATGAAGAATCGTCCGCGGTCTTGCAGTTTATCCAAAGCATAGGCATACGCCGTACCCGACTCCATGGCGATGAGCGAACCGTTGTTGCGCTTCACAATCTCGCCTTTGTAGGGTTGGAACTCCAAGAAACGGTGCGCCATAATCGCCTCGCCTGCCGACACGTTCAGCACGTAGGTACGCATACCGATGATACCACGGCTCGGGATCTCGAACTCGAGTTGTACACGGTCGTTGATCATCTCCATGCGGGTCATCTCGCCCTTGTGGGTGGATACATACTCAATGATCTTACCCGAGCACTCTTCTGGGGTGTTCACGGTCAGTTGCTCCACAGGTTCGCACTTCACGCCGTCAATCTCCTTGATGATGACTTGTGGCTGCCCCACCTGCAACTCGTATCCCTCGCGGCGCATGGTTTCTACGAGCACGCTGAGGTGCAATACGCCACGACCAAAGACATTCCACGAGTTCTCGTCTGTGCCGCGCTCCACGCGAAGGGCGAGGTTCTTTTCGAGCTCTTTGTCAAGGCGTTCTTGGATATGGCGCGAAGTCACAAACTTACCGTCTTGACCGAAGAATGGCGAGTCGTTGATGGTGAAAACCATGGACATCGTTGGCTCATCAATCGCGATGGGCTTCAATGCCTCTGGTGTCTCAATGTCGCAAATCGTATCGCCAATCTCGAAGCCGTCGATGCCGATGAGCGCGCATATATCGCCCGAACTCATTTCGTCGGTTTTAATGTGTCCCATGCCCGAGAAGGTGTGCAGCTCTTTGATTTTAGTCTTAACCATCGTGCCGTCCTTCTTGGCAAGCATGACATTCTGACCATTGCGCAGTGTACCGCGATGCACGCGTCCCACAGCGATACGACCTACGTATGGGTTGTAGTCGAGACTGGTGATGAGCATCTGTGGTGTACCCTCCAATACTTCTGGTTCGGGAATATACTCGATGATGGCATCCATCAATGCAGTCAGGTCTTCGGTTGGCTGCTTCCAATCGGTGGACATCCAGCCGTTCTTTGCAGAGCCATAGAGCGTTTGGAAATCCAATTGTTCCTCTGTGGCGTCGAGGTTGCACATGAGGTCAAAGACTTCCTCTTGCACCTCGTCGGGGCGGCAGTTGAGTTTATCGACTTTGTTGATGACTACGATAGGTTTGAGGTTGAGTTCCAACGCCTTTTGCAGCACGAAGCGCGTTTGTGGCATAGGGCCTTCGAAGGCATCCACGAGCAGCAGCACGCCGTCTGCCATGTTCAGCACGCGCTCCACCTCGCCACCAAAGTCGGCGTGGCCCGGAGTGTCAATCACATTGATTTTGTAGCCCTTGTATTCAATCGCTACGTTCTTCGCCAAGATAGTGATACCGCGCTCGCGCTCGAGTTCGTTGTTGTCGAGAATGAGCTCACCCTTCTGCTCGTTGTCGCGGAAGAGGTTGGCGGTGTACAGCATCTTGTCCACGAGCGTTGTTTTGCCGTGGTCCACGTGTGCGATGATAGCTATGTTTCGTATCTTTTGCATAGTCGTTTCTTGTTTTTACGCACGATTTCACGCGCGCATATAACGCCAAAATATAAATAAGCCTGCAAAATTACTGCTTTTTTCTTACATATGCAAGTAAAATTAGTAAAATCGGCAAAATTTACAACTTTTCCATTTTCTTGTACTCTGCGATTAGAAGGATAATTTTTCTTAAATTCTTGCGTATATGAGAAAAAAGCACTACCTTTGCAGTCAATAAAATGAAACTATAAATGAAACCAATCAATGATATTGAAATAATGGCTCCTGTGGGTTGCTGGGAGAGTTTAGCAGCTGCCATAGAAGCAGGTGCAACGAGTGTGTATTTTGGTATAGAGTACCTGAACATGCGTTCACGCTCATCAGCCAACTTTACCACTCAGGATTTGCATACGATTGTGGAGCGTTGTCAAGCAGTGGGCGTGAAAACATACCTCACGCTCAACACCGTGATGTATCCAGAAGATTTGCCATTGATGCGTGAGATAGTGGATCATGCTAAGCAAGCAGGCGTATCTGCGATTATTGCTTCGGATATTGCTGCGCTGCAATATGCTTATGCTCAAGGAGTAGAAGTGCACTTATCCACCCAACTGAATATCGCCAATACGGAGGCACTAAAATTCTATGCTCAGTATGCCGATGTAGTGGTGCTGGCTCGCGAGTTGAATATGGACCAAGTGGCAACTATTTACCGTGACATTATTGAACAAGATATTCGTGGTCCAAAAGGCGAATTGATTCGAATTGAAATGTTTTGCCATGGTGCCTTATGCATGGCAGTGAGTGGTAAATGCTACTTGAGTTTGAATAACTTGGGTGCAAGTGCTAATCGTGGTGCATGTATGCAAATCTGTCGAAGAGGATATGTGGTGAAAGATAAAGAGAGTGACTTGGAGTTGGAAGTGGATAACCAATACATTATGTCGCCTAAAGACCTGAAAACCATTCACTTCCTTAACAAGATGTTGGACGCAGGTGTACGCGTGCTGAAAATAGAAGGTCGTGCACGAGGAGCAGAGTATGTGAAGACTGTTGTAGAATGTTACAAAGAGGCTGTGGAGTTGTGGAAAGAAGGTAATGGGCAATGGGCTATAGGCGAAGAAGCAATAGAGGCGAAGATTGAAGAATGGAATACCCGTCTTGCGCGTGTGTTCAATCGCGGCTTCTGGGATGGCTACTATCAAGGGCAGAAGTTAGGCGAGTGGACACATAAGTATGGTTCGCGTGCTACACGTAAGAAAGTGTTTGCAGGTAAATGTACTAATTTCTTTAAGAATATCTCGGTGGCAGAGTTTTATTTGGAAGCAACGAAAGAGATTAAAGAAGGTGACGAATTGCTTATTACAGGCGAAACGACTGGAGCGTATGAACTGGTTGCCAAAGATATTCACGATGCGAAAGGCGAATTGAGAACTGAGATTCAGAAAGGAGAATACTTTGCACTAAAGACGGAGAAAATAGTACGAAGAGGAGATAAGATATTCCTGCTGAAAGTAGAAGAATAAAGAAAAGGCTTGGCAAAATGCCAAGCCTTTTTCTTTCTGTCAACCTTTGAATTCTTTATTCAACATTAGAACGTTGCGCCAGTGTTTTTCTCTTGGGCAGTCGCATCCACATGATGTTGGTCTTGTAGCCACAACCATGTAGTGTTACTTTCTTTGCCGAGGTAACGCACTTTCGCTTTCACAATCTTGGTATCCGCAGGCACAGCAGTAGTGTTGTTATAAGCACGCCATTCGCCATCATCAAGGCAATAGAGAATTTCGCCTCCCTGCATGACTTTGTTCATTTTGACTAGCACGTGACTATCGTCCAATTGCAACTGCGGATTGTCCACTTCTACGACTTTTATACCCGGCTGTTGAATGTGGAAATTGCGTCCTGAAGCAGATAGTTGAGGAACAAATACCTCATACACAAGATGGTTGTATTCACTCAATGTGAGTGCGCTGCGGTTGTTCCATGCACGCTCTGCCAAACCGTAAATCTTAGGATAAATTTGCCATTCCACTTGCGCGAACGAACGAATCACTTCGCCCCACAATTGCGCATTCATACCTATCACGTTGGGGTGAATCAATGGTTCCCAATCAAACGAACGGTATTCGTCGGTATAGCCACCCCAATTGAGTCCTTTCTCCTCGTGGTGGTTGCAATAAGCGAAGTCGAAGTACAATCGGTTGGCATTCGCCAATACCACAGGATATCCTGCTTCTGCCATTTCTAAAGGTTTGGTATCGCTGTTGAGCCATGAATAGCAAATGGCTTTGCTCTCCGCAGGACAGAAGTGCGTTATTTCCTCCCAACCCATCGGTTGAAGGTTGTAGCGATTGAGGATAGCCAGCACTTCATCAATGAATGCCTGATGCTCCTCTTTAGTAAGTGCTCCCTTTGGCACTTCGTCGCCGCCGATATTGAAGATAGTGAGCGGGTGTCCTGCCTCTTCGTGCATCTTCACAATCTCAGTTACTACGTGATCAATGAACTCAATGGCATAGGGTTTGGTGACATCTATCACATTGTCGGTGTAGTTTTGTGCGGACTTATACACACGTGCATCAAATGCGCTGTCAGTCAGTAGGTTACCCATTGCTTTTTTGCAAGCACGCATATGACCTGGCATATCTATTTCGGGTATCACGCGTATGTGGCGCGCGCCTGCGTACCTTAATAATTCGATATATTTCTCACGCGTGATGTAACCGTTGGCGGTTGTAGGCGCATTAGGGTCCCAACCACCACAATACATAGGCAATAGACATTCACTTTCATCTACGGTGTAACCACGTTTGGAGCCAATGTCCGTCAACTGTGGTAATCCAGGAATCTCCAATCGCCATGCCTCGTCATCCGACAAGTGGAAGTGTAGCACATTCAGCTTATGGTATGCCATTATGTCCAAGATGCGGTAAATAGAATCTACGGGATAATAGTTTCGCACCACGTCTAACATGATACCACGATGGTGTAGGTCGGGATAATCGGTTACTCTTCCGCATGGCACAAGCTCGCCCCATTGTTTGAGTGTCTGTTTGGCATAGAAGATACCCGCTTCGTCACTCGCTTCGATGGTGATGGTAGTTGGAGTGATAATCATGGTGTATCCTTCGGACACCATGTTTGCATCGGTACGAACCACTATTTCTGCTTTCGCCACTTCACACACTCCATCTGTATACTCCATCTTCTTTGGCTGTGGTAACAATGGTTGTACAAACTTCTCCTCACCGCTTAATATATTCTCCACATAATCATACACATACGCTCCGTCAGCATATGGTGTTTTCTCCCATGTCACGATGCCGCGTTTCATCTGCTCTGGGCGTGTGAATGGCGCGTAGGTACAAGGGATAGAAATAGGTTTTTGATTGATTTTGAATCTTGAATCTTGAATCAAGAAGAATCCCTCTGGACGCGATGTCTGACGGATAGCATTGCCCTTGAAACGTAGTTTGAATGTGCGACTACTATCAGGCATAAGTGGTTGGAAATCAGCAGTTGGAGTGATGCTGTGATAGCTAGCTTGCAACTCTGTTTGCAGAATTTGGTCGCCCTCTGTGTAAATTGGGTGGAGCGACATATAATTGAAATACAACGTCCATCCTTCGTTGGTGATTGGTTCATCCGAAAGATTGGTAATGGTGTAATACAATTCGCACACACCAGGGGTTACATCATTTTTGCCCATTTCCCAATGGATAGACATGGGTGGATTCGAACTGCAAGCGGTAAGAGTAATGAATGCTACTACCGATAATAAGCGTACAAACGTTTTCATGTTTTTAAGATTTTTAGATATTGCAATATAAAACAAGTTGATACGATTCAACACAAATTTTTTGCAAAGGTAAATAATATTTTTGATATCTGCAAATTATTCTATTTCCAGGAATGTGTGATTACGGTTACGAAACCTATCTTTTCCTTGTCTATTACGTAGGATATACGTAACATATACGTAGGATATACGTAGGATAACGCTGTTAATAAGCAGAAAACACCGAGTCTCTCACAACGCGGTATCCACTATCCAATAGCCTATAGGGCGTCATTTATCCATTATCCCATGGCGGCTTAACCGTGTCTCATCGCCCATAGGGTGTCCCTCGCTCTATCGCGCAGCGTCCTATTAGTTGGCAAAAAAAATAAAAAAATAAATTTTTTCTCGAAAACGTTTGCATAAATGAAAAAATTATAGTACCTTTGTCGCCGATTTATGGATGTAAGTCAAGATACAATCTTTTATATTAACTCTAAAATCTAATGAAAATGAAAAAAATCTTTATTTCTTTTCTCGCTCTCGTAGCGATAGTAGGTGTGGCAAATGCACAACGCACATGGGCGTACGATCTCAATTCAACACAAGAGGGAGATGCTTATACCTTCGAGTTTAAGGCAACCACTGCTGCTACAACTGCAAACTTGGTGCTTGTTGATGTAAACGGCAATGAGGTGGCAAAACTGCCTTTGGAAAATGTAGTGGCAGGTGCTAACTCAGTAACTCTTGAACTTGCAAAGCTTCATAAAGATGCTGTAAATTGGGCTGTAGAACTTACAGGCGAAGCAATTGTCGCTGGTGAAACATTGGCAGAGGTTACCGATGTTAATCGTGGTATTTACAATTTCTATCTGCCACAAGATGTTGCTGTAGATAATAATCCAGAGTCAGACTATTTTGGTAGAATCTACGTGGCGGAAGCTACTGATGGAGCAGATGATGGAGGATCGGAACGTGCAGATACTCAAAAACGTGGTATCTTTGTTTATGACCAAGAGTTGAATGAACTCAATCCTACTACCAATGTAGGTATTCTGCCAAGTAACGTTACTTTGACTGATCAGTCACGCCAAGCTTTGCACCGTATGTCTATTAACCCAGTGAACAACCACGTGGCATTCTGCTACAACGTAGAAGGTGCTTCTGCTGTATGGAGCATGGATCCTGCTAACCTGGGCGGTGATGCTGTAAACTTAATTGAAGGTTTGGCTATCACCAAGGCTACTGCACTTTGTTTTGACGAAGAGGGTGCACTCTACGTAATGGATAACATAAATACGATTGTAAAAGTAGTAAGCGGCGAACTCACCACTATCATTCAAGATGGTACTTGGGGTAATCAAGATCTCTCTCTCGTTTCAGATGGTCGTGGTGGTCTATGGATTGCTCAAAACCGTTGGAATATAGATACTCACTCTCTTCTTACACACGTAAATGCTGCAGGTAAGATTGACTTCAAGGTAACAGTTGACTCTCCAGAAGAAGTTAAATCACTCTTCCCACAAGATGCAAACGCTTCATATCGTGGTCAATGTGCATACAATGCAGCAGAAGATGTATTGGCATTTGGTGGAAACAAGGTGGTAGCTCTCTTTAAGGTGACTTATGACGCTGAGACAGGTGTTCCTGCATTGGAGAAACTGCACGTTACTCCAACTTTAGGTAGCAATATCGACGGTGTAGCATTTGACTATGCTGGTGACTTGTATGTTGTTTCTGCATCTGTTGAACGTTTTTATAAATTCGCTGTTCCTACTGCTGAAAACACTTGCATCGTTCCAGCTAAATCTTCTCTTGTAATCACTGGCGGTACAGCTACATCGGTGGATAATGTTGCTATCTCTGTAGATGCTCAAAAGATTATTCGCAATGGCCAAGTGCTTATCATTCGCGATGGTAAGACCTTCAATATGTTAGGACAAGAAGTGAAGTAATCGATTTGTAAATGTCAGCAATGACAAAATAATACATACCAACAAACTGCTTGAAATCCTCAGGTGGTTTGTTGGTATTCCTTCAATGAAATATACACCTTAATAAATATAACACGTTACAAACCATGAAAAGATTATCTGTGTTATTCATTTTTGCTTTGTTTGCGATGTGGGCAATAGGACAAGAACCCTATCCTAAACGTGAAATGCGTGCTACGTGGCTGACTACGGTAGCAAATATCGACTGGCCTTTGTCATATACGGTCGGAGAAGAAGCACAGAAGAAAGAATTGAATGCACTTCTGGATGCTTGTGTAAAGTTCAATATGAATACTGTTTTGTTCCATATCCGTCCAGCGTGTGATGCTCTTTATAAATCTAACTATGAACCATGGTCTAGCTATCTTAATAATGGACGTGGAGTGGACCCTGGTTGGGATCCTCTGCAATATTGTATTGATGAATGTCATAAACGCGGATTGACCTGTCACGGATGGATTAATCCTTATCGTTATGGCAAGCGTGGTGGGTATGATTGGACGGGAAATGATGATACTACGCAATTAAATTACAAACATACGCATCCAGAGTGGTTGCTGTATTACAAAAACGATATTTATCTTGACCCTGGACAACCTGAAGTGCTACAGCAGATTAAAACGGTTGTGGGGGATATTATTAATAATTATGATGTTGATGGTATCTTGATGGATGACTACTTCTATCCATATGGAGGTACCACTAATCAAGATGCTGCAAGTGTCGCAAAATACAAACCCGATGATATGAACGTCGGTGATTGGCGTCGTCAAAACGTCAATAAGATGATTAAAGCAGTCTATGATACGATTCAGGCTGTAAAGCCGTGGGTTACTTTTGGAGTGTCGCCCTTTGGCATTTGGACTACTGATAGTAGTGTGGCATCCAAACGTGGCATCACTCTGCCATATAATATCACAGGCGGTAATATGTATGCCGAAATTTACTGTGACCCTGTAGCGTGGCTGGAGGAAGGTACTGTTGATTATCTATCTCCGCAATTATACTGGAAGATTGGAGGTGGACAAGACTATAAGAAACTTAGCAAATGGTGGGGAGATATCTGCAACCGATTTGGAAAACATTTCTACTCTAGCATGGCGTTGTATAGATACGAGAGTGGGGAATTTAGTGCTACAGAAATCCGCAATCAATTAGTATACAACCGCACCGTGAAAGATGGGGCACCAGGTGCTGTGTTTTACAACACCCGCGCATGGAGCAATAGTTCAAAGCTGCGCGTAAATCTCACGAAGGAAACAGCAGAATTCTACAAGTTGGCACTGCCTCCTGCTATCAACTGGAAGCCTACTCAAGAGCGAGTAATGGTCGAGAATCTTGCTATCAACGCAAATACGCTATCATGGACGCATGCGGATAGTGACGTGCATTTTGCTGTTTATGCTATACCGAACGATTCAATCAACCTACCACATATCTATTCGCGTGGAGATATGTTAGTAGGTGTCTCTTATACAAATTCGTTTCTTTTGCCTGCTGGAATAACCGCTACAAGCCACCAAATTGCTGTTAGTGTGTTGGATAAGTACAACAATGAATATGCCTTACGTATTTTGGGGCAAACTTTAGGTGAGCCAAAGGCAACCTCAGGACTATTACCTGCGGATGGATATACGCGAAAACTGCCTTTTACGTTTACGTGGAACGAGGTGCCAGAAGCTGATAGTTACATCATCCAGTTTGCTAAAGATGAGGCAATGACCCAAATCGTATTCGCACAAGAATTGACAGATACTTCCTTTGAAACAAAACTGCGCAAGAATTTAGAATATCTCCCTTTGGGTGATTACTATTGGCGAGTGAAAACGCGTATCCCAAATGCGGGTGATACTTGGAGTGCGATACAAAAGGTAACGATTTCGTTAGAAGATGCTGTAGAAGATATAAATGCTGAAACTCCGAAAGCAGAAAAATGGATTGAAAATGGACAAGTCTATATCATGCGTCAAGGCACTACCTACGATATGTTGGGTAATACAATAAGCAAATAAGAAACACAAATTATCAAATACTAAATAATATGCGTAAACTTACTTTATTTCTAAGCGTGCTACTGGCTACTATGCTTGTAGCGCAGCCTACCGTTAGTATCCAAGATCAAAAGATGTTGGTAACCAATGGAGAACACAATTATGTATTAGCTCCCAACGGAGATGATGCTAGTTATTTCTGGGCAAGTGTTTCACCTGATGGCAAACACCTTGTTTATGTTACCGCCAAATATGGCACATTCGTGTGCGGCATCAACGGCGAAAACGTCCGCTCTATGGGACGTATGAATGCACCTAAATGGTTGGATAACAATCATGTGGCAGGTATGCAAGAGTTTTACAAAGATCATGACGAGATTGACTATATTCGTTATATATCTCGCTCTATTGACGGCAAAGTAACTCGCGACCTAACGCAAAAAGAGCAAACCAACTTCATCAAGGCTGAAGAGGCGCGTCTTGCTAAGGAAAAACAACGTCAAGCAGCGCGCTTGGCAGCGCGCAAATATGCTGCTGAAGCACGCACTGATTTGAGTGGCTTGAAGATTTATGTCAATGCAGGACATGGTGGCTACGATGCTAACGACCGTAGTTGTTGGACTATCCCAGTTCCTGAGACATGGAGCAATCCTGAGGGATATTGGGAGAGTAAATCCAACCTTGTAAAGGCTTTGGCACTTGAAGAAATGCTCAAGAAAGCAGGTGCTACTGTCATCATGTCACGTCATACCAACAACTCTGGTATTCGTGACCTCGAATATTATCCAGGGGCTACTGAAGCAGAAAAAGCTGAATTACGTAATGGCGATGACCGTGATTTGAGCGCAATTGCAGAAGAGGCAAATGCCAATGATGTGGACCACTTCCTATCTATCCACTCCAATGCATTGAATGGCAGAACCAACTATCTGCTCATGCTCTATCGCGGTGAGAATGATAATCCAACAACAGCTCCAAGTGATAAGATGGCAGAGAGCAGTGGTAATATCCAAATTCTTAACCCTCTTACCGTTTGGACAAGCCCTAAACCTTTGGTTCGAGGCGATTTGACATTCTACGGCGACGGCTGGGGATTAGGAGTTCTTCGCCCACTTACTGTTCCGGGATTCCTTAGCGAAGGTAGTTTCCATGACTATGCACCAGAAACACACCGCCTAATGAACGATGATTATTGCAAACTCGAGGCTTTACGTATGTTCCAACACTTCCACAAATGGTTCAATGCTCCTCTTCCACAAACAGCTACCATCAGTGGTTGGGTGAAATCAAGCAACCAACTCGTGGACGTTTTAGGTGAACCAAAATTCGTATATGTCAAGAATAGTGATGATCAATGGTTGCCAATCAATGGTGCAAAAGTAGAGTTATATAAAGGTACTACTAAGATTGCTGAAAAAACAACGGATAATTGGTACAATGGAGTGTTTGCATTCTACGATTTGACACCAGGTACATATAAATTAGTTGTTACCAAAGATAAATATGCCACTGTTACCACAGAGGTTACTGTAAAAGCCGAAGAGATTGCTGGTGTAAAAGTGCGTATGAAGAATCTCCGTTTGCACCTGGAGGATTATCCAGAACAAGTGAATGATGCTGTCGCATTGGATAAATACGAATTTGAATTAGTAAACGAAGTAAAGACCACACCTAATAACATCACGCGCGCCTTGTACCGCAATGGTAAGTGCTATTTGTTAGTAGATGGCAAGATTACCGAGTACTCACTCGATTTCGCAACCAGCAATGCATTGCCAATGCCTGCGGGAGTGGAAATTTGTGATATGGGCTTTACCGCGGACGATTACCTCGTCGCGAAAGTAAAAGACCAAGGTACTTTCTACACATGGGATGATAACTTGCAAAATCCTACACAACTCTTCAGTGTTAGTGATGTGAAAGGTAATTCATTTACAGTCAGTGGTGCACGCTGGGAAAGCAAGTATTATCTTGGCGAGGGTACCACCCTTTATACTGTATCATACGATGAAGATGCCAAGAAGGCAACTGTTGCCTCTTCAACTGCAAGTGAAGACTTAACTAATCAACAACTCACCATCTCGCCTCTCGGTACAGTTTGTGTTGCATCGGGGGTTTCATTCTTCCGCTATGCAGACCACGCGTATATGGTAGATCCTACCCATAATGCAAATCAATTCCAACTCTTTGATGTTACCAATGGTCTTGAAAATGCAAAAGTGGCAAGCGATCTCTATCCTGCTACAGTGCCTACCGATGCGCCTAATATCCATACATTGTCTTGGGTGGACGGTTATACAATCCATATTATGACTTTGGCAGACGGATATGGCATGCAACACTATCAAACACTCTCTGCTGCGGTAGCTAATATCTATGCAGGCGAGGTGGACTATGATGGCAAGAATTTCATCTTCCGTCTCAACGAAGACGCTATAGATGTCACTATTGCTATCGAGAAGAACAACGAAATTGTGGATACAAAATCTGTTGGTGCGCTCAAGAAAGGTGCAAATAAAGTAGCTAACCCATTTGGTAAAACTGCTTTTGATCACTATAGCATTACTGCTACTGCACGCCCTGTAGCTTTCCCTGTGAAGGTGAGCAACGATGATGAGATATTCCAATTCTACGCTCCTCGTGGTGTAGCGGTAGATAAAACTCCTGCCAGCCCATACTTTGGTCGCGTTTATGTAACCAACTCAGTGGCTGGACAATGTACCGAAGGTACTGCTGATTCATTCCGTAATTCTACAATGGGCGTCTTCGTACTCAGTAGCGACTTCCAAGACATTACTAATCAAGGTGCTAATGCTTGGCATGGTAATATCGAGTGGGGTAAGAACGAATCAACCCCTAACTATCAATGGGCATTGTCGCGTCCTGCGGTAGCACCTAATGGCGATTTGTTCGTATGTAGTAGTTCCTTTACTTCTGCTGGTATCTATATCATGGAGGCTGCTAAGCCTGAAGGCAACTTCATCACGCTCTTTGATGGTAAACGCAGCAAGGCTACTGGTCAATTGAAGACTGGTTCAAAAGTGGTCACCAATCCTGTCATGGGCTGCTATGTGACTGGTTTAGGCAAAGACGAAGTACTCTATACTTACGATCGCGACAATTCCATGGGTACTGTTTATAGTAACATTATGCAGTACAATATTGGTGAACTCGACAGCTTGCCATGGAAGCAAGTACCTACTGCTACTATCTATAAAGATTTGACTAACTCATTCATGGAGAACGGTAGCGGACAATTGGCATATGACCAACATGGTGGTTTCTTTATGAGTCAATATCGTTACAACTCAAGCTATGCAAAACCAGGACTACTTCACGTTAATGCAAAAGGCGAAGTGGATTTCAATATCTCCAACAATGGTGTAGATGCTGTACAACAAGGTGGTATGGCTGTAAACGCCGATGGTTCTTTAGTGGCTCTAGGAACTGAGTATGGTACTGTGAAGATTTGGGAAGTTGAATATGATGCCTCTGGAGCTCCTACCATGACCGAAAAATATGTAATTAAGTGGGGTGAAGGCGAAGTTGTAACCATGGGTATGGACTTTGACGCTGCTGGTAACCTATACATCGTATCCAATACTAACGAGCGATTAATGGTGTATGCTTTGCCTAACACCAACAACACATATACAACTCGTGTACCTCTCAACCGTGAGACATACCCACGTGTAACGGGAACTGAAGAAGAGAAACCAGATCCTGGAGTAGATACTGGTGTTCGTACTGAAGGATTAAATGCATATACTTCCAATATGTCTTCTGCTGCATTGGAAACAGATAACAAAGTGATTATTACATACACGCTCAATGCACCAGCTGCAGGCTTATCATTGCAAGTATTGGACGAAAATAAGAATGTGATAGCTACTGTTCCTATGAATCTCGCTGAAAACCGAACCAAAGGTTCACATCGTGTTGAGGTTAGTTTGAATGGTATAATACCAGGTACCTATAATTGGGCACTGCAGGCCATCAGCTTGCCGTTGCCAGAAGAGGGTGAAGCATTCTGCGCAATAGATAACTTACCTGATAAGATGATGGCGTCTAAAGGTCTTGCTATTGACAATGATTACAACTCTCCATACTTCGGACAACTCTATGTGGCAGAGTCAAGTGGCGACAAAGTACTTGAGAATAAAGCAATTTATATCTACGATGCTACAATGGATATGGTTGAGAAAGTAACTTCCGACAAGTGGGCTGCTGCTGTTAGTGCTCCATGTCGTGTTACAGTAGGTCCTGACCATCAACTTTATATATGCGAGTGGGCAGACGTATATCCTAATAATGCCTACATCATGGATCCTGCTAACCCATCTGAACTTACGCCAATATTCGGTGGTACACCTGCAGAAAATGGTGTTTATACCGCTGCAGATGGTAAGGACATCCATGGTAGTATCAGCCATATTTGGGTTGAGGGCACAGGTGCAAATCGTGTAATCTACACATTCGATGAGGATATCAATATGGAGGGATTGGTTCACCCTATGGGCTTGTATCAATACAATATTGGCGAACTCGCTACACCATGGGAACAAGCACCTAGCAAACTAGTATTTGATAATGCAGACTTCCTCCAACAAAACGGAAACAGCTTCATCCAACCTGACCAATATGGTTGGTGGATTAGCCAAGACCGCTCTACTGATAATGCAGAAATTCCTGCCCTCATTCACATCAACAAAGAGGGCAAAGTGGACTTCAATTCTGCAGGTACTCTTGGTGGGCGTACACGTGGTGCACTCGGATTTAATAAAGATATGACTATGATGGCTACTGCTATTACAGGTGGTATCCTCCTTTGGGATGTGAAATACGATGCTGCAGGTGTACCTTCTTTAGAGTCTGCAGGACGTATTGAAACCAGTTTCGCACAATCATGTTGGAATGTAGTATTCGATGTGGCAGGTAATATCTATGCTTCTGGAGCAGGTAGTGTAAGTGCTTGGGCATTGCCTTCTACCGACTATACATGCGCGGTATCTGCACCTGATGAAGATAAACTAACGATAGTTTCTACAGGTGTTGAAAACGTAGAAGCTAATACTTCTATCATGAGAAGTGGTGTCTACACCGTTACTGGTCAATACCTCGGTACAGACGATAGCAACCTGCCTCAAGGATTGTATATTATTAACGGAAAGAAAGTTATAAAATGAAACGATTAGCATTTTTATTCATTGCATTGGCTACTGTATTAGTAGCCAATGCTGCTGTCGTTACAGGTCAAGTAACGGACGCTCAAGGTGAACCTTTGATAGGTGTGAGTGTAGTTGTAACAGGTACATCTAATGGTACTATCACTGACTTTGATGGTTTCTATACCATTGATGTGGCACCTAATGCACAATTACAATTCTCCTATATGGGTTATACTACTATCAATGAAATAGTCAATAATCGTGCTACAATTAACGTGGTCCTCAAAGAGGATACCCGTTTGTTAGACGAAGTGGTTGTTGTCGGTTATGATACGCAACGCAAAGCCAATTTGACAGGTGCGGTAGGTTCTATTAGCGTAGAGGACCAACTTGAAGGTCGTCCTATTGCCAATGTCGGTACAGGTATGCAAGGTGCAGTGGCAGGTCTTACTGTCACCAACTCTTCTGGTCGCTTGGGCGATACACCTAAGTTTCGTATTCGTGGTGCAGTAGGTACATTGCTCGACGAAGATGGTAGCCAACCTCTTATTCTTGTGGACGGAGTTGAAATCAGCGACATCTCTATGATAAATGCTGATGACATCAAGGATATATCCGTGTTGAAAGACGCTGCTTCTTCTAGTATCTATGGTACACGTGCTGCTTTTGGTGTAATTCTTATTACTACCAAATCAGGTAGTGGCGTAGATGCAAAGTTCCGTGTGAATTATTCCAATAACTTCTCATGGGCAACTCCTACAGCTTTACCTGAGATCGCTAAATCATATATCGGTGCAGAGATGGCATTAGACGCTCGTAATCGTCGTTCTCCTGGTACAACTATTTTCCAAAACGCATGTGGTTTGGTATGGGATGCGGATGATATAGAAGCAATGAAAGAGTGGGATCAAATGTTTAGTGGCGTGGATCTTGGACCTGAAATGGTTGAAGGGCGTGACTTCGTACTCAAATCAGGTATACCTCACTTCTATCGCAGTTGGAATGCGGCTGATGAATATGTAAAAGACTTTTCTTTTAGCCAACAACACAATATGAGTTTCTCTGGTACAGCGGGCAAAACCAATTACTATATGGGACTCAGCTATATGGGACAAGGGGGCGTGGTAAAAGTAAATCCTGATTCATATAATCGTTTCTCGGTTAACTATTCTACCGATACCGAAATCAAACCTTGGCTCAAAGTACGCAGCAAGGCACTCTATACACGCACCAACCTTGAGACACCATTCAATTTTGGTACTTCTTCTTATGATGCGTTGTACTATCTCTATCGTTGGCCATCAATCATGCCATATGGTACCTACGAGGGTGTTCCATTCCGTAACTCTGTTACCGAAACAGCTGCGGCCAGCATGGATAGTGATGTCAAAGACTATATGCGTTTCTCTGTAGGTGCCACATTCGTGTTGGGTATTCCTGACTTGACATTGGATATCGACTATACCTACAATCTTGATAACCAACACATCACCCAACGTGGTGGTACTGTCGGTGGTTGGGACTTCTGGAGCGGTGGCGGTATGGCATTAGTAGAAAATTGGGCTGCTTCTTCACGCAACAAAATTGACAAATATCAATACAATCGCAACTACCATGCAGGTAATGCTGTACTCCGATATAAACATACATGGAACGATGCACATAGCCTTAATGTCTTCGGTGGTATGAATATAGAGTACAAAGAGGTGGATTATTTCAATGCTGAGATTCGTGACTTATTAGATCAAAGCAAACCTGAGATTTCTCTTGCTATCGGAGATAAGTTCATCTATGGTAGCCACACATCTTGGGCTATCATGGGCTTCTTTGCTCGTGCTAATTATGCATACAAAAATCGTTACTTGATTGAGTTGAATGGTCGCTTCGATGGCTCTTCCCGTTTCCCAACCGACCAACAATGGGGCTTCTTCCCCTCTGGCTCTCTCGGATGGGTGGCTAGCGAGGAGAATTTCTGGGAAGTACTCAATCCTTATTGGAGTTTCCTCAAGATTCGTGCTTCTTATGGTTCTATTGGAAACCAAGATATCGGCAACAACCGTTTCCGTGCTATTATGGCTTCATATAATAGCGGCTGGATTATCGGTGAGACCAACAAACTATCATTTGGATTGCCTACCGCTTTGGCGGAAGGATTTACTTGGGAAACGATTAAGACTATCAACTTGGGTCTTGACACCCGTTTCTTCAACGATGACTTGGGCGTAAGTCTTGATCTTTATCGCCGTATCAATGATGGTATGGTGGTAGGTGGAAGCGAAGTACCAAGTACGTTCGGTGCTTCTGCACCTTATGAGAATGCTGCTCAACTCACCACCAATGGTTGGGAGTTGGGTATTGATTACCATCATCGTTTCTCCAATGGCTTGCGCTTGAATGTGTCTGCTAACGTAGCAGATGCGCTTACCATCGTTACTAAGCATCCTCGCAAGACTTCATCTGTCATCGATGGTAGCAACTATGAAGGTAAAATCTATGGCGAGATATGGGGATTTACTACAGATCGCCTATTCCAAGAGAGTGATTTCAATGAAGATGGAACATTGGTAGACGGCATTGCTTCACAAGCATATTTCGAAAATAGCAATGGCTATAATTACAAATATGGTCCTGGTGATGTGAAATATGTGGACCTAGATGGTAATGGTGAGATTACTTGGGGGGATAAGACCGTAGATAATCATGGCGACTGGAGTCGTATTGGTAATGCAACACCACGTTATGAGTACAATTTCAAGATTGGTGTAGATTGGCACGGAGTAGATCTCAATATATTCTTCCAAGGCGTAGGTTCGCGCCAATATTGGGCTACAGGTACGATGATGATTCCTGGATGGAACTTCTCTGAAGGTACCTACTATGCTCACCAAACCGACTATTGGACTCCTGAAAATACGGGTGCATACTATCCTCGTTTGACTGAGACCAACCAACCAGGACAATATTCTGCTGCTGGCTTCAACTTCCTTTGCCAAACACGCTATCTGTTGGATATGAGTTATCTTCGCCTCAAAAACATTACATTGGGATATAGCTTACCAGATAAAGTGTTAAAGAAAATGCACTTCGAGAAATTCCGCGTATATTTCAGTGCTGAAAATGTGTGCGAGATAGACCATTTAGGTGATTTGCCAATTGATCCTGAAACTGCTACTTCTGCAGGTGATGGCGGTGCAATGGGATTCGGACGTATCTATCCATTCACTCGTCAACTCAGTTGTGGTTTGCAAATTTCTTTGTAACATTGAAACTTTGAAACTTTCATAATATGAAAACAAAATATATTTTTCTATCCGTTTGGGCTGTATTATTAGCTCTTACGATGACTAGTTGCGATAGTTTCCTCAACCAACCTCCATACGATGATTTTACAGATGAGGAATATTGGCAAAACGAGGACCAAGCACGTACCTATATGTATGGTTTCTATACTTCTATTTTCTCTGGATATGGTACAGGCACTTCGCATGGCCCATTCCTAATGGGACAAACTTTAAATGATGATTTTGCTTCTGATGCAGAGCAAAAAGATTTGACACCATTGGTGGTTCCAGAGGCTGACGGTTCTTGGAGTTTCAGCAATATTCGCAAGGCTAACTATGCATTAGCGAGCATTGAGCGCATTGATGCTACTCCTGCTGTCAAAAACCATTGGCGTGGTGTAGCACGATTCTTCCGTGCTTGTTATTATAGCAACCTCGTATTCCGTTATGGTGATGTACCATGGTACGATCGAGTTCCTAGATTGAGCGATAGCAAAGAGGATATGGACTATCTCTATAAAGACCGCGACCCACGTGCGTTTGTGGACTCTTGTATCATGGCTGATTTCCAATATGCGATGGATAGTGTACGCGAAAATGATGGTCCTCAGCAGATTAACCGCTATGTGGTAGCTGCTATGGTTTCACGATTTATGTTGCGCGAGGGTACTTTCCTCAAGTACCATAATATTGATACCAAGTTGGCAGAACAATGCTTAACAATGGCTAAAGATGCGGCAGAAATGGTGATGAAGTCTAATAAATATGCTATTGCACCTTCCTACAACGCGCTCTTTACAAGCGAAGATTTAGGTAGTAATCCTGAAATTATTATGTATCGCCATTATGTAGATGGTGTCTTGGCGCATTCTACACTTGCTTATTCCTACACCGAGGCACAAGCTGGATTGAGCCGCTCACTGGCGGAGGCGTTTGTCGCAAGCGATGGCTTACCTGTATATTCCAAAGATGCTAATTGGGTAGCACCTACTGCAGATGACTTTTTTGCCAATCGAGACTCTCGTCTAATTCAATGTATCCGTCCTAAATATTGTATTAAAGGCTTAGACAACAAACCATTCAATTATGCTCTTTCTGGCTATTCTTGGAATAAGTTCATGGATGATAGCAAGGCCGACAAACCAGAACCTACTTGGGCAAGAGAGAAGAATATAACCGATGCTCCTTGCGTGCGCTATGCTGAGGTTTTGCTCAACTATGCAGAAGCAGCATACGAGTTGCATTTGCTCACAGGCGCTGCGTTCACTCAAGCTGATTTGGACAAATCAATCAATCTCATTCGTGCACGTGCTGATGTTAATCTGCCTGCCCTACAGATGGTAGGTGACCAACCTGCTATCAATGGGGTAGCATTTGATGATCCTAAGCGACTTGAAATCGAGAAAAATGCAGATGGTGGTATCACTCCTGCATTGCTTTGGGAAATCCGTCGTGAACGCCGTGTGGAATTGTGCATGGAGGGATTCCGTCTCAACGACCTCAAGCGATGGTGCAAATTGGATTATCTCTGGAATGGTTGTAACCCTGATATTCGCTATGGTGCATATATTCGACTTAGTGACTATCCTACCAGAGGAACTGAGGTGGTTTTAGAAGACCCTAATGCTACTGAGGGCTATATCCTGCGCAATACACTCGGTCAACGCAACCGTCCAATCAAACGCAATTATATCAATCCTATCCCTTCTGGACAAATTACATTATATAAGACAAAAGGCTATACATTGTCTCAAAATACAGAATGGGGATGGTAATTTTATACGATAGTTAATTATTCAAATAACATAAATTAATAATCAATCATGAAAAAGAATCTTTTTTTTCTTAGTATCGCCATGTTGAGCGTACTATTAGTGGGTTGTAAACCAGAACCTCAACCTCAAGACACAATTGAGGCTCTCATCAAATCTATCTCTATCAAAAACACCACGTACAATGGTGAGGTGGATAACACTACTTACACTGTGACATTCAATGATGTAGCGGCTGAGACCAACATCGATGCTATTCAATTTACTGCCAAACTTTCGTTGGGTGCTAAATTGGAGAAAGACACCTACGATTTTACCCAAGGTGCTTCTGAAGATGGCAAACAATTGGTTCAAACCATCAAGGTTATCAATGGTACCAAAGAGCAGGCTTACACCGTCATTATCAATCTTTCAGACCCTACATCGGATCCATTGCTTGATAAATTGGTAATGAAGAAGGCAAGCGACGGCACAGAAGTAACTGCACAAATCATTGATGGAGTACTCGCTTTGGGTATGCCAGAAGAGAGTGAAGCTACTTTTGTTAGCATCTCCGTTATTCCAGCACGTGCTACCTATAAGTTTACAACGATGCAAGATGACAAATTGACTGCTGCTAATCCTGGTCAACTCGAACTTGAGTTTATGGGACGTAAAACAGTGATGGATATTACCTTCAAAGCAGCACCTACTCCTGGTGTAGAAATCGCTGCTGCTGTAGTTCATGATTTCTCTGTGGCTACTGAGAATGCTCCTGCTGAGTTCGCAGCGGAGAATACTCGTGGTACAGACTTCGATGGCGAGCATGTACTCGTGGTATCACGCAATGACGATGGTTCTGCATTCCCACATCTCTACAAAGTATCTGACCTTTTGGCTGACAACGCAGGCAACAAGATTGCTCTTAATACTACTGGTGTTGAAGGCGGTACACACGTTGTAAGTTCTGGTAGTTTAAACCACGGTCATATCTACATCTGTAACCTTACTACCGCTCTTAGCGCAGCTGATCCTCTCAAAGTATATCATTATGCGGATGCTAATGCTGCTCCTGAAGTTTGGTCTTGGGATGGTGTACTCAGCGTAACGGAGGATGGTGATACTATTGGTGCACCTGCTCGCATGGGCGATAATATCTCTGTTAACATTGATCAATCTGGTAATGGTTATGCTTTCTTCTGTGGACAAGAAGGTTCTGCTGAGAAAGTTTACCGCGTACAAATCACCAACTTCAATCAGTTCTCTAACCCTACTGAGATTATCCTTGACGTTCCATTCCCATACTATGGCTATGTGAACGAGGCGCCTGAAGCAGGTCAATATCTCTTCAAGAGCCACTACATGGCTGTTATCCGCTTAATGGATGCTAATGGTATTTCACTCATGGAAGATATTGAGTTGGACGCAACTGAGAGCGGTTTGAATCCTCGTAGTGGTGTGGATCCTCACGTGATTGTCTTCAATCGTGGTCGCTACCTCGTATTCTCTACTCCTTACAACAATGGTAAGCGTATTGGTGCAGGTCCAGGTTTGTTTATGCAAGACATTACCGATGGTGTGGACACCAAGGCTGCACTCATCAAGTGGTCTGAAATGCTTTATGATGAGGAGTATTTGTGGGAGCCAACCTATCACTACTCGCTTGACCCAACAGAACCTGATGCAAACAAAACTGTTGGCGCGTGTGCAGCGCAATGTAATGCTGCAGAGGTAGATGGTAAACTCGTAGTCTTTACTGCTGCTACCAAAGCTGGTTTCGCACTTATCGAGTTCCCTAAAGCAAAGTAAATCATATGAATAAATAAGTATAGAGGCTGCCATGCGACAGCCTCTATATTACAATATACAGATAGGCTCTAATGAAGAAAATATCACTTATTTTGTCTCTTTTATTGGCAGGTTTGTGGGCTTCACTTGCTGCACAAGATATTCTTACTATTTGGCGCAACAATGAGGCTATAGAATTCCCTATATCAGAGATTGATAGTATCACTTTCAAAACGGATGTACCCCAATACATTGGTGAGTTTTCAGTAAAGCATGACAAGAAAGTCGCTTTTGCACCAGGTAACTTGCAGTATATCACAACTACTGGCACATGGCTTTTTGCTGCACAGCAATACGAATATATCGGTACTCGTAATATGGTTGATAATGCTTTTGCTGATACGATTGATCTTTTCGCATGGAGCACAGATACGGATCCATCTACTGCATGGGGAGTGACCCTCTCAGAAGATAATAGTCTTTTCAATGGAAATTTTGTAGATTGGGGAACGGCTATGGAGGATCGTAATACATGGCGTACTCTTACCGCTGCGGAATGGGAATATTTGCGTGCACAGCGTAAAAATGCTTCACAACTCATAGGTGTTGGTTCTATAGAGGGAATACATGGTCTCATCCTATTGCCAGATAACTGGGAAGCACCTGCTGGTATCACTTTCAAAAGTGGTTACAGTGACAAGGAGTATAGCTCAGTGGCATTTGAGGAGTATCAAACTTTTACAGCTGCACAGTGGGATTTGATGCAACAAGCTGGTGCTGTTTTTTTGCCATGTGCAGGATTCCGATTAGGAACCATGTTGGCATATATGCAATTGGGCGGATTATATTGGACATCTTCTCCACACGCTGCATATGGTCCTCAGTTTGCTAGTTATTTCCTCTTCATGTGTGATGGAGCAGGTATAGGATACGACAATCGAAGCGGAGGCAATGCTGTTCGTTTGGTAATGGATTTGTAAGCGTCAATGACTTCGTCTAACAAAATAATTTGCATATTTCCGAAAAAAGTAGTACCTTTGTACCCACTTAACAGAAAACATCATTTGCATGAAAAAGATTATCGCTATTATTGTTTTTCTATCTACTGCATGGCTGACGCTTTATGCTGAGCATGTAGTTGTTGGTGCTGAGCAAACGAAGCAATATCTGCCTTTGCTCAAGGGCAAGCGCGTAGCACTCATGAGCAATCATACGGGTATTGTTATTCAAGGCAAAGATACCATTCATACTCTTGATTTGCTACTCAATCATGGCGTGAACGTCACTGCTATTTTCTCTCCTGAACATGGTTTTCGTGGTACTGCGCGTGAGGGCGAACACGTAGCCAGCAGTGTGGACGAAAAAACAGGCATACCTATTCTTTCGCTTTACGATGGCAAAAGTCATCGTCCATCCAAAGAGTCAATGGCTACTTTTGATATTTTGATTACGGATATTCAAGATGTAGGATTGCGCTTCTACACCTATTATATTACCATGTTCCGTTTAATGGATGCGTGCGCGCATGAGGGCAAGCAATTTATTGTCTTTGATCGCCCAAATCCTAATGGCTACTACGTGGACGGTCCAATCTTGGATATGAAACATAAATCAGGAGTAGGTGCTTTGCCTATCCCAGTAGTCCATGGTATGACATTGGGTGAATTGGCATTGATGATAAATGGTGAATATTGGTTGTATGACTCTTTACAAGTGGACCTCACTGTCATACCTTGCAAGCACTATACTCACCAAACTCTCTATCGCTTGCCTGTAGCTCCTTCGCCTAACTTGCGCAATATGCTGTCGATTTATCTTTATCCAGCAGTATGTTTGTTTGAAGCTACGCCAGTATCGTTAGGTAGAGGAACTGATAAACCATTCTTGTGTTATGGTCACCCTAACTTTAATGCACCTCGTACCGAGGCAAGCATATACGGACCAGCCATCACGTTCACTCCTAATCAATCCACTCAGAAAGGACGTATTTGCGACGGTGTGGACCTGAGCAGAATGAGCGAAGAAGAAGCTCGTAAGGTCGGTTTCTCTTTGCGTTATCTGCTGGATGCTTATAAGCATCTCAATATGGACAACTATTTCTTCCGCCCGTTCTTTGAGTTGCTTGTAGGACAAGATTACGTGCGTAAGATGATACTTCAAGGTAAGAGTGAAGAGGAGATTCGTGCCTGCTGGCACGAGGATGTGGCAAACTTCAAAATTCAACGCCGCCCTTATCTCCTCTATGAAGAATAGTTTAAAGTTTATAGATTATAGTTTAAAGGCTCAGATATATGAATCCATTAACCATTCTTATTGTAATAGCATGCTACTTTGCATTGCTTTTCTTGATATCCTACCTTGCTGGCCGCAAGGCGGATAACGCTGGTTTCTTCTCTGGTAACCGTAGCAGCAACTGGTTGCTTGTAGCCATGTCCACTATTGGTGCAGCTATTTCTGGAGTAACCTTTGTGAGTGTGCCTGGTATGGTCGCTACTTCTGGCTGGGCATATATGCAAATGGTACTCGGCTTCACGGTTGGTCAGATTATCATTGCCTATGTGTTAATACCATTGTACTACAAACTGAATCTCACCTCTATCTACCAATACCTGCAACAGCGTTTTGGTATGAACACCTATAAGTCGGGTGCATGGCTCTTTTTTGTGAGCAAAATGCTGGGTGCTAGTGTGCGTCTGTTTGTTGTTGGCGAGGTGTTGCAATTACTTGTGTTTGGCCCGTTAGGCATACCTTTCTGGGTAAATGCCATCTTCACTGTACTGATTGTATATTTGTGCACTTTCAAAGGTGGTGTTAAGTCGCTAATATGGACCGATTTGCTCAAGACCTGCTGCTTGATACTTTCGGTGGCGCTATGTATTTATTTCGTCTTGCGCGCAGGTGTGAATATTGATGGTTGGACGTCTAGTGACATGACCCGTACGTTCTTCTTTGATAACCCCAAGGAGGGTACGTATTTTTGGAAACAGTTCCTTGCGGGTGTGTTCCTTGTGATTGCTACTACGGGTCTTGACCAAGACCTTATGCAGCGCACCCTCTCCTGCAAGAACCCTCGTGAGAGCCAGAAGAACCTTATTGTGGGCGCACTCATGCAGATTGTGGTAATAGGTTTGTTCCTATTCTTGGGCTTCTTGCTCTATTCATATGCAAACCAAACAGGTGTAGCATTGGTGAGTGCCGATGGTGCGCCATTGAAGGGCGATGATGTCTTCCCATTCTTGGCAACGGGCAACTACTTTCCTGTGATTGTAGGTATATTGTTTATCATCGGTTTCATCGCTGCGGCATATTCGGCTGCGGGTAGTGCATTGACTGCTCTTACCACTTCTTTCACAGTGGATATACTGAATAAAGAGAAAGATGCTAACTTAACTAAAGTTCGCACGATAGTGCACATTGGTATGGCAGTTTTGATGGCAGTATGTATCTATGTCATTCACATTTTGAACAACGATTCTGTGATTCAGACGGTATATAAGGTAGCCAGCTACACGTATGGTCCATTGTTGGGTATGTTCTGCTTTGGTATCTTCACCAAGCGTCAGGTGCGCGACCGTTGGATTCCTCTGGTAGTGATATTGGCTCCAGTCATCACATGGATTATTGACGTGAATTCAGCCGTATGGTTCAATGGCTATGTATTCTCTCACGAGCGTTTAATCTTGAATGCTTTGCTCACATTCATGGGTATGGTTTGCTTATTGAAGGGTAGTGTGAAGACAAAACAAGGGTAAGAAATAAGCAGTAAGTATAAAGCAATAGGGTGTACCAAGCGGTACACCCTATCTTATTCATTTTTAGTCCTTATCCGAGATACGTGCGGAGGATTTTGCTTCTTGAGCTAACCTTAAGCTTGCGTATCGCTTTTTCTTTAATTTGTCTCACGCGCTCTCGTGTGAGGTCCAATTCGATGCCAATTTCTTCTAACGTTTTCTCTGGAACTCCAATTCCGAAGAAACTGCGTAAGATATCCGCTTCGCGTGGAGTAAGTTGTTCTAGTGCGCGATCAATCTCTCTTGAAAGCGATTCGTTGATGAGTTTGTAATCGGCATTAGGAGAATCTTCATTAACCATTACATCAATAAGGCTATTGTCTTCACCCTCTACGAATGGTGCATCCACACTGACTTGACGTCCTGACATCTTGAGTGTGTCAGCAATCTTGTCCACAGGAATGTCTAAGATTTCAGCCAGCTCCTCAGCACTTGGCTTACGCTCGTGCTCTTGCTCGAAACGTTGGTAAGCTTTGTTGATTTTGTTGAGCGAACCTACTTGGTTTAGTGGCAGGCGCACGATACGTGCTTGCTCTGCAAGAGCTTGTAAGATGGACTGACGAATCCACCATACGGCATATGAGATGAACTTGAAGCCACGTGTCTCATCGAATTTTTCTGCTGCTTTGATAAGCCCAAGGTTGCCTTCATCAATCAAGTCAGGAAGGCTCAATCCTTGATTTTGGTACTGTTTTGCTACAGAGACAACGAAGCGTAGATTAGCGCGGGTCAATTCCTCAAGGGCAGCTCTATCACCATTGCGGATACGACCAGCCAACTCCACCTCACGATCAACCGAAATCAGTGGCTCACGACCAATTTCTTGGAGGTACTTGTCGAGCGATGCTGACTCGCGGTTGGTAATGGATTTTGTGATTTTTAACTGACGCATGTGTACAGTTAATAGTTAATGATTAATAGTTAATATTCGAAAAGCAATCATAATTTTTGATTCATAACTATCATTGCTTTGTGATCCGGTCGGGATTCGAACCCGAGACCCACAGCTTAGAAGGCTGTTGCTCTATCCAGCTGAGCTACCAGACCATCGCGCGTTAGCGCGAAAATAAACTGTGCTTACGCACAAAATCACCTATATAGGCACACAAATAAGTGCCTACAAAGGCAATTTGGGTGCAAAAGTACTGCTTTTTTTTGAATTATGCAAATAATTTTGCAAATTTCTTACAAAAGTTCTTCAAAAAGCTTCTGCAAATCAGGCTTGCGCATTGCACCTACACTACGATTTACCAATTCTCCATTCTTGAAAAATAAGATAGTTGGGATGTTCATAATGCCATATGCAGAGCATGTCTCATCATTTTCATCTACATTGAGTTTACCTACGGTAATCTTACCTTCATACTCAGCTGCCAATTCTTCTACGATAGGCAACATCATCTTGCAAGGACCACACCAAGGTGCCCAAAAATCTACTACGAGGGGCTTGCCCTCTGCTAACAATTCTTGAAAGTTAGCATCTGTAATCTCTTTTGCCATAGTTGTTATATTTTTATTATTTTATTTTCTGTCTTGCCAGATAGCAATATATCGGTGATAGGATCTTCTATCAATGTCTGAATAGCACGTTTCAGAGGACGCGCACCATACTTGCGATCGCGCGAACGCTCAAGCAACTGCTCTTTGGTCTTTTTTGTTAGTTGTAATTTGTAGCCCATTGCTTCCAAACGCAGTTTCAGTGGGTGTAATTCAAGCGTCAAAATCTGTGCCAAAGCATCGTCATTTAATGGATGGAAAACAACTACATTATCCAATCGGTTGACAAATTCAGGTGGGAAAGTGCGATTCAGAGCTTTAGTAAGCATATGTTCTGATTGCTTTTCGTCGATTTCATCAGCATTGAAGCCAACACCAGCACCAAATTCATTCAGCTGACGTGTGCCAACATTGCTTGTCATAATAATGATGGTGTTGCGAAAATCTACCACACGACCCTGACGATCTGTCAGGCGACCTTCATCCATGACTTGCAGTAGGATGTTAAAAATGTCAGCATGTGCTTTCTCTATCTCGTCAAAGAGTACGATAGAATAGGGCTTGCGGCGTACGGCTTCTGTCAGTTTGCCTCCTTCCTCATGAGCAATGTATCCAGGAGGAGCGCCTACAAGCAGACTGACAGTGTGCTTCTCAATATATTCCGACATATCGAAACGAATAATTGCCTCTTTATTTCCAAACATCTCCTCTGCAAGGCATTGTGCTAAGTGTGTTTTACCTACGCCTGTAGGGCCGAGTAAAAAGAATGTGCCGATAGGCTTGTTGGGGTCGCGCAATCCGATACGCGAACGCTGTATTGCTTTCACGATGGTATCGATGGCTTTATCTTGTCCCACAACGCGTTGCTTGAGCACATTATTCATATTACGCAATTGTTCGCCTTCAGCCTGCGCTACGCGCTGTACGGGTACGCCTGACATTCTGCTCACCACGAATGCTACATCCGCTTCGGTCACTTTGACCATTGTCTCATCGCCTTCTTGCTTTTTCGCCTGACTACCTTTCCACGCTCCAGCCTCATCCATGGCATCAATTGTCTTATCTGGGAAGAAGCGGTCAGTAATATATCTGTCGGTCAGTTTTACACACGCGTGTAGTGCCTCTTCGGTATATTGCACATGATGGAAAGCTCCGTACATTTCGCTGATACGTGTCAGTACGGCATAGGTTTCTTCTGCCGATGTGGGTTGTACCATTACTTTTTGAAAACGACGCTCTAATGCACCATCTTTCTCAATGGATTTGCGGTATTCGGAAATGGTAGTGGCACCGATGCATTGCACTTCACCTCGCGCTAAAGCGGGCTTGAGGATATTGGCTGCATCCAACGAACCTTGTGCATTTCCTGCTCCCATGATGGTGTGAATTTCATCCACAAAAAGGATGATTTCAGGATGTTTGTGCAGTTCGTTGATTACTGATTTCATGCGCTCTTCAAACTGTCCGCGATAGGTTGTTCCTGCCACCATAGATGCAATGTCTAGCGACACGATGCGTTTGCCTGCCAATGTGGCTGTTTCACCGCTTTCAATGCGCAATGCCAATCCCTCTACAATGGCCGATTTACCTACACCAGGTTCACCGATGAGGATAGGATTGTTCTTCTTTCTGCGTGAGAGGATTTGTACTACGCGCTCTATTTCCGCTTGTCGTCCTACGACGGGATCAAGCTCTCCATTGCGTGCTTGTGCGGTCAGGTCACGACCATATTTATCCAAAGCGGGTGTGCCTGTTTTGCTAGTCTTGGTTCTTTGTTCTTGGCTCTTGGCTCCCCATTCAAGCGGTTGTTCTCCAGCAAACTCTGAATCAAGATTGCTACCATCTTGAGGCAATGGTTGTGGCTTAGGGTAAAGCCCTTCAATACGCTCATAATCAATACCAAACTGCTGCTCAATGAACATAGCAGGGTAGTTTACACGCTCGCGTAGTAAACCAAGTAGCAAGTGTACCGAACCACATTCTTCAGCGTGATAAATCTTGGCTTCGATTTGCATCAGTCGCAATATGCGTATGCTAGCGCGCGACATCTTTTGTGTTTCGTTGGTACTTGCTTGCATCAATCGTTCATCAATCGCACGTTTGAGTTCTACGGGATTCAATCCTGCTTGCATCAGTAGCTCGAATGCTTTGCCGTTAGCCAAGCGCAGAATACCCAACATCAAGTGGTCAGGCAGTACCTCGCTATTGCCCAATCGCTGTGCCTCTTGCTGAGCATAAAGGAGAATAGTATTTAAATTATTTGTTTGTAGCATGATTGTCTAACTTCTTATTTGTAAAAATGCCATGCCAATCCCGCTCTGAACATGTCTGGTGCCATCGGATAACCAGGCATCTCGAAATATTGTTTGTTCATGAACGAAGCGTTGAAATGCTGGTATTGGGCAAACAACTTCAGTCGCAAACTCTTCACATAGAAATTGGCATATACATTCATTACGGGGTAATTGCCTACTTGTTCTTGGTCTTGCACGCAGAATTGTCCTAATGCGGGGTTTAGTATAGGGGCATAATATTTCGTAAAGAATCGCATATCTACACCAATCTGCGTATCCAATGCCTTAAACCAACATCCGTGGTAGTAAAGATTGTGGTATAGGGTGATGGCTGGCAATGGTAGTTTATCCGATGAGGTGTGTTGATAAACCACATGATTATCTAGATTCACCCATGGAGTGGTGATGTTGAGTTGCAAATCTGCTGCTAGCACTTGTATATTGCCATCTACTTGTTTGGGAGTACCGTCGGTGGAGAAATAGATATGATTGGTAATATTCTCAAACGACACATTGAGTTTCGGCTTTACCCATGTGGTGGGATAGGCAATCTCTCCACTTACTTGTAATCGTAGAGGTCGCTGAAAGTCATTATCCCAACGGTAGTGATTACTGCGGTAGTGCGTCAAATAGTAGTCAGGAGTCTCATTTCGGAAGAATGCTTTGGCGGTGATTGTCATTGAGTCTTTGCCCAAACGGAAGCCTGCGTCCACATGTCCGTTTACTTGAAATTCGCCCAACTTATGCCCTAACAAGCACACGTTACCGTCAAAGCCATAGTGAATATATTGACCACGGTGTTTGTATAGTGCACCTCCCACATAGGTGTTGTTGGTCCATCGGGCTCCGAATAAGGTGTCTGGCATAAGGTGCAATGTGTTGAGCATCACGTCGTTATAAGAGTTGGCTTGTGGAAATGCGTTGAGGTTTACAATGTTTTCTGTCTGTCCGATAGCAGTGGTGTGACGCTGACATTCGTTCATAGCATATACCATCGCTCCAAAGTGCAGCCACGTATTGAATTCCTCTTCAAAGGTGACAGCCAAGGTGTTCTTGATGGTAAGACATGCTGCGGAGTCGTTTGTTGCGATGGGGTTGCGATATTGATTAGGAAGAATACTTTGTGTGGCAGATTTCTCTACGTACCTTTTTGTGCCGTCGGTTACTTCAAATATATGACGGAAGGTAGTAACAGGTACATACTCAATCTTGATGGAGTCTTTCTTTACCCAATTGCCTTCTTCATCGCGTTCGCGGTAGTTCACTTTGCGTTCACGTTCAACGCAGATACTATAGTAGTGATTTAGATACCCTGACAAATAGCGCAATGCCGACATACCCTGCATTCTTACTGGCATATCCTCAGGTTTGAGTACGCCTTGTAGATCAGCGGGATTCTGCAAACCGCCATTCTCGAAGTTGCTCAGCGTGTTCCACGTGAAGGATGATTGCAGCGAATAGTGATCGCCGTTGTATGAGCCAAACACCGAACCAAACACCGTCTTGCCTTCTTGATTGGCAAATCGTCCGTACGAGTTGAGGTAGTCAATAGTCATACCCAGATTGGTGCGACGAGTGACGTTACCCGTGAAAGAAAAACTGATATCATTTTGGTCAAGGTTGGTGACAAAACCTTTTTTGTACGCAATGGTGGAGTAGGGAGTGGTGGTGTGGTAGTATTTGACTTGTTGCGGTGTGATAATGTATGGGGTGTAGGCATCAGCGAACAAAAAGTCGGTTGTCTTTTTTCGCGCGAAATAGATGCGTGACTGATTGGGTGATATGAGATTGGAGTTGCTAACGTTGGAAATAGAATAATCGTTCAAACGATCACGCATAGGGAAATGCATATATGAGGAGTCAATCCCTGCCAATGTATCAGCCACGCCTGTCCATTGGTCAAGTTGCCATGCTCGTATGATGGTAGGCACAGGCTTGTCTGCAGCAGAAAGACAACAAACACTACATAAGGTCATTATGCAGACAATAATACAGTGCAATATGTGATTACTTTTCGTCAAGTTCTTTAATGATGAATGCTAAAAGCATTCTACCGCAAATTAGCGTGCAAAGGTACAAAAAAAAAAGTATATGCGCAAGAAAATAGTGTTTTTATTGTATCAGGTACTATATTTTGTTTATTTTAACATGGTAGTTGTTAATGCCCCAATAGAAAACATGTCTGCAGAAGAAGCTTTGGTATAAAAAGTGTGAGCATAAAAAAAACGAGTGGATATCCCGCTCGTTTTTTTACATGGTGGGTTCATTTACTTAAAGGTTTTACTACTCAAACTCGATGACCAAGTTATTGAATAGTTGCTTTTTGCCACCCTAATAATGCAGATTTTTTTGCATTTGTAGGAAGGATTATTCTATCATCCACAATGCATTGCTATAGTAAGCTACTCCTGCATAAGCACTCATTTGTAATTTGTCGTACTCATTGATTTGCGCAGTATTTACGATATTCAAATATTCAGTTATATAACTATGCATAGTAGAAATATTCATTGGTAATACTGTATGGCGGAATTGCAAGTAGGCATTTCTAACATTAACACTCATCGCTGCTTGCCTCTCCATATCTATATTTTCGGGATTTAACAAGGCATTTATTATATCATATGGAGGTACTATTGAATATAACTGTTGATATTTTTGGATAAATGCCTGTGTTATTTGACTATCTGTCTTGCCAGTGGGATCAAAGTGTGAATTTAACATTGCAGCTAATAGTTGATTATGTTCTTTTCCTATTTGCACGCATGCATGTGCGTTAGGTCCGTAATACTTTTAATATTGCGAATAGTGATGAGTTGCGATTCTCCTGCTTTTCTAAAAGCAAGATAAGAACGCACGGCTCCCATGATAACAATGCCTGGTATCGCTATTTGGATATTTCCTATGGATAATGTCCTAGTGATTTCTATCCCGCGTAGTGCACCAAATACATCGTGGCATACAAGACTATCATATTTAAACTCCGTTAGGTCTGGATCAATATACTGATTTGTTCTAGCGTTATTATTTGTTGATGATATATATGATGTATTCAAAGAATCTAGCGCAATATATAAACTTGCCCAATCATCTTCGCTGCCTTGCTCGTGTGAGGCATATTGAACTAACTTTTTTGGATGAATGTCTGGATTGTTTGTGTCCGTTGAGCATGCAACAATCACTACTCCCATCACGATTACACTTAATATGCTAATTGTTGTCAAGATTATCTTTTTCATAAACTCCTAAATTTAATAAGTGATTAAAATAAAATTAAGTAAGTAATGGCTGACAAATCTAATATCTAATTAGTTGCAATTTGTCTGTATGAAGTAATTATTCTATATTAAACTCACCAGCCATTACTGTACCTGATTCTGAATAGATATATAGTTCGTAATTTCCTGATTGAGGAATATACATATTTGTTTCACCTACAAACTCCTCTTCCTCCACCACTTCGCCTGTTCTCTGATTGATTACCTCAGTATACGCATGTACACTTGCGTCTGCTCCTATGAATAATTGGTTGCCATCAATGGACGCGTGGAATTCTGTTTGACCAATGGGTTTAATCTCATCTTTTTCATCTTCACTATCCCATGGAAGCATAGTAGCCATTTCGGTTAAGATAATTTCTTGTGCCGTCATCATTTCGGCGCGGGCATTGCACATTCCTAAAATACACAATGTGAAAATAATTAATTTTTTCATACTTGTAATTTTTTAGTGGTTAATAATGTTAGTTAGTTGTTGTTTTCAAATTGCGGTGCAAAGGTACTGCCATTTTGGAATGTGCACAAAAAATCTGGCGCACAAACAAAAACTTGCAACTGCTTAATAATAAAGCAATTGCAAGTTTCTTCTGCGCACAAGTGCTAAAAATGGACTATTTTACTCAATCAGAGATAGCCATTTCAACTAAAAAATCATACAGATTTGCAGCAGTTGTACCTATTTTTTTTGCTGTCCGTTGCTTGAAGGTACGAATGCCTACTGCTGAATAAATCATATATTCTGCTAATACTTTTGTGCTAATATCGTAGTATAGCAGACAATATACGCACAAACGTATCTCTTTTTCTGACAATTTTTTCTCTGTTAACTTATCCAACAAACCAAGCAGAGATTGATTCAATTCATTACGAAATACACTATAATCATTCCATTTCTTATCGGGTTTAGGATGGCGTGTTCGAACTAACTCGATATGCGACATTAATGCATTGTGACGCTGTTGGCGTTGCTCTTCTATTGTTTGTTGGTATTCTTCTTCAGCCGATTGCAATGCCTCTACTTGGGCATCTACATGCTTTTTCTTCTTGCGCCAATACCAAAGTATGCCTGATACTGCCAACACAAGGACAATAACGAGCGTACTATATCCAACAACTCGCCATATAAAGGTTTTGCAATAGTATAAATAATCTTGAAATACTTGTATCGCATTTAGAGAGTCGATAGTTTCTGCTTCTAATTTGCGCTTCTCGTCCATTCGCAAACCAGCAAGACTATCTGCAGCGTGTATATTGTCATGTAAAATGGCATATTTATGTAGAATATAGTAAGCACTTACTTTATCATCATATACATTAAAACTATTGACTACTTTCTCTGCATAATATGCAGCGGAATCCATTTGACCTAAATCATAAAAGGCACCTGCAATCTTGATAGCGCGATAGGATGTCGTTATAGGAGTTTGTTGTATGTAATAAATAATCGAATCAGGTGTATACTCAGTCTCTTGGTAGTAGAAATAAATAACACGAACATCATTGAGAAACCAACGATAACTATCATCAAATGAATAGCTTGCAGCCATCTTCCATAAACTATCTGCTTCTGTAAATTGTTTTGACGCACACTTAATCATGCAAATAGTCAATAATCCATTTGCATAATACCATTCATTGCCACTTCTCTCGAACTCCTCCAATGCGCGCTCATAAAACAATAGTGACAAACAATCTTGATTGTAGTTCGCACATATTCCAGCCATACATGAGTTTACTCGTCCCCGATAAAGTGGTTCGTCTATTTTCAGCCAGTCGGCTTCAATATAACATTCTGCTGCACGTTCTATTTGCGCATAATTTCTCTGCAAGTTTCGTCCCATATAGTAGTAGGCTTTAGCCAATGTGTTGCGTTTGAATGTTCTACCTAATGGATTATTCAGTGCACGAATAGTTTGGCGCAATGCCACTGTATCATCATAAATCACATGTTGTGTGACATCTAAACTATCAGCCATGGCAATAACTGCTTCTGCTTTTTGCCATTGAGTACACGATGTGCAAAACCATATTAATGGAATGAGTAGTAAGTATATTTGCTTCATCCGTTTCATTCAAACTAACTATTTCGCGACAAAGGTACTACTTTTTTTTGATATATGCAATTTTGTCATTAGGTCTCACGATTTTTGCATTGCTGTGCGGGCTATGGCAGCCCTTGTGCTACAAGATTTCTTAAGCAAATAACAGGACCTCTAATAAAATAAATACGCCTTGCACTACTTTGTGCAAGGCGTATTTATTTGACATTTTTTGCTAAAACTACTCATTCGCCACAGACACTCTAAGAATTTCTTCAACAAAATCAGGAAGTAAAGTATAGTCGTAACAGCTATGCTCGTATTTAATAGAAGATGAACTGCTACTACTATAACCTAAATGGTGCATATAATTATCCACATCCGACAAGAACGTTTGATACTGTTCTGGTACGGTATATATGGTGTCTAATAGACCAATTTTAAGTACTGGATCAAACAAACTAAATGTCCAATTCATACCCGTACAACCAACAAATTTTCCGTCTTTAACTTCAACATGACACAAGTATGTTCTTTGCAAAGGAACCAAATGTACAGAATCTCTATCGTTGTAGAGGGTAATTGGTACATTCACATGACTAGTAATAAACGCTACTGACTCTGGTTCGCGAATACACGATGTGCAACTTACTACGATTGCTAACATGAGCAATGAAAAATGAATTTTCTTCATAACTTAATGATTTTAAAGGATTGTTGTTTGTTTGCAAAAGTAGTAAGTTTTATCCCATAGGCAATACGTGTTTTTAAGAATTCGACTACAAAGGTAGTGATTTTCTTTGGTTTATGCAAATAAAAGAGTAAAAAATATTTAATTTTTCTCTTGAATCTCGGCGATTGTGTTGAAAACGCTGTTGTCTTTTATGCTCACCACGATGGGCATTTTGTTTTTGCGGGTGATGATGCAGACATCCATAGGGTCGGTGATTAAAGACAAGTGTTTGCCACATTCTTTAGAAGTAAACAATCCCAGATTGCCAAAGAAACCGCCAGCTCCTGCAATACGGCTGGACTGGATGCCATGAGGATAGTGCTCAATCTTCTCGATTTCATCGGCAGGAATGTTGATCTTCCAAGCAAGGAGGTGTATATTAATCTCCTCTGTTGTTACCGTTAGTTTGCGTGGGATGAGCACCATACAACTGAGTAGGGCAATAGCCACAATCACGAAGGTGACCAATAGCATCACTTGCTTGGTCGTGTACCATTGATAAGCCATATAAATCATTGCAACTATGATGATTATCAAGGCAAGCAGAGTAATCCACTTAATAGGATGAGATAGAGGAAGGAAATGGGTGGTTTTCATAAGGCAGATAATTTTGAGCTTGTATTGTCGTTGTATAGATATGTAATAACATCGTTTTGCAGGTGTTGGTACAAATTGGCAGAAGACACACCTAATTTATGAGCAATGCGCTGTTTGTAGTTGCGTATGCTTTTTTCGGAGTAGCAGATATATTGCGCTATCTCATCTAAAGTTAGGTGAGGATAAACGAGGAGATAGGTGCAGAATTGCACCTCGCGTTCTGCTAATTGTGTGCGACTTTCGAATGATGCTATCCAATTATTGAGCTGAGCGTCAATATCTTGGAGCATGGAGTGATAGTTTGTCTATGTTTTCTCAGGAGCGGGGTGTTGCGCACGGATATTGGCAAGGCACTTGTCTATATTATATAGGTGTTGTTGTCTGAGGAGTGCAGCTTCTTGCTCTGCCATGCGCTGAGATAGTTCGTCAATCTTTTGATGGGCAGCCTGCAAACGAATGAAATTTTGTTTGCGATATGAGAAAGCAGCGATACAGATAATCGCCACGCCCAATAGCATGATGAGCATGTTGAGGATTTCCGCTACGGATATGTTAAGCACTTGCATTTCCATTTCGTTTGCAAAGGTAGTGCTTTTTTTGCGAATATGCAAGTCTTATGTGCATTTGCACACGCGGCAGAGGTGAGCGTGCGTGAAAATCAGCGGATTAGACAGCAGATTGTACACGTTGATTTGCAATGTGTTTGAACACAGATAACATGCTTATATCTTTATGATAAGTTAGGAATGGTGCGCTTATTGTCCGTGTATTGTCCGTCTATTGTGCGTGAATAGTGCGTGTATAGTGCGTAATTGATAAGGAAACCCGAATAGTATTCGGGACAATAAATAAAGAAAAAGAGAGTGCATCTGTTTGAGATGCACCCTCTTGAGTTATCTATCAGCGACTGGTCGCGGTCTAACGGCAAAGCGGTCTAACCTCAGACAGTCGAAGACGGTCTATATTAGAGTTGTGGACCAGCTGCAACGAGAGCCTTACCTGCCTCGTTGGTGGTGTACTTAGCGAAGTTCTTGATGAAACGGCTTGCCAAATCCTTAGCTTTCTCTTCCCATTGAGCAGCGTCAGCATAAGTGTCGCGTGGGTCGAGGATTGCAGGATCAACACCTGGCAATGCAGTTGGAACCTCGAAATCGAAGAATGGGATCTTCTTGGTAGGAGCATTCAAGATGTCGCCACCGAGGATAGCATCGATGATACCGCGTGTATCCTTGATAGAGATACGCTTGCCAGTACCGTTCCAGCCAGTGTTAACGAGGTATGCCTTAGCACCAGATTTCTCCATGCGTTTAACCAACTCCTCAGCATATTTGGTTGGGTGCAACTCCAAGAATGCTTGACCGAAGCAAGCAGAGAAAGTAGGAGTTGGCTCAGTGATACCACGCTCAGTACCAGCGAGTTTAGCAGTAAAGCCACTGAGGAAGTAGTATTTGGTTTGCTCTGGAGTCAAGATGCTTACTGGAGGCAATACGCCGAATGCATCAGCAGAGAGGAAGATAACGTTCTTAGCTGCAGGACCAGCAGAGATTGGGCGAACGATCTTCTCGATGTGGTTGATAGGATAGCTTACGCGGGTGTTCTCGGTAACGCTCTTGTCGGTGAAGTCGATCTTGCCGTTCTCGTCAACAGTAACGTTCTCGAGGAGAGCGTTGCGCTTGATAGCAGCGTAGATGTCTGGCTCAGACTCTTTGTCGAGGTTGATAACCTTAGCGTAGCAACCGCCCTCGAAGTTGAACACACCGTTGTCGTCCCATCCGTGCTCGTCGTCACCGATAAGGAGACGCTTAGGATCGGTAGAAAGGGTGGTCTTACCTGTACCAGAGAGGCCGAAGAATACTGCGGTGTTCTCACCGTTCATGTCGGTGTTAGCAGAGCAGTGCATAGAAGCGATACCTTGCAAAGGCAAGAAGTAGTTCATCATAGAGAACATACCCTTCTTCATCTCACCACCGTACCAGGTGTTGAGGATCACTTGCTCGCGGCTGGTAGTGTTGAATGCTACGCAAGTCTCAGAGTTCAAACCGAGCTCTTTGTAGTTCTCTACTTTTGCCTTAGAAGCGTTGTAAATCACGAAGTTAGGCTCGAAGTTCTCCAACTCCTCAGCAGATGGTTGGATAAACATATTGGTTACGAAGTGTGCTTGCCATGCCACCTCAACGATGAAGCGAACAGCAATACGAGTATCAGGGTTGGTACCGCAGAAAGCGTCAACCACGAAGAGGCGCTTGTTAGAAAGCTCCTTGATAGCGATGTCTTTTACCACAGCCCAAGTAGCCTCAGACATAGGTTTGTTGTCGTTCTTGTAGTCCTCGCTTGTCCACCATACGTTGTCGTGACTTTGAGCGTCATCAACGATGAATTTGTCTTTTGGAGAACGACCAGTATAAACACCAGTCATCACGTTAACTGCGCCAAGCTCAGTCTCTTGGCCCTTGTCAAAGCCAGTTAATTCCGCTTTTGTCTCCTCTGCGAAGAGTACTTCGTAAGAAGGATTGTGTACGATCTCGGTTGTACCTACGATGCCGTACTGGGTCAAATCTAATTGTTTCATTGTTTAATTAAAAAGGTTTATTTTGTTGTTTTTTACTTAATTTCGTGCAATTTTTGTGCCAATTGCCCATTGACGCAAATTTTATCGGGTACAAAATTACTGCTATTTTTTGAAATTACCAAATTTTTTACCAAAATACCCATATTTTGCATAATTGACTTTACAAAATTTCGAAAAACATGTTATAAAACATAATTTTAGGGCAAAATATTTGGTAGGGTTGAAAAAAAGCACTACCTTTGCACCGTGTTTTTCATGGTATTAGATTTAAGGTTAAGTAAAGATTGGGTTGTCGGGATGACAATCCTTCTTTTTTTTATACAAATAGTGCCAATCATGTAGCATTATGATTGGCACTATTTAGTTTTGGGTAGATTAAATTTATTCTTCCTCCTTATACCAACTCGCGTACATTGCATAGTTGTGCGCAATCTTGCGATTAATCTCGTTGGTTTGCTCAGGATCAGCCTTCTTGATAAACTTAGCAGGTACGCCACCCCATACTTCGTATGGACCAATCTGCGTATTCTTGAGCACCAAGGAACCTGCTGCCACAATAGCACCTTCGCCGACTACCACGCCGTCAAGCAGGGTTGAGCCCATGCCAATGAGCGCATAGTCGTGGACATCGGCACCATGAATAGTAACATTATGTCCGACAGACACATAGTCGCCAATAGTGATGGTAGATTTCTCGTAGAGCGTGTGCAAGACGGAGCCGTCTTGGATATTCACATGGTTGCCAATCTTAATCCAATTGACATCGCCACGCAATACCGCATTAAACCAAATGGAGCAACCGTCGCCGATGACGGTATCACCGACGATGGTTGCATTCTCTGCCAAAAAGCAGTCTTTGCCTATTTGCGGAGTAAATCCGCGTACAGGAACGATTAGTGCCATAATATTTGTTCGCTTTGCTCACGTTCATGGTTCACTGCGTTCACGAAAGTGGCTTTGCGTTTATGGCTCGCTGCGCTCACGAAGGTGGTTTCATGTAATCACGCTTTAGCCATTTTCGCAGCTCTGCTACCAGTTTCGCTTTAGCCATTTTCGTCGCTTAAGAGCGACCATTTACGCAAACCTAGTTTGCTTATCGTGCTGCGATGATTGCGCAGAAGTCAGCAGCTTTGAGGCTTGCGCCACCGATAAGACCACCGTCCACGTCTGGGTTAGCAAAGAGCTCAGCAGCATTCTTTGCGTTGCAGCTACCACCGTAGAGGATAGTGCAATCCTCTGCTACTTGCTCGCCGTATTTCTCTGCTACGAGACCACGGATATATGCGTGAATCTCTTGTGCTTGCTCAGGAGTAGCAGTCAGACCTGTTCCGATTGCCCATACTGGCTCGTATGCCAATACGATTTTGCCAAAGTCCTCAGCGCTGAGGTGGAATACACTGCCTTCGAGTTGTGCTTTTACCACTTCGTTTTGTTTGCCTGCTTCACGCTCCTCTTTTACCTCACCGATGCAGAAGATAGGACGGAGGTTGTTAGCGAGTGCCAACTCCACTTTGTCTTTCAAGATCTCGTAGGTCTCGCCATAGTATGCACGACGCTCAGAGTGACCGAGGATGCAGTACTCAGCACCCGTAGAAGCCACCATAGCAGCGCTCACTTCGCCAGTGTATGCACCTTTCTCCTTGTCAGCGCAGTTCTCAGCAGCCACAGCGATTGGGCTATCTTTCAAGAGCTCAGCCACAGTAGCCAAGTGGATGAATGGAGTGCCGATAACTACGGCGCACGATGGGTTAACAACTTGATTTTTCAATTCGGTAGCAAGAACTACACCTTCTTGCAGGGTCATGTTCATTTTCCAGTTGCCTGCAACCATTTTTGTTCTCATAATTCGTTATTTATTTTTTAAGTTATACTTATCAATTACTACACCATTTTGCAGCACAATCACACCTGGATTAGCACGTACAATGGTTTTTAGTGTCACAGGATCGCATGTGCAAACACATTCGCTTAAACTTGGATATTCCAATCCCAATGCTATTATTTCATCTGTACCAGAGCCAGTCAAGATATATCCCATCGCCTCACCATCTAACAATGCCTCCACTTTTGCCATCTGTTTTTTGTCAGCTTTAGCAAGGTCATACATCACCACCAACGTCACGGGTTCTTCGCTCTCCAAGATATCCCATGTGATATCCTCGTAATCTGCATTCATGATTTCAAAATCATGGATAGGTGGCTCATAGCCTTTCTTGATGAGTTTCGACTCTTGACGCACGAATGTCCATGTGCTGTCGCCCTTTGGATAGTTTTCCAGTGTAAACATCTGCTCTACGCCGTCTTTCGCATATACAAACGAAAATTCATATTGATCGGGCTCTGCATCTTCTGGATACTCCATTAGCGTAGGTAAGTGATTACCAATCTTATACGGACGGAAATCTGCTATTGGCAAATGCTGTTTTGTCCATGTCATAAAGGCGATAGCCGCAGCAATAGTCGTCGCAGCAATCACTATCTCCATCCACCAACTCCATAGCGGACGAACACTCTTGCGTAGCCCTACTAACACGATAGCCAATATGATCAGCACTACATTCTTCCAGAATGTTTGCCAGTTAGTCAGTACAACGGCATCGCCAAAGCATCCGCAGTCGCTTACAGGATTGGTCAGCGCAATATACAACGTCAGTGGTGTCATCACACAGTAGAATGCCAACGCAATCCACGATGTCCATTTGGTACGTACATTCATCATCATGCACACACCCAATAGCAACTCCAATATAATCAGCCCCCAAGCCGCCACCTCGGCCATAGGCAGCAAGTCGGTAAAGAAACCGCCAAAGGCCTTCAAATAGTCTTCAATCTTATACACTGTTCCCAATGGGTCAATAGCCTTGACCACACCAGAGAATACAAATACCACACCTAGCAATGTGCGGCAGATAGCGGCTATAATTGTTTTAATTTGCTTCATTCTCCATCAATTTAATCAGGTAGAAAACTGCATAATTCAGCATATCGAAATAGTTGCCATCCGCGCCTTCCGAAATCAAAGTTTGATTATCATTGGCAGTAATTGACTTATTGCGATTGATTTTCGTGAGAATAATGTCCGTCAAACTGCTCGCAAACATATCTCTCCATGCTTCGCCATAGTCGTGGTTCTTCTTGAGCATCAGTGCTTTCGCCTCTGCCATGTAGTGGTCGTATAGTTCAATAGCGCGCTCAGCGGTCATATCCACAGAATCGGCAAAGCCTTCGTGCAACTGTATCAAGCCGATGATGCTATAGTTCACAATAGCCATCATCTCGCCTTCAATACTCTCGCCTACCATGTTCACACCTGTTTGTTCAATCTCGCGAACACGCTTTGCCTTGATAAATAACTGATCATTAACGGTTTGCGGACGCATGATACGCCAACTTGGACCGTAGTCCTTCATCTTCAGTTCATAAATTCTGCGGCATTTACTTGCCACAATATCAAATTGCTCTGGAGTCTTCATTATTGCTTGTTGATATAAATCTTTGTTATTTGATTACCATTTCGCAGTAGATAGATACCCGCTGCCACTTGCTCTATATCTCCCATTTTTCGTCCCATAATATCGTATAGGGTGCTACCATTTTCAATCACAATCGCTTCACTCCGTGCAGATGTATTTCCGTTGTGACTATACACATATCCTTTGATTGCAGGAGTATTGTCCATTTGGTGTTGCATTTGTCCATAAATAATAACTTCATCACCCACATTGATTTCCTGTCCATAGGTGAAATAATTATTGCCTAACCATTTGGTGCGATCGCAATATAGTTGCTCGTTGCTTGTCCCGTCATCCGAGATGTTGAAACATGCGTATCTCTTTTGTGCAATTTCCTCGGGGGAGTCGCTGATATCTGATACTATGCCTTTTACAAAATACGACATCTCTGTCCATTCCTCGCCTTCCATATTCTTTGCCAATGCAATTGCTTTGGATGTTGGCAGTGTGGCAGCCAACTCGTAGGTAATGTATTCGTGATAATAATAGTACGCCTCTACTTGACTATTGTATAGGAACCATTCGGGTGAACTTACCTCGATGACATCTTTAATTTCCGCATCATTCACTTTTACATGATACCCCACATTCAGACTACCATTTTCTCCTTCTGTAATAGTCAAATGCATATCTGTCAAAGAGTGCTGATAGCATGCTTGATAATACCCTACGGCATATAATGCATCTGCATTGATAGTCCCTTCCATGCCGCTGTTCTGGCTGTCCATTACATACGAACCCACCACAGAAGTTGTACTACTGCTATTCACTTTCAAGCGAATTAGCACTTCATCATCCGATTCATAATCGCTCCAGAAATAGCGAGAATACAAGTCTATTTCCCACACACAGCTTTGGTCAATATTTGTCACATCAATACCAGTGATGGCTGCTGTGTTGATTATTTCTTCGCCTCCGCCACTATCCTCACTGAAGGTAATCTTGCTGTTTGTTACGGTCATTGGGGTGCGTACTATTCCTTTGCCTTTGACCAAGATAGGCTGAATCACATCGTCGTTGTCGGTATATCCTACTTCCAGTTCATACTCACCTGCTGGCAAGTTGCTTGGAATGGTCTGTGCGATGGGGATAGCCTCAGTGTAAATATATCCAGTTCCCAATTCAAATGTGCCGATGCCTACACTCGCTACCAGATTGTCGCTCAAATCATAGATATAATAGCTTATCATTCCCGCTGCGGTAGCCATACCTGAACTCATAAATCCATCCAAACTAAATGCCACTTCCGCAGTCCTATCTATTTCATTTGCGTTTGTTCGTGTCAGCGTATTCACGGTCACTAATGGTGTTGCCGCGCCCCCTTTGTCGGGTTGAATACCTGTGAACACCTCTACACCTTCGGTGAATGCCATATCGCTTGCGCTACCGCCCGTGCCTTGCTGTTCTGGGTCGAGTGCTGAAAGCGCAAAATAGCCATTCGACATACCGTCCCAACCCCAGTTAATATGCAGATAACCATCGCTTTGCATACCGTCGCACACAAACGCGTGCCCTTCTTGATTCTTGGTCGCACCGCTCACATACACGGGGTGTCCAATCTCCAAGTCGGCAACAATAGCATTCAGAATATCCTCCTCTTTCATATAGTCTTTGGGCAAGGTCTGTATGCCTTTATCGTAGTCAAAATATGTTCCCAGATTCGCTAATGCGACAGATGATGCAGCACCACTACCATCAGGGTCATAATCCATATCTGCTGCTACGCCCACATGGTACATCAGTGTTGCCACGGCATTGGCTTGAGTACTATTGTAGTTGTTGTTATAATATGGCAACATGTTCTCCCAGTCATAGGTTGTCGCACCAAAGTTAACACTGATTTTCAAATTGTTAGACTCCGAAGTATACGTTTTGCTGCCAGTACCTTTGGTTGGATATTTGTGCACATACATAATCTGACTGATGGCGGTGGCCACACAACCAGTTACACTACGTTCACCACCCACTGTCGGACATAGGTCGTTATACGGTGTGTCCTGTCCCCACTCCACATTGCCCAAGATAGGAGCAATGGTCGGATAGGTGGTGGCTGCTGCGCGTTTACTGCGAGTCAGTGCCACTTGTCCTGCTTTCAGTACGGGCTTGTTAGCTTCGTAGCGTGCCAATTCATCAGCATACATCTGCAACCAAAATTGCATATTCTCAGGAATATCTGTCGCATCAAATCGACCATTGTCCGAGTAGCCCAACACTGCACGCGTATCATCGTTTGCCGATATCAATACAAAGCCTTCTTGCCCATTAAACACATACACCGCAGGCTCGTTATCTGCCTGCGTCTGCGTATATGCTATTGCCACAGGTACTGTCACGGCATCTGCCTTTTCTGCTTGTTGCATACGACGAACAGCAGGTGTGTTCCTGTTACCCAGAAACTCACTTGCTACACACGCGGCTTGCTCTGGTGTACGTGCCCATGCACTCACACAACACAGCAAACCAAATATCAACCATATGCACCGCATACTACTCTAAACACTAAACTCTAAACACTACACCTTCGTATATATCGAAGCCAAGTTCCGTGCTTTCTCATTGATATCCAATCCGTAACCGATGATAAACGCGGGCGGAATAGCCAATCCATAGTATTTCGGTTTTACATCTTCATAGCGTAGCGATTCGGGCTTGTACAGCATCGATGTCAGTTCCACCGATTTTGCTCCCATCTTGCGCAATTCCTCCATAAATGCATGCATTGTGATACCCGTATCCACAATATCTTCAATCACGATCACATCGCGTCCTTTCACGTCCACTTGCAGCGGAATTAGCATATTCACTTTGCCTGTCGTTTCTGTCCCCTCATACGATTTCATGCGAACGAAAGTGATTTCGCAGGGTAGGGTGATACGTTTCATCAAATCCGATGCGTACATAAATGCGCCATTCAGCACGCATACAAACAGTGGCTCTCGCCCAGCGTAATCGGCATTGATTGCTGTTGCCACACGATTGACTGCTTCTTGTATCTCATTGGCCGAGATACTTTCTGCAAATTCCATTCCTTCGTACTTTACCATAAGACTAATTACCGTTTCGAGTTGGATATTTCAAAAACCGCTACAAAATTACTACTTTTTTTTGAGATATGCAAATATATACACTGTAAATGAAATAATTTTCCTGCTTGTTCTTATCTCATACAACTTTCAATGTCATGTCAATACCTTTTCAATCCCTTGTTAATTACGTAACATATACGTAGGATATACGTACCATATACGTAGGATAAACGTATGATAAACGTATGATAATCGGGTTAATAACCAGAGAACTCCGAACCAATCTGCTACTATCCCGCTATCTCTTCTCAATGCTCAATAATATACTTTCTAGCTTGTTATGCTATTATATTTTGCGATTTTACACCTCATTATTCTATTCAAAAAATAGGTCGATTTTTATGAAAAACACCTCACTCCTTTATATTCGTACACATACGCGGGCGAAAAATTTGCATGTTCCAAATGCTTATATTAATTTTGCGCCGTTTTTCGGCTTTTTTGGAAGCGTATTAGTCATTAAAATCTTAATAAAAGGTACTTTTTAATTAAATAAACGTATGATGAAAACTATCTGTAAATACATCCTAACAACCATGACCGTTTTGGTAGCAACAATCAATGCATGGGGTGCAAGATATTACGCAAAGGCAATAGCGTATTCATCACCAGAAAATTGTGGTTATGTTTGGGTAACTATAAATAATTCTAGCTTTAATGAATCACAATTCAGCCAAAAAGTAATGGATTCATCGGATAATGACAAATACGTAGTAGCATGGGAAAAATATGCTACATTTACTGCAGAATACTATGCAAAACCGATTGATGGATATAAATTTATTGGCTGGTATGATGAGAATGGGACAGAAAAATCGACATCAACAAATAGTAATTGTTACCATACTTTTGATTTTGATGCAACATCTAAAGATGAAAACAATAGAACAACTGTATATCGTTACGCTTATTTCGTAAAATACAACCCTTCAGTCACAATAGTCGACTTTGGGGATGTAGCATATAATAGCGGCACAAAAACTAACACCTTTACAATCGATTGCCATAACGTTGGTACGTGGAATACAAACCAAACTGTTGAACAAGGACCATTCACCATAACTTTTGCCAATCGAAAAAATGATGATACAGAGCATTCTGTTACTGCCACTGTTACTCTCAAGACATCCACTTCAGGTTCTTTTCAAGAGAATTTGAAGATTACAACAACCAAAGGTGGGACAATAACTATCGCATTAAAAGCCAATATAGATGCTAATCCGTCATACACATGGAATCCTGAATATTGGAACGCAGATGGCACACAGAAACGCGCCGTATATGTGGATGATATTATAAACGATGTAGTTAGTAGTACAAGTGAGGGAGTTATTACCTATTCCTATGAATTAACTAATCCATCTGCAAATAACACTGGAGCTGTCAACGAAAGCAAATTTGAAAATAATATTGCCACATGCGGAAAAGCTGGTACTCTTAAACTAATTATCAATCAAACAGCTGAAGTCGGTGGTTATAATGCGGGTAGTGATTCGCGAACCCTTACTATTTCCAAACACACTCCAGTATTCACTTGGACACCATCAACTGTATACTACAATCAACCATATACCGATTATTTCTCTACTTCCAACAAGGATACGGAGATTACTATCAACGAGATAGTGGGTCAAACAGATAACGAAGTTGCTGAACTGCAGTTTAGTTCCAACAATAGCGACAAACATACGCTTGATTTAAATACCTACTACAAAGAAACCAACCCAGCGTCATCTACCACCATCACAGTCACACAGGCGGAGAATTATTATTGGGCACCTAAATCGGAAACTAGAACCATCACGCCCACCAATGAGAACGATCACGTCCAATTTACAATCGACAAAAATAATTACACTGATTTAATTAAAAACTTACCGCGTGAGACGTTTACTTGGAGTGATAGCAAGCATTTTGTCCTTGGAAATGATAATTTAGATCCTGGAGGTTATGGCGATAAATATGTCATCATTTCTTTCTCAGGAATACCTAAAGACATTGAATTCGACTATGCAGTCACTCAATCAGGTTTAGCTACAGGCATACAATGGTATGTTCAAGAAAGTACTAATGGTACTGATTGGAGTAACGTATTCGATGAAACTAACAAAAACGCAGAGAGAGTAAAAAGAAATCTTAAGCAATCAACTAGATACATCAAATTCATTTATTCGGGCAATTACGGTGGTGTATTCAAAAATATCACTATCACCGAACTCAATGACTTCGAGGCTGTTCTCGGAAATGACGACAGAACCACCATCAACGATGATGAATTGGATTTTGGTGATAATCCTGTCAATAAGAACAACTACCCTCAAAAAACCTTCGACCTTCGCTATGCCAATGCAGGATACAAAGTATCGCTCTCAGTAGAGGGAGACGACCGATTCACTGTTTCGCCTACTTCCATCACCACCATTGGCGGTGAAAAGTCTGGCACTTATTCGCCAATCACTGTGATTTACGAAACTTCAAGCCAACATACATCCGCTGCTAATGCCAAATTGGTGATTACAGATGAGAAGGGCTTCCGAGAAGAAATCGCTCTTGTGGGCTCTACTTATCCAAGCCCACAGACCTTGTCATGGACTGCCGAATGGACTGCGGACAAACCAATTGTCATCCTCAATCAAACAGTTACTAATGCGGCTACCAATGGAATGACCGACGCTTTGCCTATCAAATACCGCTCTTCTGATGAGACCGTACTGGATGTTTCTGATGATGGATACAGCTTTACAGCATTAAAAACGGGCGAAGCGCTCATCACAGCTTACCAAGAGGGCAACGAGGAATATGCCTCTGCTGAAATTTCAAAGACATTCATGGTGTCTAATAAATACGTACAAAACATTGTCTTTGAAAACGACCTAACATCATTGCATGTCGGAGATGCCGATGTAACCCTAACGGCAAAAGTCTATGTACTGAACGCTGAAACACACGAATGGAATTTCAGTCAAGAACGCACTGACTTGCTGACTTACACTTCTCCTAACCCATCAGTCGTTTCAATCAGCGGTAACGTCTTATCAATTCATGGTATAGGCGAGATGTTCATACAAGCAGCGGTGGCTGGAAACGAACGATACGAAGCCACCTCCTTGTCTATACCCGTGCGCGTACGCGAAGTGCCACAGGGGTGTGATGATGTGTTACTACCAATCAAAGGGCGCAATTTTACCGATCAATTAGAATATAATCCATATCAAGGCACCGAACAGTTTACCTTGGAAATCGACCGTTCGTATGGTGTTCCTGGACAGTTATCCTTCTATTACTATGGTAGCAAAGCTTGGGGAACGCTGGATGGAGAGATACAGGTAATGCAATCCACCGATGGAGGTGCCAATTGGACACCACTCACTACTGTCACTCCTACCACCGATGCTACTTACTCACCAACTCTCCCGCTTTCACGAGAGGCTACTCACCTACGCTTCCAGCGTATCAATCAACTAAATTTTGGCTATCACTATGTTCAGTATGTAGCCATTCAACCTGCACAATATATCGAAAGTCATACAATTGATTTCGGAGATATTGTGGTGAATAGTTCGTCCACACGCAACTTAACCGTGGCATATTCCAATATCAAAGATACTGAGTTGGCTATCTCTACGCCTACACCTTCTTTGATACGCTTCTCTGCCAATGCGATTGAAGATGATTGCGGAGCATGGGGAGAACAAACAATCAGCGTAACGCTAACGCCTAATCAAATAGGTGCTTTTGAAGATTATGTATATATCAAAGATGAAGTCACACAAATCACTTGCACGGCTAAGGTAGTGGCGAATGTACAAAGTGCTACACCTATCTTCGTCGGAGGTGGAGTGGACAACTCATGGAAAACGCCTACAAACTGGAATCTCAACCGCGTGCCCAATGCAGAAGACTCGGTGATTATCAATGCTCCTGTTGAAATTACTGATAGTGCAAAAGTATTAGGTATGACTATCAATGCAGGTGGCACTATTCATATTACTCCTACAGGTGGTCTTACAGTTGGAGAGGGAGGCATCGTTGGCGCTACTGAAGATAATTTTACAATCGACAACAACACGCAAGGTGTCGGGTTCCTACGCATAAATCCAGATGCTAAATCCATACCGACCAATGTCACTATCAACTATACCACACGTGGCAAATCAGGCAATCCGCGTGACGAGGTGTGGCAGTATATCGGCGCACCAGGAGCGAATATGAGCATGACCAACGAGGGTGTGCTAATCTACCATTGGAGCGAACAAAATGGATGGGTGAAAGCCACTACGGCAATGGCTCCATTTGTTGGCTATGCCATCTCACGCACAACTACGGGCAATGATACCTATACCATCACCACTACTCCTGTCTTGGACAACCATACTGTCCAACTAACGCGAACACCAAGCGGTATGGACGGTAGCAACTTGTTCGTGAATAGTTACCTTGCACCAATTGATTTAGCTAAGTTTGAATCGGGAGATATTGACGGAGACGTAGAGCAAACCTTCTATTTATTCAATTCGGGCTCATGGAATGATTGGCAAAACGATGGAGGAGGCGACGAGAGTATTGTGAATGGTTCTTCACCAGGACAATACTTCGCTATCACACCTGGCAGTGCTGCGCTATTAGATGCCAGCATGGATCAAACCACTATCCCACCGATGCAGGGAGTATATGTCGTAGCAAATGAGAGCGCAACCATTCATCTTAACTACAACAAACACGTATTCACCAGCACATCCGCTGACATGAATCGACCAATGCGTGCGCCACAACAGCAAGACCAAAACTTTATGCGCGTACGTATCCAAGTCAATAGCGATAATAGTGGCGCAGATCGTATGTATGTCATTCAGCACGAGAATGCTACAAAGGGCTACGACAATGGATATGATGCCAAAAATATCTTAGCAGACGGACAGGCGAATATCTATACCCATGAACAGGACGGACAAATGGAGATTTCTGTCACGAATCAGTTGGATAGTACCTATATCGGTTTCGCTGCGGGTGACGATGCTGTATATACGCTTACTTTCACATCGCTCGTAGGCGAAGAAATGTATTTGTATGATATCGAGCAAGATATCCTTATCCCATTGGCAGAGCAAGAGCAATATACCTTCTACGCACAACCCAATTCAGTCAATAACCAACGTTTCATACTATTGCTGAATCCCGATGATGCGGGTAATATATCAGGCGGAGATGGGGTAGCTACTGATATTGAGAATCTCTCTGCTTCTTCACATATATGGTTTAGTGGAAAGACCTTGCATGTGGCAGACGCGCCTGCTAATACCACCTTGGCTATTTATTCGGCATGTGGTATGTGTATCATGGCGCCTAATGTGATACCTTCTGTGCCATATGCTTTAGACTTGTCCCATTTGCCAATGGGCGTATATGTATTACGCTTGAATAACCAAGCCTATAAGTTTGTTTGTAAATGATGAATATGTTTAGTTATAATACTTTGAACCGTATAGTTGTAACCCTACTTATCCTATATGTATGGGGTGCTAATCCTATGCAGGCTGCTCCTATATATACTACATCATCGGTTAAAATGCGTTCTACTGCTCCAGGAGGATTGCACCCAACAGCTCAACTCCAATTCTTCAGCACAAGTGGATTTGCCAAACGGAATGCAGCCACTTATACGCCCTCTCGTACTTATTCCACGGCACCTATGTTTGTCGCTAATGGCACAGTCCGAACAGTAGCTTCTGAGATAGTAGGAGGCACACTGACTGAGCAACCTGCTGAACCTGCTCGTATATCACCCAGACAAAGGGCGGTTATTCCAGGCACACCCGACTTGCCAATAGGCGAGGGATGGGATGTCGCTTTACTGTTATCTATGATGTGTGCTATATACATCTTCTATCTGAAAACCACTCAATCTAAGAGGCACATAGCGAAGTAGTTACCTAAAAAACATACCTTTTCTTACGAAAAATACCTCACTCCTTTATATTCGTACGCATACGCGTGCAAAAATTTGCACGTTTCAAAGAATTGTATTAATTTTGCACCGATTTTCGTGCTGTACTGTATGTGTTAAGTACTATAAATCTTAATAAACAGCACAAAATCTTAATAAACGGAATATTAACTAAAAACATTTTATAGTATGAAAAAGATTTTTACTAAATTATTCTTGCTTGCTACTCTTTTCCTCGCAAGCACAAACCTCTCCGCCCAAACCTACATCATAAATGACAGTGGTTCATATGAGGTAATGAACGGTTGGTCCCAATCTAAAACAAAAACTTTCACTATTTCCAATCCTCGCCCTTGTGATAAGTTAACGTTTACAAATTCACAAAGTGGGGCTGCAACTGGTGGTGTCACTGTTACTGCAACGTATGTTGATGGAAGTTCTGCAGAGATAGCAAGTAACAAAGGAAATGGCACACACACAATAAATCTTGATCGCAAAATTGTAAAAGAGTTAAGTTTCAAAGGAACATGGACCTTATCGAAAAAGATTAGCAATATCAAACTTACTATGGCTACCTATGCAGATGCGCCAGATGCAACAGAGTGGACTGCTCCTACTGCTACAGTAGGCTCTCCTGATGAATCTGCTTCTACCACTATGGAATGGTGTAATACATCTCCTTTTACGCTGTCTATGACAGGAGATGAATCACAGTTTACATACTCTATTTCCAATAATGCCTCTGCTGGTAATTATGGTACAGCCACTATCACAGCCACTTACAAACATAATAAAGTTGGAACACACAAAGCAACATTAACAATCAAAACAGCTTTGGGCAACCACGATATTACTCTCATTGGCACAACCACCAAGAAAAATTCATCCATCACTTGGAACTTGACCGAAACAAAACTTCCCAAAGGCAAGATTGTAGAAAACGCCGCAAAAGCAAATAGCGGAAATACTGTAACATATACCACAAGCAACGATACTGTTATTAAGGTCATCAATGATGGTACTGCTTTGCAAGCGGTTGGTTTAGGTACTGCTGAAATTACCGCTACTGTAGCAGAAAACGATGAATGGTTTGGTGCTTCAGATAAAAAAACATTTACAGTTACCAATAAAACCATCCAAACCATTGCTTGGAATGACAACCTTACTCGTTTAAAAGTCGATGACGAACAGATTACATTAAGTGCCACTGTTTACTTGCTTGTTGATGCAGAAACGAATGAAAAGACCTATTCTGAAGAGCGTACCGCCCGCCTCACATACACCAGTGCTGACGACAAGGTAGTTTCCGTTTCTGGTAATGTGCTCAACATTGTTGGTGAAGGAGAAACCACCCTTACTGCTCATGTAGCAGGAGATGAGAACTATGAAGAAGCATCTGTAGTTATTCCTGTTAAAGTGCGTCAACTTTCTACAGGTTGCGATGATGTGTTGCTGTTGAACTATCCTACTGAGATTGAGTTCTTTGAGATGAATACGGGTCAAATTACCAAAGGAGCAATCGCACTTAATACTTCTGTTGGCGTACCAGGACAATTAACTTTCCAGCACAAAGGAGAATATTGGACGCTCGGTATAAAATACTACAAAGGTTCTATCAAAGCGCAACAATCTATTGATGGCGGAAATAACTGGTCTGACATCGCTGGTAGTGAAGTGACTCCTACCGTAGGAACTTACAAATCGCTCACTGTATCTCTTGACCGTCGTGCAACTCACATTCGTTTTGTGCGCCCAGAAGGAGGAGAAGGTTATCACTATATCAACGCAGTAGTGGTTACCCCTGCGCAATATCTTGAAACATCTGTTTCTTCTATATCTGAAAATGCAATTATTGGGGACATCATTACGAAAGACATTACTATCAATTATGCCAATATGAAGGATGAAGTAATGCTTTCTAATACGCATGATGATGTCCAACTTTCTACAACAGGTTTAGGTAATGATTGCGGTGCTTTTGGTACGGCTACTATTCAAGTAACTATTAAGCCAACTCAAATTGGTACTATCACAGATGAGATTGTTATCGCTGACGCAGTCAGTGGCAAACAAGTGCGTATCCCTGTAAATGTAGCAGTGAATCGCAATACCCAAACCATCACTTGGGAGCAAGACTTGGCTAATATCCACACTACCGACAATATCACCCTCAATGCTAAGGCGAAAACTGAAGTATATTATACTTCTTCAGACTCTACCATTGCATATGCAGAGGGCAACGTATTAAAAATCAATAAGTATGGTCAATTCACTCTTACTGCTGTAGCTCCTCAAGATGAGAATTACGAGCAAGCAACTGTTGATAAAGAGATTACCATCAATACGGTTCGACCTACTGTATCTGCATGGCCAACTGTTGAGCCTATCGCATATGCACAAGCCCTTACAACTGACATGCTCATAGGTGGTGAGGCAGAGGTAGAAGGTTACTTCGATTGGAACACCGAACTCAACCAAACACTCGTTCCTAACACATACGACCTCGCTGTGCGCTTCATACCTACTAATGCCAACTACTATGCTCCAGTAGATGGTAAAGTATCCGTAACAATCAATAAGTCTGCACAATCCATCATTTGGAACGATAGCTTCGACAACATCACCGTCACTGATTCCATCGTATTGAACGCTTCTGCTCAAACCCAAGTTACATACGAAGTATCAGACATGGAAATCGCCTATATCACAGAAAACAACGTGCTCTATTTCCTCCATGGTGGTAAAGTCCATGTTACTGCTTATGCAGAGGAAGACGCCTACTACCTCGCTACTGAAACCGTGCGTGAACTAACCATCCTCCCTGCAAAACCAAATATTCTCGTTAAGCCAAATGCTACTGCCATCACTTATGGTCAAACCATAGGCGAGTCATTCCTCGAAGGTGGTGAGGCATCTGTACTTGGTACATTCAACTGGTTAGATTCTTTGGCTATGCCAAATGCAGGTACTTATTGGCAATACGTACGCTTTACTCCAGATGACCAAGAGTCATTCAAGCCAGTTGACTTCCAAGTAGAAGTACATGTCAATAAAGCTCCTCAAACCATCACTTGGGAATTAACTAATTTTGTGATGAAGGTAGGAGATATACTCAACTTAACTGCTGTGGCTACAAGCGGTTTAGAGGTAACCTATACATTGGATGATGATACCTACGCAGAAATCAACAACAATGTTCTTACTGCATTGCAAGTGGGTACGGTTACTGTCACTGCTTCGCAAGATGGTACTTATGTAGATGAGTTTGGAGACGAATACACCAACTATTTCGCAGCAGAATCCGTTTTACAAACCATTACTATTGTTGCCAAAGATGTCAATACTGGTACTGATTTGACCTTCCCCGAGGTAAAAGCCACCAAGATTATTCGTGACGGTCGTCTCTACATCATTCGCAACGGTCACACCTACAACGTCAATGGTCAAGTGGTAGAATAACTACCAACAACATACCAAACAAAAAACTCCGTAATCATCATTACGGAGTTTTTTGTTTATATCCGATTACCGTTATACGACAGCCACTGAGTGGCGCGTTATCCGATAACCAGCGACTATGTCGCAATTAGTCTTTCAGTTTTGCGCAGAGGAACTCGCGGTTGAGGCGAGCGATGTTAGCCAAAGATACTTGTTTTGGGCACTCAGCTGCACATGCACCTGTGTTGGTACAGTTACCAAAGCCCAACTCATCCATCTTAGCCACCATTGCCTTAGCACGAGCAGCTGCCTCTACCTTACCTTGTGGCAAGAGAGCCAGTTGGCTTACCTTAGCAGAAACGAACAACATAGCAGAACCGTTCTTACATGCAGCAGCACAAGCACCGCAACCGATACAACTTGCAGCATCCATTGCCTCGTCAGCGTGAGCCTTAGGAATTGGAATGGCGTTTGCATCAGGTACACCACCTGTATTAACTGACACGAAACCACCCGCTTGCATAATCTTGTCGTATGCCTCGCGATCCACCATCAAGTCCTTGATTACAGGGAATGCACGGCTACGCCATGGCTCGATAGTGATAGTCTCGCCATCTTTGAACTTACGCATGTGCAATTGGCAAGTGGTGATAGCACTGTCTGGTCCGTGTGGGTGACCGTTGACATACATAGAGCACATACCGCAGATACCCTCGCGGCAGTCGTGGTCGAATGCGATAGGATCTTTGTGCTCGCTGATGAGTTGCTCGTTGAGGATGTCAATCATCTCCAAGAACGAAGCACCTTGGAAGATGTGTTTGAGTTCGTAGGTCTCGAAATGACCTTCTGCCTTTGGTCCTGCCTGTCTCCAGACACGCACCTTTATGTCTATATAATTATCCATATTGCTTAGCTCTTATAGTTACGAGTTTTACGTTCGGTGAATTCATAGTCGAGTGGCTCCTTGATAAGCTCTGGTTCGCTGTCCTCGCCAGTGTATTTCCAGCAAGCTACATAAGAGAACTTATCGTCTTGACGCATTGCCTCGCCCTCTGGAGTTTGATACTCCTCGCGGAAGTGACCACCGCAAGACTCCTCACGGTTCAAAGCGTCAACTGCCATCAAACGACCAATCTCAATAAAGTCTGCCAAGCGGAGAGCCTTCTCCAACTCGTTGTTCAATGAGTTAGCCTCACCTGGGATATATACATTGCTCCAGAACTCTTTCTTGATTGCGTCAATCTTCTCAACAGCAGTCTTCAAGCTCTCAGCTGTACGACCCATACCTACGAAATCCCACATCACAAGACCAAGCTCCTTGTGGATAGAATCCACAGAACGCTTACCTTGGATAGCCATGAGTTTCTCAATCTTCTCGGTGATACCCTTCTCTGCCTCAGCGAACTCTGGGAGGTCGGTGGACATACGTGGAACGCCGATTTGGTCGCTCAAGTAGTTTTGGATAGTATAAGGCAATACGAAGTAACCGTCAGCCAAACCTTGCATCAACGCAGAAGCACCGAGGCGGTTAGCACCGTGGTCAGAGAAGTTGGCCTCACCAATACAGAAGAGACCCTTCACGCTGGTTTGCAACTCATAGTCCACCCAGATACCACCCATAGTATAGTGGATAGCAGGGAAGATCATCATTGGCTCCTCGTATGGGTTCTCGTCCACGATCTTCTCGTACATTTGGAAGAGGTTACCATACTTTTGCTCTACTACATCCTTGCCAAGGCGTTGGATAGCGTCAGAGAAATCGAGGAACACAGCAAGACCCGTATTGTTTACACCATAGCCCTTGTCGCAACGCTCTTTAGCAGCGCGAGAAGCCACGTCACGTGGAACGAGGTTACCGAAAGCAGGATAACGGCGCTCCAAGTAGTAGTCGCGATCCTCTTCTGGGATGTCTTTACCCTTGATCTCACCGCGTTGGAGGCGTTGAGCGTCTTCAAGTTTCTTAGGTACCCAGATACGACCATCGTTACGGAGTGACTCTGACATCAAAGTGAGTTTAGATTGGAAGTCACCATGCTTTGGAATACAAGTTGGGTGGATTTGTGCGTAGCAAGGGTTAGCGAAGTAAGCACCATGGCGGTACATTTGCATAGCAGCCGAACCGTTAGATGCCATCGCGTTGGTAGAGAGGAAGAAAGCATTACCATAACCACCAGTAGCTACAACCACAGCGTGACCGAAATAACGCTCGATGCGGCCAGTAACAAGGTTACGAGCGATGATACCACGAGCGCGGTTCTCGCCGTTCTCGTCCTTGATCATAACTACATCCAACATCTCGTGACGGTTGTACATCTTCACTTTGCCCTTACCGATTTGGCGGCTGAGTGCAGAGTAAGCACCGAGGAGGAGCTGTTGACCTGTTTGACCCTTAGCATAGAAAGTACGAGATACTTGCGCACCACCGAAAGAACGGTTGTCGAGCAAGCCGCCGTATTCGCGAGCGAAAGGAACACCTTGAGCCACACATTGGTCGATGATGCTGTTGCTCACCTCAGCAAGACGGTACACGTTTGCCTCACGAGCACGGTAGTCACCACCCTTGATTGTGTCGTAGAAGAGGCGATAAACAGAGTCGCCATCGTTTTGGTAGTTCTTAGCCGCGTTGATACCACCTTGTGCAGCGATAGAGTGTGCACGACGTGGAGAGTCTTGGATACAGAAGTTGAGGACGTTGAAGCCCATCTCTGCGAGAGAAGCCGCAGCAGATGCACCAGCCAAACCAGTACCAACTACGATCACGTCAAGACGACGTTTGTTGGCAGGGTTGACCAACTTCTGATGGTCTTTGTAATTGGTCCATTTCTTCTCGAGTGGACCAGCAGGGATCTTCGCCATTTCAGGCGTAATAACCTGCGCAGTTGCTTTTTTTGTTGCCATATGTTTTTGAATTTTTTATGCAAAAAAATGTTATTGGTTCGCCTGTCGGCTCACGAAAATGATTCGCTTTGCTCATGAAAATGGTTCGCTTTGCTCACGAAATTAGTTTATTCGCATACTTTTACGTCGAAGACCATTTTCGCTTTAGCCATTTTCGCGGCTATGCCGCCATGTTCGTGCCGAAGGCACTTATTTTATACGCAGAGCATGCCGATACCGTAGCCAAGATAGTAGAGAACTACGATAGCGAAGAGACCTGCAACCAAAGTTGCTACTACAGCGCTAATCACTTTCACGCGCTTCATCCATACGAGGTTGTTAAAGCCCATTGTGTGAAGAGCAGACCATACGCCATGACGGAGGTGGAACCACAAAGCGGTCAACCATACGAGGTACAATACGCAGTACACTTGACCCCAGATAGGAGTAGTGAACAACGCTTTTACCATACCTGCACCATCAGTTGGAGCATAAACAGTACCAAAAGTAGCTACTGCAAAGTCCTCAGCACCGCACATGTGCATAATCTCAGTAAACTGCATCTTGAACCAGAAGTTAGCCAAGTGAAGAACGATGAAACCAATCACCACGAAGCCAAGAACGAGCATGTTCTCCGACTCCCACTCAACGCCTTCGCGCTTAGCAGTAACCGCATAGCGGTCTTTACCGCGAGCCATACGGTTTTGGATTGTCAGATAGATAGCATAGAGGAAGTGAATGAGCACGAGTGCGCCCAAGCCCAATGTTGCTACCAATGCATACCAATTTGCGCCCAAAACGGAGCAAATCCAGTTGTAAGCCTCCTCCGAGAACACCAAAGCCAAGTTCATGCAGCCATGGAAAAGCAGGAAGAAGACCAAGCCCAAGCCCGAAATACTCATAACGAGCTTACGACCAATAGATGAATCTTTTAACCACATAAGTTTTTTAGTTTATTAATTTATTAGTTGATTTGTTTATATGCAATTTATTGTTACTAAGTTTTTAATGCATAGAAATATGCACACCTATCAGCGTGCAAAGTTACAAAAAATATTTCACTCTACCAAATTTATTGTTAAAATGTGTTGTAGAATATAAAAAACATGTATTATATTCCTAAATTAACAATTCGTCTACTGAAAAATACTATTTTCTTGAATATAGATATTGTGTATGTCAAAAAAAAATAGTAATTTTGCGCACAAAATTGCTAAAACGTAAACGATATGAATATGAAAATAGATTGGAAGAAACTGGTGCCCTATGCCGTGGCTATTGTGGCATTTGTGGCGATAGCAATGATTTATTGTGCACCTCTGCTGGAGGGTAAAGTGCTAGTGCAAGGTGATGTCAACAACTGGAAAGGTGCTGCACAAGAGGCACTGGAATACAAAGCCAAGACGGGTAACGCTACATCTTGGACCAACTCCATGTTTGGTGGTATGCCTACCTACCAAATCACAGGTAGTTTGCCATCAAGTAAATTTCGTCAAGTAATATCGGATGCATTGCATCTCGGATTCCAAGACAGCAATCCCTTTGGACTAGTGTTTGCCTATTTTGTAGGCTTCTTCATCATGCTGCTTTGTTTTGGCGTCAATCCTTGGTTGAGTCTCATAGGTGCTCTGGCAATGGGATTGAGTAGCTACTTCTTTATCATCATTCCTGCTGGACACGTTACCAAAGCAATAGCTATCAGCTACTTAGCACCTATCATAGGCGGATTCCACCTGATTATGCAGCGTAAGTATTGGGTGGGCGCTCCGTTAATCATATTTTATGGTTTTCTGGGTATTGCTTCACACGCGCAGATGACCTATTATATATTCTTATTGATAGGTGTGATGGCATGTGCTGAACTCTATATCCATATCCGCGAGAAACGTTGGAAAGATTTGGGCATATCAGTTGGCGTTCTTGCTATCAGTTTGCTTCTAGTGTTTGGCACAAAATGGAGTTGGTTTGAGATGAATCAGTCTTATCTCAAAGAGACTATGCGTGGCGGACATTCAGAACTAACATCTAACAGCGATAGCGGTCCAACTTCTAACAGCAATAGCGGTCTTAGTCTTGACTACGCTACCGCATGGAGCTATGGTGTGGATGAGACAATGACCTTCCTTATTCCTAACTGGGAAGGTGGTGCGAGTGGCTATAATGTGGGCGAGAAGTCGCAACTTTGCGAGACAATGAAGGATAATGGCGTGCCTAAACGCTCTGCCGAGCAGTTCTGCCGACAAGTGCCTACCTATCGTGGAGAGAAGGCCTTTACCAGTGGCCCTGTGTATATGGGAGCGATTATCTGCTTCTTGTTTGTACTGGGCTTGCTGATTGTGCCAGGACCATACAAATGGGCACTATTGGTGGCTACACTCTTCTCTGTGGCGTTGGCGTGGGGAAGAAACATGATGTGGCTCACGGAATTGTTCTTCAACTATTTCCCAATGTACAACAAGTTCCGCGCAGTGGAGAGTATCCTCGTAGTGGCAGAGATTACGATGCCGTTGCTGGGTATTTTGGCTCTGCAGCAGATTGTGGATAAAAAGATAGCATGGGAGAAACTGCGTGTAAATATGTTCATCGCTGGCGGTGTGACTGCGGGCTTGTGCCTCTTCTTTGCATTGTTTGCAAGCGTGGTGGATGTTACCAGCAGTTATGATGCACAATGGGTGAACCAAGTGCCTGCATGGCTGCGCGATGCTATCTTCGATGAGCGTACTGCTATGATCAAAGCCGATGCATGGCGTTCGTTTATCTTCATCGCTTTGGGCTTTGCAGTGGTATATTGGTATGCTTGGAAGTTAAATACCCAGCCTCTCGCCTCATCGCCTTATCGCCTTATCGCCTTTTATGGTGCATTAGCAGTATTAGTACTCGCAGACATGTTGCCTGTTAATAAGCGTTTCTTTGGCAATGACCATTTCGTAAAAGCTAAAGATGCGGATGCGTATTTTGCTATGCAGCCATACGAGCAACAGATTCTGCAAGATGAATCGTATTATCGTGTGTTGAACTTGGCTACTAATACGTTCAATGATGCGCGCACAAGCTACCGACTGAAGTCTATTGGTGGTTATTCCGCAGCCAAACTGCGCCGTTATCAGGACTTGATTGATGAGCATATCTCCAAAGAGATGAATCCATTGATGCAAACAGTGATGCGCACACAAGGTTTTATGCTACCTGATGAGAACGAAGGCAAAGATTTCCCTGTTCTGAATATGCTCAATATGAAGTATGCGGTGGTGCCATTGCAAGGTGGAAAACAAGCCCCCGTGCAGAATCCATATGCTATGGGCAACTGTTGGTTTGTGGATGAGGTGATTTTGGTGGATACGCCAGACGAGGAGTGCGCTTTGCTTAGCGAGATTGACTTGCACAAGCAAGCTGTAGCCGATAAGAAATTCGCTGAAGCATTGGATATTACCAAGCCCGAAGTAACACCATTGATGGCGTTTGATGAGAGCCGTATCGAATTAACTTCGTATGCACCGAACTGCCTCCAATATGAGTCAATGAACGAGCGCAACCAAGTGGCAGTGTTCTCAGAGATCTATTATCCATACGATTGGCACTTGTATATTGTAAATGCAAATGGCGAAAAGATGGAATTGCCATTGGCTCGCGTGAACTATACGCTGCGTGCTGCGGTAATTCCTGCTGGTCACCATCAACTCCTCATGGAGTTCCGCCCACATGCTATGCAAACGGATAAATGGTGTATGGCAATATCTATTATGATTCTGATATTATGCCTAATAGGCTTCGGGTTACGTTGGCGCGGAAGGAAATCAATTTGTTCCCTTTTTGAGGTTGCAAAATAAGCAGGAAATAGAACCATAGCACAATCGTTCCACCCCATTTGATACCTTCTTTCAAAAGGCGAGTAGCGTATTTAGATTTCGAAATTGCGAGTGTCCGTTGACGCTCGCTTTTTCCCATCTGTAGCGTGAGTCTATCAAAGTAATCTTGCTCTAATTTCTTTTGTGGAATGATATGGTGCAAAATCATTTGGGGCAAATAGATAGGTCGCCAACCTTTGGCGCGCATTTTATCAAAGATATCTTTCTCCTCTGCTCCCATTAAACTATCTCCCTTGCGACCGAGATTGGTATTGAAAAGCCCTACTTCTCTGAAGACTTGAGCTCGATATGCAGCATTCCCACCTCCTGGATAACGTTCCCCCGGATAGACGCGTTCTTTATCTCCAAAATACATGTAGGCAGTCAGCAATTCTTTGGTCCAATGGCTCATCCATTTAGGTTCATCCGTTTCGTAGAGCGGTATGATAGGACCACCACAAGCCATGCAATTGTGGTTGCTATCCATGTGTTCTATGATAGTTCGTAGATACCATATGTCAACTATTGCATCATCATCTATATATACCAGAATATTTCCTTTCGCCTCTTTGATACCCTTATTGCGAGCAGCAGAAAGCCCTTGCTCAGGTTCAATAGTATAGCGAAACATTACATCTGAATGATCGTTAGCAAAATTACTGCAAATCTCGCGGGTGTTATCCGTACAATTGTTGTCCACCAAAAGAATCTCGTACTCTTGTTTTGGTACATCATTCGCGACAATACTTTCTAAAAGTGGACGGATATATTTCGCGCGGTTGTATGTACAAATAATGATAGATAGTTTCATAGTGATTGTAATAAATTATTCCAAAGAGTTGCTACATTTTCGACAGAGAAACGGAGACTTGACTCAGCACATTGAATACTCATGTCTTTGCGGAGTTGTTCTTCTAACATCAGATGCTTTAATTTTTCTACAAATGCTTCTCTATCGTTGTTCTTTACCAGAATTCCACTTTCTCCATCTGTTACCAATTCATGTGCGGTGGGAAAACTATCATACACAACAGGAACACATCCACATTGCTGTGCTTCTAGAGTAGTCATAGAAAATCCTTCGCATGCAGATGTTACTAAAAAAATGCTTGCTTGTTGGTAATAGGGTAATGGTTTTTGTTGTCCCTCAAAAATGACGTTTGTGAGTTTTTTGTTCTTTACAAAGTCTTTATAGAAAGGCGCATCAATACCATCACCAACTATGCGCAACACCCAATCGCAGAAGCGATGGTCTTTTTGAAGGTCTGTCCAAATGTAGAGAATTTCGCTAATGCGCTTGTGCCAATCATCCAATCTTGCTACTACCAACACTTCCTTGTTTCGGTGTTTGTCATGCGGTATTTCTATCTTGTCAAAAGAGCAGGCATTGGGAATAGCGACAAAGTCGCTTGATCTCCCACGTGCAATGGACTGATAGTTTTCAATCGCTTCTTTGGATAGAACTACAATTTTGCGAGCATTCTCGTAAGGGCGAGCATACTTAGGACGCAGTTTTTTGAGGAAATACGGCTTTGGGAGCACCATCATAGCTAATTGCAATATGGCTTGCTTCAATGTCCAACGTGTATCAATGTTGTGACTTAATCTATATGTGATAATATTCCATCGAAGTGGAACGATTTCAAATGCAGGGGCACCATGAAAAACATTGACTATTTTTATAGATGGTAGTAATGGAACGCAGTCGAAAATATCTTGTGCTAAAGTGCAAGGTGCTTGCACAATGACAATGCCTCCTCCGATACGATTGATCCATGAGCAGAAATCTTCTTTGTTCTGCCAAAGATGCGTTTCTACAAAGGCTGGTGCAGGCGTAATTTGTTGGGTTGGAGTTGCATAAACAGAATAGCATACGTGCCCAAACTGTTGGCTAAGTGCTTCAGCCATGACATAGGAAATTCGTGCTATTCCACCTGATAGCGGATTGACGTAATTATCTGTAACATAGATTAGGTTCATCGCTCGCTATAAAACTCTATTTTTGAACTATGTACTCTACGTTTATCTTCTGCTGGTATTTGCATATAGTCACCAAAAAGGGCTGTAAGCACGGCATCAGGATTATTAGGTACGCATACTTGAAATCCCTCAAAAGACATACGCTTAATAGGATAGTAATCTTTTTTAGAAAAACCATTGTAGGCGTACCATCCATATACGTGCGCTAATTGGTCTATGTGGCGGAACTTATTGATAAAGCGTGTTAGAACGGTGAGTCCCCATGCAAAGGGAAGAACAATCCATGAAAGTATGGTATCTTTGGTGTCTGCATAATGGTGGATACCACGCAAACAGTGTCCGTACCAATAATCCAATTTTGCTTTCCACGCTAGATTGGGGATTTCTTCGATAGGAATAATGTCAATGAATATCCCTTTTTCTTTGAGTTTATCAGTACAAGGTTCTTCATACATATATGAATCTTTTTCTCGCACTTTGGCTATGAGGGTGGGATAGTATGGATCCGTAAAATAGTCTTGATAAACCAAATGAGATGGGAGTTCGCGGGGGAGAATCTTGCGCAGTTTTGTTAAGTCTTCTCTTGTTACATTGATATCAATATCATCGTCCCATGGGATAAAACCACCATGTCTAACAGCTCCTAATAGTGTACCACCATCAAGTGTGTATTGGATACCATGTTTGGTACATATATCATCTACCACTTTAAGTATCTCCAACATACGCAGTTGCGCTCTGCGAAGTGTGGAACCTTCGGGATTATAGTGTGATAAATCTTCCATTTATTTTTCTCCTCTTAATTTGTGCAATGTTTCGTTGATAAGGGTGCTAGATGTGCCTTTGGTGTAAGGGAAATATACTACCTTTGCTCCTACAGCATTGAGGTCGGCTTCTATTTTGTTCCATTTGTCGGTACCTTTCCAATCATCGCCTACGAACATAACGTTGAAGCGGTATTTCTCCCACGCTTCCATCTTGTTCATATTTTCTTGTGTTACTACCTCATCGACATATTTGATAGCTGCTACAATCTCTTTGCGCTCTTCAAATGGGATGACAGCATGTTTGTGCTTGTAGCTAACCAATTCATCAGTGGAAACGCCAACAATCAAGTAGTCGCATTGCGCTTTGGCTTTGCGCAGTAGATTGAGATGACCAATGTGGAATAGGTCATAGACACCTGTTGTATAGCCAATAGTGATTGGCTCATACATATTGAGGAATTGCTCCAAGCAATATAGTTGCCATTTCTGATTGCCTGTGAGTTGGGTCATGTCAATATCGCGACGGAATTCTGGACGAGTAGGACCTTGCCAATCTTTGAAGTATGCATCTACGGGGCGAGGCATAGGTACTTTATTTGGCACAGGAATCTCAGGGTATTTTATCTGCATCAGTTCGCGGATAAGATATTTAGATTCGCCACTGCGTACACGTGTCAAATCCAAAGCATCTGCCATACGGAGTAGAGCGTAAGGGTCTGTATATGGAATGTCTGCAGCCAAGAAAGCGTTATAGTAGGAACTACTAGATTCAATATCGTATATATCCAACAAAAAACGTTGGAAATCAATATTTTCTCCTTGCTTGTATGGCTCAAATAGATACGACATATCTACAGGATTTTTCAATACAATAGTAGGATCAAGGAATGTGTATCGTTTCTTGAAATCATTAAATTTCCAATCTTTTGATAATAATTGATCTAGTCCTCCAAATAAGACGTCGCTACAGTCACCTATAATCATATGGGTGACGCCATCTGCTTTGGCTTGTATGGCTGCTTGGTAGAGTTGTGGTTCGATAGAGTGAACGGGGGCGTTCTTCTTGCGCATTACAATAGGCAGATATTGCTCTACAGTATGCCAATCTATGTCCACATAGTGGAGGTTTAGTCCGTAATACTTCGCATAATATTCTGCACGAGCCAATTCTTCTTTTTGATATTCACCACCTAAGAAACGGAAAGTATAGGCATCGCAGCCACGCATATAGGATGCTAAGATGGCAGAGTCCATACCACCAGAAAGGCAGATACCCAGTTTCTCGCCTTTGAGCGAATCAAAGACTTTTTGAATGGCGTGGTCAATATCTTGTGCGGTATGCACATAAGTGAATTGCTCTGGATTTGGCAGCGGTATATTTTCGTGATGAAGTCCTTCGTAAAAGTCCATGCCTTCACGCTCAATGTAGCGGAAAGCTAAGTAGGAACTCATGCAAAAATTCTTGTTAATCATATATCTTCTTTGAATGTTATTTTCTTGTTTTGTTCTTCGCCCTCCACAATGTAGATGGATACCTCAGGCATATGCTCATGCACTATACCACAATCATCTGTGGCGGGGAGATGAGCCGCGGCGCAGGCTGCGGTGCTGAGGTCGGTTACCCCCAATGCTTTTGCGTATGCCTCGGCAATTAATGGCAGGCGGAAGGCCTGTGGTGTTTGGGCACGCATGATGGTAGCGCGATTTGGAATACGAGCCACCTTACCGTCTATCATCTCATAAACTGTATCTGTGGAAGGTATAGCCACTACTACTGCTTCGTGCTCCTTGAGTGCTTCGCATACATTGGCTATAATCTCTTGGCTTATGAATGGGCGGGCAGCGTCATGGAGGAGGAGGTTGGTTATTGGTGTAGGATGTAGAGTGTAGGGTGTAAAGGCACGAATAGCATTCACACTGGATTCCCAACGTTCTTTGCCGCCTGGGATGATGTGGCGAACTTTTTGCCATGCGTTGGCAAGGAGCATTTGTTCGGCATGCATGATATAGTCGGGGTGCATCACAATGCACACTTCATCAACGCAATCGGCCTGCTCAAAGGCACTGACTGCATGCTCCAATACCGATCGACCGTCTTCGAGAGGCAACAATTGCTTTGGCAGCGTGCCTCCGACACGTGCGCCAATACCTCCTGCTAATATGACTGCGATGTTATACATTCCTTAGTTTATCGTTGAAAGGTTATAATCTAAAAGCTGTGGGTGCATCTCGACGATATTCACTTATGCTTTTTTAGCGGCGAGGATCATTTCGCAGAGTTCGCGGATGGCACCGTCGCCGCCGTTTTTGGTAAGGTGGATGATGCCTGGGACGGCTTTCACTACGGCTACGGCGTTGGCGGGGCATGCGGCTACGCCTGCATGTTGCAAGAGGTCAAGGTCATTGACATCATCGCCCACAAAGCAGACATTTTCTAATGTGATACCCAACTCCTCGCAAATCTCGTTGGCAGCATCGAGTTTGGTCATTTTTACGCCATCCACTACGCGACCGACACCTGTATATATATATTCCAAACCAAGTTTTTGTCCTCGTTTCAAGCCAATGGCGGTGTTCTCGCTGGTGAGGATTCCGCAAGGGATTCCCGCTTTGCGCAGGAGCACAATACCCATGCCGTCGTATACGCAAAAGCGTTTGAACTCGTCACCGCTCTCGGTGTAGTACATTCCGCCGTCGGTCATACAACCGTCCACATCGGTGAGGAAAAGTTTTACATCTTTCATATGTTGTTGTATATTGTTACAAAGGATTTTGCCAATTTTGACCATGAATACTTATCTTTCTCTTTTATAAGATAGGTGGTGTAGTCGCGTTGGCGGTTGTGGGTGTAGTAGTCGGTGAGGGCTTGGGCAATGGCTTCGGCATTAGGTTCTACCGCATAGCCCATCTTGTGGTCGTGGACTATCTCGCCCAATCCGCCGACATTGGTTACAAGCATAGGTTTCTCGAAATGGAAAGCCACTTGTGTTACGCCACTCTGCGTAGCAGATTTGTAGGGTTGGACAATCAAATCGGCTGCTCCGAAGTACTTGCGCAGGTCGGCATCTGCTATAAACTCGTTCTTGATGATTACCCTGTCTGTCAAACCATTATTGGCTATTTGTGCGCGGTACTTGTCTTCCTCTTCGTAGAATTCGCCCGCGATAATCAGTTGCAAATTAGGCAGTTGGTCTTTGACTTTGCCGAAAGCATCTAACAAGAGGTCAAGCCCTTTGTATGCACGCACTAAGCCGAAGAAGAGCATGTATTGGTTTTCGGGCTTGAGGTGGAGTGCTTGGCATGCCTCCTCCTTGCTCATCTGTTCGCCATAGTGGTCGTAGATAGGATGAGGATAGGAGGTCTTTGGCTTGGTGCCGTGGTCAAAGCGGTTGATGTCTTGCACTACGCTCTCGGAGAGTGCGACAAAGCCATCGGTATGGCGCACGAAGAATGGGGCAAAGAGTTTGTCAAGGATACTCGGTTCGTGCGGTATCATATTGTGTACCAATGCAATACAGCGTGTTTTGCCATTGCGTTGGACAATGCGCTGAATCATGCCATAGCAGGGAGCGAAGAACGCCATCCAATAGCAAGTGATGAGCATATCGGGTTGCATCTTGCGGATACGGCGACCGACTTTTATCCAGTTGAATGGGTTGCAGGAATGGACTTGCTGGCTGATTCGTAGGTCAGTAGGCGCTTTCTCGGTGGAGTATTGCGTTTTGCCAGGGAAGAGGAAAGACGGATATTGCAGGGTGAAAGTGATGACTTCCACCGTATATCCTTCCGCTTGCAGTTGGCGTGCAAGACGTTCGTTGAAAGTGGCTAATCCGCCACGGAAGGGATATGCTGTGCCTAATATAACTATGTTCATGTTTAGTGTTTAGTGAACGCCCTTAGGGCTACTGTTTAGTGCTTAGAGGTAGGGTCAAAGGCATTCCAGCCTTGGGCTTTGAGGGAGATCTCTTCGCCGTTGCGACCAATGAGGTTGATGCCGTATTCGGGTTTGGTGATATGACCAATGAGATAAACGTCATCCAATGGGATGAGTTTCTCGTAATCATCTAAACTACAGGTGAATAGCAGTTCGTAGTCTTCGCCGCCATTGAGGGCACAAGTTACGATATTGAGGTTCATCTCTTCGGCAAGGGCTGCGGCTTGGTAGTCGATTGGCAGTTTGTCTTCATAGACAGCGCAACCAACATTGGACTGCGTGCAGATGTGCATGAGTTCGCTGCTCAGTCCGTCGGAGATGTCCATCATGGCGGTAGGTTTGATACCTGCCTCGTGGAGTTTGGCTATGATGTCGCGGCGCGCTTCGGGTTTGAGTTGTCGTTCGAGCAGGTACTCGCGACCTTCAAAGGCAGGTGTGGCATTCTCGTTGGCCTGCATGACAATGCGTTCGCGTTCAAGGAGTTGCAGACCCATGTATGCAGTGCCGAGATTACCCGTAACGCAGATGAGGTCGTTGATTTTGGCTCCGTTGCGATAGACAATTTCTTTGGCTGCTGCTGTGCCAAGGCAAGTGATAGAGATGGTGAGTCCCGTCATGGAAGCGCAGGTGTCGCCACCCACGAGATCGACGTTGTAGCGTTCGCAAGCGAGGCGGATACCGCTGTATAGTTCTTCGAGGTCTTCTACGGAGAAGCGTTTGCTAATTCCCAAAGAAACAGTAATTTGCGTGGGCGTAGCGTTCATGGCGTAGATGTCGGAGAAATTGACAACCGCCGCCTTGTAACCAAGGTGCTTGAGAGGCACATATTCGAGGTTGAAATGTATGCCTTCGAGCAAGAGGTCGGTAGTGACAAGGGTACGTTTATCCTTGAAATTGAGCACAGCCGCATCGTCGCCAATGCCAATTTGTGTGGATGGTTGGGCGTGCTTGATGTCCTTTGTGAGGTGTTTGATTAGTCCAAATTCGCCTAATGTAGAAATCTCAGTTTTAGCCATGGAGTACTTTTGAATTTTGAATTATGAATTTTAATCACACATATTAAGTGCGCAAAGGTACAAAAAAAATACGACGTATGCAAAAAAACATTGAAAAAATCGCTATTTTCAAAAAAAATGCTCGTTTACTTGTGTATGTGCATTATTTGTAGTAACTTTGTAGCGGAAATGAATGAATCTATGCGAGCAATATCTCCTTCTTTATTAGCAGCAGACTTTGGTAATCTGCAACGCGAGTGCGAAATGATTAACGCAAGTAGTGCGGAGTACTTGCACATTGATGTGATGGACGGTGTGTTTGTGCCTAACATCTCGTTTGGTTTTCCCATCATGGAGGCATGTAAGAAACATTGCACGAAACCATTGGACGTGCATTTGATGATTACTCATCCTGAAAACTACGTAGAACGGTTCTGCGACGCAGGTGCATGGAGCGTAGGATTTCATATCGAAGCAGTAGATGACCCTATGCCTGCGATAGAGCTGATTCGCAAGAAAGGTGTGCGTACTTGCTTGACTATCAATCCGAAAACAGATATTCACAGTTTGGACCCATACTTGGGCGAAGTGGATATGGTGCTATTGATGTCGGTACAAGCGGGCTATGGAGGACAAGGATTTATTCCAGAGTCTTTGGAGAGATTGCGTTATCTTCGTCAGGCGATTGATGAGCGAGGTTTGAAGACCTTAATCGAAGTGGACGGCGGTGTGAATGCCAAGTGGGCACCCGAATTGTGGAACGCCGGAGCAGATATCTTGGTAGCTGGTAGTGCGGTGTTTAACGCCCCTGATCCTATAGCAATGGTCAACCGCTTGAAAGAAGTTTAACCATTGCTGTTTAGAGGACGCTCTACGAGCTACAGTTTAGAGGCTAGAGTTTATGAGATGGTTGGCGGCACATACGTGGTTGATAGCATTGGTGCCGTTGGTGGTGATAATTCTAATAAGCGGCTATGTCGGTAAGCCGCTTAACTTGTTGAAAGACACCGAAGTAGATTACATAGGAAAAGATACGGTTTTGGCTATGCGCCTACAAAGTGATGGGCAAGAAAGGGCTAAAACCATACGCTATGATGCAGAGATGGAAGACGGGAGCAAAGTGTTGCTCTACCTGCAAAAAGATAGTTTGGCTATGCCACAGATGGGGGATATCTTGCTGGTAAAAACCCAAGTAGAACGTGGTGGAAGATTAGGGGATTTCGATTATGGTTTGTATTTGCGCAGACAAGGGATTGTAGGCAGTTGTTGGGCATACAGACGCAACTGGCAAGTGATTGGTCATGAGGAAGATAGAAGCATTAGAGGATATGCACGGAGATGCCAATATCGTTTGCACGAGCAATACAGAAAGATGGGGATAGATGGCAAGGAATTGGGCATATTATCTGCCCTCACTTTGGGCTATCGCGAAGAACTAGATAAAGACGTACAACGGGCGTTTTCTGCTTCTGGTGCCATGCACGTATTGGCAGTCAGTGGATTGCATACAGGCATAGTCTGGGGTATAGTGATTTGGGTGTTGACCTTAGGCGGCAGGCGCAAGCCACTATATGAAGAACGATGGAAACGATGGCTACTGAGTACCTTGATTATCACGATATTATGGGGATATGCCTTTATCACAGGACTAAGCCCATCGGTGATGCGAAGTGCATTGATGCTGACATTTGTGGAATGTAGTTTGCTATTCAAGCAACAGACTTCTCGCTGGAATGCCGTTTTAGCCGCAGCAGTGATAATATTGATTATCAATCCCTTATCATTATGGAGCGTGAGTTTTCAGTTGAGTTTTGCAGCCGTACTGAGCATTATGTTGGTAGGGAGCAAGATGCAACAGAAGGTGGTTTTGCGAGGAAAGATGTGGCAATATATAGGAGGATTGCTAATCGTTTCGATTGCCGCACAAATAGGCACCATGCCACTCACATTGCATTATTTTGGGCAAACGAGCAACTACTTTGCACTGACTAATCTAATTGTTATTCCGATGGCAGGTGTGCTTTTGTGGCTGGGTTTCAGCACGTTAGCCATGTCATGGTGCGTAGTAGGTGAGTGGCTAGGCGTGGCAACCAAATGGTGTACATGGGTACTGCGTGAGGCAGTAGAATGGATAGAGAGTCTCCCCTACTCCACTACCCAACTCAGTCTCTCGGCTGGGAGTGTGCTAGGGCTGTATGGGGCAATCATTTGCGGCTTGCTCATGCTACGTGGCGGCAAAGTACATTGGTGGTGGCTACTAGGAGTGGTTACCAGTTTGGCGGTAATTGTGAATTTTGAATTAAGATGAAGCAATATAGTTTGTCAGAGTTGTGTAGTTGGATTCAGGAAGCAGTAACAACTGATTTGCCTGACCGCTATTGGGTGCGTGCAGAAATCGCTTCGATGAGTGTGCGCGGGCACTGCTATATGGAGTTGGTGGAGAAAGCCGAGAATGGCACTTTGGCAGCCAAAGTGAGAGCCACTTGTTGGAGCAATGTATATGGTCTATTATCCGCATATTTTCAGCAAGAGACAGGGCAAACCTTACACACGGGTCTGCAGGTCTTGCTAGAGGTAAGTGTGGAGTTTCATGCCGTATATGGATTGAGTCTGAATATCTGGAATGTGGATCCCACCTACACCATGGGTGACTTGGCCAAACAACGCCAAGCTACTATCCGACAACTGACCGAAGATGGCGTGATGGAGTTGCAACGTTCGTTGGAGTTGCCTAGTTTGCTGCGCAGAGTGGCAGTAGTGTCGTCTGCAGATGCGGCTGGTTATGGCGATTTCTGCGATCAATTGCAGCACAATCGCTTTGGCTTCAAGTTTCATGCTCAGTTGTATCCTGCTGTCATGCAAGGAGATACAGCAGCCAGAAGCATCGTTCAAGCCCTCGAAGCCATTGCAGCGCAAGAGGAAGAATGGGATGTGGTGGTGATTATTCGAGGAGGAGGTGCAACCACCGATTTGCAGTGCTTTGATGACTATGTATTGGCTAGCCATTGTGCACAGTTCCCGTTGCCTATTGTGGCAGGAATTGGTCATACGAGGGATGTGAGTGTGGTAGATATGGTGGTACATACGAGTGTGAAGACACCTACTGCAGCAGCCGAATGGTTGATTGAGCGCGTGGCTGAGCAAGTGGAAAGAGTGAACGGGTTGCTGCTACGATTGCAACGCGCTACTCAAGTGGCTGTGATGAAAGAGAAGAATAGTCTGTTGCTCTTTCAGCAGCGTATGCACAGTGCTACCCAACGACTGCTATCACAAGAAAGAAACAAACTCGCTATATGGCAGAAAACTATCGAGTTATACTCCCCAGAACGGATATTTAAGATGGGCTATAGTTTGACTACAGTCAATGGCAAAGTTGTTCGTAATCAAGAAGATATCAAGTCTGGAGACATCATTGAGACTCACCTCCAAGATGGTGTAGTAGAATCGGTAGTGAAATGAAGAAACAAAGAAAGATATATTTTCTATTGACCGCAGAGCAATGGTTGGGCGTGGCATTGTTGGTGATTCTGGTGGTGGGCACACTGATGGCAGTCAAGCATTTTCAACCTGAGAAAGAGGAAGATTCTATTTGGGTAAACGACTCCACAATGACACACTTCACTGCTCACCAAGCCCAACAAGACAGCCTCCGCAAGGCACAGTGGAAGAAGATATATCCCCGTGATACTATTATTCGTATGCAAGCGTTTGACCCCAATACGGCAGATAGCAGTACGTTGGTGCATTTAGGCTTCAAGCCATGGCAGGCAAAGAATATGTTGAAATACCGCGCCAAAGGAGGCAAATACCGTAAGCCAGATGACCTGAAAAGGTTGTACGGTATGACGGATAGTATGTATCAAGCATTGACTCCTTATATACACATCGCGCGCGAGGAGATAGATAGTTTGGTAGATTCTGTGCGAATGGATTCGTTGCCCCAATGGCAGAAGGAAAACAAAGATACTATTATTAATTTACGTACAGCAGATACTACAGAATTGAAAATGCTTTATGGTATTGGTTCTTATCGTGCCAGACAGATTGTCCGTTATCGTGAGCAGTTGGGTGGGTTTGTACGGGTGGAGCAAGTCCTAGAGGCAAAGGGGATGGACGGTGTAAATGCTGACACGCTCTTGCAACATCTTTATATGGATAGTGTGATTGTAGAGCAGATTCCTATCAATCAAGTGGGTGTACAACGATTGGCACGTCATCCGTATTTACGCTTTGAACAGGCAAAAACTATCTATGAATTGAGAAGGCAGAAAATTCGTTTGGATTCTATTCAACAATTGAATGAACTAGATTGTTTATCTACAGAAACAGTTGAGAAAATAGCTCCATATCTTAATTTTGATAAAAATTAGCTGAAAATAGTTGGGTTTGGCACGGTATTTGCAGTAATGCTGGCGTTAGTAAAACTTATGTGATGAATAAAAGGTCAACCAACATATTGTTAGTAGAAGATGATGCTAGTTTGAGCACTGTACTTGCAGATTATTTGCGTAGCAAGGATTATACAGTGGAGACTGCGAATAATGGTAAAGAGGCGTGGGAACTGATAATGATTAAGCATTATGACTTGATTATCAGTGATATAATGATGCCTCGTATGAATGGCTATGATTTGCTGAAACAAATCCGTGTGTCTCTGCCGAATATGCCAGTTATTATATTAACAGCGAAGACCGATCGTGATGATATTATATATGCATATGAGTTGGGATGTGATGATTACGTGACAAAACCATTCTCAATGGACATTCTGATATGTAGGATAGAGGCTGTGATGCGTAGATATCGCCACACACTAGAAGCGGAACAAACGGAATGGCAATTAGGGGATTTGGTATTTGACTCTATGCGACAGTTACTAGGAGAGCGTCACTTGAGTTCACGTGAGAATGATTTGCTCAAAATACTTTGCCAAAATATGAATGAATTAGTAGATCGTAATCGTATATTGATGACTATTTGGGGAGCAGATACCTATTTTAATGCACGTTCTTTAAGTGTGTATATCAATCATTTGCGCAAATATTTAGGCGAAGCAACACCAGTACGAATTATGAGTGTACATAGCAAAGGGTATAAGTTGGTTATCATGAATAACTAATTAAAAGAAAAAAACACGATGTTGAGAAGAGGTCGTGTTTTTGTAAATAGTGTTTTTCATAATATGCGAGAGAGTTCGATGTGATATCGCGCTCTCTTTTTGATGCCACAGCCCCTAAATAATGTATCACTATAATAAAAAAATAACTTGAGAGTTGCATATTTCAAAAAAAAACACTACCTTTGCGGTCTAAATATTTTGGGTGAGTTTGCGAAAAAAATGAATAAGCAGAAAGTTTTAAGTATTATATTGTTATTATTTACTATCTTACCATTATCGGTCGCTCAAATAGATGGAGCAGGTAGTGGCGTGTTCCACTTTTTGAATTTACCAGTTTCTTCGCGCTTGAACGCTTTGGGAGGTGAGAATGTGGCTATAGCTGATGATGATATCAGTATGGCATTTGTGAACCCTGCTCTATTGACCGCACACACAGACAAAGTGCTGCAACTGAACTACGCGTACTACCTTGCGGGAACTATGTTTGGAAGCGTGATGTATGGACATAATTATAAGGAGAATTACTTCGGTGCTGCAGTGCATTACTTGGATTATGGGCAAATGCAGTATGCCGATGAGATGGGCAACCTGCTTGGCACTACATTTACCGCCAAAGACATATGCGTTAATCTCATGTATGCTAGACAGTTAGGCCCAATGTTTCGCATAGGAGCAACCATCAAACCAATCTTTAGCGTGTATGAGCAATACACTAGTTTTGCACTTGGAGCTGATGTAGGTGGACATTTTCAGACTACCGATAGTTTATTTCAAATGGGATTGACATTGCGTAACATAGGTTGGCAACTCAAGGCGTTTTATGAAGAAGATTTTGGTCAACACACTGAGATGCTTCCGCTAAATTTGGAGTTAGGTATGAGTTTGCGATTGGCCCATGCTCCGATTCGTTTCTCAATGACTGCTCACAACTTACAGCGATGGGATATAGCCCCACGCGAGCAAAATGTCAAATGGTATGATATGCTTTTCCGTCACACGATTTGGGCTATAGACATTGTGCCTAAAAGTGAGAAATTTTATCTTACACTCAGTTATAATCACCGTCGTCAAGCAGAGATGAACTTGACAGATGTCCGCAGTTTAGCGGGATTTGCTTTTGGTGCAGGGGTTAAGATATATAAGTTTCGTCTAGGTTTTGCGATGAGCCAATACACGAAAAGTAACTTTACTTATCAGGTGTCGCTATCAACTGATATTAATAGTTTTTTGAAATAACATGAAACCAATTATTGTAGCCATTGATGGCTATTCATCTTGTGGCAAGTCCACAATCGCAAAGGCACTCGCCAAGTATGCAGGTTATACCTATGTCGATACAGGAGCGATGTACCGCGCTGTGGCGCTGTATGCATTTAGGTTATTAGGCGATGAGGCGATAAGGCGAGAGGCGGTGATTCCTATTTTGACCAACATACATATAGGTTTTATTCAAGCTGCAGATGGTCAGCATGTGACGCTGAATGGCGAGGATGTAGAGTCGCAGATTCGTACACTGGAGATAGGTAACTTGGCTTCGCAAATCTCTACTATCAAAGAGGTACGTGCGTTCCTTGTGGCACAGCAACAAGCGATGGGCGAAAAGAAAGGTATTGTGATGGACGGAAGGGATATAGGTACAGTGGTTTTCCCACAAGCAGAGCTAAAACTCTTTCTCACCGCTTCGCCCGAAGTGCGTGCAGAGCGTCGATTCAAAGAGTTGGAAGCTAAAGGTGAGAAGCCAGTTTTAGAGGAAGTATTGGCTGATGTGAACGACCGCGACTATCGCGACACACACCGTGCGGAGAGTCCACTACGTCAGGCAGAAGATGCTGTAGTAGTGGATAATAGCGAGATGACACGTGAGGAGCAGATGGCGAAAATCGTGGAGATTTTCGATCGCGCTACGCGCTGATAGATGTTAGACCGCTGCGCTATTGTTTAGGGGACGCTCGCAGGGCGAGCTATTGGTTAGAGGTTAGAGGTTAAAGGCGAGAGGTTAAAGGTTAAAGGCGAGAGGTTAAAGGTTAAAGGCGAAGGATGAAGATTACGATAGATGAGAATTCGGGATTTTGTTTCGGTGTGACGACTGCTATTGAGACTGCCGAACGTGAACTACAGAAGGGGCAACTCTTCTGCCTCGGAGATATTGTACACAATGGTCAAGAAGTGGAGCGACTAGACAAACTGGGATTAGAAACCATTGACTATGACGACTTACGCACTTTGCACAATGTACGCGTGTTGCTGCGCGCTCATGGAGAGCCACCTAGTACCTATCATATCGCCAAACGCAATAATATTGAGATTATTGATGCTTCGTGTCCTGTGGTATTGCACTTGCAAAAGCGTATTCGTGATACCTATTTGCAGCATCATGGCACAGACGCACAGATTGTCATTTTCGGCAAAAAAGGACACGCCGAGGTGATTGGATTAGAGGGACAAACCAATAATACGGCTATCGTGATTGAGAGTATCCACGATTTGGATAAACTGAACTATGAGCACCCAATATACCTCTTCTCACAAACGACTAAGTCGGTAGAGGAGTTTCATGCGATAGTAGATAAGATTAAGGAGATGAGGCGATTAGGCGAAGAGGCGAAAGGCGAGGAGATTGTATTTGAATATCACGATACGATTTGTAGGAATGTAGCTAATCGTGTGAAGAAATTGCAGGATTTTGCTCGGAGTAACGATGTGGTGGTGTTTGTAGGAGGAAAGAAGTCATCGAATGCAAAAGTGCTGTACAATCATTGTTTGGAAGTGAACTCTAGCACGGTTTTTGTGAGTAGTGAAGCAGACCTTACACCTGAGATACTGCAGCAATGCCACGCGGCAGAACGAGTGGGTATCTGCGGAGCGACCTCTACCCCGAAGTGGCTGATGGAGCAGCTTCGCTGCAGTTTAGAGAACGGCGCAAAGCGCCTATAGTTTAAAGTTTATAGTTTAATGGTAAGAATATATGGAATTTAAACCTAAAACAATTGGTGTACTCACCTCTGGAGGCGATGCACCGGGAATGAATGCAGCTTTGCGCGCAGTGACGCGTGCTGCTATATCAAATGACATTAGAGTGAAAGCTATCTATCGTGGTTATAAGGGACTTATAGATGGCGAAGTCAAAGAGTTTACTACGCAAGATGTGAGTGGTATTATTCAACGTGGTGGCACGATTATCAAATCCGCTCGTTGCCCAGAATTTACTACCAAAGAGGGGCGTCTGCAGGCTTATGAAACCATCAAGCGTGAAAACATTGAGGCACTGATTGTGATTGGTGGTGATGGCTCGTTTACAGGCGGCAGATTATTTGCCCAAGAGTTTAATATCCCTGTGATAGGTATTCCTGGTACGATTGACAATGATCTATGGGGTACGGATGCCACAATCGGCTATGATACTGCACTGAATACGATTATGAATTGTGTGGATATTCTGCGTGATACGGCCACCAGCCACGAGCGCGTATTCTTGGTAGAAGTAATGGGACGTGACGCAGGTTTCCTCACCTTGAATGCAGCTATTGCAGCAGGTGCAGAGGCGGCGATTATCCCAGAGCGCGCTACGATTATTGAGCAGATTGAGGCTGCTATTGGTCATGGTAGGCGCAAAAGCAAGAACTCTAGTATCGTGCTCGTGCAAGAGCATGCCATCGAAGGCGGCGCGCAAGCAGTGGCTAAGATGATGGAAGAAGCGCACCCTGAGTTTAGTTCGCGCGTGACTATTTTGGGTCACTTGCAACGCGGAGGTTCACCTTCGGCGAGTGACCGAATTTTGGCATCGCGCATGGGTATAGCTGCCGTACAGGCACTATTGGAAGACCAACGTAATATTATGGTAGGCGTGAAGAATGGTGAGATAGACTATGTGCCACTGAGCAAAGCTATCAAGCAAAAGAAAGATATCAATGATGATAAATGGACCGCATTGCAAGTGTTGAGTATTTAATCCGTTGAGAAATAGATGGTAACTAACGATGATATCGTAGTCACTGGCGCGCGCGTACATAATCTAAAGAATGTAGATGTGCGTATTCCACGAGAAAAACTAGTGGTGATTACTGGCTTGTCGGGTAGCGGCAAATCATCCCTAGCCTTTGATACCATCTTTGCCGAAGGACAACGCCGATATATGGAGACATTCTCCTCTTATGCGCGCGGATACATAGGTACAATGCAACGCCCTGATGTGGATAAGATTACAGGTCTCTCGCCTGTCATCAGCATTGACCAAAAGACCACTTCGCGCAATCCGCGCTCTACCGTTGGTACAGTCACAGAGGTGTATGATTTTCTGCGTCTTCTCTTCGCTCGTGCTGCGGATGCATACTCCTATGCTTCGGGCGAGAAGATGGTGCAATATACCGATGACCAAATTATTGATCTTATTCTCAAAGATTATACGGGTCAGAAGGTGCTCGTACTTGCCCCAATGGTCAATAACCGTAAAGGACACTACAAAGAACTCTTTGAGACTATTCGCCGTAAGGGCTATTTATATGTGCGTGTGGATGGCGAAGTACAAGAGATTTACGCAGGCATGAAGCTTGATCGCTACAAGAACCACACCATTGAAGTAGTCGTAGATCGCCTCAAATTAAAAGGCGAAAGCGAAGAAGATCTCAAACGCCTTCGTGCCACCGTGGACAAAGCCATGACACAAGGCGATGGCGTGATGGCAATAGCCCTACCATCTAACCGTGTCAGCGGTCTAATTTCTAACAGCGAACAACGTGAGCGGTCTAATATTCGCTATTTCTCTCGCCACCTCATGTGTCCTACTACGGGCATGAGTTATGCCGAACCAGCGCCACATACCTTCTCTTTTAACTCGCCACAGGGGTGGTGCCCTTGCTGCCGAGGATTAGGAAAAATCAAATCGGGACTCGGGAATCGGGAATCGGATAATGAGGAATTAGACAACATTATCAAGGATGATGAGAATTGGTACACGCGCATGTTGGCATATGTACAACAGGGCGATGATGAAAAAGAGGATAAGGAGGAAGAAATATTGATTACTTGCCCTGTGTGTCAAGGGCAACGTCTCAATCGTGAAGCACTTAGTTTCCGCATCGCAGATAAGAATATCGCCGAACTGTCGGCTATGGACATAACTGACCTCAGGGCATGGCTGATGAATGTCCCTGCCTGCCTAACTAACAAGCAACGCGCTATTGCAGAACCGATTATCAAAGAAATTATCTCTCGTCTGGGATTTATGCTGAGTGTGGGCTTATCTTATCTCTCCCTCTCTCGCTCATCGGATAGCCTTTCGGGTGGTGAGAACCAACGCATTCGTTTGGCTACACAAGTGGGCAGTAAGTTGGTCAATGTCCTCTATATTCTTGACGAACCAAGTATCGGTTTGCATCAACGCGATAATCAACGCCTCATTGATTCGCTCAAGCAACTGCGCGATATGGGTAACTCGGTCATTGTCGTAGAGCATGACGAGGACATGATGCGACAAGCAGATTATATCATAGATATTGGTCCTAAAGCGGGTCGATTGGGTGGGCATATCGTCTTTAGTGGCACACCTGCCGAACTACTCAAGTCTGACACGCTGACTGCCAAATACCTCAGTGGCGAACTCTCCGCAACTTTGCCAATCACTAATAACCAATCGCCAATTGCCAACGCCCTCGTTCTTCGAGGCTGCCGCGGTAACAATCTTAAAGGTGTAGATGTCTCTTTCCCTTCGGGAAAGATGATAGCCGTGACGGGTGTGTCGGGTAGTGGTAAATCCACTTTGGTAAATCAAACGCTTTATCCAATCTTGAGCCAACATTTTTACCGTAGTTTGCGTGCGCCTTTGGCATATGAGAGTATTGATGGAATTGAGCATATTGATAAGGTTATCGCAGTAGATCAGTCGCCTATCGGACGTACACCGCGAAGTAACCCAGCGACTTATACGGGCGTGTTCACGGATATACGCAACCTCTTTGCCCAGCTACCAGAGAGTAAGATTCGCTCATGGAAAGCGGGTCGTTTCTCGTTTAACAACTCGGGTGGACGATGTGAGGAGTGTAGCGGAAATGGTTACAAGACTATCCAAATGAATTTCTTGCCGAATGTGTATGTGCCATGCGAAGTATGTGGTGGGAAGCGCTACAACCGTGAGACATTGGAGGCACGCTTCAAAGGCAAGTCTATTGCCGATGTATTGGACATGACCATCAATCAAGCAGTAGAGTTCTTTGAGAGTCAGCCATATATCTTGAAGAAGATCAAGACTTTGCAAGATGTAGGTCTTGGGTATATCAAACTGGGACAATCATCTACTACCTTATCTGGTGGCGAGAGTCAGCGTGTGAAGCTTGCCACAGAATTGGCTCGCCCTAGCACTGGAAGAACATTATACATATTAGACGAACCAACCACAGGTTTGCACTTTGAGGATGTACGGGTGTTGATGGGTGTGTTGCGCCAACTGGTGGATAAAGGCAATACGGTAATCATCATTGAGCACAACCCTGATGTCATTCGTTCGTGCGATTATCTTATTGATATGGGACCAGATGGCGGTCGTGATGGTGGTACCGTAGTGGCCACAGGCACCATAGATGATATTCGCAACAATCCAAAGAGTATAACTGGAAGATACATTTAATCTTCTTGGTGCAACCCACTAATCTTGTGAGTCCACCAAACCCATAAGCAGAATAGCATTCCATAGAATAAGTACTTAAACAAGTATTCATGCAAGAAATCAAACCATTCTGGATGGTGTTCTAATGCTATGGCAATTAGTGTAATTCGTAGAATGTTGAATACGTAAGCACACATCAGTCCAAGAGGAATAAACCATAGTTTGTGCTTCCAGTTGCCTCGTGCGACTAACATAATTATAATCCAAATAAATGATTGCTTAAGTCCTGTGCAACTCCACACAATGCGTGTGCCAGTGCCAGTTTCAAAACGTATTAGGTTCGGTTCGAAGAAATGCACGTGTTCATTGGTCTGCGAAATTATCCAATAGACTACGCTGGCAATATGATGTGCCATCCAATCAAATGGGCGGGTGATATCCCACCCAAACCACGTGACTTGCGTTCCTCCCTCGTCGCCCAGTACGGTGAATTTCCAGAAGTAGTTTGCGACCAATAATGCCACCACAAACAAAATAATGTCTGTGTATGGTCGGATAGACTCTCGAATATGTTTAATTTGGTGTAACATGCCTCTCACCTAAATCTTTGTCTTTGCATATGGTACTGCATCTATTGGGCAAAATTCGCCATCCATATATTTGAAGTATCCCGCCTGACAAACCATAGCCGCGTTGTCGGTGGTATATGAGAAAGGTGGAATATGCACTGTCCAACGGTGACGCCGCCCCAAATCCAATAGTGCATCGCGTAATCCGCTATTGGCACTCACACCACCAGCTACGGCAATCTCGTTGACTTTTAAGTCTTTAGCTGCACGTTTGAGTTTGTTAATGAGTATTTCAATAATGGTCTTTTGTAAGGATGCACATAGGTTGGCTTTGTTCTCCTCAATGAAATTAGGATTCTCTTTCAGATGATCGCGCAAGAAGTACAAAAAAGAGGTCTTGAGTCCCGAAAAAGAATAGTTATATCCAGGAATGTTTGGCTTTGCAAACTGAAATGCCTCTGCATTGCCTTCTTTTGCCAGTCGGTCGATCCATGGTCCGCCAGGGTAGGGGAGTCCCATTATTTTGGCGCACTTGTCAAATGCCTCTCCTGCGGCATCATCAATGGTTTGTCCGATAATCTCCATCTCGCGATGTGACTTCACCAGTACAATCTGACTATTACCACCACTCACCAACAAGCAAAGGAATGGGAACTGTGGTTGTGCGGTTGTTCTCCCCTCTGATGGAGTAATGAAATGTGCGAGAATATGTGCTTGCAAGTGATTCACTTCTACCAACGGAATATTGAGCGACAATGCTAGTCCTTTGGCAAAGCTCACACCTACCAACAAACTCCCCAACAATCCAGGACCACGCGTAAAGGCGATAGCTGACAAATCTTTATTCTCTACACTTGCGCGCTTCAATGCTGCATCCACCACGGGCACAATATTCAGTTGATGGGCACGGCTCGCCAATTCGGGTACTACGCCACCAAACTCCTCGTGCACTCCTTGCGAAGCAGTCACATTACTCAGCAGTATGCCATTACGAATAACGGCAGCTGAGGTGTCATCACAACTAGATTCTATCGCGAGAATAACAATATCCTTCATATTTTTAATAACTCTCCTCTTGGTTGGGGAAACTGCTGTCTTTCACTGCTGCAATATAGTTGCTTACTGCATTCTTTACGCCTTCGCCTAACTGTGCAAATTGGCGCAGGAATTTAGGCTTGAAGCCTTCGTTCAGACCCAACATATCATGCAATACCAGCACCTGACCATCGGTCACGTTGCCTGCACCAATACCTATTGTTGGACAGCTCACCGCCTCTGTCACGCGCTTTGCCAACTCCGCAGGAATCTTCTCCAGTACAATCGCAAAGCAGCCTGCTTCATCCAGCAACTTGGCATCGTTGAGTAATTTCTCTGCCTCTGCTTCGCCTTTGCCGCGCAAGCCATAGCCTCCCAGTTGATTCACACTTTGTGGGGTCAATCCCAAGTGTCCCATGACAGGTACACCTGCTTGTACCATATGGCGGATTGCAGGCAGAATCTCTTTGCCACCTTCCAATTTTACGGCGTCAGCTCCCGACTCTTTCATCATCTTCAGCGCATTGGTAACTGCCTGCTCTTCACTTACTTGATAGCTTCCGAATGGCATGTCAATCACTACTAATGCGTGCTCCGCTGCGCGTACTACACCTTTGGTCAAGAATATCATCTCTTCTATTGTGATAGGCAGTGTATAGCGATTGCCGCACACGATATTCGAGGCGCTATCTCCCACCAAGATCATCTCTATTCCTGCTTCGTCCAGCAGTCGAGTAAGTGTGAAGTCATAGCTCGTAAGCATAGCTATTTTTTCGCCTTCTTGTTTCATTTTGCGCAGGCGTGTGGTCGTCATACGACTATTTTGAACATGTACTGACATGAATTAACTATGATTTTAATGATTAGACAAATCGTTTTTCTAATGATTTTACCTACCATTTGGCGACGGTGTCGTTGTATATTTGATCAGCTATTTCTGCTATCATCGTATTGCACAAATCATCTTGTACGTCGTTGAGCATCTGCGATGAGTCAAATGTCTGATAGGCGGTGTATGTTTTCTCAAAACTCTCTTCAGGTGCAACGTTGTTGGTAAATCGCACTTTTACGGTAATGGTCAGTTTCGTTTCTGCTGCATAGCTATCTGCCGACACTGCCATTGGAGTGAGTTGGTATCCTGTGATTTCGCCCTCAATCTCTAAGTTTCCACCGCGTCTTACTTGCTCCAAACGTGTCTGTCGCTGAAATAGGTCTCGAATACCATCCGACAAATTGTTCGACAATGGTGCATATACCAGGGGTGCTACGTTAGGGAAGTCGGCTATTGAAATAGTCTTGGTAGTAGAATAGTCAATAGACGCGCCGTTAAACTTATACGAGATTGTGCATGCATTCAACAGCCCTACACAAAGCAATATGATTATTTTTTTCATAGTCCGTAGTCTTTTATTTTGCGATATAATGTGCGTTCGCTCAGTCCTAGTTCCACTGCCGTAGCTTTGCGATTACCATTGTTTTTTGCCAATGCTTTTTGTATGGTGTATCGCTCCATATCGGCTAATTTTAGTTCTGTGCTTTCTTCCACTGCCACTTCTGCCACCTCTTCTTCTGTTATTGGTGTAGGGGCTATCAACTGTCCGGGTTGCCAATCCACAATCTGATCTTCCATTTGGGCATGTGGATTTTGATTATTGTGCAGTTGCTCCACTTGTTCCTCCAGCATATCGATTTTTCGTTTCATTGCCCCTATCACATTGTATAGCACTTTCATTTCTTCCATAGGTGCTCCTTGGTGTGTTTGTTGCCCAATCAGTGCCAATCCTTTGTGCATCTGGTGAGCGGGCAGATAGGTCGCTAAGATGTCTGGAGTTATTTCTCGACGTTCTTCTATCAGACTAATCTGCTGCGCCACGTTTTTTAGTTGGCGCACGTTGCCTTGCCAGTAATATGACTTGAGCATCTCGTTGGCTTCTTCGGTCAGACGGATAGCGGGCATGCGATATTTTTCTGCAAAATCCACCACGAACTTACGGAACAGCAGTGGTATATCTTCTTTACGTTCGCGTAGTGCAGGCACTTTGATTTCAATGGTGTTCAGACGATAGTATAGGTCTTCTCTGAAGCGTCCTTCTTCGATGGCTCGTGGGATATTCAGGTTCGTAGCGGCTACCACGCGTACATTGGTTTTTTGTACTTTCGAGTCACCTACTCGAATAAACTCGCCCGTTTCCAGCACGCGCAATAATCGTGCTTGTGTCGAGAGTGGTAGTTCGCCCACTTCGTCAAGGAACAATGTACCCCCATCTGCAATCTCGAAGTAGCCTTTACGTTCGCTTTTCGCATCGGTGAAGGCGCCTTTCGTATGTCCAAAGAGTTCCGCGTCAATGGTTCCTTCGGGAATAGCACCGCAGTTGATTGCGAAGTATGGTCCATGCTTACGTGGTGAGTACTGGTGTATGATTTTTGGGAAGTGCTCTTTTCCTACACCGCTTTCTCCTGTAATGAGTACACTCAGATCGGTAAGTGCCACTTGTACGGCTATTTCTATTCCCCGATTGAGTTGAGCACTATTACCGATAATGCTAAATTGTTGTTTTATTCGTTGCAAATCTTTCTGTTCCATAGTGGATTAAATGTCTCAAAGTCTTTAGGTTTCAAAGTTTAATAATGCGTAATCTGCCAAAATGGCAGACAAAGGTACTACAAAAAATGCACATACGCAAGAAAAGCGAGTATTTTTTTCAAAAAAGATATATTTTATCTATCTGTAATACAATCCTATTGTTCAGCGGAAGTTTATTCACAGATGAACAGTAGGATTGTATTACAAAAGGTGCAAACCGATTTTTGAAAAAATGCGAGCGTTCTTGCGTATTTACCGCATTTTGCGAACGTACTTTCGAGGTGGGATTGCCCAAAGGCAATGTCGGTGTCCTCGAAGGTACTATTTCTTTTTGACATACGCAAATTTACGAGCACTTTTTTTGAAAAACACCATTATCCCATAGCCCTCGTAGTGTCCCCATAGACCTCAGGGCGTCCATTAAGTATTCCTTTATCATTTACGTAGGATATACGTAACATATACGTAGGATATACGTAGGATAATCGGGTTGTTAACCTGAGAATACCCTATCTTCCTCCTATCTTCTATGTACTTCTTTCCCGCTATCTTTCCCGAAACCATCTCGTTATCACTCTGATACCACTCCATTGCCATCCAGTACTTTCCCCGTACCTTGCTACTTATCCTCCGCTCGACTGCGTTAATTCGCCGAGTATCCCCGCCTCTACACCCTACACTTTTCACTTTTCTCCTCAAAAATTTGCACACCTGCAAATTTTTCACTACCTTTGCAACCGAATCCTACGCTGGAGGGAAATATGTCCTGCGAAAAGCGTTTCGCAAAGGGTCTTTCTTATGGGTAGGTTTTGACATATTTAAATAGCGTTTATTGACGCTTTGCGTTTGACAAATCGAAAACTTAGCAACTTTTCTTATTTGGGTCAAAATCAAAGTAACAGTAAATGCCTATGGGTATGATTATATCCATGCTACATCTCATTTAGGTGTAGTGTGTTTTCATACCAGCGTAGGTTTCCTGTTGTTTATTTGACCCAAAAGGCAATGCTAAGGCCTCGATTTGTGAATAAGCAACTCGAGGTCTACGCTTTTTTTTGTGTGTACAAACATGCAAAAAAATGAAAACAACAATAATAATATCAAAAACCGATGGGCCAATGGGATATAACTGGCAAAGAGAATCATGAAAAAAATTTTACTATCGCTACTTAGTACAGTTATAATGCTATCAGTAGCAACGAGTATTCAAGCACAAGAAACCTTTGAGGTTGATGGAATTAAGTATGAAATAACGGACGCAAGTGCACAGACTGTAAAAATCATCGACAATTGGTACACCTCAAAAGACTATGTGCTTGTAAGTTCTGTTACGCATAATGATATTACTTATAAGGTGACAGAAATCGGTGATTATGCTTTTGCATCATGTTATATCACAGGCGTTGTTATACCAGAAGGAATCGAAGTAATTGGTAAACAAGCATTTTATAATTCTAGTTTTACATCTTTAGAGCTTCCTTCAACCGTAAAAAGCATAGGCGTAAATGCATTTAGAGATTGTAAATATCTCAAAGATTTAGTATTAAATGAAGGCCTAACTACTATTGACAATGCTGCTTTCTACATGTGTGTAAGTTTGACTGAGATTACGCTTCCTTCCACACTTACGTCTATGAATAATGCATTCATGGGATCTGCATTTATTACGACGGTTGTTTCTAAAATTCAAGCACCTATGACGATCACATACGATACGTTCCACCCTGACGTATATAGCAAGGCTGTTCTCCAAGTTCCAGCAGGAACAAAAGAAGCGTACGAGGCCGTTGATTGTTGGAGACGTTTTCAAACTATTACCGAAACAGGTACTCCAACAGCACTGCACAACACTATTATTAATGAAGAAATACAAAAGAAGATTCTAAACGGTCAACTCCTCATCCTCCGCGATGGTAAGACCTATAATGTGATGGGTGCAGAAGTCAAATAATTGCAGTACCACATACCAACCCCAAACCGAGCGGCATCACCGCTCGGTTTTTCATTACCCCTTATCCCTTACCCAATAGCCCAACGGGCGTCCTATAGCTTCGCGTCCTTTACCCAATAGCCCAACGGGCGTCCCATAGCTTCGCGTCCATTATCCTGAAAATTGCGAAAAATTTGCTATTTTCTTGCATACCTGCAAATAATTTTGTACCTTTGCGCCAAATTGTAAACTATCAACTGTCAATAGTAAACAAATATGATATACAAGATTACTTTTTCTTGCGACGATGCAGATGATTTTCGTCGCGTATTTGAAGCCGATAGTGATGCTACATTTTTGGAGTTGCATCAAGCTATTCTCAAGAGCGCTGGTTATCCAGATGACCAAATGACTTCGTTCTTTATGTGCAACGATCGTTGGGAGAAAGAGCAAGAGGTCACTCTCGTAGAGATGGGTAGCAACTTCGAGTATGACAACATGATTATGGAGTCAACGCGCCTCAGCGACCTTATGGAAGAACGCGGACAACGACTCATCTACGTCTTCGATCCAATGTACGAACGCTATTTCTTCGGCAATCTAACAGAGATTATGCCTGGGTATTGCAACGGCGTAGCATGTACCGAGTCGCGCGGAGATGCGCCTAAGCAGTTGCAAACTGAGGATATGGCGGAGGCTGCGCGTGCGAAGGATGCCAAGGATTGGGGTTTGGACGACGACCTCTTTGGTGATAGTCAATTCGACATGGATGACTTGGATGCTGACGGCTTCCAAGACTTGAGCTTCGACGACGGCTCCATGTTCTAATGCCTACGCTGGTTGTTATATTAGGTCCTACGGGCGTAGGCAAAACCGAACTCAGTCTCCGCTTGGCAGAAGAGTACGGTTGCCCCATTGTGAGTGCCGATTCGCGCCAAATATATAGCGACTTGCCTATCGGTACGGCAGCGCCTACAATGGATGAACAAGCGCGAGTGAAGCATTATTTTGTAGGCTGCAAGGAACTATACGAAACCTACAACGCGGGGCAATATGCACGCGATTGCAGGGTATTGCTGAGCGAACTATTCCAGACACACGAACGTGTGGTGATGGTGGGAGGCAGTATGATGTATATTGATGCAGTATGCAACGGTTTGGATGATATTCCCGATGTACCAGCGGCTATTCGTCAGGAAGTGCGCAAGGCGTACGACCAATACGGATTAGAGTGGTTGCAGACAGAAGTACAGCACTTAGACCCTGCCTATTGGGCAGAGGTGGATCAGCACAATCCACAACGATTGATGCATTGCGTGGAGATATGTCGAGTGACAGGGAAACCCTATTCCTGTTTGAGAAAGAATGGCGCAACCGCTGCGGAACGAGAATTTGATGTCGAATATCGTGTGGTAGCCCGTCCGCGTGAAGAATTGTACGAACGTATCAACCAGCGCGTACACCAGATGATTGAGGCAGGATTGCTGGATGAAGCACGAGCTGCGTTAGAGAAAGTGGGAGCGATGGAGAATGGCGTGCTCAAAGATGATGTTGAACTGCCTAATAGCCTCAACACAGTGGGATACAAAGAACTATTACCCTTTTTCAGAGGAGAATATACGCTCGAAAGAGCCATTGAATTGATACAGCAAAATAGCCGCCATTACGCCAAACGCCAAATGACGTGGTGGAGGTCAAAAGGATTTAATTTTGAATAATCAACATCTTGATTTCAAAGAAGTATGAAGCAAATAGTAACTATATTTTGTGCGCTAGCATTGCTGGTTGGCTGCAAAAAAGTGACAGTAGATTTTACATACTCACCTACAGCACCCAAGGCAGGAGAAACTATCAAGTTTACCAACAATAGTAGCGCAGGCGAGAGTTGGGCATGGACCTTTGGCGATAATACAACCAGTGTGACCAAAAATCCGAGCAAAGTGTATAAAAAACCAGGTGAGTATTTGGTAACACTGATGGTGGATAGTGCCAAATATCAGACACGTAGCCAACTAATCACTGTTTACGACACGATACCTACTTTTGTAGTATCGTCCGATTCTATCCTACACTACCATGATGTCACTTTGAAGGCGAATGTATATAATCCCTTTAAGTACGAGCTGACTTATCAGTGGACTTTACCCGATAATGCAATCATTGTGGCAGGCAACTTGAATAGCGCATCGGTGGAAGTGTACTTCACTACTGCTGGAGCCGCAGAAGTTGGGTTGACGATTCTCCAAAAGGACAAGCAGTATGATATTGAGCGTACACTCACCATTCATCCTGCCAAGGCACCTGCTATCGTCATGCGCAAAACGGACAAGACAGTGGCGCGTCAGCGCATAATCAACGACCGTTTAGAGCAACCTGCCAATGCCACTAGCCAAGATGTACATCTCATTGAGCAAGCATGCGATACAGCAATCACTTTCAATGGCACTACTTTCACAGCAAGTCAATTGCCTGCGCAGGTGGCAGGTCTTGCTGGTATGCAGGTGGAGCATCTGCAAATAGATGCTATGCAAATGAAGTGGTATATCACCACGCCTAATGGATTATTTGTCGCCTCCTTTGATGGTAGCAATATCACTCCTATTGATGCAGAAGCTACAGGAGCTATCTTTGTGGACGATACGCGCAGCCGTATCTATTGGGCGACCCTATCGGGAGTGTTTGCCATGCCATTAGTCAAGAGCAAAAACAATCAGTTCACTACTACGCCTCAGCAATATAATGAACTCAATAACATTGACCTAATCATAGTCAATAACACGCCTCAATAACTCATCACTTATAACTCATAGTTCATCACTCACTACACATGCAACCAGAATACATTTTCGAAACTAGTTGGGAAGTGTGCAATCGTGTAGGCGGCATTTATGCCGTTCTCTCTACGCGTGCCGCTTCTATGCAAGCAGAATACAAAGATAAAGTTATTTTCTTCGGTCCCGATTTCGGTGACCACTCCAATCTCACCTTCAAGGAGAGCAAGACCCTCCTCAAAGGCTGGCGCCCTAAAAGTGTGCGCGTAGGTCGTTGGCAAGTGCCAGGCAACCCTATTGCCGTACTCCTCAAATGGGACGAACTGTGGGCAAAAAAAGACCAAATCTTCGGTCATATGTGGGAGAAGTTTGGCATCCAAAGCCATGCTGCTTATGGCGATTATGATGAGAGTTGCCTCTTCGCTTATGCCGTCGGACAAGTAGCTGAGAGTTTGTATCGTCATTTGGATATGCCTACCACCGTGATGCATTGCAACGAGTGGCAAACGGCATTCACTATCCTTTACTTGCGCGAACATTGTCCCGCTATCGGTACGCTCTTTACCACCCATGCCACCAGCATTGGTCGCAGTATCGCAGGCAATGGAAAGCCGCTATACGATTGCTTTGATGGCTTCCATGGCGATCAGATGGCGCAGGAACTGAATATGGTCAGCAAGCACTCTGCCGAGAAGAAAGCAGCGCACTATGCCGACTGCTTCACTACTGTGAGCAACATCACTGCTCGCGAGTGTAAACAACTGCTTGACAAACCAGTGGATATTGTTACCCCAAATGGCTTTGAACAGGGCTTCGTACCACATGGCAAGGACTTTGATGCCGCGCGCAAGCGTGCACGCAATACCTTAATATCCCTCGCACGCGCGAAGGGCATTGACGCGCAAGGCACCGATATGCTGATTGGTACGGCAGGTCGCTTCGAATGGAAGAACAAAGGCATTGATGTGTTTCTGGAGGCAATGAGGCAATTAGGCGAAGCTAATCTACTATCTACAGGCGCAGCCGATCTACAGCCCGTAGGGCGATCTACAGCGCAGCGATCTATCATCGCTTTTGTCATGATCCCTTACCTCGACCGCCAAGACTTCACCGTCGGCAATGTGCATGTCATCTTCGTACCTACTTATCTCAACGGAAACGATGGTGTGCTAAACTTGCCTTATTACGACCTACTCATCGGTCTAGACTTGACTGTCTTCCCAAGTTATTACGAGCCATGGGGATATACGCCACTAGAGAGTATGGCGTTCCATGTGCCTACCATCACAACCAGCTTGAGTGGCTATGGCGTTTGGTGCGAGGAACAAGGCTGTACTACGATTGACAAGGGTGTCGCGGTTATCTATCGCAACGACAGCAATACCGACGATGTAATTAATCATATTGTCAATACGATTGAGTATTACCTTACGCTCTCGCCACAGAAGACGGCTGCTATCCGCAAATCGGCTGTTCGATTGGCATTGCAAGCCGAGTGGAAGAACTTTTTCACCTACTACCGCGATGCCTATAGTATTGCTCTGAAGAAAGCGTTTGCTCGACAATAATTTATTGAGGGGCTCTACACTCAACAAAAGACCATTTGTGTGCGAAACACAAATGGTCTTTTATTTTTAAGATTGCCATTCTCTTTACCATCCCCCATTCCACCGAGCGACAACCAAGAGAAGAGCGAGCCAATTACTAGGCGATTACAGCGTTTCGAGTACGCGTTGGAGCCATTGCCAGCATTTGCCAGTAGAACTGATGCTCAGGCGCTCTTGAGGTGAGTGGACACCGAACATTTGAGGACCGATAGACACCATATCCAAATATGGATACTTCTCCAAGAACAAACCGCACTCCAAGCCCGCATGGATAGCCAATACCTTTGGCTCCGCAGCAAACAAGTCTTGGTATGCTTTCTTCGTCACTTCCAACAATGGCGATTGTGGGTTAGGTGCCCAACCTGGATAGCCGTCGCCATGAGTCACCTCATCACAAGCCAATGCCAAAGCACATTCTACCATCTGCTTCAGGTCGTGTTTCTTGCTCTCAATAGAAGAACGTTGGCTGGTGTTCACCTCGATATATGCGCCCTTATCATCCTCGCGCATCTTCACGCTGGCGAGGTTGGTGCTGGTCTCTACCAAACCCGGCATGGTCTTCGACATAGCCATCATACCATGAGGGCAAGCGTAGAGGGCTTGCAAGAGGCGTTTGGCCTCTGCCTCAGGGATAAACAACTCAGGCATATCGGTGGTCTCGAGGGACATGAAGAAATCCTTCTCCACATCGCCGATCTCCGCTTCAATAGTAGCGATATAGTGATTTAGCATCACGCGGATATCCTCTTTGTAAGCCATAGGAATAGCGATGACTGCCTCCGCCTCGCGAGCAATAGCATTGCGGAGGTTACCGCCGTTGATAGTAGCGAGTTGCATATCAGTTGCTTGCATTACTTGATAGAGGAAACGTACGAGAATCTTGTTGGCATTGCCACGACCTTTGTTGATGTCATCGCCCGAGTGGCCGCCCATCAGTCCGCCGACTTTGAGGTGGATGGCGAGATGAGAGGTTAAAGGTGAAAGGTTAGAGGAGAGAGGCGAGTAGTGCATCTTGGCGAGGGTGTCGATACCGCCTGCGCAGCCGATGAAGACTTGACCGTCGTCCTCGGAGTCGAGGTTGATGAGTTGTTTGCCTTGCAGGCAACCGTCTTGCAGACGGAAAGCACCTGTGAGGCCAGTCTCCTCATCCACAGTGAAAAGGCACTCCAATGCTGGGTGCTTCAAAGTGTCGGAAGTGATAGCCGCCAACATCAATGCCATACCGATGCCGTTATCTGCGCCAAGGGTAGTGCCCTGAGCTTTGATGAAATCGCCATCGATATAGGTGTGGATAGGGTCATTGTCGAAATCGTGTGCGGTGTCGTTGTTCTTCTCGCATACCATATCCATATGCGCTTGGAGGATTACGCCTGGTTTATCTTCGTAGCCAGGAGTAGCAGGTTTGCGCATGATAATATTGCCTGCTTCGTCCACAGTGTGTTCTAGGTTATGCTTTACGGCAAACGCCTTGAGCCATTCGATAATCTTGCCTTCGCGCTTCGATGGGCGAGGCACTTGGGTAATCTCATGGAAGATAGAGAAAACCTCTTTGGGTTGTAATTCTTGTATATTCATATTTCCTTGTCTTTAAACGTTAAACTATAATCTTTCAACTTTTTTACTCGTGAGCAATGTGCTCGTGTATATTCTCAAGGAATGATCTTGGGTAAGGTGTGCGGTTCGGACCTTCTGGTTCGCCATAAGGATTACGCAGGAACTGTCCGTCCTTCTCCTTGCGCTCTTGACCGTCAAGATACTTGACAAACAAGTATATACCCAATTCTTTCCATGCTGCGGTGGACTCTTGTGCTTGAGCACAAGAATACTTTGTCAAGAACTCGGTAGCCTTCTCTTTATCCATTACTGCCACTTGAGCATCAATTGCCTCTACTTGCGCATTGAACTTATCCTCCCAAGCCGATTGCACTTTCTGAATGTCAGGGAGCATCGCTGAATATTTACTATATGCCCAGTTGGCTACGATATTGTAGGTCCACCATGCTGATGTAGGCGAATAGGTGTACATGTCGCCATTGCTCTCAGCAAAACACTCTGGCACCTCTGTGATGGTGCTATACATAGGCACATAGAGCGAAGTAGCTGCGTCGTCCACACCAAACCAGAGGATTCCGCCCGCATGAGCACCCTCGTAGCCACGCATCTGTGCTACCATTGACCAGCCTGTTTGTTGGGTAGCGATAGGACGCTCAAACCAATATTGTACGGAGTCGTATTGGAAGCCAAGTGAGCCATAGCGCAGTTTGCTATTCCAAGGACCTGCATCTGGACCTTGGGTGATGTCGAGAGGCGTGCCTTCGTATTGATCACGCATGCAGTCTTTGAGTTCTTGGGCGCTGACTTTGTGATTAGGTTTGATATAGAGTGGCATACGCTCACCTGCGTACTTACCGCCTGTCTCAACGAAAGTCTTGCCCGACGCAAAGTCAAAATACTTATCCATATCATCGGAGAACTTACGGAAGAATGACCATACGCGTGCTTCGCATACGTACAAACCCGAGAAATCGTATGGCGCATATGCTTCTTGGAAATTGAAGTCTTTGTCCTTGCCCTCGAAGTAGCCCTGTTTGCGTGCAAAAGATACGACATCTTTGCTCCACATCCAATTGTCTTTGTCCTTGAAGTTGATGGTGGTAACACGTGCTTGGTTGGCGTGTGCAGCGATACAGTCGTCAGGTACACGGGTGGCTACCCATACGGCACCTTTCTCCACTTTGCCTTTGCCGATGAGTTCCATCAGCCATACCTCGTTAGGGTCGGCGATAGAGAAAGTCTCACCGCTGCTGGCATAGCCATACTCAGCCACGAGGTCGGTCATGCACTTGATGGCTTCGCGGGCAGTCTTGCAACGCTCCAGTGCAATGTAAATCAGTGATCCATAGTCGATTCCTTCGCCACATTCCAGTTCTGGACGTCCGCCCCAAGTGGTCTCGCCAATAGCGAGTTGGTGCTCGTTCATATTGCCTACCACGTTGTAGGTATGTGGCACTTGTGGGATGGTGCAAAGGGGTTTGCCTGTATCCCAATCTTTCACTTCGCGCACAGCACCTTCTGCATGGTCAGCTGCGGGAACAAAGTGCAGAAAACCATAGAGGGCATAACTATCGGCAGCATACGAAATCATCGTACTGCCATCCACAGAGGCATCTTTGCCTACTAAGAAATTGGTGCAGGCCATTCCTGCCACCCATGCACTACAAAGTGCGAGTATCAAATAAAATCGTTTCATATTCTTATTTTGCAACATTCATTCGTCCATCCACTTTCGCTTGTACTACTTTCACCTGCTTGATATATTCGATGTATAGGTCACGGATTTTCTCTTCGGAGTTCCAACATTTGATATAGTTTTTCAGTGGCAGCATACCATCGTTGCCTTGACTGAGATAATCGCTCGTGGCAACAGTGTATGTCTTATCCATTTCGAGAGGTTTGCCATTGATGGTGACAAGGGCTTCTTGTTGCATTACTCTGTCGCCAATGGCTTTGATTCGCATACCTGCTATGCCTTGTCCGTTTTCATAGGCGAACATCTCGCAGAGTTGTTGCAGGTCGCTACCTTTTAGGGTGAGCACCACCAGCATATTGTCGAAAGGCATGAGTTCGAATACGTGTCGGAAAGTGATATCTCCTGCTGGCCATTCGCATCGCATACCACCAATATTTACCACGGCTACATCTACGGGATCTGGGCATTTCTGTCTAGCCATAGCTAGTAGCGCATCGCTAGCCCAGTTGAGCATAGTGCATTCAGGTTGGTGCACTTCGAGTGCTACAGGGGCATAACCAATAGGAACTTCTAACTTAGCTTCCAGATCGGCCTTAATAGGTGCTAATGCTTGCAGATAATTACTATCTTGTAGTGCATCGAAAGCACTATCAATAAGGATTGTTTCCCCTGTAATGTGAACTACCTTGTGTGGTTGATGTCCGCAGGAGATCAATCCTAACAGTAGAATGATAATGTAAATTTCCTTTTTCATTGTGATTTAACTTTACGCTGCAAAGTTACTATTTTTTTTTTACATATGCAAATCTATCTATAAAATAGGCGAGCCAACTATAGAGCAGGCTCGCCTATTTTATATCAATATCTTTTGTTTAGATGGCGCTTAAAATGGATTTTGCAATAAGGAATTGGCCTTTATTATTGGGGTGAATACCATCTTCGCATAAATAATCTTTTTGTCGAAGTAATGCTGAATTGACATCAATCAAACGCGTGTTGGTGGCTGTGGCAACACGTTTTACGACATCGTTGTATAATTCATGTCCAGCCCAAATAGTGTCAATATTACCTTTTAGCCATTTGAGCACATTTTTCTTTTGTCCTTCATCAAAGTGTTGTGTGAAATGTTCAAAATATTGCTGTGCGTTTATTGGAGGAAGCGTAAGAACGAGTGGGGTATATCCCATTTCCTTGACCTTATTTATCACACGCACGTAGGTCTTTTCGAAGATGCTTAATGGAGTTTTTGGGTGGTGTTCGGCTTCTGGGCAATTGGCAATGGCTTTCCAGTTGTAGTCACTATCATTGCCCCCATAGCACATTAGTACGTAATTGGCACCATCTAGGCGTTCTGTACTGCGTGACAAAATGCGTTCTCCATTCTCAATGGTGCATCCCATCTTACCCAAATTTATAGCTTCGCAATGCAACTGGTCAGCTACGTAATCTACCATATTATGATCTGATAGGGCATAATGCCATCGTCCGTTTTCTTCTTGACTAAATAGTACTCCTTTTACAATAGAGTCGCCTAATGCTACTAATTTCATCATCAAATCCATAAGTTTATTGTTGTTAGTTTGTGATATGTTTCAAATTTCGCTGCAAAGGTACTGCCATTTTTTCAGTTGATGAAATTTCTGTGATGTTACGGCATAGTTTTTGTACAAAATCAAAATACAGTGACTAAATTGGTATATTTGTGACAAAATAGAGCGACACATTATTTCGTCACACTAAATAAAATGACTAAAATATGAGTAAATTACCTACTATTTTCACTTCATTGCGCAGCAATTTATCTTTTCTGTTGGTGCTGCCTATTTTTTGGCTTTGTTTTGTATTGCTCTATCAGCCGTCTCGATTGGTAGAGTTACTCAATATGGGCGATAGCATGCTCAATTTCAATACGACGATTATTATGTGCATCTTATTGGGTGTAATGATGATTTCACGCACTGTGCTCATGGCAATTCATCATACGCTACAGATGAATTGGTTTAAATTTATGCTATGGGAAGTAGCAGAATTGATAGCGATGAGTATGTTCTCTTCACTGTATATTACGCTGATGTACCATGGCGAGTTTAATTATTTCTATATGACAGGGCAATGCTTATACCATCTATTGTTGATATTGCTCTTCCCTTATGTGATTTTTGATTTGGCTTTTGCATACGTAGGTGTGCTTGAGCAGGATACGATATACGATGATAGTTTGATGCGTTTTGTTGATAATACTCAAAAACTTAAACTCATGATAGCTTCATCCGCAGTTTTGTATATTGAGGCAGATGAAAATTATGTACACGTACGTTATATGGAGGGTGACCGCTCAAAAGATTATCCTTTACGTACGTCTATGAAGTCTCTTGAAGAACTGATGCATAAGCATGGTTTGATTCGCTGTCAGCGTAGTTATTATATTAATCCGCAACATATTAAGGTATTGCGTCGTGATAAAGAGGGTATGATTTCTGCAGAGTTGGATGTTCCAAATCAGAAGTCCATTCCTGTATCTCCCAAATATTACGATTCGCTTGCTAAATGGCTCTAATTGGAAGAAAATCTAAACTTTTTTATTATTTTGCTTGCATATATGCATTTTTTGTAGTACCTTTGCACGCTTTTTTGAGAAAAGCACATAGATGTGACATCGTTTGGATCATAGCATCATGCGAGGTCATTATTGTTTAACTTATTAAATCTCAATTACAAATGTATTTGACATCTGAGAAAAAAGCAGAACTCTTTGCTAAGTATGGCAATGACGCTAAGAACACTGGTTCTGCAGAGAGCCAAATCGCTCTGTTCACTTTCCGTATCAACCACCTTACAGAGCACCTCAAGAAGAACCACAAGGACTTCGGTACTGAGCGCGCTTTGACTATGTTGGTAGGTAAGCGTCGTCGTTTGCTTGACTACTTGAAGGCAAAAGACATTGAGCGTTATCGTGCTATCATCAAGGAGTTGGGTATCCGTAAGTAATTACCTGCTACTCAATCTAACAAGAGACGTTGCATCAACGATGCAACGTCTTTCTTTTTGTGCTTATATTCATTGTTCATTTATTGAGGTATATGCCATGCATAATTAACAACGCTACCCTTGCGCATAAGTTGCGCAAGGGTAGCGAATGTGAAATGCTAATAATTAGCGAATATTGCTTTATTCCACGCGAACTTTTTTCACGCCGCTGCTGGTACGTATTAGATACAAACCAGCACTTGGTACTGTGAATGAAGCGATACGTGTGTGTGGCTGTTGTTCGATCAAGTGACCTACTAAGTCATATAGAGCAATATCTTGCGCTTGAGTAGCCTCCACGGTTATTGTCCACTGTTCAACCAAAATAGTGATACCATCGTAGATATTTTCTACGCCCACTTGATTTGGTATGAATGTAGGCATTACCGTATAGTCTTTGTCCATGACAAGTACGAGTACAGAGTCGGTGTTTACCTCATCGTTAACAACCCACTGATCAAATAGGTAGTCAGTGTCTGCAATAGGTAATAAGGTGACTTCTTCGCCTTCTTGATAAGTGTAAGTACCTGCTTCCATATTTGCTTTACCATATTCACCTGGCAAGATGGTTAGCGTGTAGGTAGGAATTGGCTTGCTCACACATACTGGATATACGCTATAATCTTGTGTCATCACGAGCGTGAGCGTTTCAGTTGTGTTCTCGATACCATTCACTACCCAGTGGTCAAATACATATCCATCGTATGGAAGTGGAGTAATAGTTACCTCTTCATTCTCTTTATAGGTATAAGAGCCTGCAGCCATGCTTGCAAGACCATTTTCACCTTCAGAGATGGTCAGCGTGTAGGTAGGAATGCGACTGAAACTAGCTGTGAGATAGTAGTCTTGGTTCATAACCAATGTGCGTTTAGCATTGGTGTCGCCATCATCCCACATCTTGAATCGGTATCCATTCTTAGGTGTAGCAACGATTTCTACAGTCTCACCATCTACGTAATCACCATTGACTTCTTCGTTTACAGTACCAGCATTTTCATTCTCTGTGGAAATAAATAATGAGTATTTCATTACTAAAGTTACTGTTTTAGAATCTTCAATACCAATCTGTTGATCGGAGGCATTCAATGGCTTGATTGTTACGGTGTATGTTCCTAACTTCTTAGCAGTATATTTATACACTTTACTGTCATCAGTAATATCCACTTTCTCGCTGTGCTCAACTTCATTATTGCGATCGGTGATTACTACTTCGAAGCGTGTAGCAATACTCTCCCATTTAGCAGTAATTCGTTTGTTGCTGCTAGTAACGCTCAGGTTCGTAATGTCATAGTTAGATGCGATACGTTTGAATGTAGCATGTAACTCTACATTTTGTGTCATTGTAATGTCACGTACACTATTCTTATCGCCATCGCTCCAACTTACGAACTCAAATCCTTCATTTGCTTGTGCAGTGATAGTAACTACAGAACCAGCAGCATATGATGGTTGATCTGGTGTCTTAGTTACAGTACCACCTTCACCAGCTGTAAGGGTCAGCGTGAATTGCTCTTTTTGTTCTTCAACAAATGTAGCGTGCAATACCATATCTTGGGTCATCGTAATACTGCGTACATTTTCAGTATTTCCGTCGCTCCATTGTACGAACTTGTAGCCTTCATTTGCGTTTGCAAAGATAGTTACTGTAGAGTTCTCCTCGTAGTATTCATAGTTTGGATTTTTACCTACCGTACCACCTTCATTGCATGTAAGAGTCAGTGTATAGTTGTTAGTAGGAATGCTTGTACTGCGGAATGTTGCAGTCAAGTTGTAATCCTTATCCATCACGATAGTACGTTGTGCCGATGTATTACCATCGCTCCAAGTAACAAATTCATAGCCGTCATTAGCAATTGCTGCAATAACTACTGATGTGCCATCTTCGTATGATGGTTGATCAGGTGTCTTAGTTACAGTACCACCTTCACCAGCTGTAAGGGTCAGCGTGAATTGCTCTTTCTGTTCTTCAACAAATGTAGCGTGCAATACCATATCTTGAGTAATTGTAATACTACGTACGTTTTCAGTATTTCCATCGCTCCAACGCACAAACTTGTATCCTTCATTTGCATTAGCAAATATTAATACAGTAGCATTTTCTTCGTAGTAATCTTGTTCTGGAGCACGTCCTACAGTACCGCCTTCGTCGTACGTGAGCGTGAGCGTGTAGTTATTAGCAGGAATAGTTGTGCTACGGAAAGTAGCAGTCAAGCTATAGTTCTTATCCATCACAATAGTACGTTGCGCGGAGGTATTGCCATCGCTCCAAGTAACAAATTCATAACCTTCGTTAGGTGTAGCAGTAACAATTACTTGTGTACCCGCCTCATATTGCTCTGCTTGTGGTGAAACATCTACACTACCGCCCTCTGTTGCATCAACCATGAGTGTGTAGTAAACGATAGGTTGTTCTTCCACCTCGAAGTAAGCTCGCAATTCATAATCTTGTGTCATAACAACGATTCGTTGTGCAGAAGTATCGCCATCGCTCCAACTTACGAATTTATAACCAGTATGCGCTACTGCGGTCACTGCAACTTCTGTGCCTTCATCATAACAATCATAAGAAGGATTTGCATATGCATAACCACCTTCTTCCGCGGTTACAATCAGTGTATAGCATTCGGATGTAGAAACACATTCTGTTGGGTATATGCTATATTTATTATTCCAATCAGATTCATCTATATCACCAATCATCAAACAAATGTCACCGACAACACCCTCATAATCTACGGTTTGTTGGCTACCAACCCAATCGTTGATAGTAACATCTGTATTAACTGCCAAACAGTTGATTGTACTTTCTGTTGTAATAATAGTTGCTGTATACCAACCCTCATCATCTATGGTTGTACCTGCTAGTCCGTATTCATACACATCATCTGTCCACCACCAAATATACAATCCATTGGATATATCCATAGTACTATTCTCATCCTTCTTTACACGAATGGTGAAAGAATATTCTTCTGTAGAAGTACTTGTGAATTCAGCAGTAAGAGAGAGGTCTTCTGTCATAACTATTGTGCGAGGGTTATCTGTGCTACCATCGCTCCATTGAGAGAACTGATAGCCATCATAAGCCTCTGCAGTTAGAGCAACTTCTGTGCCTTCATCATAGCAATCTGCCTCTGGAGACACAAGCACATAACCTCCATCATTTGCAGTAACATTCAATGAGTAGCAAGGAGTTTCTGGAATAGTAATGGCAATATTCAAATAGTATGCAGGTGAGGTATAGTACATCGTATCCGCATCTACAGAACGTATTTGGAATTGATATAAGCCAGTTTCGGTGAGTGTATCGCAATAGTGATTGGTGTTGATAAATTCACTATTCAATAATTCACCAGAATTATCATACATCCAAACTCGATATAGAGGAGCTTCACTTACCCATGTAACATTTACGATAGAATCGTTGGTTGTGGAGTATGTCAAGTCATAAATCTCAGGATCTACACATCCTTCTAAACTGATTGTAAATGTTTGTTGTACAGCATCACCAGCGTAATCGCCTTCGGCGGTTGAATACATCGGAATAACTTGCCAAATATATTCACCTGCATCCAAAGGATCTACATTGCTACAGTTCTTGTTAAAGTCAATTATTCCATATACTACAGTTTCCCCATTGGAGTTGAATACAGAAACCTCATAATATGGTGCATCTGATGTCCACGAAACGTGTGCAAAGCCACAGTCTGTGGTTATGACCAAATCAGAAACAGGATACGTCAATCTACTAAACTGAGCAGTAAGGGTTGTGTATTCTGTGATTGTCAAAACACGTGGGTTTTCTGTGCTACCATCGCTCCATTGAGTGAATTGATATCCTTCATAAGCCTCTGCAGTTAGAGTAACTTCTGTGCCTTCCTCATAGCAATCAGCCTCTGGAGAAATATTCACATGACCACCCTCTGTAGCATCAACAACTAATGTATAGCATGGAGTAGGAGCGTCAGTGCCTTCTGGATAGTGTTGATAGATGTATCCCTTAATCTCTGGCGTTGTACCAAGATAGTTTTGCAAATTACCATATACTACTACATTATCACCCAATGCTATTTCATGACCAGTAGTAAAGTCTGAATTGTTCAACCACTTGGTGTTGTAGCAATAGAATTGGTTGTTGGTGGTACCATCATCAGAAATATCGAAGCGTGCTCGTGTGTATAGCACAATCTCTTCAGGAGTATTTCTCATATGTGAAATTACTCCAGATACGAAGTATGGTATTGTTGTCATATCCGTATGCTCAAGACTTTGTGTCAATTCTAACGCTTCTGCCGCAGTCAATGCAGTTACACCTATACCAGAGAAATCTTCATTATTGTACGAAGTTAACAATTCTGAAGATATAGTACAAATATTAGCGTACGTTTTACCTGTACCGTCAGTGATATCAAAACTGAATACATAATTATCCTCATTATCGCGCATTACCGTTACCACACCACTGACAAATGAATCTGAAGTAATACCGTTGTAACTGATATTTGAATATTCTATAGAACAATCACCAGGATTGTAGGATGCTTGTACGATATATGTACCTAAGATAGAATTATCATAATCAGAATACAAATCTAATCTCAAATGGGTTTTTCCATCTTGAGAGAAGAGATGGATTTCTTTATTATTGGCACCATATCCAAGTACATAACCATTCGTAAAGTTCAAATCATACTCCCAATTGCTATACACAATGTCAAATGATATATTTTGCCATGATGAGAATTGCGTTTGATCCTCGTTGTATCCTAGAACATAAAAACTATATCTACCCATTTCTGGAAGAGTATAAGAGTAACTATTGGTATTGATATACTCATCTGCAATGAGATTATTTTGATAGTCATACAATTGCACGTGATATACATACGCTTCGCTATTCCAAGTCAAATTCACTGTTGTGTCATCTGTGATAGTATAGCTGAGGTCGTGTATCTCAATATCTACGCAGTTGTCAGCACTAATCGTGAATGGCGCTTGTACAGCTTCACCTGCATAATCGCCTTCTGAATTTGAATACATTGGGCGAACTTGGCAATAATAATCACCTTCTTCATATGGATTAGAATTGCTAACACCGTCTTTGTAATGGTTTGGTACAAGGTCATAAAGGACAACTGTTCCATCTATACTATACATAGTTAGTTCGTAATATGGCGCATCACCTTCCCATGAAGCATATGCTTTTCCGCAGTTGGTAGTCACTACCAAATTGGTTACAGGATAGGTCAATATTGTAAACTCTGCGGTAAGTGCAATATCCTCGGTGAGTGTCAAGATGCGTGGATTGTCGGTGTTACCATCGCTCCATTGAGTAAATACATAGCGCTCTTCTGGATATGCCTCAATAGTCACGGTATTGGTTGCGCAATCCGATGCGGTAATCTGTGCATAACCACCTTCGGTAGTTGACAGTGTAACGGTGTAGTTGCTACCTTGCAGATTCAGATCTTGCCATACAGAGGTTGCCAAGTATGTATCAAGTGCTGTACATGGCACGAAGATTGTTGCTTCGGATTTGAATGTAGAGCTTGAAATCGTAGGTGGCGTTGTTCCTTCCATAACGATAGTAGGACAGTAATAGAACGCCCAACTTCCGATTTCTGTTACGCTTGCAGGAATTGTGACGGATGTCATTGCATAGCAGTACTCAAATGCGCTACCATGGATAGTTGTTATACCATCGCCTAAATCTACAGAAGATAAATTATCACAGTATGCAAAAGCAGAATATCCAATAGATGTTACGCTATTAGGTATGGCAATAGTTGTTAATCCTTCGCAACCGTAGAATGCTTTATCTCCGATAGTTGTTACTGTTTCGGGGATAATCGTGGATTGGCAACCAGCAATAAGAGTATTGCTTGCTGTTTCGATGATAGCATTGCAGTTGTTGCGGCTATCGTAAGCGGTATTGCCACTCTCCACTACAATCGAATTCAGCGAGTTGCAACTTACAAAAGTTGAATATCCAATGTAACTTACGCTGGCTGGGATTGTAACTGATGATAGTGAACTACAATCAGCAAATGCATAACTGTCTATAGTAGTTACGTTATTACCGAAGGCTACAGCGGATAAGTTGTAGCAATATCCGAACGCATAATTTCCAACATACGTTACATTATTAGGAATAGTAATTGATGTTAAACTTTCGCAGTCATAGAAAGTACGATCTTCAATACTTGATATATTCTCCGAGAGTGTAACGGATTCGAGTGATCGGCAATAGGCAAATGCCATACGTCCTATGCTTGTCACGCTATTTGGAATGGTCACTGACGTCAAATATCCACATTCCTTGAATGCGTTTTCACTAATAGATGTCACGGTATAGGTTGTGCCATTATACGTCACTACAGTCGGAATGGATACGTTTCCAGAATAATCGGTTGCGCATTTTACTACTGTAGCTGTACCATCCTCATTGAGTACATAAGTAAGAGGATATTCGGTGGTGTTCAATGGTGTGGTAATCGCCATGTTGTCCACTGCGATAGGCATTTCGCCAATAGAGCCATCGTTATACCATCTCAAGCAGAGGTTGTATTCACCATCTACACCTGCTATAGCGCTGAAATATTGCCAATCGGTTTGTCCGCTCAAGTATTCGCCCAATTGGATTGCACTATTTGGGATATAGGTGCTACCAGCAATAGGAGTGCATCCTTTAGGGAATAAATATACTTGTAAATCATCACAATAAGATTCCCCTTCACCTTTCCAATAGAATGTGATGGAATCTATTGCGGTTACTGTGACTGGTATATATGCCCAAGAGGTAGAGCTTGCATTGTTATTATAGGTGTAGTTGTTTCCGTCCGAAGTGATGTACAACGCGTTGCTACCGCTGTCCATTGAACCTGCGGCAGAGCCTATGGTCCAATAGTTGGTTTGACCATTTTGTACGAAACGCCATTGTGCATTAGCCTCTGTATCCTCAAAGTCATGCTCCGTAGTATATTCCATTGGACTGCAAGGAATCTCGTATAGATTGTAATTGTAGTTATAGATCCAATCCTTTGCACCAATTGCTAAGCAGACATCACCCGTGATGTTAGTATAGTCTATAGTTTGCTGCCCTGTCCAATCATTAGTATTTACGGCTAAACAGTTGATAGAGCTTGCAGTAGAAGTAATGGTTGTAGTGTACCAACCATCATCTCCTAAGGTCATATTCGCTAATTGTCCTGCTTGGTCATTATACCACCACCACAAGTACAATCCATTGGAGAGATCCATATCGCTAACATCATCTTTCTTCACGCGAATGGTGTAGTCATTTTCTACACTTTCTGCTCCTTCTACCGTGAATTCATAACGAGCATAACCATTGTTATTGACATACAGATAGAGGTATGCTTTGTTTCCTACCACTTCTACTGCAACTGGTGCTGTACGGCAACCGTTACCTGCGCTACCCATACCATTTGCAGGTAAATACCATAGAGGTTCCATACCGCTGAATGCGCGGTCCGCATCAGCGAACTTGTAGAGTGCGAAAGAAGAAGGAACGGATGAATTAGTATAACCTGCAGCCATCAAAAGGAAGTACTCATTGCCTACTTGGAACTCAACGAGACCATTGTGACCAGTGTTCATATTGAGTATTTCTCCTTCTGCATTATTAACTGATGTACCATATGGACAATTAATGAAGTCCTCTATTAAACGACCATCTTCATCAAACAACATTGGCAAAGTGTTGTATCCATCCACATAGAAGCGTTCTCCTTTCTCATCTAATGGGAAAATATGAGATGCTGTGTAGAAACCACTTTGAGCCCAAAACAATGTGTGGTCTGAGTCAATGTCAATAGAGCAGTCTATCTGCTCACCCTCTTGAACCACACCATCTACAATCAACCAGCGATATACTAACCAATTGCCATAAGTAGCATCAGCAGCCATGATTACACCATCCGTGGTAATATCACCAGCTACACCAAATGCATCGAAGCGGCAAGAAATATCTGCGTAGTCAGGGTTATCAGCCAAGCGTTCGCTAAAGAGTAAATCTGCCTCACCAGTCTCAATATCTACTACATAAATCATGAAGTGTTCATTAGGACTAGTGATTAGAGCACCTACCAAGCAGTGACCTTCTTGGTCAAATTTGATGTCGTTGAACGGGAAAGTAACCGCACTACTCCATGTGCCGTCTTCGTTTTCTTTTTCGAACAAATGCTCGCCAGTAATCTTAATAGAAGCCAGCATTTCGCCTGTTTCACCATCTACCACCACGATGGATTGTGTCTCGCGGTTAATGAAATACATCTTACCATCTTTTGCCGCCATACCGCGAACGTAGCCTTCAGAACCAGGCATATTATCCGCGAAATTACCCTCTATATTGGAGATGACCCAATTGTTCGTTAAAGTGTATTTTCCATCATAACGAGCAGGATATTCATATTGGTCTTTTTTTGCAGTACTTACCTTTTCAATGCCAGCTACATCACCAACGAATTCAAATGTACCATTGTGTAAAGAAGCTACGGCAGTAATAGACACTTTTGTACCTACAGGGAATGTTGATTGGTCTGGCATCATATAGTAGCCCTGCACTTTGTTCGCTCCATCTATATCAGCAATAAATATATCACCATAAGAGTCGTATTCAGCGACATAAACACCCAGCACTGACACGCGTTGACCGAAGTATTTTAATGGGTCAGCAAGCAATTCTGCCAATGTAGAAACTATCGGAGTGGCAAATTCTGCTGATTCTGCAGATTCAATCACAGCCCCCGATAATGTAGGTTTTCCATACAATGAACCACGTGTACCCTTGGCAACAATCTTGGTGCCAACTTCAGGCTTTGTTCCGCTGCAAGATAGATGGAATCCTCCAGTAGCATCTTGAATAAACACATCAGTACCGCGTACCCAGTTGACTACACCAGAAATCTTAGTTTCTACGCCATCTTCCATTGCCCAAACCTCAGCAATCGTTGGGATGTACTCTACCCATTTTGCGTAAAGCGTGCCAGTGGTTTCTGCATTTACGGTAGTCACTTTCTCGCCAGAGAAGTCAGCAGTTGCATACCAACCATCAAACGTATAACCCTCTTTGTAAGGAGCATTGAGTACCCACTCGCCAGTTGGCTCGGTTGGGTTAGCATAAGCATGTTTCCATGTTGGGATATATGCCGCATCTTGTCCTGCTTGTGAAAAATCAGCAGAATATGGCCAACTTGTGTGTTGAGTTTCTACGAAGAAAGCAGCCAAAGCATAACGCCATGTCGCACCTGCAGCACCTTCAGTAAGAGCAGGAACTGTACCAGCACCTACAGTTTCTCCTACTTGTGGATTTTGGACATCCATAATGTATTTCTCCAGCCAATCCCATTTTGCATTGTCAAGGATAGCTTGGCATTGAGAAGTTCCAAGAGGAGTACAAATAGCAGAAAGAGGGTTTGCATTTGCTTTTACCTCATCAAGAGTACCCAAAGTGATACCCGCGTCAGCGCAGAAAGCTGTCCACATGTCACCTTTGCCCAACCAATTATCGTCATTGGTCACACCACCATTGATTTCGTAGGTGATACCTCCTGTAGGAGGTAATACGTCTTCACATAGGGTGTATTTTCCATTTGAATAATCAATAGTGATTGTAGTTTGCTCATCAAGAACAATATCTGAATTGTCCACCCACACGATTGAGCCATCATCACTTACATATGGTAATTGAATCTGGTTGCTCCAATCAGTATCAGTAGTTGCTTTAAATTTAAACGAACCACCCTCGTTATCTGTAAAAATGTAGGAATACGACCCGTCGGATTGTAACCACATTGCTACGCCCTCGCTCCAGTCATTAAAGCTACCAATGATGGCTGGTTCATACCCACCGCAAGAAGGTGCAATTAAGTTAACCGTATATTCGTGACTCACAACATGACATGGTGAGTTATGATTTTTGAAATAGAGAGATTTCAAGATAACTGGTTCAGCGGAACTCCAGTATCTTAAATCAGATTCACCACTATAACCAGCTGTGATATCAACAGAACCTGAAATAAGTTCCCAAGAATTTACATCACCAGTTTGGTAATCCCAAGAGAAAGAACCATCGTTAGCGAGTTGGGCTGGTTTACCATCGTTAACTTCAACACCTTCCTCGTTAACAGTAACAGGAATAACAGCTACATACCAGCCATCGAAGCCTTCGAGTGCCTCAAATTTAACCATAGATGCAGGATCAGTAGTAGCCCAACTATTGTAAGAACCAGCAAAAACTATATCGTTGCAGACCTCGCCTTGGAAGTTGATACATGCAACGAAGTAGCCATCTTGCTCGTATTCCGCCAAATCTTCAGCAGTAGGAACTGTACTAACTTCAGGGATAAATTCTTCTTCGCATGATGTCTCATAGATGTCATAGTAGTAATATTCATCTGGAGCACCAATCTCTAAACAAATATCACCCGTGATGTCGGTGTAGTCAATGGTTTGTTGGTGTCCTCCCCAACCATTATTAACTACATCAGTGTTTACTACTAAACAGTTGATAGAACTTGCAGTAGAAGTGATTGTTGTTGTGTACCATCCGTCAGCATTCAATGTCAAATTCGCCAATTGTCCATCTTGATTAGTTACCCACCACCAAAGGTATAAACCGTCGGAAGTATACATGTCGCATGAAGCACCTTTCTTCACGCGAATAGTGAATTCATTCAGTTCTACCTCTTCGCCGAAATAAGCGGTGTTGCCACTCACGCTAAATGCTACGCGAGGCAATTCACCTAGACCAGCTACCCAAATAGGGAAGATATTGCCGTTAGCATCATGATAGCAGACCTCTAATTGGTACTCTCCATTTGCCATTGAACTTGGAAGTGTCTCAGCTAAAGTAAGGGCATTGGTATAGTAATAATTAGGAGCCAATCCTATCTCCATAACAGGCAAACTATGTTGGAGCTGGTTGCTGCTATTGTAAATATCATAGTAGATAGAACCATCTGCTGCGACCAAACCGTTGTTCATCAACGTAGTCAAACGATAATTTACATTACTTGCACCGAGTGTCAAGGTGTTGCCAGAAGTACGAGTGTATGAGTCGCAGGTGATATAGCTAACTGCTGCACCACCTTCATCAGGCTTGATATTAGAATAAACAACTACTAATTGCGTAAATGCAGAGTTGTCGCTACTTCCACCTGTACCTTGATCTTCAGGGTTGAGAGCAGAAAGTGCAAAATAGCCATCGCTATAGCCGTCCCAACCCCAGTTGATATGCAGATAACCATCTTGTCTTATACCATCGCATACGAAAGCATGTCCTTCGTCGTTTACTGTTGAGCCACTGATATATACAGGACGTCCTAATTGCAAATCATTTGAGATAGCGGTTAAGATTTCCGCTTCTGGCATCACATCTTTAGACATCGGGTTGATAGCCTTGTCATAATCAAAGTATTCAGTCATGTTATACAATGATTCGCCTGAATAGGCTCCACTCCCATCTACACCATAATCCATATTGGATGATACGCCTACGTGATACAATAGTGTAGCAACGGCTGACACTTGAGCATCGGTGTAATTCTCTGGATAGTACCAGTCATAATATGGCAACATATTGTTCCAATCGTATGTGGTGCTTCCAAAATTCACAGAACTTGTAATATTGTTCGTTTCACTAGTATAACTATGTGAATCAGTACCTTTAGCTGGGTGCTTGTGCGCATACATGATTTGGCTGATAGCAGTTGCTACACAACCAGTTACAGCATGATCGCTACCGATAGTTGGACACATCTCATTGTATGGCCAACTTTGTCCCCATGTACAATCCAAAATTGGACTTACTGCAGTATAGGTGCTTGTTGCCGCTTTTGCACTGACGCTGCGTGTAGCTGTCTTATCCACGCTTGCCAATTCGTCTGCATACATCTGCAACCAAAACTGCATGTTCTTTGGAATGTTGTTCTTGTCAAAACGACCATTGTCATTATAGCCTAAAACTTCGCGGCTATTGTCAATGGCAGATACCAATACAAAACCTCCGTCAGTGTGATTAAATACATACACTGCGTTGTCGTTTGCTTTAGTAACTTGGATATACTCCAAACTGACTGTGGATTGAGCGACTCCAGTGCTTTTCGCCCGTTGGACGCGTTGCACTACACTCGCATCCGTACCCTTTTGGCTCATAAAGCCACTTGCTATTGCAGCAGCTTCTTCTGGTGTACGAGCCCATACGCTACTTGCGATAAGTAGCATACTCACGATAAGTGTTGTGATTCGTTTCATAATTATTGTGATTTTGTTGTTTTTTTAACTTATTAAAAATTAGCACGCAAAGTTACAAATTTATTTTAATATATGCAAATAAAAATCGCCCTTTATGTTGCAGAACATAAAAGGCGATAAAAAACTATGTTTTTTCTTTACTTCTTGGCAAGTTTCATCACCTCCTGTGCAATATGTTTAGCAGAGTCGGGTAGGGATAGTTTGAGGATATTCTTGTGTAGTGATTCCAGTTGCTTATCATCCTTTATCAATGGCAGCGCAGTAGCTATCAATGCGTCCTTGGCATCTGCATCTTTTACCAAAACAGCCGCATCTTTCTTGACCAACGCTATAGCGTTGTGCGTTTGATGATCTTCGGCTACGTTAGGCGATGGCACCAAGATAGATGGCTTGCCCAACAGACAGAGTTCGGATATTGATGACGCGCCTGCACGCGAAATCACTAAGTCCGCCAGCGCATATGCTAGTGGCATCTGACTAACGAAGTCGGTGCAGATGATTGCAGGTAACTGGCAATCATCGGACGCCCCTATTGGGCTATTGGACGGCGTTCCGCCTATTGGACGCGCGAGTGCGCTATTGGTAAGTGCTGCTTTGCAGTCCGCAAAGTAGTTCTTTCCCGTTTGCCAAATCACTTGTATTCCGCTTTCTATCAGTTCGTTGAGGTGCGCAATGATGCTTTGGTTGATGGTGCGCGCACCTAGACTACCGCCTATGATGAGTAGCGTCTTCTTCTCTGTGGTGAAGTTCACACCAAACTCCTCGTTGAAGTATTTTATAGCTTCCTCTTTTGTGCCTGAAGTCAAGTTCTGGCGCACAGGGTTACCTGTGAGGATGATTTTATCCTTTGGGAAGAAACGCTCCATACCTTCGTATGCCACGCAAATCTTCTTGGCATCATCTTTCAGCAGTTTGTTGGTCACTCCTGCAAAGCCATTTTGCTCTTGCAATAGGATGGGTACTCCCATTTTCGCTGCCACTTTCATGGCTGCACCACTGGCATAGCCACCCACACCTATTCCCACATCTGGACGGAAATCGCGCACAATCTTACGCGCTTGTATCATTGAGCGTATTAGGTCAATCACTACGAGGATATTCTTCCATGGGCGACTACGGTCAAATCCTTTGACAGGCAGACCGATAATCTTATATCCAGCTTGTGGTACGCGCTCCATTTCCATACGTCCGAGTGCTCCCACAAATAGTATTTCGCAATTAGGGTCAGCTTCGCGCAATGCGTTTGCTATGCTTACGGCAGGGAAGATATGCCCTCCTGTTCCGCCACCAGAGATTAGGTACTTCATGAGTGTTTGAATATTTTATGGTGCAAAGGTACAGAAAAATTTGCGGATGTGCAAATTTTGAGTAGAAAAAGTTTTAGGAGTGTTTAAGGTTTTTAAGGGGAATAGGGTGTTTTTGGTTTAGAGGATAGGCAACTATTTCAGGAAAGGAGTCAACCTTTTTTAGGACTTTAGTCAACTCTTTTAGACGGCAATCTTAACAAAACGCACTTTTTGAGTTTGGGAGTTCTTAGGTTCATCATTGGTTCATCCTTGGTTCGTCCTTGGTCTTTTACACGAGAAAAACAAGGAAGGTACAAGGGAGATAAATCTTAATAAAACGCCTTTTTGCTCAAATACAAAAGGCGTTTATGGTTACTCTATATGTATCTCAGGCACTTCTTCTTCGCTGGCTGCCATGGCAGATTGCTGGCGAGCATGCAGCTCGTTTTGTTCGCGAGCGACACACATAATAATACCAAAATAGATACTGGTAATCAGCGCACTCGTACCACCTCGACTGATCATCGGCAGCGGTTGTCCCGTGACAGGACCAATACCTACCGACACCATCATACTAACCAATGCTTGACACGTGAGCATCAACGCCAAGCCCATCACCATCAGCATAGCGGAATAGTCAGCATACTTGCTACTACTGAGGCACGAACGGAACAAAATAGCCAAATAGAGCAACATCAAGAAAAGTGCCCCTATGATACCCGACTCCTCCACAATAATAGCAAAAATATAGTCTGCAAACGCCTGCGGCAAGAAATCGCGCTCTTGGCTATTACCTGGCAACACACCCAATGGCGAAGCACCACCGCGTGCAATAGCTACCTTAGCAATCGAGCGTTGGTAGTTGTCATCGGTGAGGCGGAACTCTTGGTCAGGAGTCTTCCATTCGGCAATCATATCATCGATACGCCCCACCCAAGTAGTGGCACGTTTCATCACACCTTCCACCCTGCGATTAGGTTCGATATATACTTTCTCGACGAAGAAATAGCCCGCAATAAGCAAGAAAACAGCAATCAACAACGTCGTTCCCCAGTACTTAATATGTACGCGTGCAAGAAAGAAAAGCAGGAAAACGATTCCGCCCAACAGAATAGCAGTTGAGAGGTTACCCACCAGAATCAAGCCACAAACCACTACTGTGAGTGCAAGCACAATGAAGAAGTATTTCTTCTCGTCGTGCTCATTTCTGATTCGGCTCAGCAAATCGCTAACTACCAGAATAAGAGTGAGTTTTGCCAATTCGGACGGCTGAAAAGTGATGCCAAAAATACGCAGCCAACGCTTGGCACCATTGATCTCCACACCCATACCCGTGAAGGTCAGTAAGAGAAAAACAATCGATATAGCCAACCCTAAATAACTAGCAATACGAATGAACTTGCTTGGCACAAACTGCAATCCAAATGCGAGCACCACACCTGCCGCAATAAAGAGCATCTGCTCCATGATTGGCCCCAGAGTGGAACTATTCTTCTCAAACGCAAGCGTACTACTTGCAGAAAACAATGCCAGTATGGCAACAATTATCAATATGCCAAACAATACCCAGTACACCTTGTCGATGTAGTTGCGCTGTTGCAAAAGGCGAGATTTATAGTCAGTTATGTTCATTTTGAGGTTTCAAAGTTTCACGCGCCAGAGGCGCTTGTTTCAAAGTATCAAAGGGTTCGTACTGCTTGCATGAATTGTTCTCCACGGTCTTCATAACTCTTGAAGAGGTCAAAGCTTGCGCAGCAGGGCGACAGCAATACGGTATCTCCTTCGTTGGCTACCTCGTATGCCGATTGTACAGCATCAGCAAGGTTGTCGGTAGAGATGTACGTCACGCCCAATGCGTCAAAGTGCTGAATCAGTTTGCGATTGTCCTTACCCATGAAAATCAGTGTGTGGCATTTTTCACGGACCAACTCATCGATTTCGCTATAGTCGTTGCCTTTGTCGGTTCCACCGAGAATGAGCACGGTAGGAGTGGTCATACTCTCAAGCGCGTACCAACAAGAGTTCACATTCGTGGCTTTGGAGTCATTCACATAGCGCACCCCTTTCACCGTAGCCACATATTGCAGACGATGGTCCACGCCTGCAAACTGCTGCAAGCTCTCACGAATAACATCGTTGTGGATATGCAATATCTGTGCTGCCAAACCTGCAGCCATCGAGTTGAGTTGGTTGTGCTTGCCTTTCAGACTCAGTTCTTCGAGCGGCACACGCAATGGTGCCACATCTGGTTTGACACTCACTACCAAGTGACTGCCATCGGTATATGCCACGTTCTGCTCATTGCTGCCGAATGGATACAATGTTGCCTGTGGTTGAATACGTGCAATCTCGCGATTGATGACTGGGTCTTCGCTCCAGTAGATGAACGCATCCTTGCTCGTTTGGTTGCGCGTGATACGGAACTTCGCATCCACATAATTCTGGAACTGATGGTCGTATCTATCCAAGTGGTCAGGCGTGATATTGAGCAAAATAGCAATATCCGCCTTAAAGTCGTAGCAGTTGTCCAATTGGAATGACGAGAGCTCAATCACATAGTACGCATGGTCCTCTTGCGCCACTTGCAATGCCAACGAATTGCCGATATTACCTGCCAAACCCACGTCCAATCCCGCACGGCGGAGCATGTCAAAAATCAGCGAAGTAGTCGTGGTCTTGCCATTCGAACCCGTGATACAAATCATCTTGGCGTTGGTGTAACGTGCAGCGAACTCAATCTCCGAGAGGATTGGCGTGCCTTGTGCTATGAGTTGCTTCACCAGCGGTGCCGTGAGTGGAATACCTGGCGACTTAATCACCTCGTCAGCATTGAGAATGAGTTCGGGCGTGTGTTTGCCCGACTCCCAAGCAATGTGGTGCTGGTCAAGCAGGGCTTGGTACATGGGAGCAATCTCTCCCATATCGCTCACAAACACTTCCATACCTTTGGCTTTCGCCAGTATGGCAGCTCCTGTGCCCGATTCGCCTGCACCTAAAACAACAATTCTTTTCATAATTAGGTTAACGTATTTTAAGGGTTAATATAGCCAATGCCGCTAAAATCAAAGTCACGATACAGAAGCGCAACACAATCTTGCTCTCATGTTGCAACGGACCTTTGCCTTGGAACAACACTTTGCACGTAGGGTCGTTGCGGAGCACTTGTTCCATAGAGGTGCGGTAGTGGTCATGCAGCGGAGTACGCTTCCACACACGCAAGTGCATGCCTTTCTTCTTGGCAAACTTATATACTTGCGTCTGAACGATCACGCTCACGCTCTCCATGAGGAAGATACCGCACAAGATAGGTAAAAGCAACTCCTTGTGGATAATCACAGCGCACACACCGATAATACCTCCGATAGTCAGACTACCTGTGTCGCCCATGAATACTTGCGCAGGAAAACCATTCCACCAAAGGAAGCCAATCAGTGCGCCTACAAACGATGCCATAAACACCACAAGTTCTTCGCTACCAGGGATATACATCACATCAAAATAGTCGGAGAATACCACGTTGCCACTGATGTATGCCAGCACAATCAACGCCACGCCAATGATGGCAGAGTTGCCTGCACACATACCATCCATACCATCATTGAGGTTGGCACCATTGCTCACCGCAGCCACTACCAAGATAGTCAGTATCACAAAGAATATCCAACCTGCCTTGTATTTATTCGTTTCGCCCAAGAAGGAGAACATATCCGCGTAGTTGAAGTTATGCTCTTTTACAAACGGAATAGTGGTGCGGGTGGACTTCACTTCAGGCGTCTTTTCAAACACGGTGATGTTATTCTCAATATGCGATGTAACGCGCTCGTGCATAGTGGCTTCTGGGCTATAGCGAAGTGTCAGTCCTACTATCAAACCCAATGTGATTTGCCCTGCAATCTTCACCCAACCATTCAGTCCCTCTTTGTTGCCTCGGAAAGTCTTGATATAGTCATCGGCAAAACCCAAGGTGCCTAAAATCAGCGTAGTGATGAGCATCAAAATCATATACACATTGCTCAGTTTACCCATCAATAGACATGGAATCAGCATGGCAGCAATAATCACCACGCCACCCATCGTAGGCACCCCTTTCTTTGCTACATTGAATGGGTCAATCTTCTCATCGCGCTGTGTTTCGGATATGTTTTTGCGTTTGAGCAACTGGATAAACCAATTACCCACCCAAATACTTATACACAAACCCATCACACCTGCCACTATCGCGCGAAACGAGATGTAGGTCATCAATCGTGCCCCTGGCACATCACCTAATAACTGAAACAATTCGTATATCATAATTCCTGCCTTTAAACTCTAAACTGTAGCCGCTTTGCGGCGTTCTCTAAACTATAAACATCCCTTCACCACTTCATGGTCATCAAAGTGGTGCTTCACACCTTTAACTATCTGATAATCTTCGTGTCCTTTGCCTGCCACCAGTATCACATCGCCTTGTCTAGCCAACGTGCAAGCCGTCTTGATAGCCGACTCTCGATCTTCTATAATCAGCGTATGGCGCAATTCCTCGTTGGTCAACCCTGCAGCCATATCTTTCAGAATATCAGCAGGTTCTTCATCGCGAGGATTATCAGATGTCAAAATCAGTTGCGTACTCAATTGATATGCACTCTTCGCCATAATCGGACGTTTACCTTTATCTCTATTGCCACCGCAACCCACCACTGTGATCACTTGTGCGGGGGCAGACTGTTTCCCTACATTCGCCGCCACAATCTCGTTGATAGTCTTCAGCACATTCTCCACCGCATCGGGGGTGTGCGCATAGTCTATCACTGCTGTCCAGCCCTTTGGCGAGCGGATAGTCTCAAAGCGACCATTCACAGGTTGCAACCCACTCAAGATACGCAGCACTTCCATCGCATCTTCACCCAATGCCACCGTAGCACCATAGATCAACAGCAAGTTGCTCACATTGAACCGACCTACCAGCGGCACAAACACTTCCGTATTCACCGCACCCAACGTACTCTGTACGCGCAGCAGCATACCATCGAAGCCCTCCTCCAGTATCTTGCCACGGAAATCCGCCATGCTATGGGTGGAATAAGTCAGCACGCGACCGCGACAGTTTTGCGTCATCACGAGTCCATTCCTATCATCAATATTCGTTATTGCAAACGCCTCTTTGCCCAATCGGTCAAATAGCACTTTCTTCGTATCGCGGTAGTTATCAAACGTCTTGTGATAATCCAAATGGTCGCGTGTCAGATTCGTGAACAACGCGCCTGCATACTCCAACCCTGCAATACGCTCTTGAGCGATGGCGTGGCTACTCACTTCCATAAACGCATGCGTACAACCTGCTGCTACCATCTTGGCTAGCAATGCATTCAGTTCCAATGCATTAGGCGTCGTATGCGTCGCAGCCACTGCCTCATCATCCACATAGTTCACCACCGTCGAAAGCAATCCTGCCTTGTAGCCCAATGCTTTGAAAAGTTTGTATAGCAATGTTGCGGTAGTCGTTTTGCCATTCGTACCTGTCACGCCCACCAATTTCAGTTTCTTGCTAGGTTCACCATACCAATAGTGCGCCATCTTGCCCAACGCCTCATCGCTGTTTTTGACCAGGATATAGCATACGCCATCATCCTTGATATATTCCTCTTTCTCCAGTACCACGGCTACTGCACCTTTCGCCACACATTGCTCAATATACGCGTGTCCATCGGCTGCTGTACCCACTTGCGCCACAAACAAACAACCCTCACCCACACGGCGCGAATCAAACTGAATATCAGTCACTTCCACGTTCGTATCGCCTACAACTCGCAATACTTCAATATCAGCCAACAAATCTTGTATTCTCATATCTCTAAACACTAAACTCTAAACACTAAACACTAAACACTATTCCCTCACCTTCATCACCAATTGCCCGTCATCAATCACATACTCTCCCGCATACGCCATGGTCTTTTCCGCAATATGCCGCACCACGCTACCACAGTCCATACCCGCATCGTATGGCCATTGCGGACCATGAATCACGCAAATGCACGTGTACTGAGGTTCTTCCTCTGGGAAATATCCTACAAACGACATACGGTGACGGCGATTGTTATAGCCTTTTTCCAAAATTTGTGCCGTACCCGTCTTACCTGCAATAGCCACCAAATCACTCTGCGCTTTGCGTGTACCCCAAGGATTGACTGACGCAGTACCCAAAGTATCATTCCAAACCACATCGTGCAGACATTCGCGTATGCCTTTAAGCGTAGATGCACTACACATGCTGCTCTTTACCACACTACTCTCAAACTCCTCAATCAGCTTACCATTCTTGCGTATCTCCTTGACCATCAACGGAGTCATCATCTTTCCATCATTGGCAATACCATTATAGAACATCAGCATCTGCAGTGGACTCAACTCCACCGAATAGCCATATGCCATCTTCGAGATTGTCACTGTGTCGTTCGGCACATTGATCAACGCTTGTTTCGCACCAGGGATAGTATAGTCCACGCTATCACATAATCCCATGTTTTTCAGCTTCTTAACAAACTTCTTCGCACTACCATCATACCCTTCCGTCACAATCTTAGCTAGAGCAATATTGCTACTCACTGCCAACGCCTGACGAATATCATACACGGTATCTGCTGGGTGCGCGTCGGTATGTTTTGAGCCGTGATACGTCCAACCTTTTTCATATACGCGAATCGTATCTTCCATATCCACTTTACCATCATCCAACGCCGCCATCAGCGAAATAGTCTTAAACGTTGAACCTGGCTCCATACGTATAACGGCGTGATTAGCAACCTCATAGTATTGTTCATCCTCTCCGCGATCCAAGTTACTCATCGCTTTGATCTCACCCGTTTGTACATCCATCAATACCACACAACCCCAATCCGCCTTCGTATGTTCTAGTCGTTTGCGCAGTGCCGTTTCGCAAATATCCATCAGGTTGGCATCAAAAGTGGTGTGCACATCACAACCATTCTCCGCCTCACGAATAGGCACATTCTGCCAACCGCCTGCAATTTTCTGCCTTACACTCATACCATCTTCGCCTCGCAGATACGAGTCATATCGCATCTCCAAGCCCGATTTGGCTTCTCCACTGGCAGCATAGATATTGCCTATCGTTCTGCTGCCCAGACTGTTAAAGGGTTTTACGCGCAAGTTCAAGTCTTCTGCATAAAAACCACTCTTATATACTCCACGACGAATCAATGGCAACTCTTTGATTTCTTTCAACTGAGTATAAGATATGCGCTTGCTACTCAGTCGGATATTCCTTTCCTTCCTCGATTTGCTGCGATAGGCATTCACCATTCGCGCGCGGTATTCTTCTTTCGTTTGGTCGCCCACAATCCTGCTCAATCCCTCTGCAATACTATCCACATGCGACCAAAACAGTTCGCCATTATTCATATGCAGCGCCTCCACACGAGTATCCATATGAATGCTATATTGAGGCACACTACTTGCCAGCAGCCTTCCCTCGCAATCAAAGATATTGCCTCGTATTGCCCTGATTGTTTTATAATTAGACTCGCGCTGATCCACCAGACTCTCCCACTGCTCACGTTGAGCGGTTTGAATCACAACAATGCGAATAAACACTACTACAAACAGCAGAGCTATCATCACAAACACGATAGCAAAACGCAAAATAGTATGTTTCAGATTTTCGCTCATTGTATTCGAATAGCAGGTTTATTACTCTCGGTCACTTTGCTGCCTTTCTCTTTCAGCATTTTCGAGATAGACGACTGACGGCTCTTGTTCATCAGTTCCGAGTTTACGGTCAGCTGGGTCATCTGCACATCTTGCAACTCTTTTTGCAGATCGCTCAACATGCGTTGTTGGCGTTGCGATTGATAGCCGCTATAGATATAGAAGAATATCAGTCCGCTTATCAGTAGGAGCAATTTATATTGTTGCTTAAACCACCCGTGGCTTAGCACATTTCCGCTCAATATTTCTTTAATCGATAGTTTTGCCATAATTCATCATTCTAAACTATCTTCTCCGCCACTCTCAGTTTTGCACTTCTGGCTCTCGGATTGCGTTCTACTTCTTCTTCGCTAGCAGTTAGTCCCTTCTCAATCACCTTAAACGGACTCAGTATGTTGCCATAAAAATCTTTCTCTATCTTCCCTTCCAAGTTCCCCGAACGCAGAAAGTTCTTCACCATTCTATCTTCCAACGAATGATAGGTCAGTATCACTATCCTACCTCCGGGTTTCAGCAAGTCTTTGGCTGCCAGCAACATCTCTCTCAGTGCCCCCATCTCATCATTCACCTCTATACGTAGTGCTTGAAACAATCTCGCCAAATCTTTCTTCGCTCCAGCAGGAATGTCTAACTCCTGCCCATCTTTTCCCCCTTGAAGGGGGACCGAGGGGGTCTTCCCCATTACCACTTCCACCAACTCCTCCGTCCTTTCTATCGCTTTCTGCCCTCTTGCTTTCACAATCTTCTTCGCAATCTGCCGCGAGTTTTTCAGCTCACCATATATATATAGTACGCGCGCGAGGTCTTCTTCGCTGTATGTATTTAGAATATCCGCCGCCGTCTTACCTCCCGTCTGATTCATTCGCATATCCAATGGAGCAGAGAAACGAAAACTAAATCCTCTTTCTGGACAATCAAAATGGTGGAACGACACTCCCAAGTCTGCCAACAAACCATCTATCTGCTTCACGCCGTAGTAGTCCATAAAATTCCGCAAATAACGGAAATTGCTGTGCACAAACTGCCAGTTGTCTTGGTGCATTACATTTTGCAAGGTATCTAAATCTTGATCGAAAGAATACAACTTGCCTTGTTCGCTAAGTTGATCCAAAATTGCACGCGAATGTCCACCTCCACCGAAGGTCACGTCCACATACAATCCATCGGGTTGAATATTCAACCCTTGGATTGTCTCTCTCAGCATCGCGGGAATGTGATAAATCTCATTCATAGTTGGTTAGGTTTAATGGTTCTTAAAGAATTCTAAATTCATAATCTATATTCTTTATTGTTAATTTTTTTCCATCCGCAAGCCTCGTGGGCTTGAGGATAAAGGAAGAAGGACGGCGACCACAACAAACAAAGTGAGTTCTATGTCGTAAGCTCCTTCTGACGCGGCTGGGATTTCGATTTCATGCGTATTCTGATGCGCTCGGCCAAGTCTTTTTGTGGCATTTGCTTCTCTGCGAACACGGTTGGGTTCCATATCGCAAAGCGATCCAGCATGCCTACAAACAGTATATCTTGCTCTGCACCAATCATTTCCAAAGTTCTCTTTTGCAGCAGTACACGTCCTTGGCTATCCATATCCAACATCTCTGCCTCCGACATAAACTGCATCAATATCATCTGGTCTTCTGGGTCCCATTCATCCAACGCTTCGCGCAGTTCGCTCACTTTCGCGTGCCAAACATGTTCGGGATAGAAGACAACACACTCATTATCAGTATCTCTACGCATCACAATTTGCGTAGAACCCATCTCTGCAAGTATTTTTCTGTAGCTTGCAGGAACAAACACGCGACCTTTTCCGTCCAACCGTGCTTCTATGTTTCCAATAAATGTGTTCATAATTTTCAATTTTAATTTCTAACAGCCAAAGGCGGTCTAACAACGTAGTGGTCCGACTTCTGACAGCCTTCAGGCGGTCTTTCTCTGAATTCCGCTGCAAAGTTACAAAAAATATTTCATATTCCCCACATTTCCCCACAATTTTTTTTTAAACAATGTTTTTAGTATGTTTTCAAAAATTTTATCAACAGGTTAAGTGCTTGGAAAACAGATTGATATGGACTTTATTGTGTTTGGTGGGGAAAAGTGGGGTATTTTTGCTTTGTTTTGAGTGTAATACAAATTGTATATCGCAAATTTGGTAAATTGTAAATATTTTTGTACCTTTGTAGCCTAAAACGTCAAATCTAAATATATGAAGTGTCTTATTATTGGCTCTGGTCCTGCTGGCTATACTGCCGCTATTTATGCCTCACGTGCTAATCTCCAGCCTGTGCTTATAGAGGGTATGCAAGTTGGTGGACAATTGATGATTACCACAGAAGTGGAGAATTTCCCTGGCTATCCAGATGGCGTAGAGCCTTATCAAATGATGGATGATATGCGTCGTCAAGCCGAACGCTTCGGCGCAGAGTTTGTATCAGGAATGGTTACTAAAGTGGATTTTTCCACTTCTCCAAAGAAGGTGTGGGTGGAGGATGACCAACTTTATGAGGCTGATACTGTGATTATTGCTACAGGCGCAAGTGCTAAGTTCTTGGGTATCCAGTCGGAGGAAGACTATAAGGGTCGTGGTGTTTCCGCATGTGCTACTTGCGATGGTTTCTTTTATCGTAAGAAGACTGTAGCTGTTGTTGGTGGTGGCGATACTGCTTGCGAAGAGGCAAACTATTTGGCTGGCTTGTGCGAGAAGGTCTATATGATTGTGCGCAAACCTTATCTCCGTGCGTCCGAAATCATGCAACAGCGTGTAAAGAATAATCCGAAGATTGAGATTCTCTTCGAACATAATACGCTGAAACTCACTGGTGAAACCAAGGTAGAGGGAGCTGATCTAATCTATAAAAAAGGTACTCCAGAGGAGGAGGTGCGCCATATTGCTATTGATGGATTTTTCTTGGCAATCGGGCATAAACCCAATACCGATCTCTTTGCCGACTACCTCAATCGTGATGCAGAGGGGTATATCGTGGTGGACGGAGATAGTCCGCGTACTAATGTGGCTGGTGTTTTTGCTGCTGGTGATTGTGCCGACCCGCATTATCGCCAAGCTATCGTAGCGGCTGCTAGTGGTTGTAAGGCTGCTATGGAGGCGGAGAAGTTCCTTGCAGCATTGATTTAGTGCTATAAACAAAAAAGACTTCGAATTTTCGAAGTCTTTTTTGTGGTGCCACCAGGAATCGAACCGGGGACACAAGGATTTTCAGTCCTTTGCTCTACCAACTGAGCTATGGCACCCCTCTTTCTTTGCGAAAGCGGGTGCAAAGGTACTGCTTTTTTTTGGATTGACCAAATATTTCAGCGTTTTTTTTCTAAAAAATGAATATTTGCTTGCAAAAATCGCTAAAATACTAGAAAGAAATGCTACCATCACTCCAAAATATACAGCCGAAACGAATAATTACTCCACAATACCACCACAATACCACCATAATAATTCCATAGTAATTCCATAATAACTTCATATTAACTTCATATTAACCCTTTATCAATCCCTTATCAATTACGTACCATATACGTAGGATATACGTAAGATATACGTAGGATAAACGTAGGATATAGCAGTTAAAAAGCAATGAAGCTCGATATTATAGCATACGCACGAAATGGCTTTTCGCAGAAGTTTGGCATCCCTCGACAAAGTAGGGAGGATTCTTGTCTTGAGACACATATAATATTTACGCGCGCGTATCGCGTACGCGAAGCTTTGCGAGGAATAGAGGATTACTCACATCTGTGGCTGCTCTGGGGTTTTTCCGCGAATACAAAAGAAAAACCTGCCACCTGTCAACTGTCACCTGTCAACTGTCAACAGCCATGGTCTCCCACGGTGCGTCCGCCTCGTTTGGGTGGCAATAAGCGCATGGGAGTATTTGCCACGCGCTCTCCTTTCCGTCCTAATCCCATAGGATTGACCAGTGTGAAGCTGCTGCGCATTGAGGAAACCGCGAATGATGGTCTTGTCCTCGTTGTTTCGGGGGCGGACTTGCTGGATGGTACACCGATATACGACATCAAGCCATACTTGGCATTTTCTGATAGCCATCCCGATGCAAAAAGTGGTTTTGCGGAAGCTACGCAAGATTATTTTTTGGAAGTGCAGATTGATGAGGGCTTGTTGAAAAATGCGCGTGCGCAGTCATGCCCATGGGAAGCGTTGAAAGAAATCTTGAGTCAAGACCCGCGCCCTGCTTATCAGACTGATTCAGAGCGAGTTTATCACCTTGATTATGCTGAATGGCAAGTAGATTTTCAAGTTGAAAATGCAACCGTTTGCATAAAAAACTTGCGCAAAAAATAGGGCGTTTTTCAATTTTACTTGTCTATGTCAAAAAAAAATAGTACCTTTGCAGGCTTGATATGGCTTAATGTGGACTTATAAAACGAATAATAAACTAAATTTAATATGATGAAAAAGTTCTACTTCTTTTTGTTAGCAGGTTTGCTATGTGGCAGCATTTCCGTATATGCTGAACCTTATGGGTTGTTAATTAATGGCACTACTAAGTTGGAAGCAACTTCTGTAGCCGAAAAAGATGCTCAAGGTCGTGACCAGTATCTTGTTTCTTGTGTTGCGTTGAATCAAGGTGATAAAGTGCAACTATACGATTTTTCAAATGATGCCTCATGGATGTGCGCTATTGATCCATACGGTGAGTATCAAAAGTTTACTAAGAATGCGGACCACTTGATTTGCAATGCTGCAGGTTCGTATGATTTCTACATCAAACTCAAATATGAGGACGATATACTTTATATTGGTCCTGGACAAAATTGTGGTACTCCTCCTACTCCGGACCCTAATGCTGCATACTATGTGACTGGTTCTGAAGAACTTGTGGGTGCAGCCGTTGCTTGGAGCGCAACAGCTATCAAAATGACCAAAAATGCTGACAACACCTTCTCTTACACATTCAAAGATTTGGCAGCAGGTACCATATATCGTATGAAGATTACCAATGGTACTTGGGACCAAAACTGGGGCTTCTCTGCTGTGCAAAACGCTCCAAAGGGGGTCGCAGGTGATAGCGATGGCAACGTGGTCTTTAAGTTGGCTACAAAGGGTAATGTGGATGTCGCTTTCAATGGCGCAAGCATTACTGTTAAGGGCAATTTTACAGACGAGAAACCTATCAATGCTAACTCCGTTCCTTCAGAGTGCGAGGACGTGATGTTGCAAGCATTCTACTACGACTCCTACCGTGACGGTGCTCCTGGTGATGTACTTATTAACGGAAAACAATTAGGCAATACCAAATGGAATGTCCTGCTCAGCCAATCAGGTGAGATTGGTACTTATTTCGACCTCGTATGGTTGCCACCATCAGGCAAATCAGAGGGTGGTACTGGCTATCACCAAACTGTTTATAGTAACCAAAACTCCGATTGGGGTAGTCAAAAAGAGTTGATTGAATTCATCAACCGTATGCACGCTGTTAACACCAAGGTGGTTGCAGATATCGTCATCAACCATGCAGGTGGTAAGTCGTGGTGCGAATTCTTCCCACAAAACTTTGGTGAGTATGGTACTTTTGAACCAGATGCTTCTTGGATTGCTAAATCCGATGAAGTTAACTCCAATCCTGAAGCAGGAGATTGCAAGGGCAAGGCTACTGGACCAGAAGATGGAGGCTATAATGGGCAAGACAACTATGGATCTGCGCGCGACTGGGCACACGCAAAACCCGAAGTGCAAGAGATGATGAAAGCGTACCTCAAATGGATGAAGAATGTCATTGGCTTCGATGGCTGGCGCTATGACTATGCACAGGGCTTCAAAGGCAAATACATTGATATGTACAACAGTGCTTCAGAGAACTACTTTTCGGTAGTGGAGTTCTGGAATGGGGATATGAACAACATCAAGAGTTACCTCAATGATGTAAACTGGAATACATTAGCGTTTGACTTTAGCACTAAATATTCCGCTATTCAAGGTATTGCAGATGGAAAATATGAACAATGCAGGGGATCGGGTCTTTTAGGTGCTGGCTTAAGCAAGTATGCTGTCACATTTGTGGATAGCCACGACACCTATTTCGGTTGCAAGGGCGGTCGCGATAATAACGACGAGATTGGCGGCTGCGGTAAATCTATGGAAGACTACAACAAAGACCGCGTGCTTGGTGCCAATGCCTTTATTCTTTCTATGCCTGGTGTACCATGTGTGTTCTATCCTCATTGGGTAAAATACAAAGATGCTATCGGTAAGATGGTATTGGCGCGTAAGGCTGCGGGCGTACACTCTGAATCCCAAGTGAACGATGAGGCTGGTAGTGGCTATTACAAATCAACCATCACGGGTAAACGTGGTTCAATCCGCCTCTTGCTCGGTCCTAATAGTGGCTTCAACACAACGCCAGCGGGATATACGTTGGCATACAAGGGCGGAAATTTTGCAATGTACTACACTACAACAGAGAAAGAAGTGCCTGTCTTGAGTATCACTCCTACCACAACCTATAAGACGGAGACTCTTACAGTGGAAATGAGTGCTGTTGCTTTGAGCGGAACTCCAACTATTTATTATACGGTAGATGGCTCTGACCCTACCACTTCTGCCACTAAGAAAACCTACACCCAGACATTCTCTGTACAGGGAACGGTGACCGTGAAAGCTTATGCAGAACTCAATGGTGTGAAATCAGCAGTACAAGAGGCTACATATACCTACCAACCACCACAAACCACCCCTCTCACCGTGAAATTTATGCCTCCTGCTACATGGGAGAATGTGTACCTCTATGCTTGGGATGGTGCTAACTTAGGTGCATGGCCAGGTATGGAGTGGAAAACCAAGGATGCAGAAGGCTGGTTGTACCATGTGTTCCCAGGCGATGTACGCGAGGTTAATATCATCTTTAGTAACGGCGCTGGAGAGCAATCAAGTGACATTCTCCTCGATCAAGATGCTTGCTACGAGTGGAATGGCATGGAGGTATTGAGTCAGAATTGTTCGCTCTCTGATATTCCATTCCAACTCATGGTTGCGCCAGAAGGAAAAGTGTTTAAGACTGAATCATTGGAAATCACAATGAGCACTGTGGGTGAAGAAGGTACACCAGCGATTTACTATACATTGGATAATTCAGATCCTAAGACATCTTCTACCAAAAAGCAATATACTGCTCCAGTTGTTATCACTAAGACGACCACGCTAAAGGCATATGCTGTAGATGGTGCAAAAGAAACAGAGGTACAAACTCATACCTATACTTATCAAGCACCACAAACGACGGCGTTGGTAGTGAAATTCTTCCCTCCAGAATCATGGGCAAGCGTATATCTCTACGCATGGGATATGGCTTCTACCCCTCTCTTGGGCGAATGGCCTGGTACAGAGTGGACAAATAAGGATACCAATGGCTGGTTATACTACACTTTCCCAGAGGCAATGCGTGAAGTCAATGTGATCTTTAATAATGGCGAAGGAGTACAAACAGCCGACTTGTACGTAGATGAAGATGTATGTTATATTTGGAACGAAGATGAACAAAAGGCTGAAATCGATCCAGAGTGTTCGGGTTCAGATGTTGAAAATATCAAAACGGAAAAAGATGCTCCTGCCTTGGATATAAACCAGCCAATGTACAATGTCCTTGGTCAACCAGTGAGTGCAGATTATCAAGGCGTCGTAATCCAAAACGGATATAAATACATTCGTTAATAAGATATAGACTCCGTTTGTAAAGATTGAGGTTCGTGAAGAAGATTCTCGCTATATTTACTATAATCTTGCTGACCATGAATGCGTGGTCAGCAACGATTACTAGTGATGGATCAGCTCGTTTGTATTTTAACATGAGTGCAGTTAATTGGTGGATTGCTGGCACAAATGGCAATGGAAACTTTGCATATTTCTATAATTCTAATGGCAAATATGCTTGGTCTGCACATTCTGTTAAATATTCAGGTAGTCAATACTATGTGGTTATTCCTTCTGGAACATGGAACGGAGTTATTCTTACTCGTAACAATACCTCTACTGCTCCATCATGGGATAATAAATGGAACCAAACGGGTGATATTACTCTTTCTTCAACGAGCAACTACATCTCACAGTTTAGTGAGGGTTCTACATCTGTGACTTGGGGTACAGCTGTGAAACATGAATCTACGGGAAAGTTGACAGCTTCTTCCACCAATGTGTTTACTGATGTCAATATCACATTGACACCATCTTTGAGTTCTAACACAGATTTAAATGCGATAAAATCAACCTCGTATAGTATTAGCCCAAGTGCTAATGCGAAAATTTCTGGGAATACTTTCAGCGCATCAGCAGAAGGTACATATACTATAACTGCAACGATAACCTATCATCCTAAAGGTTATACAGACCTTACTTCGACAACTGCCGCAAGTGCGACGGTAACGGTAAAGGTTCCAGCGGAAGAAACACATAATGTAACCATTTCGTATAAATGTAATGGTGAGGATGTACAAGATAATGTGACCACGTCAGTGGGCGTTAAAACTGTGAGCGATATTACAGCGCCTGATATCAAAGGGCATTCTTTTGCCTTTTGGACATTAGGCAATGGCATCACCTTACAGTCAGGATCTACAACATCTCCAACTATCGGTATCACTACCAAATCAACTGGTGCTTATACGCTTACTGCAAACTACGAACAACAATCTGTCTATTTTGTAAATACGGCGAGATGGCAGACGGTTAATGTATATGCTTGGGTTGATGAAAACAATAACAATGCAAGTTGGCCAGGCGAAGTATTAACACCTACAGGGGAACAGATTGGTGGATATGACATCTATAAGTTTACGTCTGGTGTTGGTTATGGGAATGTGATTTTCAACAGCGGTGCAGCTGAACAAACTCCTGATTTGGCATGGACAACAGGCAAGTATTATGTTTATAATAGTGAGGGTACTATTGATATTGATGATTGGTATGATAAGAACGAGGTCGCGGATCTATTGCCAGATTTTGTCATCAGCCTTGCAGGTTCAATGAATGGTTGGAATACTGAGCTCTCTCGTTTGGTGAAATCAGATGATGGATTGACAGCATCGGTCACAGTATTATTAGAGGCTGACACTTACACGTTTAAAATGGTGGTGAACGATAAGTGGCTTGGAAGTCAGGAGACTATGACCCGAACTAATTGTTCGGATTGGTCGCTTGAGCAAGGCGATGGTTCGGATCGTTATAATTGCCAGATTATAGCCGATCAGATGGGTGAATACAAGTTTGTATGGACATATGCGACTAATACTTTGTCTGTGGTCTATCCTGTAAAGGGAGAGGTTTACGAACCAGAACCCGCACCAGATGGTTATCGAACTATTTATTTGAATACGAAGAACCTGTGGCATTCGGATAATGCTAAGTTTTATGTTCATTCTTGGGGAAACACTGTAGAACAGGATATAGCTATGTCCTTGCATGTGGGATATGTATATAAGGTATATGTACCCGATAATAACGACAAGATTATCTTCATACGTATGGCACCTGCTGCCACGAGTTTTTCTTGGGAAAGTGAATACTTGTGGAATCAAACAGCTGATTTAGTAATTCCTTTAGATAAAGACTGTTATACCATTCAAGGCTGGGGAGCAAATCAGGGGAAATGGACGACCTATGGAGTGGATCACAATCAAGACCCACTATATAGCTCGTCTGTGCCATCTGCATGCCCAGATGTGATGCTACAAGGTTTCTATTGGGATTCCAACCAAGATAAATATTACGGCTGTACACGTTGGTATAACTTGCAGCAACAGGCTGCTGAAATATCCTCGTATTTTGATCTTATTTGGTTGCCACCTTCTGCAATGTCTTCTGGTGGTGTGGGGTATCACCCTAAACAATATAGCAATCAAAATAGTGATTGGGGCACTCGTGCTGAGTTGGAAACTTTGATACAACTGCTTCATGATGGTGGCACCAAAGTGATTGCAGATATGGTCGTAAACCATATCGACACAAAAGAGGGGTGGTGTACTTTCTATGAGCAAGATTTTGGCGAATATGGAAAATTCCAAATAGATGGAAGTTATATCAGTCAGAATGATGAAATGAATTCTGATTCAGGTGCGGGTAGTTGTCAAGGTGCAGCTACTGGTGCTTGGGAAGATGGATATGGTGGTGAGTCGAATTATGGTTCAGCTCGTGATTTGGCACATGGCGATGAAAAAGTGCGTCAGATGTGTCGTGCTTATGCGCAATGGATGATTAATGAGATGAAATATGATGGTTTCCGCTATGACTATTGCAAAGGTTTCCATATGTCGCATGTGGATGATTATAATGCTACTGCGGGAGCGTACTTTTCAATGATAGAGTATTGGGATGGTGATGCCAATGTACTTTGGGATCGTATTGTAGATGCTGGAGAGAATACTCTTGCACTTGATTTTGGTACTAAATATAGTGCTATAAATGACGGTATAGCCAAAGGGGATTATTCGAAATGTTTAGGTTCAGGTTTACTTGGTAAAGGTAAGGGAAAGTGGGCTGTAACATTTATTGATAATCACGATACATTCGAACGTAATGATAGTGAGTTTGGTGGAAACTTCCAATCTATGTCGGACAATATGAGTTACCACTTGTTGGAAGCAAACGCCTTTATCCTTTCTATGCCAGGTGTGCCATGTATATTCTATCCTCATTGGAAAAAGTATGGCAATGAAATCAAAAAGATGATTCTTGCTCGTAAGGCAGTAGGTGTTCACTCGGAAAGTGCCGTGCAAGACGAAGGAGATTATAATGGGTATCGTGCCACGGTTACAGGTGCTAATGGTACTTTGATTTTGGAATTAGGCAACCGTAAGTCATCTCATGCTGGTTATACGGAAGTGGCTTCTGGTGCTGGTTATTCTATGTGGGTAAAACCAAATTCTCCGCTTACTCCAGAGTTGACGATTACTCCAAAATCTACCACTTATCGAACCTCTTCGATGTCGGTGACAATGCGTGCTTTGGGTAAATTGGGTGAGTCAACCACTATTTATTACACCGTGGATGGTTCTGACCCAATGTCTTCTAACACCAAACGAACTTATACTGGTGCCATCACCATAGAAGGTACTATGACCTTGAAGGCTTATGCTGAGTCGATATATGGTAAATCTGCAGTGCAAACACATGTTTATACCTACGATCCTCCACAAGAATTACCGATTACGATTGCATTTAAAAAACCAGATAGCTGGTCGGATGTATATTTGTATAGTTGGGATAGCAATGAAGAAAAATTGACAGGAAACTGGCCAGGCACACAGTTAACTCAAACAAATGTAGGGGGACTTTACTACTACCGCTTTAGCGACGGACAACCAAGAGAGATTAATTTTATCTTTAATAATAATGCAGGTACTCAATCTGCGGACTTGCTTACTTATGAGGATGTATGCTATGGTTGGGAAAACAATGCGGCAAAGTTAATCAATTGTGCTGATGGTGCAAGTTCAACTATCTATCACTATGGTACTGCAAACCAAGGTGATGGTGTCTATGAAATAAAGGATGAGTATGTGGGAGCGCTTATATATAAGCGTGTCTTTACTCCGGGTAAATGGGAAACGCTCTATTTGCCTTTCGAAGTGGAGAAAGTGACTGTGGAGGATGATGGAGAATATAAACTCTCGCCATGGCAACTATCAAATGGAGGAAACTATTATTTGGCTGAACCAGTGGGTGTGCAAAATGGTGAGCTCTATTTTGACTTCACAACGACCTTAGAAGCCAATAAACCCTATATTATTCAATTCCCCGAAAAGAATGGGTATTATAATGATCGTGTGGTAACGTTCCACGGAACAAGAAAATGGAATGAACTATCCACTTCATTCGAACCATTGACACCTACTACTCAAATGGCAATACAGGGTAATAATACACTTCTACGACAGACGTTGCAAGAGAATGTGTATGTCTTGCGTGCAACGAATGATTTCGTGCTCCAACGCTCTGCTACTACATTGCAACCATTCGAGTGTTATGTCTTGCCTCAACAAGCCACTGCTGCTTCTGCTGCACCAAGAATGAGAGTCCGTTTACGCGGACAAGATGATGATATTACGACATCTCTTGATACGCTTCTTCAACCAACCTTAGATCCCGCTCAGCCATTCTACAATATCTTGGGACAGCAAGTAGATGCTAACTATCACGGAGTTGTAATTCAAAATGGACATAAATTTATAAAATAAACAAAATAATTTTTAATTTATTAACTTATTTAATTAACTTTTATTTATTAACTATTAATTCATTTTATTATGAAAAAAATCTTTACATTATTTGCAGCATTGACAATGGTAATGTCAATGTTTGCAGCACAAGAAACCGTTTACTTCGTAAACGCAGAAGATTGGACTGGTGATATCACAGTTCATGGTTGGGGAGGTTCTGCATCTGATACGCAATGGCCAGGAGTCGCAGCAACTAAAGAGTCAGAACAAATTGCAGGTAAGGATGTTTGGTCTTTTACAGCAGATGCTGGTGCTTATGCTAACATAATTTTTACAAACAAGAAGAATGGTGATAAGCAAACAGGTAACTTGAAATGGACTGCTGGTAAATATTACGTTAAAAATGGTTGGTATACAAAGGAAGAGGCAGCTACTGCAGTAGGTGTTCCAACGCCAACATATGATTATTATGTAGCAGGTTCATTTAATGGTTGGGTCAACCCTGATCCTAGTTGTGGTATGGCTCTCGTAGGCGATGTTTATAAAGCAACTTTAAGTCTTGATGCTGGTGAGCACCAAATGAAAGTTACCAATGGAACATGGGATAATGCCAAGGGATATGATGCTGTAGGTGCTAAATATGAAGAGGTTTCTAGAGCTCCAGGTAACGATGGAAATATTCTTGTTAAGCTTACTGCTGGAAAAGAGGTAGTAGTGGTTTATAATAAGAATACTGACAAGATTACTTTTGAGGGCTTAACAGAAACAGGAGAAACTCCTGATCCTACTCCTTCGGCATATTATGTAACAGGTTCTTTCAATGGTTGGACTAATCCAGACGATGCTTATGCAATGGCAGGTGAAGGTAATATCTATAAAAAAGATGTAATCCTTCATGCTGGTGCTAACGAAATAAAAGTTACCAATGGAACTTGGGATGATGGTTGCAGTTGGGGATTTAGTGATTTACAAGGTGCATATGCTGAAGTAACTGGCGGAGATAATAATAATATTGTAATAACATTGTCAAAAGAAGAAACAACAGTAACAGTATTATTTGATGCCGAGAGTAAAAAAATCTCATTGGAAGGTTTGACAGGAGAAGAAGTGTCAATTTCATACGTCTTGATGGGTGTAAAGGGCGATTGGGCAAATGGTATTGCTATGACCAAGAATGAAAGTGCAGAGAGTGAAGAGTACATGCTCATTGGTCAAACAATTGCAGAAGGCGATTCAGTAAAGGTTGTACGTCTTGAGAATGGAACTGCTAAACATTGGTGCGGTAATGTGAAAGATGGTTGCAAAGAGCTTGTGTTAGAAAATACTGTAAATGACAATATTGTTCTTGCTCCAGGTGTATATGACTTCTATTATGATGTGGTAGCAGATCAGATTTGGATAGCTACTTCCGTACACTCTGCTATCGACAATGTGGTCGTAGAGAATAAGGCTGTTAAAGTCATTCGCAATGGTCAAATGTATATCTTGCGCGATGGTGTGATGTACAATGCTCTTGGTCAAATGGCAGAGTAATCAATATAAGTCTTAAACACATATTAAGATAAACGAAGAAGGCGTATCTACCATCGATACGCCTTCTTTTTTATTTGAATACAGGTGTCAAATAAATGTTTTGCAATTATAATTTGCATATGTCAAAAAAAAACACTACCTTTGCAGCGCAATCTGTTTATGCAAATCGAATAACGAGGGGATATTTGGTTTTGACAGCAGGTAGAACAGGTATGTAAGCACGCCGAGCATGAACACCGCTCGTTAATCGGGTTCGCCATTATAACTGGCAACAATACTGTAGCTCTCGCTGCGTAATCGAAGCATAGTAGATTCGCCTAGTTTCGGCACAAGGTGCTGAACCGAGACATCGCTCCAAGCCAACGCCCAGAGGCTGATAGGATCAAGCGGTGCGGAAATATCAGGGCTGGTTTCTGTAGGCTGCGATGCAGAAATGAGATTTTAGCAGATAAGGCAATGGTTGGTGGCTTGGGTCTTGCCATTGCTCGAAAATAAAGGCCAAGATAAACGTGTAGAAAGCATATTGGTTCCTTGTTTGGACGCGGGTTCGAATCCCGCTATCTCCACAACGGCACACATGATGTGTGCCGTTTCTCTATTTCATGCGCGCGCATATGCGCGTACGCACAATACTATAATTATATATATGATGCACACACGAATATAAATGTACTTTTTGTTATATAATAATTGCACCTAAGACCATAGATTTTTAGCTATTATTGATAATCAGTGGTTTATAAAGAAAATGATGTTTTTCGACATTTTTTATGCTAAAATATTTGGTCAGTTCACAAAAAAGCAGTACCTTTGCAGCCGTTTTCGCGCTTACTGCAAGTGAGCAGAAAAATGGAGCGAAAATGCTAAAATATTGTAATGCTGAAAATCAGCCACTTACGAAAAAAGTGCAAAGAAAGTTGAAAAAAGTTGCTTAAAAATTTGGTCAGTCCGAAAAAAAGCAGTACCTTTGCAGCCGATTTCGCGCTAAACGAAAATGAGGCGCAAAATCACAGTGATCTTTGAGAGATTGAAGCAATAGATGTAGTACAAGTGAGTAGAAATACTCAAATTGGGAGAACAATGTAAATTGTAACAAAGTTCCCGTTAATAAAGTACACAATAGATTTAAGGTTATTCTGAGCTAAAAATTAATTTCTTTTTACAACGAAGAGTTTGATCCTGGCTCAGGATGAACGCTAGCGACAGGCCTAACACATGCAAGTCGAGGGGCAGCACGGAGTAAGCTTGCTTACTTTGGTGGCGACCGGCGCACGGGTGCGTAACAGGTGTGCAATCTGTCCATAATCGGGGAATAGCCCAGCGAAAGTTGGATTAATGCTCCATGTGAGTAGAGGAGGCATCTCTTTTATTTGAAACGTAAGGATTATGGGTGAGCACGC